>JBAXOD010000041.1:0-1864 GCA_037133435.1 Candidatus Moraniibacteriota bacterium | reverse complement strand
AGACCATAGGTTTTTTGCGAGACCTGGAGTCTAGCCGCCAAAGACGATGGCCACTTACAGAAAAAGAGTATCACGATAAGTGATACTCTTTTAGTATAGGAACCGCAACCATTCATCATTCGAAGACTCCTTCGTATCAACGGCGTCACTCGCGTCACAGGTATTCCGGAAAGCTGCCATCAGGCACATCACTATCTTCAGATATCGAAGGCCGAGCTTTTCGGTTGGCACCAGCTTCTGCCGGCAATCCGACGTATTATTGCAAAACCGAAAGAGACTTTGTCTGAAAGTTTTTCATCGATGGGACGATACCTCGGAAGGCTGTTCGATCAACTCGCGTGTAATGAAAAAAGTGAACCACTCTTAACACACTTCGAATACGAGTCGGTATGGCACCATTTGAACGATGAAGGTGACCGGGTATGCATCGATATCTCAAAACGGCTCACATACGAAAGCGCGGAGATCTATGATGCCGACACCGAACCGGGAATCCTGAATCCCTTAGTACGAAGATTTCAGAGAATCGATGGGATCAAGAAGATCACGATTCGGCCGTATCAAATCATCCTCTTCGTTCCAAACGAGATAGTATACGCTGCCGCGAGACCGGAAATCGAGGATATCATCAAACGATATGCATAACCGGTCAAACCGGTACGCGAACAAGCTCATGCAATTGGGCTTGTTTTTTTCTTCTCCGGGTCTCATACCCTGTGGCTTGCCGTGGACAGGTCCCGCCAGGCGGGACTGGATTCCGGATCAAGCCACATCGTTCGCGAACGACTGTGGCAAGTCCGGAATGACAAGTCGGGGGATACCTCGCGGCTTGCCGCGAGGAGTTTCATTCTCTCTTGTCACATCGCGATGTCCATTATTCCCGCACCGTCCGATATTATCATATTATATAATATGGTAAGATTTTCCAGATTTTCCGTTTCTTACCGATACCATTCCGAACTCCGTCAAAGAAGCAAATTGGCACGTCGGACACGTGGCATAATTCTCTATATGTTCGATATTCCGTTACGGTTATAAGTTGTCAGTGGTCAGTTGTTAGTCTGCTTTATGGACTGAGAAACTCTTTCCCTCTCCGTTTGCGATGATAGGTGATGGCGAAGCGATGAGCTTCGGCATTGGCCAGGAGGATTGCCCGACGGTAGTCCGCGATCGCCGTACCGTCACCGACCAGCCGCTCCGGTTGATGTTTCGCGTTCTTGACCACGCCGACGATCCGCACGCCCGCAAACGCGTCGCCTGCCTCGCCGAAGACGCGCTCCGCCACGCCGTGCTGCAGGAGGCTCCCGTCCACCGCGACGACGTCGGGCATCGGCCACTCGGCATGCTTCATCCGCCGTCTAAGGATCTCTTCGAGCGCGGTCAAATCGTTGCCCGTATGTTTTCCCCGGAGCAGGAATTTGCGGTATGAATCCTTGTCCGCGACATTCCCCCGGAACACGGTCATCACCCCGACGGACGATGCCCCGCCGAGATGCGCCACGTCATACGCCTCGATGCGGATACCGTTCCCGTCGTCCCCTTCCGACATCTCTCCCGACAGAAGCGACACGTCATGGATATGACCAAGTGCGAAAATGGTCTTTTTGATCTCATCGGCGCGCTCGAACTCGAGCCTGTCCGCAGCTGTCTTCATCTCCCGCGTCAGCTTTCGGACCAGATCCGTCTTCTTCCCTTGGAAAAACAGTTCGATATTCCGTATCGTCTTGCCGTATTCTCGAGCGGAAATCTCCCCCGTACACACCCCGGGACAGAGTCCGATCTGCCGGTTGAAACAGGGTTTCGGTAATTCAAATCCCTCCCCCTGCCCGCAGTTGCTACAGCGTTGCAGGCGGACTCGAAGACT
>JBAXOD010000040.1:0-2317 GCA_037133435.1 Candidatus Moraniibacteriota bacterium | reverse complement strand
ACAGAAGGAAAATACTGGTTAGGAGAAGGGGTATGAGAAGTGCAGGCACTTCAGGATTCCGATTACTTGACGAGGAAGTGAAAGCGGGTTCCATTTTCGCATTTCCTCTATTCCGTGATACAATCAGGGTGTGAAAAAAAATAGTAAACCGGTAACACAAAATCTTATGTGGCGCGTCATTGTTTTTTCCTGGCTCTTGTTCCCGGGAACCGCGTTTGCGGCGGCGAGCTCCGGCGACGTACCATCTGCGACCTCTTCTTCTCTTTCTTCTGTCAATATTACGAACGTCGCCATCCTTTCCGAGAACCCGAAAGGCATCAGGGTCGGTTTCGATGTGGAAAACACCGGAGATATGGCTCAATCCGATATCCGATACGGAATCGAAATCGTGCGGACGACGGATCGGGGACAAACTGCCGTAGATTCGTATGTCGCCCCTGAAACGGTTTCCCTGTCATCGAAACAATCATCGCATAAGGAACTGACGTATCCGAAACCTTCCTTTCTCTCCGGTACGTATGATGTATGGATCGTCAGCAAGACAAGCGCCGGGCTCAATCTCGGTTTCAGCGATGCCGGGAAAGTCGTGCTTGACCGCACCGGAGATACGATCGAGATCGCTTCCGATTCCTGTCATCTGACTGTCGCCGGCAAGACATACGAACTGTTGCAAGGTGTCGATCTCGCGAAGGATGAGGATCTCTCGCTGACCTGTTCCGCCGTGAACGCTTCGGGCAAGCCGCTTGCAGTCGTGCCGTCGGTTTCCACATTCCGCCGTTCCATATATGGCCCCTCGATAAAGGTCGAAGCGCCGGCGCCGACCACGATTTCCTTTGCTCCGGGTGAGAAAAAGAACATCATCGTCCCCATCATAAAGGCTGCCGATCCGCAGGCATATGATGTGACGGTTTCGCTCGTGCGACAGGAAGATGCTGCTCCGGTCTCGGAAACCGTGTTCACGCATTATGTCCTCCGCGGGGCGAGTGCCACGATTCAAAATTTCACGCTCGACAAGACGACCTACGCGCAAGGCGATACTTTGACCGCTTCGCTTCTGTGGACTCCGTCCGCGGACGGCTTCCTGGATTCCCGTGCAGGAGGCAATGGGCAGGGGACCGAGATCAAAGGTGTAGCCGCCACGCTTTCCGTCGTCGACGCCGCAGGCCAGCCCTGTATAAAGTCGATTTCGAATGAACTTTCACGGGAGAATTCGGTAACACTTACTTCCAGGGCGATTATCGCCTGTGACCGCCCGAGCGCGACGCTTACGATTGTCGATGCGAACGGAAACACACTTGATAGTCGTACGGTTCCGAAGCGCGAAGCCACGTCTGAAACCCTCGCGAATCCAATCGATTCCGGCTTGAGCAATATAGTTTCCGAGCAGAAGGGATTGATTCTTTCGGTCATCGCCATCTTGTTCATCGCGAGCCTCGGTCTCATCGCGGGAAAGATCGTTTCGGCCAAACGTCGACCATCCCGAAGACGCGGTATGAAGATGATCCTCATCCCGATCGTCTTCCTTGGTTCGATGCTGTCCCTGCACGGGGCGAAGGCGGTATCTTGGAATGCGGATCAGATGGTCGTCAACGATAATCAATATGATTTTACCATCGGCGGTGTCGGACCGTGTGTGAAGATTCCCGCCGATGGAATCGTTGCGAATTGGGATATGTGCGTGAATATCGATTGGGCGAAGTCATATGTCACTTTCACGGCGAATACGAATAAACTCGTTTATACTTCCGGGGAAGCGATAACGGTATCCGGTTCGGGACAGATCAATCATTGTGGAAATAATCATTCGATGAAGATGACGGCTTCATTCCATGATTACCCAGGCACGACCACTGTGCTGGACGCGGCAAATAATTATGTTGCCGGCGGCGGGAAACTGATAGCCCCGACTGTTTCCGTTCCGACGGTCGTAACGATCGATTTGACCGGGACGGTATGGCAGCGAAAAAACTTTCCCTGGTCCGGAATATCTTCTTTGAATGTAACAGTGAACCCGAATCCGGCCAAGGGTACATGCGGAGCCGCGAATGCCGTTGCCCGTTCCGCGGCACCGTCGACCGGTTTATGCGATGCCGGAGCGGCTTCACCGGTCATCGATGCCAGTACGTCGTTTACATGGTCCTGTTCCGGTCAAAACGGTGGATCGAGTGCGGGCTGCAGCGCTCCCATCACACCGACCCTTTCCTTCACTACCACAACGAACGTCGTCGCCTGGAAGAACGGTTCCATCGTGAGTCCCGCGACCCTCTATTGGTCCACGACCAATGCCACGTCATGTACCGCCACGAACGGCTGGACC
>JBAXOD010000039.1:0-2379 GCA_037133435.1 Candidatus Moraniibacteriota bacterium | reverse complement strand
GCACTGGTACCCGATGAGGTTGGTGGAAGCGCTTCTTTTAGGCTAGGATAAAGTCAGAATCGACGTTTCTATTTTATAAAGTAAAAATGCTCAATTCGCAGTCACAAATCCCCTTACCCTCTCTTTTTCGGAGAGGGTAATCCCCCTTCCCGAAAGGGGGAGACCTATCTTTTTTCGCTTGTATTGTAATCGATATCTCCCTTTCGGAAAGGGAGTACCGAGTCTTCGAGTCCGCCTGCAACGCTGTAGCAACTGCGGGCAGGGGGAGGGATTCGTGCTTGATCGGTCGAAGTCGGCATATCATTTTTTAGAATACGTCGAGTAAGATATCTTTAAGAAACTACCTCATCGGGAACCAGTGCCTAAAATGAAAAATCTATGACCTGCAAAACAGTGTCCGTTAATTTTTCACTTTTATCTTCTCATTTTACATTTCCCTATTTCCCCATCATGATACTCCGCTTGTACGCTTCGAGGTTCTCGAGCACGATACCGGTCCCGCGCACGACACAGAACGCCGGATCGTCCGCGACATAACACGGCACGCCGATCGTCTTGCTGATAAGCTGGTCGAGATACCGGAGCTGCGAGGTGCCGCCCGAGAGCACCATCCCCTTGTCCATGATGTCCGCGGAGAGTTCCGGCGGCGTCTCCTGCAAGACCTGTTTGACCACGTTGATGATCTCACGGAGTTCGTCTTGGATCGCCTCGGTCACCTCGTTCGACGAGATGGTCACCGTCTTCGGCAGCCCGCCCATCAGATCGCGCCCGCGGATCTCCATATGGTCCTCCTTCACCTGTGCGATGGCCGACCCGATGCCGATCTTGAGCTCTTCCGCCATCCGCTCCCCGATCGCCAGACTGAATTTCCGTTTGATGAAATCCGAAATGGCGAGGTCGATCCGGTTTCCCCCGACCCGCGCCGATGCCGACGAGACGACCCCGCCGAGCGAGATGACCGCGATTTCCGAAGTTCCCCCGCCGATGTTGATGATCATGTTCCCCTGCGCCGTGTGGATCGGGATGCCCGCGCCGATCGCGGCCAAAATCGGTTCACGGACGACATATGCCGACTTCGCCCCGGCCTTCCCGGCCGCGTCGATCACCGCACGCCGTTCGGTGGACGTCACCCCCGCCGGGATCGAAAGCACCACCTCGGGCCGGAACAGACGGAATTTCCCGCCCGCTTTCTGTATGAAATACCGGAGCATCGCCTCGGTCACCCGATAATCGGCGATCGCGCCGTCACGGAGCGGTCGGGACGCGACGATGGAATCAGGTGTCCGACCGATCATTTCCTTGGCCGCATTGCCGACCGCGAGCACCTTGTTCTCGAACACGGACACGGCGACCACGGAAGGTTCGTTGATGACGACTCCCTGACCGGGCACGAAGACGAGCGTATTCGCCGTCCCGAGATCGATACCGATTTTTCGGACGAATGGATTCATATTTGAGAACAGCACTGGATTCAAAACACGGGCCTCCAAACGAAACATGAAACGCCGATCATTCTCCCGTGTTTCGCGTTTCGTGTTTTGTGTCTTGTTTATTTTTTGTGTTCCGTGCCTCGTGTCTCACTCGCTCTCTCTCCGGATGTCCGCACCGAGCGCGGAAAGCCGCTCCTCGATCCGTTCGTATCCGCGGTCCACCTGATACGCTTCCTCGATCACCGTCGTCCCCTCCGCGACGAGCGCCGCGATGATAAGCGCCACCCCGCTCCGAAGGTCGAAGCTACGTATGGCGGTTCCACGAAGTTTCGACGGACCGCGGAACAGCACCTGGTGCGGATTAAGCACGGTCGCGTTCGCACGCATCTTCTGCAGTTCGGAAACGTAGTTGAACCGTCCTTCGAAGAGCGTATCGAAAATGAGCGTCTCCCCTTTTGCCTGGGTCGCGAGCACGCCCAAGGGCGCCTGAATGTCGGTCGGAATGCCGGGATACGTCCGTGTCTCCACTTTGGCGACCGCCCGAAGCGTGTCCGCCGGGACGACCGTTATGTCCTCACCCGAAATCCGGAAATCGGCACCGAACTCCCGCAATTTCTCGAGCACCAGATCGAGATGGTGTTCCCGCGCGCCATGAACCGTGATCGGACTCCCGGAAGCCACCCCGAGTATCAAGAATGTCGCCGCCTCGTTCGCGTCCGGTATAACCGTATGATCCGCTCCGCCGAGACGATCCGTTCCCTCGATCTCGATCACGTGCGTCCCGAGTCCCGACACCTGCGCTCCCATCTTCGTGAGAAACCGCCCGAGGTCCTCGACATGCGGTTCGGCCGCGGCGACCCGGATGACCGTCTTGCCCGGCATACCGGCAGCCAGCATCATCGCGTTCTCGGTCGCCGTCACGGACAGTTCCTGAAGCGCGATATCGGCC
>JBAXOD010000038.1:0-4904 GCA_037133435.1 Candidatus Moraniibacteriota bacterium | reverse complement strand
GCCAACGATTATACCGACACACTGACCGTGGTCGCCGCGGGGCAGTTCTAAGTATCTCTCTCAAATCTCACCACGTACATAAGCCAAAAAATCCGCTTGCCGGCTGAAATCCGAACATTTCGGCTGCCCGCCTGCAACACTTTGCCTAGCAATGCGGGCAGGCCCGTCCGCAACGATTGCGTAGCGATTCGGGCGGGCAAACCATTCAAAACTCGTCAGGTTCGTCAGTGGGATCCTCATCTCCTTCGGATACCCGCCCTCGATTTTCATGGTTTTTTACTGAGAGGGTGACCGACCTCTGGTTGGCGCTCCAACGCAATTTTCGGATGTACAGCACGACATGAGATTTGAGAGAGAGACTAAAACAGCATTTGATACTTAGAGGTTCCCGGAGGAATCATGGGTTTGCAGGTAAATACCCTATAGCTCCGTTGCGGAGTAGTTAAATAGAGAAAATGGTGTATAATTGGAGCATAACGGATATCATCCCTATGACCAGATTTTTTTTCAGGAGCAGGACGGTAAGCGGTTTTCTTTTGTTTTCGTTTTTTTTCATATCACCGGCCGTCGTGCGTGCCCAGTCTACGGGCGAGCTTCGTCTGACGACCTCGCCTTTGCCGATCAATCTGACCGTCGCTCCCGGAACGTCCGTTTCGGCTCCGATCAAGATCAAGAATGATGGCACCGTAACCGAGAATCTCAAAATGACCCTGATGAAGTTCAAGGCCGATCCGGTCACTGGAGCTGCTTTGCTTTCGAAGCGGGACCCGACTGACGACTATTTCAATTGGGTGAGTTTTTCCGATCCTACATTTACGCTTCCTCCGAACGAATGGAAGACCGTGACCGCGACGTTCAATGTTCCGTCCACTGCCGCATTCGATTATTACTACGCAATTGTTTTTTTCCGGGCGGATCAGCAAGCTGGTGCCGGAGATCGACAGGCAGTGCTCAATGGCGGAACGGCGACGCTTGTCCTTCTGACCGCGGACGTACCGAATGCCGTTAAACGCGTTGAAATCGAACGTTTTGTGGTGGATAAGAATATGTTCGAGTTTCTTCCGGCCAATTTTGACGTTCGGCTGAAGAATACGGGCGACGTTCACGTGATTCCGCACGGAAATATCTTCATCAGTGACGGCAATGGCAGTGATGTGGCCACACTGAATGTGAACGAGACGCAGGGATCGATACTGCCGGACTCGCCGCGCGATTTCCAGGCATCATGGAGCGACGGATTCCCGAAACATGTTTTTAAGGAAGAGAACGGAGTGAAGGCGCAGGACGCGAAGGGGAAGCCAATCGAAGAGCTGACTTGGAACTGGGCCGACGCCTCGAAACTTCGATGGGGAAAATATACCGCCAAATTGGTCGCGGTGTACGATGACGGCAGCCGCGACGTGCCGCTTGAGGCCGAAGCGACGTTCTGGATTATCCCGTGGAGACTGCTCGGAGGTGGATTTGTCATTCTCTTGCTCGTTCTGCTCGGTTTGAAATCGACTATTCAGAACGCCTGGCGATCTATCCGCGGCCTGTCCACGAAAAACGGAGATGGAAAGAAGCGGAAGTAGGTGAAAAGACACTCAAGGCCAGGTTTCAATTGGAGACCTGGCCATTTTGAATCCGATTTTGTTTGTCAGTCGGGAGCTCCACTCCCATTTATGGGAGCTGAGCTCCCTTATCGTATCATTGATTCCTTCGTTTTCTGATATACTAAAATCAATGACTTGTCGTTACCGTCGAACACATCATAAGAAAGACCGAGTTATGAAGCGAGTTCCGTTACATCTGGGAATTATTCGTGTCCTGTCATTCGCAAGTCTTTTTTTGGGTGTCTATGTGGCAGAAGCGCAGGATGCAACTCCCGGATTTTCCATCGATCCGTTTTATAAGGAGATTTCCATCGCGAAGGATCAGGAAAAAACCCCGTTTTCCCTGAACGTTACGAATCATACCGCGCAGGTCGCCGTATTCCGAGTCTCGGTACTCGATTTCGGCGCGCTCGACGAGTCGGGCGGGATCGCCTTTTCAGGATCGAATGAAACCTTGAAATATTCCCTTGCTTCCTGGGTGAGTCTCCAAAATGATACGCTGGTCGTGCAGGCAGGACAGACGGAAAGCGTCAACGGATACGTAGAAAACCGAGAATCCCTTTCCCCCGGAGGGCATTATGGCGCCATTTACCTGAAAAACGAGGATACATCCGGCGCTATCGATTCGGAACAAAACGTCTCGTTCAATCCGTCCATGGCTTCACTCCTGTTCGTGCGCAAAGTCGGAGGCGAGATCTACGGATTGGATCTCGATTCGACCGATTTTACGCACGCCGCTTTTTCCCTTCCCGATTCGGTAAAACTGCGTTTCCGGAATACCGGCAACGTGCATGTGACCCCCCGAGGAACGGTCGCGGTCATCGATCCGCTCGGAAAGACCGTCGAAAGGGGTATAATCAATGAGCCGTCGTCCATCGTCTTACCCGAGTCGTTCCGCTCGTTGAAGACAAGTCTCATGCGATCCGTGACCGCATTCGTTCCCGGACGGTATACACTTTATGCCTCGTATCGGTTCGATGGAAAAGAGGATTTCAGCCAGCAGCATGTTGATTTTTTCTTCATCCCGCCGATGTTCATAATCAGCGTAACGGCGATCACCATCGCCCTCGCTATTTTCATACGATTTCGTCGAAAAAGAACGGCATAAACGAAGGAAGGGGATAAATCGCTATGAGATCATCGGAGGATACGTTGCCAAAACAACACAGTCATATCAGGAGGGTCGTTTTCGCGATTTTTCTGTTCTTGTGTATCGTATGCGGCACGGTCGTCTTTTGGTATGCGAGTCAGCCGTCACAGGGAACCGTCAAACAGATATCTCCCGATGCGTCTTCGGAGACACCGGCCTTGTCGAAACAGGTGCTTTTTCCCGGAACGTATCTCGTGTTCCCGTATGATTCAAGGTACGAAGTCAAGACACACAGATTGGATGATACGAAAGACGCAATAATCCTGG
Organism: Candidatus Moraniibacteriota bacterium; assembly: GCA_037133435.1. GTDB lineage: Bacteria > Patescibacteriota > Minisyncoccia > Moranbacterales > UBA1568 > JAAXTX01. Next base: position 1,895 of record JBAXOD010000038.1, on the reverse strand, counting down.
AAACGGCCTATCTGAGCGAAATATCGGCATTTTCAAAAAAAATCGGATTGACAGTCAGGAACGTGCCGTCCGGCAGTCTCGATGATGATCCGGATTATATGATGAGGGTGCAAAACGGGAATCGATATGCAAAGCGATCGTTCGATCTTGGCGGAAACAGAGGTATTTCGTTTACGGTGACCGATCAGGGTTCTTTTGAGAAATCATATTTTGTCCTAAACGGAAAACTTCTGGCGATTTTGACCGTCTCCGCCCCAGGTGCCGAGAACGCGAAACTCGACGAGGAAGCGGACGCTATGGTGAAAGGAATCGAGTGGAAACGATAAGTTTTCGGAAAGTTTCATTCTTTTTCCTGGCTTATTCAAGGAATAATTCGTTATCAAATTCTTCCAGTATTTGAAAGGAATATTTTGTCGAATGGTTATCGGATTCTTGAAGGTTACGGATCGCACGCTTGACGTGATACGGGATGTTTCGGATTCTTGTCACCGGAACATTCCGGAGTTCGTGGAAATTCTTTAAAAAAAGCTTGTATAAGGGAAGATTTAGCTGAAACATAGTTTAACAAATAATGACGGACTTTTCTTTGTGACGTAAAGACGTGACATCGCTCATTTTTGTGACGTCAACCTGTATTTTGGCTTGACCAAAGCATTTTTTTCATGTATACTTTGTTATGAGATATCCCTTCGGGATATATGAACGGGTGGTTCGGAATCATATTCCGGACGTCCGTTTTCTTTTTTGGCAGATATGGTGGAGGGTAAATACAAAAAATACTTACGAATCAGCCTTTGTACCGGAATCCTTTCGATTCTCGGTCTCATTTCGTTTTCACACCTGGCATACGCCGCGACCGGTATCAATGCCCAGATCAACTTTCAGGGCAAGGTCGTGAATACCGACGGCACGAACGTCACGAACGGCAATTACAATATGATCTTCCGCGCGTACACGGCGTCGTCCGGCGGGACGGCGGCGTGGACCGAGACGTGGAATACCGGCACCGCTCAGGTAACCGTCACGGACGGCGTGTTTCAGGTGGCGCTCGGAACCTACGCGGCGTTGCCAGGGTCGCTCGACTTCGATACCGACAATATCTACCTTACGGTGGAGTTCAATGGCAACGGTGAGATGAGTCCGCGGATCCGGTTCACGGCTGTTCCATACGCGTTCAATGCCAAGAAGGTATCCGGACTCACGGTGACGGACACGACCGGCACGCTCACTATCGCGAATACCAAGACTGTCTCGTTTTCCGACGCTTTCACGACCTCCGGAGCCTTCCCTATGACGCTTGCCGCGACCGCTTCGACGAGCGTGACGCTTCCCACGTCCGGTACGCTGGCCACGCTGGCTGGTGCCGAGGCGCTTTCCGGCAAGACCTATAACGGGCTCTCGCTCTCGTCTGCCGCCGACGGCTTCACGGTCGCGGGTGGGACGACATCCCGTACGCTTACCATCTCGGGTGGCAATGTTTCGATCAATCAGAACCTCACGACCACATCGAGCCCGTCTTTCACGGGAATCTCGGTATCCGGTCTCACAACCGGATCGGTCGTCTATGCCGGTTCCTCCGGCGCACTCTCGCAAGACAACTCCAACTTTTTTTGGGACGGAACCAACCATCGTCTCGGCATCGGGACGACGTCTCCTGCCGGCATTCTTGATGTCCGCGGCGGGACGGCGACGTCCGGCAATGGCACGAGCATAAACGTCTATGCCCAGAACGGAGCCACTTCTGGTGTTACAAATGGCGGTAATATAATTTTGATGCCTGGTACCGCGAACGTCACGGGAACATCGGGACATGTAGGCGTTGGTACGACTTCACCGGGCGCAACCCTTACTTCCATTGGTACGGGTTATACTGCTTGGGCCGGAGACTCCAACTA
>JBAXOD010000037.1:0-5035 GCA_037133435.1 Candidatus Moraniibacteriota bacterium | reverse complement strand
CTCCGCCACTAGTGTCAACATTAACATCCTTGGAAAAAAATTTGCTCCAACTGCTCTGATCGGAACCATGATTGGCTTTCGCGTTGGTATCGGCTCCGCCGGACCAGTCGATCTGCACCCACCCGAATGTCGCACCCTTGATACCCGAAATGCCGAAAATCTGGAAGCCGATGAAAAGGAAGGCGATCATCACGAAACCGAGCATGGCGGAACTCTTCTTGCGGTACGCACGCATCTCTGAAAAAGACCGGAAAACAAGTCCTTTTTTTCGCTTCGGTATGCGTTTTTTGATCATCCGCACATTATCCTCCGGCGCCTTCAAAAAGAGGGCGACATGGTCGGAAACAAGGGTCGTGATTCTGTTCGCCAACGCCCCGCTTCCGGGAACGACCTTCTGAAAAACATTTCCCAGGACCGCGACGGACGCGAAACCTCTCGAAAAAACATCAAGCATGGAAGCGGCCATTCCGTTCCTCGAATATAGCTTCCGTATCAACCGACGACGTTTCCGTCCAAGTTCCGGGAAACATTCGAAGCGTCTTGTAACGACGTTTTTGGCCACCGTCAAAAAACGCAGCCGATACCCGTCGGCCCCGTGATATACTGTCTTTAGAACGGCCGAAAAACGGGCGAAAAAATCCCGTACGGCGATACGAATCGATATTCTCTTACGTCGCATAGGAAACCGAAACAGCCTATCAGTTATATGGACTCATTATACCTTTTATTCCGAGAATCCGCGAGAGCGCATTCACCGAATTCGAAAACGATTCGAGACACATTCTTACGGGTGATACTTCATTCCGGAAAGACTGACCGGACACGCATGACCATATGAAAAAATCGGCCATTATCGCGACCTTGATCTTCTCGACCGCCATCATCGGGACGGGAGTCTATCTGGGTTTCAACGACTCCGTTCCCCCGAAAGGCCAAGACGGAGGGACCGCGATGCCGACCGATATCCCGCCATCGACGGATCAGGCGAAAGAAACAGCTACCCCGACAGAAACGGCCGACATCGCCCCGAAACAAGATCTCGAGCAGACCAAGCAAACCGTCGCGAAGCATTCCGTCCCGTTCATACTCCAAGCGCCGGGCGCGAAGTGGGGCAACCCGATCTTCCAGGACGGCTGCGAGGAAGCATCCATGCTCATGGCGATCGCATGGATCCGGGGAACGAAATCGGTTTCCCCCACGACCGCGGCGGATGATATCACGAAACTCGCGGCATTCGAGGTGGGACGGTTCGGGCACCACGAGGACATCGACGTATCCGAGATCCTGACCGTACTTCGCGAATATTTTCAGTACGATCAGGCGAAACTCCTGGAAAATACGACGCTTGACGACCTGAAGACGCAGTTTGCGGACGGGAACATCATCCTCACGCCGACCTACGGAGCCGCGCTCGGCAATCCGAATTTCAAGGCGCCGGGACCGGTCACACATATGCTCGTTCTCACCGGGTATGATCCGAAAACGGACGAATTCATCGTGAACGATCCGGGCACGCGCCGCGGGCAAAATTACCGTTACAAGGCGAGCGTATTGTTCGATGCGATCTGGGCCTTTCCGCCGGGGGCAAAACACCCGCCAGCCCCGGCTTCCGCGTCTCGCAAAAAATCCGTCATTGTCATCCATCCTTATTCTTAGTATCTCTCTCAAATCTCATGTCGTGCTGCACATCCGAAAATTGCGTTGGAGCGCCAACCAGAGGTTGGTCACCCTCTGGGTGAAAAACCCTGAAAATCGAGGACGTGTATCCGAATCAATCGGGTATGAAAACATCCGCCAAAGCAGATGCGCGTAAGGACCGTGACATTTTTTTCTCGATACCCTTCGACGCACCCGGTGCGATCGCGAAGAGAAAAAATCCGAAGAGGATGAAACCGAGACAGAAGAGAAGTATCGGCGGACCGTCCATGCTCGGGTTCCCGGTGCCGGCGGCCCGGGCGACAACGCTCATCTGACCGAGCGTCACGTTCATGGCTTCCCCGATCCTGCGCACGGTCACATCCGAATCGAACATTTCGGACATGAACCTGATACCGACGACGAACTGCAACGCCGCAATCGAAACCCGGAAGAATTCACCGAGAGCCGTTATTCGTCTTACCATACGTCAGGAGTTACGGATCAATCCCGCTCCACGATTGGCAGTCACGTTTTCGTTTCGACAGATCAGCGTACTCCCGGTTCCGATTCCTGTCAACCGCCCGTACCAGATGACCGAATCGCGAACCGTCATACCCGGGAAAATGACGTGGTGATTCAGGCCTATCGGACGGATATTACATAAAAAAAGCACCGGATCGATAGGAACGATTCCGGTGGTTACGGGAGTGTCAATCGCGCGATGAACACGAGTATTATCGTAACGCACGTCAATGAACGGAGCGAGTATGCCATCGCGAGCCTGTCCCGACGCAGTATGGCGGGAACGAGCGCCAGCGCCGACACGAATCAGCTCAACGCCCACATCTCGAGCGGCTCCGTATTGATCGTCGCGGACCATAACCTGTGAAAGGTCGGGAAATAGGCGACGACCATGACGACCTGAATAAGCAGGTTCGACATACTCGAACTGTTCCGTTTCATTCTCCACACGACGAGTATCGCTATCGAAACGACCAGACAACATGATTCGAATCGATCGAATGCTACCGGCACGTTTCCCCGGATGAACATACTCGTCAACACGATCGTCGGACCGGCGAGATCGAGTGCGTTCCCCATATTGGCGATGACGCTTCTTTCTCCGGGTCTGTTTGCCGACCAGTATGTCCAGAAACTGAGCGATGACGTTACCAAAAAAACGATCCAGGTAGCGAAAACAGGTTTCGCAGAACCGACCAGTATGAATCGGCTGTAGCTCGTAATAGCCACGAGGCCGAGTATCCCTGCGACAGAAGCGAAGCCGGTCGCGATCCTTTCCCTCTTAACTTTTTCCAAAGCGACCTCCTCTTGTACGATTGTTAACAAAACCATGCCTTACTCCGACACGGGAGTATGGCATCCGAACGAAATACCGTCAAGATGTCCTCCCCGATACGCCGATCACGCCTCCTCCGGCTCAAGCCGATAGGTGACCCGCGCCACAAGAGTCTCCCCCGGTTGTATCGAAGCGGGGTCGTCCACCAGTCCACCGTCAAGGCGCATGACCGGTTCGATACAGATATAATCTTCCATCGGCCCTTCGGACCAAACCAGGATATATCTATATTCCGAAGAGATTTCCATAACGAGTGTCCCGAGTCCGGGAATCGAAACCCGAAGCGTACCGGGATTGTCGATACTCGTCGTACCACCATTCGTCCATTTTTCAAAATCATTCGCGATGATTTCGCCACCGGAAAAATCAAACACGAGATCTTTTCGCTTTTCACTCGGCACCGAGAAATACGGATGCAGCCCCATTGATACCGGCAATGTCTCGTATCCGATATTTTCAACCGCCTGCACGATCGAAACCGAACCGTCCTCACCAAGCTCCGTCGATATCGACAAACGGAAATCGAACGGATAGATCGCTTTCGTCGACGTGTCGCTTTCAAGCGTCTCACGTAATCCTCCATCCGCGCACGTTTCGAATTTCCACTTGTCGATATTCCTCGCGAACCCATGCTGGCAATCAAGCCCTGGAAACCGTTCGCGCATACCGTCCGTCACCGGTCCCGAGAACGGGAACAGTGTTGGAATTCCACCGCGGACATTCTTCTTTGGATCCGAAAACGTTTCGGAATTCATGAAAAGAATCTCGCGACCGACAAGACGGATCGAGGTCACGATCCCACCCCGATGCGGCGAGACGGAAACCGAATTCCCCTTCGCTCCCTTGCAGGTTTGTACTTCGAATGATGTCGTCTCTTCCGACAAGCGTGCTGCCTGCATATTGAAAACAGATCGGTTTATGCCGTTTTTATCGTTCCCGAAAACGACGTGCCACTTCCAAAAGCAGCTTCTCCGTCTCTTCCCACGACAGGCACGGATCGGTGACGGAACATCCCCTCCGATCGATTCTCCCCGTGTCACTCTTCCGAAAATCCTGACTCCCGGAGCAAAGGAAACTTTCCAGCATAAAACCGCGAAAATATCCCCGCGCTTCCTGATTACCGGACACGCCGGAAAGCATTTCAAATATGACGCCGATCTGCCGTGATGGATCCTTGACACCATCCACTCGGGCATTGTCGTGGCTCGCATCCACGACAATCGCTGGATGTTCGATTCCTTTGTCTTTCATGAGGCGTCCGGCCGAGACGATATGTTCCGCATCGAAGTTGGTCCCGGACTCCCCGCCACGCAAGACCAGGTGCGCGTACGGATTGCCTGCGGTGAACGAATCCGTCGAGAAAAGCGGCGAAAACTGGGGTGACCGTGCCGCGAGCACGCCGTTCACACCGACCGGAATCGATCCGCTCGTGGGATGCTTCATGCCGACCGGGATCCCGATACCGGAAGCATACGCGCGGTGTTCCTGATCCTCGGCGCTCCGGGCACCGATCGCCGTCCACGAAAGCCACCGCGACAAAACGAGTGACGGAGCCAAAAACAGTGCCTCGTCCGCGACGGGTAATCCGAGCGAGACGATCTGTTCCATAAGGATGGAGGCTCGCCGCAGCCCATCATCCATATCCGGACCAGCAAACGGATCAGGTTGCGCCAGAAGGCCGTTCCATCCGTCCACCGTCCGCGGTTTCTGCGTATAGACCCGCATCACGATCTTCAACGAGTCAGCAACCGTATCGGAAAACTTTCGAAGTTTCCCGGCATATTTGAGCACGGCTTCCTCTGGCCAGGCCGAACACGGACCCACAATGGCAAGCAGTCGCCTATCGGTCCCATCCAGAATGTTCCGGATTTCCTGCCGGTCGGCTTCAACGCGCCTGCGTACCTCGGCGGACGGTTTCAGTTCCATATCGGTCAAGATGAAATGCTTCATATCGAAATGGTACCCTGTCAGGCTGTCGGAGTAAAGAAAACTAGGTATATCACTGTCAAGCGCCAACGAAAAAGACCCCGGTTCAAGGGG
>JBAXOD010000036.1:0-5265 GCA_037133435.1 Candidatus Moraniibacteriota bacterium | reverse complement strand
ACGATTGGGAAAATGATGCCCGCTATTTGTCGGGAGCAGCAACGAATTTAGCCGGAGGAGCAGGCGGTTCTTTTGAAAGCGATGTAGTCCACATGTTCAGGACACTATCGTTTTTTGTTGAAGCGCAAGCGGGCAATCATTCGAAATCAGGTGAGATATTTGAAAATGTGCAAAATCCCGAAGATGCGGTTGCTATGGTGAAAAACTATGTGGAAAATATTGATGAGATAATAAATGAATGTGAGCGTGTGAAAGTTTCCATTAGGGAAAGTTCGCGTGATATGGATGATGAGGATGATGAAAGAAGACTCCCAATGCTGAAATTAAGTAGAGCGGATATTGGCAATATAGAAAATATTGCAGAAGAAGTGATCACATCTGCGAAGGAAAATGAAAAATTAGACGGTATAGCGTGGTGGGTTCAAATTGCGATAGAGGCGGATTTTTTTAATGACCGTATTTCGAAATCTGAAGAAAGTATTCGAAAATCGTTGTTGGAGATGGGTTATGATGAGAAAGGAGCAGAGCTTGAAATGGATAGCCTTAAAAAGATAAAAAACAACATAGCTTCTTTTGATGCGTACATTGGAAATGAATTATCTGAAGCTCAGAAGATAATCTATTCTGAGCTTAGAAAGAAGCCCTTTGTGAATAATTACACTGGAGAAGTAGCTGAATCTGGAGATGTGACCATGGAGGACAGGATTTCAAGAAATTTAAACGACCATGAAGATATGAAGAAATATTGGTTAGGTAGATAAGCCAAGATTCTATATTTCGAACCAGTTACCCTTTTAATCCGTTCACTTGTTAACTGGTCCGGTCTTGACACCTTCGGTTAGCAGTCTATAATAGGGAGTGCTAATCTGGATAAATTATTAAATGGTTTTATTGCTGTATTGTTGTCGGGAAACGGGGATGAACATGTCCACGTTTTCAAACAATGAAACAATTCAACAATAAAGCAATACAATACGAATATGGCAAAGCAGATCGCATACAGTGAGGATGCGCGGCGGCGTATCAAGGCGGGGGTGGACAAGGTCGCGAACGCGGTGAAGGTGACGATCGGTCCGAAGGGACGCAACGTCATTTTGGCCAAGTCGTACGGCGGGCCGACCATCACGAACGACGGAGTATCGATCGCCAAGGAGATCGAGCTCGAGGACAAGTATGAGAACCTCGGTGCGGGCCTCATCAAGCAGGCGGCCGAGAAGACGAACGACGTGGCCGGAGACGGGACGACGACCGCGACCGTGATCGCGGCGGCACTCGTGCGCGAGGGGCTCAAGTTCGTGGAGACCGGTATCAATCCGGTCGGCATCCGTCGCGGTATGGAGGCGGCCAAGGACGAAGTGGTCGCGATACTCAAGAAGAATTCCAAGACGATCTCGTCGAAGAAGGAGATCGCGCAGGTCGCGACCATCTCTGCCGAGTCGCGCGAGATGGGTGAGATGATCGCCGAAGTCATCGAAGAGGTCGGCAAGGACGGCGTCGTGACGACGGAACAGTCCAACACGCTCGGACTGTCGAAAGAAGTCGTCGAGGGCATGAACTTCGAGAAAGGGTACATCTCGCCCTATATGATGACGAACATCGAGTCGCAGTCGGCCGAGATCGAGAACCCGGCGATCCTCATTACGGACAAGAAGATTTCCGTCATCAATGATATCGTCCCGCTCCTCAACAGTCTCGCGCAGTCGGGGAAGAAGGATATCGTCATCATCGCCGAGGACGTGGACGGTGAGGCGCTGTCGACTCTGGTGGTGAATCGGCTCCGCGGCGTGCTCAACGTGCTCGCGGTCAAGGCACCGGAATTCGGCGACAACCGCAAGGCGATGCTGCAGGATATCGCGACGTTGACCGGCGGACAGGTCATTTCCGAGGAAAAGGGGATGAAGCTCGAAACGGCGACCATCAATATGCTCGGGTCGGCCTCGAAGGTCATCTCGACCAAGGATGACACGACCATCGTCGGCGGCAAGGGGAAGAAGAAGGATATCGAAGCGCGCGTGGCGGAGATCCGGACCCTTATCGAGCGGACCGAGAGCGACTATGATCGTGAGAAACTCGGCAAGCGCGTGGCGAAACTGTCCGGAGGCGTAGCAGTCATCCGCGTGGGCGCGCCGACGGAGACGGAGCTTACCTATATGAAGCACAAGATGGAAGACGCGGTCGCGGCGACCAAAGCAGCTATCGAGGAGGGGATCGTCGCGGGTGGTGGTACCGCGCTCGTGAAAGCCGCGGCCGTCGTGACGATCGCGCACAAAGGCAAAGAGAAAGAGGAGGGACATGAATTCCGAGCCGGGTACGAGACCTTGCTTCGCGCGCTTGCCGAGCCGCTGCGGCAGATCGCTGCGAATGCCGGCGAGGAAGATCCGGCAGTCGTTTTGAACAAAGTGACCGAGGGGAAGGGAGTGAGCTATGGATACGATGCAGCGGAGAACCGCTATGTCGAGGATATGGTGAAGGCCGGCATCATCGATCCTCTCAAAGTGACGCGCACAGCGCTCGAGAACGCGGTATCGATCGCGGCGCTTATCCTGACCACCGAGGCGGCGGTCGTGGATGTGCCGGAAGAGAAGAAAGGCGCTGGCATGCCGGACATGAGTGGTATGGGCGGGATGATGTAGCCATTTCGACCGTTCGGACATGAATGATGAAAACCCGCCTCTCGCGAAGGGCGGGTTTTTGTCATGGAAAGTACCCGGCAATCAGGTACTGTTGACTCCTTGACACGATTTTCATTTTTTGAATATTTATGGTAACATAACCAATGAAAAAATAAATAAAGCATTGTCCATAACAATGATAATAAAATAAATATGAAAACGAACATAAAAATGTTTGGGGTATTGTCACTTCTGCTAGCGTTTTGGTTTGCTCCCGTTTCCGTACAGGCGGCGACAACGACGACTACGGCGCCTGCGGTGCAACAGGTCCAGGCGATTACCCTGGCTACCGTCAATCTTTTGAATGCGAAACTGATTTCCCAGGACGGGAATACCATTAAGGTATCGTTCGATGTCTTCAACCGCGAAAACGTTCAACCGCAGGTCATTTATGCGATCCAGTTGATAAAAGCGAACAGTTCGGACGTCATGGATGAGAAGGTGTTCGCCGATGACGTGTTGAGCGTCGGAAGCGGGGAAACCGTGTACAAGGAGATAACCTACGTGGCACCGGAGTATCTCAGCGGGAATTTTTCGATCAAGATCTTACTGAGGAACGAGAAGGGATTGAGTCTCGGTTCCGGAATCCTGAATGACGTCGCATTGAACAACGCGAAGCAGGGGATCGAGATTCTTACCAGTACCTGTTCCCTGGGTCTCAAGGGGGACAATTCCGGCAAGAAATACACGTTGAGAGAGGGGGTCAGCATCACGAAAGACGAAACGTTGGTCGCCACCTGCGATGCCGTCAACGGATCGGGCCGCGATATCACGGTCACACCCCAGTTCAGGACGTATTTTCGTTCGACACTCGGAACGCTCGTCGGTTCGGAAAAACAGGCCGCGGTGTCATTCAAGAACGGGGAAAAGAAAAGCCTTTCCTTCGAACTTCCGAAGGCGGCGAATCCGCAAGCATATGATGTCGCGGTGCAATTTCTGGACGATCAGCAGAAGAATATTTCCAATCCCGTGGCATTCCATTATGTCTTGAGCGGTGCCAGCGCGAGCATACAGAACCTGCGGCTGGATAAGGATTATTATTCCAAGGGTGATACGGCGAAGATCCTGTTCTCCTGGAGCGGTTCGGCGGATTCCTTTCCGGGATCGAGAATCGGAAGCACCGACATCGGAAACGTGTCGGTCGAGTTGACGGTGAAAAACGGCACCGGAGGGGTCTGCGTCGATCGGTTCACCAAGGCTCTTGATAGCGCGGCCACCGACGTTCAGAGTTACGATCTTCCGATAGCGATCGATTGCGCCAATCCGAAGATAAGTGCCGCCATCAAGGATTCGAAAGGAAATATCCTGGACAAGAGCGATTTCACGGTCGCGAGCAAGAACGCTCCCGCTCAGGCGTCGACGGGTGCGGCGGTATTCGGTTCCGCGTCCCCCGATGTCCTGAGGATCATTTTGATCGCATTGGTGGCCCTTCCGCTCATATTCTTCGTCATATACGCGATCAAGAAGAAGCGTATCCTCGGCGTGTTCGTTTTCTTCCTTTCCCTGTCACTCTCCTTCGTTCTCGGGAGTCAGGGTGCCAAGGCGGATACGTTTCAGATTCGTGGGATGTGGGCGACCATGGTCGTTGACATCAATATGGGTTCGACTTTTGCACCGGGCGACACGATAAACGTCACCAGTGGTACGGAAGCGTATTATCAGGTCTGTTACAATACGGCTGCCAGATTCGAGCTAAGCGGGAAGATAAACGGCGTGTCGAAGAAACTGGTGAACTTCAAGGCCACCAATACCGATGGGGCCCTGAGCTACTCGGAATCGTTCACCGCTCCGAACGCGGTCGGATCGTATTACGCCAAATTTGATGGAACGGTATCCTCATCCAGATGTGGTCAGGGTTCGGATTGTAATTCCTATGTTTTTTATGAAACTGACAGAAATTGGAGTTACGTCGTGAACGGTTCGATGTCGATTCCTTACACGGTGGTCGTACCAGCTCCTGTGAATGGCGCCTGCGGATCTGCGAACAGTAACACTCCGGTTGCCTCTCTCAATGCCAATTCCCCAAATCTCTGCGAGGCAAACAACACCGTCGACGCATTCTCCGGCACCGGCCCGTGGACGTGGACCTGTATCGGTAAATATGGAGGATCGAAATCTCCTACCTGTTCCGTTCCCGGAATCCCGCCGTCGGTCCTCTCTCTTTGCGTCGTGGATGGGGTGAGCAGGAGTGCCGCGGACTTCTCGCTCGAGAAGACCGAATCCCGGGAACTCCATGCGTACTATGGTCCTGGCGCCGAAAATTGCAACGGTACGGAAGTTACGGCTAATACGACCTTTTCTCGGGAGAGCGGGAATTCCATTTCCGTCACCGATCCGGGAGTCGGCCCTGGTCTACTCACAGGAATCGCGGATGGGTCGGGAGTCGCCAAAGCCGAATATATGGTAAATAAAAAGCTTCTTGGAACCGATAGGATAACCGCGACCATATTCACGCCTTGCGTCTCGGACTGTGCCGTGAAGGCGGCCAGTGTGTGTAAGGGTGCATCGGTCACAGGATCATGTGGTGAAACCTGCACCGGTACGCGCTCCTGCGACCAGAACTGGAAAGAAGTCGCCCCGACGGGGAATTAGG
>JBAXOD010000035.1:0-5935 GCA_037133435.1 Candidatus Moraniibacteriota bacterium | reverse complement strand
TAGAATACGTCGAGTAAGATATCTTTAAGAAACTACCTCATCGGGAACCAGTGCCGAAAATCGAGGACGGGTATCCGAAGGAGATGAGGATCCCACTGACGAACCTGACGATTTTTGAATGGCTTGTCCGCCCGCGACGATCGCTTGGCGAGACGGTCGGGGCCCGCCCGCAATGCTCTTGCCAGCCCGACAGCCTGATGGCAGTCATGACGGCGGGCGTGGCAGTGCGGGCGGGACTTTATAGACTATCCGTATTTACGTCTTGGAGAATATCTGATATATATCAATCAGTATATTTAATAATGAAAACGGGAGAATGCCCATGCATACGTCATCCGATTCATTCCGTACGTCTGGTGCGGATTTGCCGGCACAAGAGTATTCGAATACGCATTTCAACCGCAAAATCGATTATCGCAGACGGCGCTCTCATAAAGATGCCCGTCGCGCGGCGGACAGGCTTATGGCCGAGAATCTTCGGGAATGCTGTCTTTTCTCACTGATGGAGGCGGAGCCGATCCTGGAATACGCCGACTTTCCCGATCTGCCCTTTCCGGGAATGGACCGACCGTACGGGTTCGACGAACTTCCGTTCGCGGCAGAACTCTCGGAAGTGTGGGTGAAATTCCTGTCGATGGGTTTCGATCCGGTATTCGAGCGAAAGTCTCTGGTGTCCGATTCGCTTCCGGAGTTGCAGGCCCTCCAGGAACGGATACTTACCGCACGAAAAGAACTCGACTCGTTGATCGACCTGCGGATCGATTTTCTCAAACAGGAGATCTTCGGGTACCAATGGGACGAGCTCTTTCTGGAATCCCGCATGGCGCATCTGGAAGCGCTCACGCGTTTGAAAGACATCGATGCATACCATGTCCAGTGCGCCCGGGAATGTCTCCTCGGGTATAATTCGGATCCTGAAGACGATATTTCGCACTGGACCGAGGAAGCGGAAAATATCATCCGATGTGCGTTGCAGGATACGGCCTATCGGCGGTTCTATCACGTACGTACTCAGAAGATCTTCGAATCGGTCCGTGCGAATCTCTACGAGGCGGAACGGAGGTACGGACGCAGGAGTGATGATGTGAGCGAGGTTTCGGAATGTCTGAAAAAGGCGGGAAACGCGTTTCGGTTCGCGGCGGATCAATTTCTGCATGCCGACGTGGAAGAGGGGTCGTCCGCCCGGGAATGCTTCGTCGCACGCGTTCACCTCATCGCCATGTACGAGGCCTTGACGAAAGAGTGATAATTATAACGATCAGGCACGGTTTCACAAGAACCGTGCTTTCTATATTTTTGATCAACCGTCATCCTAAGGAGCTGCTATTGATCATTGTTCACGAATCCGTTGTCAGTTGTCAGTGTTAAGTGTCAGTTCTCTCTTTGCCACGCCGTAGCCCTGGCGTAGGTTGGCTCCTGTTGTCAGTTGTCAGTTGTCAGTTGTCAATTGTCAAGTTGTAAGTTGTCAGTATCTTTCGACTTTTGAACCCGTTATTGGTTGTAAGTGGTTAGTTGTCAGTCTGTATTTGACTTAACAGACCGTTTTCCTCCGTTGTCTTTTGAACCCGTTAACTCGTTAACTCGTTAACTGTTTTCCGACTTTATCGACTCTTTGACTCATTAGATCGTGAACCGTTAGGAACATACCTCCTGCGTCTACGATCTTCGGCGTACACGCGCGTACCCCTTGTCGCCTTATCTACAGAGAGGCTCTGCTGGTTACCCGCCTTTCCGCTCGAAGATCGTACGGCTCGTGACGGAGACCCTGACGGATAGGCTCTGAATCTCTATTATAGTTAACTCGTGAACGTATCAATCGTATTATGATATACTCATAATAATAAGTCCTCACTCTGAAGCATGAAACATACATCCTTGAAGCCATCGATCGCGGCGCTGTTTACGGTAGCTGTTTTTCTCGGTCTTGGTTTCGGCGCGAAGGCAAGCGCGGCCACGCTCTATTTCCATGATACAAGCGATCATAATTGGGACACGCTTGCCAACTGGCGCGTGAACTCGTACGACGGGGCGCTCGCCTCTGGTCTGCCGACGACGGGGGACGAGGTCCATGTCGTGGGAAATTCGATCACCGCCGGTACGACCGCCTCGATCGGCGTGCTTGCAGTGACCGCGGGAGTCACGATTTCGAACGTCGACATCACCGTTTCGAGCATCGCCGTATTCAGCGATCTCAGCACCTTGGACACGCATATCACCGGAGCGGTCACATTCACGAGCGGAAGCCAGAATAGGGGAGACATTACCGGCAAGGCGACCTTCAACGATGCCATCGGCGGTGTCATGACCGTGCCGAATAACGGTGCATGGGGGGATGGTACGGCGACCGGCGGCTCCGTCGGCTTGGATGACGAAGCCATCACCTCGTGGGTTTTCGAGGGAGACAGCGTGAACAACGGCACGATAGACAATACGCCTGTCTTCAACGGTACGAGTCAAAACGCCGGTACGATTATGGGTTCCGCATCGTTCAATGGCGGAAGTTACAATAGCGGCACGGTTACCGGCAAGGCGACCTTCAACGATGCCATCGGCGGTGTCATGACCGTGCCGAATAACGGTGCATGGGGGGATGGTACGGCGACCGGCGGCTCCGTCGGCTTGGATGACGAAGCCATCACCTCGTGGGTTTTCGAGGGAGACAGCGTGAACAACGGCACGATAGGGAATCATCCCGTTTTCAATGTCGCGAGTTCCAATACCGGCACGATAAACGGGAATGTTACGTTCAACGACGATAGTTATAATGAGAGTCTCGTCGACGGTGATGCCACGTTCAACGATCGTGCCGCGAACTATGATCATGTGACCGGTACCGGCACCTTCAATGATCGGAGTCATTTCGACAACGGGGCGATCGATGGCAATGCGGTATTCGTCGGCCCGCTTTCCAATCGTTTCGGTGGGACAGTGGGCGGCGCGAAAAAAAGATGGTATGTCACGGATACGAAGTCTACACTCGATTTTACGGCCGATGGACCGTGGACCGTCGTTGCCGACGGCATTACGGTGAATCGGCATTTTGCGCATTACGACGGCACGACGACCTTCCAGACCCTCAATGGGGGAAGCTTTGACGATACTGCCGTGGCCTTCCCTGGCGCGACAGAGCATATCGCCGGCTCGACCGGGTTTCACGGCGGAGGTACCCTGAAGGCGGGATGGAACGGGGACGATAAGTCCTGGTCGTACGACCTTCCGTTCACATTCCGATTCTACGGGCATGATTATAAGAAAGTCTATGTGAGTTCGAACGGGTATATCGGCTTCACCGAAGACGGGGACATGACAAGAAGCAATTTCACTATCCAAGACAGCAACGATTCGCCGATCATAGCCGCTTTGCTTACGGATCTCGTTACGAGCGACGTCTATGTGACCGACAATGGCGACGGGAAAGTGATTTTCCGTTGGAAGGCGAATGAATATGGGAATCCGGATCTCGGGGCGGCCGTCAATTTCGAGATCACGCTCAACGGTGACAATACGTTCCAACTCGACTATGGCGATGAGACCGATCCCTTATCGGGGACGGTGGAAGTCGGCGTGAATGACGGGTATGGGACCTCTGTCATTTCGGCCTATGATGGTCGTGATACATTCAATCGGTTGCAAACGTCGAGTTGGAACGAGCCGATAAATGACGGCGTTTCGGTCGACAAGTTCCGCAAGGATATGGAGGCGGGCTTCATAGGTATCGCGGGTTCGGACCCGGCGAACACGTCCAAAGTGACGTTCAATACGGAGTATACGATCACTTCGGGCGACGTAAAAATCGTCTTTCCGGCCGGGACCGAAATGACGAATTCCGATGGGGAGAACCTGAATCTGACTTCGATGACCGCGGAAGATATCACGGCGGCTGTGCGGGGTGCGAATACGGTGACCATCGCCGGCGCGGTGAGTATCGGAATCCCGAACCTCAGACTTTCGTTTTCCAAGGATATTTCCGTGACCATTCCTGTGGATTCATCACTTGATGGTCAGACGCTCGATATCTGGTATCAGAACGCGGGGGAATCCGCATGGACCAAAGGGCCGTCTTGTATCGTGGCCGCCGGTTCGTGTACCTTCACGACCAATCATGCCACGACCTATTCCGCTGGCGACGAGCCATCGTCCGACACGGTCGTGACCGTTGCGGACACTCCGGAATCGGCAAAAATCGCCTCATGGAAGGCCTATTTGCAACCGAGCGATTCCAAATGTGCCACCAAGCTCAAATTGAATGTCCTGGGTCGTCATTTCGCTTCCGGTGTCGAAGTGAAAATCGGAGGAAAATCCGCCTCGTCCGTGAAAAGGAAATCGAGCCGGGAATTGACCGCCACGTTCTGTTTCGACAAACTCATCGCCGCGAAGACCGATTTCACCCGCAGGATCACCGTAACCAATCACGATACCGATCCGACGAAGGCCACGTCGCAGATTCATCTTGATGCCGTGTTCCCGAAATTTACGGAGGCCGATCTGAATCCGTCCACGTCCGCGGGCATACAAAATATCCAGAAGGCGCTTGTCAAGCTCAAACTGCTCAGGACGGAGAGTATTACGGGGACCTATGGTCCCGCGACGACGGCTGCGGTACGGAAATTCCAATCGCAAAACGGATTGACGGCATCCGGATCGTTTGGAATACAGACACAGGCGAAGCTTGCGGAAAAGTACGGGAAGAAAGTCTGAAATGAAAAGTACACGAATGGGAACGTGGCAGTCTGAAGAGTCCATAAAGTTTGGAACGCGGAGAGGGGTGGGAACGGGTACAATTTCAAATGATCAATGTACAATTTTAAAAGGAGATTGGATCAGTGTAACTTCGGTCTTTGCGAGGACGTAACCGGCCGCGGCAATCTCGTATTGCGGTCTGTGATGTGTCTGGATCGAACGGGAAGCATCATACCGATGATTGCCGCCCACCCTTTTTGATTGAACGGAGTATGGCTCCGGTATGATTTTGAACCCATAAATGGAAAAGATCCGACCTGGGATGGCCATTGATTTACCTTTTTCCAAGCCATTCTTGACTCCTATCGAGGGAACCGTATAATGAAGGATATGAAAAAATCCAAGGATACCGAAAATGTGGAAAAGGTCTTTTCGTCCGACCATGTGATGTCGCTTCTGGAAAACATGAGTGACGGTATTCAGATTATCTCGGAGCAACATGGCGGAATCGTTTCTCGTTTGGACACGATCGATGGCCGTTTGGACAGGATAGAAGTCAGACTGGATACGCTCGAAGTCAAAGTCGATAATCTGGAGGTCAAAGTCGATAATCTGGAGGTCAAAGTCGATAATCTGGAAGTCAAAGTCGATAATCTGGAAATCAAGACCGACCATCTCCAAGAGGATGTTACGGAAATCAAACACCGACTTTCCCAGAAAGTTGATTTGGAAGATTTTCAGAAGCTTGAAAAGAGACTCATCAAGGTTGAAGGATTCATGCTTGAATTCGCGAAAAAGCATTGAGGTTCTCTCTGCGGAGAAGTGGCAAGCTCTGTCTCAGGGTTGTTGCATGTTCAAGACGCTCTACCGGGAGTTTTATCGCCCGAAACCGAAACAAGCCCGAAGACGTAATATCAGGAACGTACATATTGGTCCTGGAGACCGGATTTGTGGTGTTTGGATTGCGCTTGATTTTCCCCGTTTCCCATGGTACAAAGGATACATCCGGTTTCTCGGCATCGGATTTTGGTTTGTGCAGACATTTCTCATTCGCAACCTGAGGAGGAGGTCTCACATACCCTCTTAGGACGCGAGTGTCGATTCGGCAGATTGAAGTCTGATTGGTAGTTTGGAAATTAGGATTCGCCCGCTCGTCGTGGCGAACGGGTCCGCTCACACCGCTTCGTGGAGATGTAGCGGAAAATTCAAAATTGGTATATTGGGCCTGTAGTAAAGTGGCATTACGCGGCATTCG
>JBAXOD010000034.1:0-6266 GCA_037133435.1 Candidatus Moraniibacteriota bacterium | reverse complement strand
GCAAAGACCTATACCCTTGCCTGTACCGGTTCGGGAGGAACGACCTCTCATAGCGTCACGGTCACGATCGCGGTGAACGGCGGCTGGTCCGGTTGGTCGGTCTGTTCCGTATCCTGCGGCGGTGGTACGCAGAGCAGGTCATGTTCCAATCCGTATCCGTCCGGTGGCGGTGCTAGTTGTTCTGGTGCCGCTTCACAGACCTGCAACACCCAGGGATGTCCGGTCAATGGTGGATGGTCCGGGTGGTCCGCCTGTACCGCGAGTTGCGGCGGCGGTACCCAGACCCGCACCTGTACGAATCCCGCACCCGCAAACGGCGGAGCATTCTGTTCCGGTTCCGCATCGCAGACCTGCAATACGCAGGGATGTCCGGTGAACGGAAATTGCGGCTCGGCCAACGGTACATCCGTCTCGTCCGCCCCGTCGACCAATCTCTGCTCGTCCGGCACCGCGTCTTCCGTCACGGGCACCGGTCCCTTTAGTTGGACCTGCGCCGGTCAAAACGGTGGATCGAGTGCGGGCTGCAGCGCTCCCATCACACCGACCCTTTCCTTCACTACCACAACGAACGTCGTCGCCTGGAAGAACGGTTCCATCGTGAGTCCCGCGACCCTCTCGTGGTCCGCGACGAGCGTCACGGGCTGTACCGCATCGAACGGCTGGTCCGGTGCGAAGGCCGCATCCGGCTCGCTGTCCGTTTCCCCGTCTGCCGCGTCGACGACCTACGTCCTTTCGTGTTCCGGTCCCGGAGGAACGGTCTCCAAAAGCGTCACCATCACCACCACGACCACCTATGATCCGCCGACCTTCACCTTTATATACGCTTCGCCCGACAAGGTGACGAGCGGTACTTCGACGACGTTGTGGTGGTCGACGAACTATGCCTCGACGTGTACCGCATCCGGAGGATGGAGCGGTTCCCAGCTGACGAGCGGGACCTTCTCCGTGACCCCGGTCAACGTCCCCACGACCTATACCCTCAAGTGCGACGGGGCCGGCGGATCGGTCACGCAAAGCGTCACGGTGAATCTCAACGGGGCATGCGGCTCGGATAACGGTGTCGCGGTCTCCGTCGCCCCCTCGCTCAATCTCTGCTCGTCCGGCACGGCTTCCGTCGTTACGGGAACGGGTCCGTGGGCCTGGAATTGCAACGGCATCGGAGCAAGCACGACGAACGTAGCCTGTTCTGCCCCAGTTCTGAACACGCTCCGATTGTGTCGGGAAGGAATGGGTCCGATCGCGTACAACGGGGATACGGCATCCATCAGCATGGACTTGGGAACGGCTACGACTCTCGCCGCCTACTACGATGCCGGTACTGGGTGTTCCGGTACGTCGGCAACCATCGTCGACGATCCCGCATCCGACGTCGTGACGCTTACGGGTACGAATCCGAACATCCATGCTAACAATGTTTACGGAGCATCCGCCGACGGAAAACAGAGCTCGACCGAAGTCGTGTCGGTCTCACAGGGCGGACAGTCCATCACCGTACCGATCACGGTCAGCAAGATCTGTCTGTCGCGCTGTGCCGACACGTCTATCAATTATTGTTCGAACAAATCGTTCAATATCAAGACATCGTGCAATGAGGACGAGACCTGCCAGGGTACGCGCTCCTGCGACCAGAACTGGAAAGAAGTCGCCCCGACGGGGAATTAGGATCGCGAGTCGATCGGGTTCTATGTGAAAATCGACCGAATGCTGAGTATCTCTCTCAAATCTCATGTCGAACTGTACATCCGAAAAGTTCGATAGGAGCGCCAACCAGAGGTCGGTCACCCTCTCAGTAAAAAACCCTGAAAATCGAGGACGGGTATCCGAAGGAGATGAGGATCCCACTGACGAACCTGACGAGTTTTGAATGGTTTGCCCGCCCGCAACGATCGCTTGGCGAGACGGGCGGGCAGCCGAAATGTACGGATTTCAGACGACAAACGGATTTTTTGGCTTATAGAGGCGTTGAGATTTAGAGGGATATACTTAGAACCCACTATTGCGTATGACCCGAAATACATTACCGGTTGAAAATATGAGTTGAGTTCGAAAAGTTACATTTGCTACGCTATCGCGTATCAGATGTAATTTTATTCTCTTCTCCCGGGTCTGATACCCTGTGGCTTGCCGCGGACAGGTCCCGCCAGGCGGGACCGTATCTTTATATGACAAGTCGGGGGATACCTCGCGGCTTGCCACGGGGTAGTTGATTTTGATAAGCATTTTCCTCTGGATGACCCGCTAACGTGAATATACAATTTTGACGCGGAATTTCCATCTGAATCATGGCTTGAATGAGGTATTACTATAGTGTATGATTCGTTTGCCAAACCGCCGGAAAGACGCTATTATAAATGAAGTCAGTAGTAGGTTTTTTTATGAAGCTGCAGAAACTCCTGCTCGGGGTCGGTTTTTTTAGCGTTCTCTCTTTCCTCGGGTGGATCGGGGTCCTGTTTCTCGTCGATCCGGAATCATACGGAACGTCCGGACTGGTCCTGTTCCTGGGAGCGGGATTCTCGTTCCTTTCCGGGACGTTCACGTTGCTTCTGGCATGGGCGGCGAAAGCCGCGCTCGGGGATCGTGGGGCGGAAGAATCGTTCGGGGCCTTTTTTCGACAGGGCAGTCTCCTCGCCGCGTTCTTCATCCTGATCCTCCTCCTGTCACGGTTCGGGATACTGGTATGGTGGACGGCCGCCTTGACGGCGGCAGTGGTATTGTTGACGGAACTCACGGTACGGAACATGTCGGGCTCGGACGGACGGAACAATGATATCGAATAACGGATACGATTATGGCGAAACTGAACAAGGAGTCCGCGACGAAGGGAAAATACGATGCGAAGTCCATCCAGGTCCTCGAGGGACTCGATCCGGTGCGCAAGCGACCGGGCATGTATATCGGCGGCACGTCGCTTGAGGGATTGCATCATCTCATCTGGGAAATCGTGAACAACTCGATCGACGAGGCGATGGCGGGTCACTGCACGGAGGTGAAGATACGGCTTCTTCCGGGTGACGTCGTCGAAGTCGAGGACAATGGTCGCGGTATCCCGGTGGAGATCCATCCGCAGACGAAGAAATCCACCCTTGAGACCGTGCTTACCGTACTGCATGCCGGAGGAAAGTTCGGCGGCGAAGGATATAAGATTTCCGGAGGCCTGCACGGCGTGGGTGTCTCGGTCGTGAACGCCTTGTCCGAATGGACTCGCGCCACGGTCCGTCGCGAAGGGAAAGTCTGGGTGCAGGAATTCAAGCGCGGCATCCCGCAAGGCCCGGTCAAACCGGTCGGCAAGGCGACGGATACCGGCACCACCATCACGTTCAAGGCGGATGCCGAGATCTTTCCGGAGATAGCATACAACTGGGAAAAGATCCTCGAATATCTCCGGTATCAGGCCTATCTTACGAAAGGGGTCCGTATCCAGATCGAGGATCTGCGCGAGGCGGACGCGCCGGGGAGCGCGCATCTCGCGAAGCGCTACGGTTTCTATTTCGATTCCGGTATCATCTCGTTCGTCAAATTCCTGAACCGTCGCCGTGACGTGAAAAACGAGATCCCGGTCTATATCGAAAAGACGATCGACGGCGTGTATGTCGAGATCTCGCTTCAGTATACCGACAGCTACAAGGAGCATCTGTTCGCGTTCGCGAACAACATCTTCAATCCCGAAGGCGGCATGCATGTCACCGGTTTCAAGATGGCGCTTACGCGCGTGCTCAACGATTACGCCAAGAAGAACGGACTCCTCAAAGAGAAAGACGGTGCGTTCACGGCGGACGATCTTCGCGAAGGACTGACCGCGGTCATTTCGGTGAAACTTCCGGAGCCGCAGTTCGAGGGGCAGACGAAGGCGAAACTCGGCAACAGCGAGGTCCGCGGCATCGTGTCGTCGGTGTTGTCGGAAGGACTGTCCGAATATCTCGAGACACGGCCGGCGGACGCCCGCGCGATCCTCGAGAAATGCCTGTTGACGGTCCGTGCCCGTATCGCGGCACGCGCGGCCAAGGACGCGGTCATCCGCAAGGGTGCCTTGGAGGGTATGACCTTGCCGGGCAAGCTCGCCGACTGCTCGACCAAGGATACGATGCGATCCGAACTCTACATCGTGGAGGGCGACTCCGCAGGCGGCTCGGCGAAACAGGGGCGAAACCGCGAGTTCCAGGCCATTCTCCCTCTCCGTGGTAAGCTCGTGAACGTGGAGAAAACCACACTCGACAAGGTCGTGAAGTCCGATACGCTCAAGCCGATCATCATCGCGCTCGGGACCGGCATCGGCGAGACCTTCGACATCACGCGGTTGCGCTACGGCAAGCTCATCATCATGGCGGACGCCGACGTGGACGGTTCGCATATCCGGACGCTTCTCCTGACATTCTTTTATCGGTATTACGAGGAGCTGGTCCGGAACGGAAATATCTATATCGCGCAGCCGCCGCTCTATCGCCTGCAGAAGGGGAAGACGGTCCGGTATGCGTATAATGACGAGGAAAAGGCGGTCATCCTCGAGGAAATCAGGAAGGACACGGAAGAGCGTGCCGCGAAGAAGGGGAAGGTCGTCGTCGCAAAGATCGTCGAACCATCCGGGGAAGAGACTGGAGATGAGAACGCCGACGCGTCTTCGGAAGGCGGCGAAAAGGTCGGCGGGGTTTCCATTCAGCGGTACAAGGGTCTCGGAGAAATGAACCCGGAGCAGCTCTGGGAGACGACCATGAATCCGGCGAGCCGGCTTATGCTTCAGGTGAAGATCGAGGACGCCGAGGCGGCCGACGAGCTCTTCGATATCCTGATGGGGAATGATGTCGAGCCGCGTCGGAAGTTCATTCAGACGCATGCCAAAGCGGTCAGGAATCTCGATATCTAGCCGATTCCGGGGTTGACGGGCGCACGGGCGCGTGCTACGATTCCGAAACATGATAATTCTTTTCTTTTCGAAGAACGGATGATGAATGCCATGGAAAATCCGGCAGATAGGTTGAAGCCGCTCATAAACTGCCCGTCCTGTCAGAAGAAGTACGACCCGAAGAAAGTGTTGCTTCTGGCGGAAGACAGCAGGAAGACCGCGCTTCATCTCGAATGTACGGCATGCGGGGCGTCGTCCTTGGTGTTCGTGTCGCTCGGCAGGATGGGAGCGGTGAGCCTCGGGATGTTGACGGATCTTGACCGCAGCGAGGCGACCCGGTTCTATGGGAAGGAGGCCGTTTCTTCCGACGATGCGCTTTCCGTACACCGGTTTCTTATGGATTTTCACGGCGGCGTATCCGAATGTCTTCCGCGGGAGAGAAAACGATAATCAAGAGGATTCATTCATTTTTTTCAGTAATAGAATCGTATGTCCGATACCATCACTCTTTCCGCCGACGTCCGGGAGACCGGGAAAAAACTGCAGACCCTCCGCAAGGACGGGCTCGTTCCGGCGGTCCTCTACGGACACGGCGTCGAGCCTCAGTCGATCATACTCGATCATCTCCGGTTCGCGCGCGCGTACCGCGAGGCGGGCGAGAATACGCTTATCGCGCTGTCAATCGGCGGTGGCAAGTCTGTAAACGTGCTCATTAAGGACGCGCAGAAACACCCGACGACCAACCGGTATACCCACGCCGACTTTTTCCAGGTCCGTATGGACGAGGTCATCGAGACGGCCGTCCCGATAACGTTCGTCGGCGAATCGCCCGCGGTCCGCGAGTTGGGAGGTATCCTTATCCGTGCCATCGATGAGATCGATGTCAGCGCGCTCCCGGCCGATCTTCCGCATACGATCGAAGCCGATCTCTCGAAACTTGCCACGTTCGACGACGTGATCAAGGTTTCCGATCTCCCGGTATCCTCGAAAGTCGAGATCCTGCACGATATGGACAGCGTCGTGGCGCTCGTCGAGCCGCCTCGCACCGAAGCCGAACTCGCCGCGCTCGATGAGAAAGTCGAGGTGGACGTGACAAAGGTAGAGGGTGCCGAAAAGCCCACGGAAAAAGCCGAGGGAGCATCCGAAGAATCCGCGAAATAGGCATATCAGTCCGGATGGCCGTTTGACAGTCCCGAGTCCCGTTGATAGAATGAATATCGCTTGAAAAAAGAAAGGTCGTATTTCCGTTTGGAGGCCGAAAGCTGGTCACCCCTCCTACACCAGTCGAGGATCGTATCGCGGTTTATCCGGGATGCATCTCCAGACGGAAATACGACCTTTCTTTTTATTTTCGTATTTCATCCTGATTCCGATCTGAACTGCCTGCACTTCCCAAGGCTTTCCCAAAACAAAAACAAGACCCTCTGTT
>JBAXOD010000033.1:0-6568 GCA_037133435.1 Candidatus Moraniibacteriota bacterium | reverse complement strand
TCCTGCCACGTAAAATTCTCCGCCAGCAGACGGATCATCACGTGGCACGCCAAGCGCACAAAGAAAACTCCCCTTGTGGGGAGTTTTTTGGTGTGCGAGGAGTGAGTGAACGATTTCACTCACGGTAGGAATCGGACGCCGGAGGGTCTTTTTTCAGTAGGAAAAAGCCCGAGGCGGTGCCTAGCCCGAGTCGTGCGACGGCACGACGAGAGGCGAAGGAGATTCCTGCCACGTAAAATTCTCCGCCAGCAGACGGATCATCACGTGGCACGCCAAGCACACAAAGAAAACTCCCCGCCAGGGGAGTTTTTTGATGTGCAAGGAATGAGTGAATGGTTTTACTTACAAAATTTTTGCCACCAAAATAGGCTTTCAAAAGCCTTACTTTTGATATCCGAACCGTACCATTGACTTTTTCTTTTTTTCATGCTATTATCTTCATATAAATATATCAACATCTTATCTTCTTTACAAATTCATTTTTTGTCATTTGTCACCAAACAATTGGAGAAAATAATGGAACCTAAAGCAGCTCAAAGTGACATTTACGATGGTCTCGTTCCTTTTGGGGATACGACTCCAAAAGACGTTTCTAATTTTATCAGAAGCGCAGTAATGTGGGTCGGAGCGATTTTCTACGTCGTCATGATAGGGATGCTCTTTGTCCCGACAAAAAATCCGACAGACGTAGTAATCGTAGCAGCCATAGCAACCGTTTTACATGGCTTACTTGCAAGAAAGGTACTGAAGCAAATTGGATTTTCCTTGTTGAAATATATTAAGATTCTCATCAGCGGCCTCCTTTGGTCGATATCAAGCGAGAGCGCATTAGTCCAAACAATGCAGGCAATTCTTTCCTTGATAAGTGCAATGGTTGTCGTTTGGTTCCTTTACCACGGATGATCATTGACCATCACCAACAAAATATTTTAGGCATGCCCATCATGTTAATACTGATGGGTTTTTGCTTTTTATGCTTTGTGAACTCAGTTTCTCTTTTCAGCTATGCATTGAGCCAAAGGCAAAACCTTCGTCGAAGGCTTAGTCTTGGAAGCCTCTCATAGCCTTTATCCTCGGAATTATTCTATCCTTGCCCATTTCCGCAAAGTATCCTATCCTGAAGCGGTTCGCTCATTCCCAATTCTACACTTTTCATTTTTCGCTTTACATTTTTCATTACCTGTCTCCATAGCTCAACGGATAGAGCGTAGGCCTCCGAAGCCTGAGATCGAGGTTCGATTCCTCGTGGGGACACACAAACGGTTCATCCCGCTTTCCATACAGCCAAAAAATATTCCCGCGTTCCAAGGGAAATTTCCGACTCATCACACCTTTTCACTGTGACACATTCCGAACCGACAATAGAACGCCCACGTTCGAAGCAGCCCATGCCCGACCATGCGAAGCTTGTCTTCAAGGGGGTTCTTTTCGATACATACCAATGGAATCAGGAGATGTATGACGGCTCGACGGCCGTATTCGAAAAGCTGAAACGTCCGGATGCCGTCATCGTCTATCCGGTACTCGACGACGGGAAGATATTGCTCATCGAACAGGAACAGCCCGGCGCGGAACCGTCTCTCGGCGCTGCGGGCGGACGGATCGACGAGGGAGAAGGCGTCTTGGAGGCCGCGAAACGTGAACTGCTCGAGGAAACCGGATACGAAGCCTCGGAGTTCATGCTTTGGGACGCGCGGCAACCTACCCTGAAAATCGACTCTGTCGTCTTCACGTTCATCGCGAAAGGAGCACGGAAAGTCGCCGATATGAATCTCGATTCCGGAGAAAAGATATCCCTGAAACCGGTCACATTCGATGAATTCGTAGCCCACGCCACCGATGACGAATACGCCGAGCGGGAAATCGTTTCCAAGATTTACGAAGCCAGACTCGACCCCGTAAAAATGGACGCTCTTCGGGAGCGCTTCCGACCGAAAGACATATCTTCAGAATAAATCGATACACACCTGTCTTCGCACGCCTCGCATCCGCTGGGGCCGTTTTTTTACTTGACTGAGATCGATTTCCATGCCATACTCGCAAAGCAAAAAAACAAACTTTCGTTCATTTAAAATATTTCATCGATGCTTACTGTCAGGAAAAAAATCATCCCGAAAGAAGACCAATTACTCATTCTCTTATATTTCGACCAGGAAATAACCACCGACGACAAAAAATCGATTGCTGAAGAATTAATCCGCCTTGCCACATCGGAAATCCCCTTCCGTCCCGCTATCCGGGTCTCATTCCAGTCCGAAAAAAAATGACTCTGCACTCTTCAAAATCGCAGGGACGCTTTCCGATAAGGGAATTATCGAACCGCTCAAGGACGAAAAACAAAAAGGTATGGCGCTTCTTCTTTTGTTAGCGATCTTCGGCAATAAGCGCGGGATACAGGCAGACCCGATCGAACCTGACTCATTCCCTCTACCGGAGATGCTGATTGGGAGCCTGAAGTTTCCAGATCCTGTTTTTGAATTACTCGATCCGGAACAGCACACCCACTGGCTGGAGAAATAATCCGCATTTCACGACACAAATCAACAATCTAGAATCATACCCCCGGCAAGACCTCACTGCCGGGCTTTTTTTTATCCCGGAGCCCTGCTATGCTTCGGTTATGGCCCAGATCACCGTAGAAACCCCGCTCGGAACGCTTTCCGCGTTCAAGAAGACCATCCTCGCCAAACTCGAAAAGCGCGGCATTTTGACCGTGGGCGACCTCCTGCATCATCTCCCCCGCTCGTACGAGGACTATTCCGTCATCCATCCTATCTCACAGCTCGGAGTGGGCGAGCTCGCCACCGTCGAAGGCAAGGTACTCCGTCTTTCCGCCGGCCGTACCTACCGTAAACAGGTCTTCCTCACCGAGGCGGTCATCGGCGACGATACGGGCGAGGTCCGTGCCATCTGGTTCGGCAACCGATTCATCGCTCAGACCCTCTCCGAGGGCTCCCGCGTACGCCTCTCCGGCCGGGTCGCCGAAGACGGTAAAGGGCTCCTCTTCCAGACGCCCGACTACGAACGCTCCTCGCGCACGGCCACGCACACCGCACGACTCATCCCGGTCTATCCGGAAATCGGCGGTATCAGTTCACGGTTTTTCCGTTGGCAGATCATGGAACTCCTCGGCAAAATACACGACATCCCCGATCCCGTTCCGGAAGACATCCTTGCCAGACTGCATCTCCCCACGATCAAGTCGGCGCTCCGTTTCATACACCTTCCGAAAAATGACGACGACTGGAGAATCGCACGCAAACGGTTCGCCTTCGACGAAATGTTCCTCTTCCAGCTCAAGGCACTCCAATCGAAAGCGCTCTACGACACGTCGACCGCCGTATCGGTTCCCGACGCGCAGGATTCGACCGATGATTTTCTGAAGTGTCTCCCCTTCGTGCCGACCGACGCGCAACATCGGGCCATACGGGACATCGTCAAGGACCTGGTCGGTCCGCGGCCGATGAACCGGCTTCTCAATGGCGATGTCGGCTCGGGCAAGACGCTCGTCGCGGCCAGTGCCGCGCGTGCGGTCGCCTTGGCCGGATATCAGGCCGCCATCCTCGCCCCGACCGAAGTCCTCGCGCGTCAGCACTGGGAAAACCTCTCCAAACTGTTCGCCGACGAACCGTTCACGGTCGCACTCCTCACCCGCGAATACCGGTTCCTCGGGCGCGACGTCGCGAGTAAACCTGCGCTCGGCAAGGCAATCGAGGCCGGTATTCCCAAGGTCATCGTCGGCACACATGCCCTACTCCAAGAAGGCATCCGATTCCACGATCTTGCGCTCGTCGTCGTGGACGAACAGCACCGGTTCGGCGTCGAACAGCGCGCCGCGCTCCAGGCCAAGACGAGCGGACTCGACGATGGCCTTCCGGAACGCGTCCCGCATTTCCTCACCATGACCGCGACCCCCATCCCGCGCACCCTCGCGCTCGCCTTCTTCGGCGACCTCGCGCTCTCCGTACTCGACGAGATGCCTGCCGGACGCCGGCCGATCGAGACCAAGATCGCCAGGAACGGCGCCGACCGCGAGCTCGTGTACGATTTCGTCCGATCCGAAGCCGGCAAGGGACATCAGACCTTCGTGATCCTCCCGTTGGTCGAGGAAAGCGAGGCACTCGAAGATGTGAAGTCCGCGACCGCGGAAGCCGAACGCCTGCGTACCGACATTTTCCCCGACCTTCGTGTCGGACTGGTTCACGGCCGCATGAAGGCGAAGGAGAAAGAGGAAGAGATGCGGAAGTTCCGTGACCGCGAGACGGACATCCTTGTCGCGACCGCCGTCGTCGAAGTCGGCGTCGACATCCCAAACGCGACCGTGATGATCATCGAAAACGCGGACCGGTTCGGCCTCGCCCAGCTCCACCAGTTCCGCGGACGCATCGGCCGAAGCGAGAAGAAATCCTACTGTTTCCTCTTCCCGGGCGATGCCGACGCGGAGAATGTCCGCCTCGAGACGCTCGAAAAAAGCGCGAGTGGGTTCGAGATCGCCGAGGCCGACCTCGCACTGCGCGGTCCCGGGGCGTTCTTCGGCACGCGCCAATCCGGACTCCCCGATATCGCGATGGAGAACCTCACCAACCTCCGCCTCGTCGAGATAGCCCGCGCCGAGGCCGGCGACCTGCTTGCTACGGATCCCGCGCTCGATCATCATCCCCTCCTCCTCGCCGAACTCCGCCGCTTCGAAGAAGCTATCCACCTGGAGTAGTGATACCGTTGGCGACATAGCACAATCACCGTGTATACTGTCATCAGTCATCCTTCCTCACGAGACTCCTATGCCTAAACTCGAATTCCCGAAAGGGTTCCTCTGGGGCGCCGGCACCTCAAGCCATCAGGTCGAGGGTAATCATCACAACGAATGGTCGGGATGGGAAAGGCGTTCCGCTGAACGGCTTGCCAAAGAAGCAAGGGAGGAAAGCTGGCACGATTCCTGGCGCGGCTACGGAAAACGGGAACGGAACGCGGAATTCGCGAAGGAGGCCGCCGACCCGAAAAATTATATATCAGGAGCGGCATGCGATCATTGGAACCGGTATGAAGAGGATTTCGACATCCTCGAAGCGCTTCATCTGAACACCTATCGGTTTTCCATAGAATGGTCAAAGATTGAGCCCGAAGAAGGTGTATTTGATCAAGAGGCTATCGACCATTACAAGAAAGTAATCGCATCGCTTCGTCGTCGTGGCATCGAACCCTTCGTCACACTCTGGCATTTCTGGCTCCCCGTCTGGGTCGCGGAATCAGGTGGAGCACTCTCGCCGGAATTTCCGGATCGGTTCGCACGATATGCGGAACGTATAGCCAAAGAATTCGGCGACAGCGTCACCTTCTATGTAACCATCAATGAACCGGATATCTATTCAAGTCTCTCATTCCTCCTTGGTTTTTGGCCACCGGAGAAAAAAAGTATTTTCCTGCACTTTCGAGCACTCGGTCACCTAAAGCAGGCCCACAAAAAAGCGTACTCGGCCATACAAGCCGTAGCCCCGCATGCTCAAATAGGCATCACGAAACAATTCATGCACTTCGTGACACTGAGCCGGTCACCATGGAATCTCCTTTTATGTCGTTTCGCTGATTGGTGGTGGAACACCTCGATCGTCGATGCACTCAAGGGATATCAGGACTTCATCGGCTTCAACTACTATCAAAAGAAAATCATCGGCAAGGATACACGGAACCCCGAAGACATAGAGCATACGGATATCGGATGGGAGTACGATCCGGAATCGATTTACGATGCGCTCGTCGCCCTCAAACGATATGACATGCCCATCTACATCACCGAGAACGGCCTTGCCGACGCGTACGACCGACTTCGTGGACGCTTTCTTACCGAGACGCTCACATCGGTCCACAAAGCAATCACAGATGGTGCTGATGTGCGCGGATACATACATTGGTCGCTCCTGGACAACTTCGAACTCGACAAGGGATTCTGGCCACGGTTCGGGCTCGTCCATGTCGACTTCGCGACGCAACAGCGCACCGTCCGCGACAGCGCCCGACTCTACGCGAAGATTGCGGAAACGAATTCGCTTGAAATCCAAAAATCTTGATTTTTCAGCAATCTTCGGGTACAGTGTCAAAGTGGTCATATACCACGTGTTTTTGTTTATCTTTCGTATTGAAACGGCCCGTTCGTCTAACGGTCAGGACACCCTGGTTTTTCACCCAAAGGGTGACCAGCCTCTGGCTGGCATCCTGTACAGGACATGAGTATGTTCTACGTCTATGTTTTGAAAAGCGAACGAGCGGAGTATCATTATATCGGTAGCACCGAAGATCTGAAAAAACGGATTCAGGAGCATAATCAAGGTAAAACAAAGTCGATAAAGCATCTCGTCCCATTCAAGCTCCTGTATTATGAGGCGTATGAAACCCGTACACTCGCCAGGAAAAGGGAACTTGAGTTGAAAAGAAACAGCTTCAAAAAGAAGGAATTATTTGATAGGCTGGAACGATAGCATATGGCCCGTTCGTCTAACGGTCAGGACACCAGGTTTTCATCCTGGTAACAGGGGTCCGACTCCCCTACGGGCTACAAGCGCAATACGATTTT
>JBAXOD010000032.1:0-6765 GCA_037133435.1 Candidatus Moraniibacteriota bacterium | reverse complement strand
CGCTCCAACGCAATTTTCGGATGTGCAGCTCGACATGAGATTTGAGAGAGATACTAATGGTAAAAGGGTTCGGAATACAACGGAACCTTTCTTGTTGCGAACGTATTGCGAAAAGGTGACCTTTTCGACGTATGAAACTGTGTCACGCATGACAAGATAGCCGATTTACGGTATTCTTGATAGGGAAACCGACCCGATTCATTCGCTCGTATTGCCGATATTTGTCTATGATAAAGGAACATTTCACCAAGATTACCGGCTTCAAAAGCGAGATGAAGACCGAAAAAATGAAGGTGCCGATCGTGTTTCATGTGCAAGATGAACTCCTGCCGGCCGAAAGTACCCTTGCCCAGCTCGAAAGCGTCGCAAGCAATGACGGCCTGTTCCGCCATGTAGCCGCGATGGCTGACGTCCATTCGAAACCGGGCCGCAAGAACGCCACCGGTACGACGGTCGCCTCCGAGAAGCACATCCTCCCGCAGGTGAACGATACCGACCCGGCCTGCGGCATGCGCCTCGTCCGGACGAACATGACAGAGGACGACCTTTCGCCGGAAGATATCGACAAGCTTTTCAACGCGCTTGTCGACAAGGTACCGACCAAGGCGCTCGTCGGCACGGTCCTCCCCTATCGCGTCATCGTGGATATCTGCCGCAAGGGTATCGGCGCGGCCGTCGACTACCTCGGCATCGAGACCGAATTCGAGAAAGAGAATTCGCTCGATCGGGGAAACTTTTTCGGCGAAGAAGTCTCCA
Organism: Candidatus Moraniibacteriota bacterium; assembly: GCA_037133435.1. Classification (GTDB taxonomy): domain Bacteria; phylum Patescibacteriota; class Minisyncoccia; order Moranbacterales; family UBA1568; genus JAAXTX01. The sequence continues at coordinate 6,009 of JBAXOD010000032.1, read as the reverse complement.
AGCAGAAGATCTACGAGGTCATCCCGCGACTGTTTCTCTTCTTCGCGAAGTTTCGTTCGGGCATACTCGGCGCCGCCGGCAATCATTTCCTCGACCTCATGAAAGTGACCGACCTTCCGGATCCGGTGCTTGCGGAAAAACTCGGGATACGGAAAGGCCAGTACGTCTTCATGGTCCACTGCGGCTCCGGCATCCTCGGCCAATACACGATGTACATGTACACGGCCAAGAAACGCGAACACCTTTCACAGGCCTTCATGGCATGGCTCGGACGGATGACGTTTTTCACGAAGCGTAGGCATGTCATAGACGCCATCGCGAAAAAGATCAGAGACTTCGACTTCGGTACCAAGGAGGAACTGTTCACGTTCGATGGCGACGGCGAGGACGGAAAGATGTACATGGAGGCACGCAATGCCTGCTCGAACTTCGCTCATGCGAACCGCGCCATCATCGCGCACAACGTGTCGCAGACGATCAAGGAAGTCCTCGGCCGCGACCCCGGATTCGAGCTTGTCTACGATATGCCGCATATCCTCGTGTCCGAGGAAGAGCACTACGGCAAGAGCGCCTGGATCCATCGGAACGGCACGAGCCGCGCATACGGTCCGTCACGTATGGCCGATCATCCCATCTTCCGCGAGACCGGCGAGCCGGCTTTTATCCCGACCTCCATGTCGACGGACGGTTACCTGTGTGTGGGTACCGACGGCAACGAATCCTCGTTTTTCTCGTGCAATCACGGTGCCGGAAAACCGAAAACGGCGGCCGAATCCGTCGTGCCGACGAGCCGCGAGGAACTCGACGCCAAGCTCTCGACCCGCGGCGTGCGCCTCTACAACGGCCGCTCCTCCAAGGTCATCGAACAGGACAGCGCCCACTACAAGAACGCCGACGCCGTCATCGAGAGCGTCGTCCAAAATGATATCGTCCATCCCGTCGCCAAGCTGCAGCCGGTCGCGGTGATCATGTACTAGATTGGCAATCAACAGTTACTAACCAGCCGGGCAATTCTGTTCCATCGCGTAACGGACACTTTCTGCGTGAGAATAGGAACTGGCCCTCGTCGGATTCTTTTGTAATGATCGCATGAACGTAGAGATGTTCTTTTTTAAAGTGTGTGTTTCGAAGAATGAAGTCGCTCGACCCTCACCTGTCGGGAATACCTGACATCCTCTCCCTGAGGAGAGGTAGAAGAGGTAATTCATTTTCCAAGAGAGGAGACTCACCTTCTCTGCGCCAGAGGTTTTGAATATGACTCGAAATAATCACTCACCGGAGGGAAACGCCTTTTTCAATTCCATGGTCGCCGCGGCAAGCGCGGATTTGAAGGTATCCATCGCTTTTCGTATCGCCACGTCGCGCGTCTTGGCAGGCGCCGAGACGTCGGTACCGATGCCGATCCGCTTGTCGCGTCCATTTTTCAATGTCGTCCTGGCCGCATCGATGGCCGAACGGAAATCCGTCCGGATCGTCTTCACGTCCTTGCCGTCGTCGCATCCCTTTTTCGCGGTCGCGACCGCCACATCCACTGCGGATTGGAAGTCGCTTGAAAGACCGTCGACCGCTGATTGCCGGGTTTCGGAAAGTGTGCCGACCGCGTCGCGGAACGCCTTGTTCGCGTCGTCTACCGACGAGCGCCGATCGTCCACGGCGGAATCGACCGTCTCACGGAAAGTCTCTATCGCTTTTTGTTGCGAGTCCGTCGGATTTCCGGCCTCGAGTTTCGCGTACCACTCCTCGCGTCGGGCGTCCTGTTCGGTCCGGAGCGTCCCGAGTTTCGCGTCCTGATTGTCCCATCGCGCAGTCCAATCCTCATCCCGGTTCTGCTGCCGATCGTGAAGTTTCGATTGCACGTCCCCGATCCGCTTCGCGAGTTCGTCCGCCGAATCGGAAAACTTCGAGCAGAACGGGTCTTTTTGACCGGTATCGGCTTGTCCGATCTGTTTCACCAACCCAAGCTCTTCCCGAACCGGTTTGGTCACCTGCACCTGCTCCTTCAGTCGTGACTTCACGCCCTCGAGAAACGGGAGTGCCTCGGCACGATCCATTACGAGAAACGTTCCTGCCGCGACAACCGCTGCAAGCGCCATCAGGTTAGAATTTTTTTTCGTCATATGCGTTGTTCAATTCGTTCACCGTATCGGTCTGACCGGAAAGTGCCGATGTGGCATCGGTCGCCTGACTCCCGAGGGTCGTGTTTTCCGTATCGACATCGGATTCGATTCCGGCGACGACCCCGTCTACCGACACCTTGCTTTGGGGAACGGGTGCGAGCGTCCCCGAATCGAAACCGTCGGCTTTCGAATTCGCCTGCTGTTCCTTTGCCGCCTGTTCCTGCGGGCTCTTTTCGAATCCGATGGGTTCTTTCGTGCCCGAGAATTGACGATACGAGACCGCTCCGAGCGCGGCTATCGCGATGACCGCTACGATCCCGACAATCCACAGTTGTTTTTTCTCCATAATTTCATTCTAGATCCCCTTTCAATACAGCATCAGTATACCATGAAAGCCGACTTGCGTCATTCGCTTTTCCCCGCTATTCCCGTCCGACAGACCTTTTACGATATATATTCTATAACCACCAAACGGAGGTCATAAAATGGATTCTCTTTCGAAATATACGGGATGCCTCTCCCACCTTTCCTTCCGAAACGAAGACAGCAATGGGAGAAGATATGGACCGGAATGTGACCGGTACGACGCGATATACTACGGACACATCGATCCTTTCATACAGGACAAGAGAAAAGTCATGGATTGCAAGGCATTTCGTCGTTCAATGTACAAAGCTCAGGTATTCTCGCTACCAAGAAACCCGCATATACGGAAACGACTCACGCACGGGCTTGAAGTAACTTCGCTTGCGGGAACGATAGCCGAAATTCTCGGACTCAATATCGCGCTCGTCGAGGCGGGCTCGATCGCGCATGACATCGGACATACTCCGTACGGACATCTCGGGGAATCGTTTCTTACGACCGTACTCGGACGCGAATTCAGACATAATATTTTCGGTACGATCGTAGCCCAGCATATCGAACGCAAAGGTGTCGGGTTGAATCTCGCTTTCGAGACGCTCGAGGGAATACTGTTCCATTCGGGCGGTCGGAAATCGATTTCGTCATGGTCTGATCTCCGTGCCGAATACGCGGTTATCCGACTGGCCGACAAGATAGCGTTCACATTCTCGGATTTGAACGATGCTTTACGGTACGGGTATCTCGGATCGGATCGCGGCTTCGATGCAATGGTGTGGAACTGGTTCGGATCCAACCAACGGGAGAGGATCGCGAATTGCGTTCATGCTTTGGTCCAGGAAAGCGCCGAAGAGAACCATATTTCCTTTTCTCGTTCCGAAACGGCCCAGCGGTTCGAAGAACTGAAAAAATGGATGTACGAAAACGTCTATTCACAGGTGGATTCGACCATCCAAGCGACCATCCTTGAACGTACGTATGATTTCCTTTCGACAGGTCCGGCGTTCGAAGAATGTGACCCCGCTATGCTTCTCGCCCTGCTGACGGATGACGAAACCGACGCGATCGGGCATATCCTCCTCGAAAGCAAGCGGCTCCGCGCGGACAATGGTCTCATTAAGAATTTCGGGATCATGGAGATTATTCCGGACCTGAAGGGAAAAAGGATCGACCTTTTCGACCCGGACCTCGGCTGGGGAACAAAGCCATAACCAACTGACCGAAACGAACCCTCGACACGTATGTGAGGGTCCGCTTTTTTTGACAGGATCGAAACCTTCGGATATGATTCCAGGTTGGAAATATTATAGCCTCGTTAACAATCAAAAACCAAGGGAATCATGAAACGACCTTGCCTCATTACTTTTATCCTGGCGTGTCTCATTCTCACCACACCGCTCTTCGCACGAGCCGCGACCACTGACAAGTCGATACGATGGGAACGGACCCAAGACATACAGGAAATCCGACATATCATCGATGAAAAACCGTATCTGATACATGCCGGTGGACGCTCTTCGGAAGTATATCGTTACCGGGGATGCTATATCCTCGTTCCGAAAAACGGAATCGGACTTCGTTTCGTCGTCTTTTCCGACAAGAAATATTCCGACGGAACCGTCGGGTTGCAATTCTTCGTCATCGTAAAACAGGACCCGGTCAAAAAGGCGGAAAAGATCGATATACCACTGCCGGAAGATGAAGGAAGTATTGTCAGACCGGCGACGACCGATATTTTCCGTGAAGAGTATCGCAATGCCGCAAAATACCTTCCGAAAAAAATCCAGGTACAATTCTACGGGATCTATGACATCGGGAAAGCCCGGTAAGATAGTTCCCTTCCCATACAATAAAACAGACCCGCTGCGATGCAAGGTCTGTTTTCTATTTTTCCGATCGCATTTACTACCGATTCCAACAATTTTTTACCTGAATCGCGGCGGCGTCCCAAGAGAACCGTTTCGCCCGCTCGAGTCCCTTGGCACGAAGCGACTCGGAAAGCTTCCGATCGAGAAGCACCGCCTCTATCGCGCGGAAGATCTCGTCGGGCCGATGCGGATCGATGAGAACACCGGCATTCCCCACCACTTCAGGCAAAGACGACGAGTTGGAAGCGACGACCGGCGTCCCGCACGCGAGCGATTCGAGTGCCGGGAATCCGAATCCCTCGTAGAGCGACGGATAGACGAACACGCTCGCGAGATTGTAGAACGCCGGCTTGTCGGCATCGTCGATAAACCCGGTCAGGATGATATTGCCGCGGAAAGGCGAATGTTCGATGACGCGACGGATGCCCTTTTCCTTCCACCCGGACACGCCGGCGAGCACAAGCGTGATCTTCTCGAGCTTGGGATGGCGGGCGTGCCGCAACGCCTCGAAGGCGTGTACGATGGCTGCGATGTTCTTGCGCGGTTCGAACGCCCCGAGATACAGGATGAAGCGGAACGGGAGCCCGTACCGGGCCTGCACCGAGAGCATCTTCGGATCGTTGCGGTCGTATTCCCGGAACTGCGGACCGATGCCGCTTTTGACCACCGTTATCTTCCTGCGCGCGATCCCATAGAGCGTCACCAGATCATCGCATGTCGATTCGGATACCGAGAAGATCCCGTGCGCGCGACGGAAGAGACTCTTCGGATCGACGAAATAATGCCACAGCCGCTGTTTCCGTGAGAACGTCTCGGGATAGGTCTGAAACGAAAGGTCGTGCGCCGTCACGAACAGTCTCGTCTTTTCGGATACCGCGCAGAAGTTGATGTTCGGCATGAAGAACACGTCCGCTCCGCCGACCAGCCGGTCGAGTTTCGGATACCGCAGGTACCAGAGCGTGAGGTTGAGCAGCTTGTTCGGGATATGGAAACGGCGGACGGATACGTTCGGAAACCCCTCGGCCCAGGACAGGTCGATGGGCTCATTTTTCCACTCGTTGAGAAACAACACGAAAAAGTTTTCCTTGTCGATAGCGAAAAGCGCCGAGAGCAGGCCCACGGCGTATTCCTCCACTCCGCTGTGTCGTCCGCTTGCCAGGCAACGGAGATCGATCGCGATCCGCATACGGATACTCCACGGCACCCCTCCGGAAACCGTATCACTTATTTGATTGATGTCCTGTGTTCATATCCTGGTCGGTTTCACGGGAACCGCTTCCCCACGGAAATACCACAACCCGAGCACCGTCCAGAACCCGAAGAACGCCCCGAGTGCCGCACCGACCGACAACACGAGCGAAAACGAAATCCGTGCGTCGCGCGTGACCGGATCGTCCGCCATGACGACGAACCAGTCCGCCTCCTTCGAAAGTTCGTTGAGCTTCGCGGTTTCGCGATTGAGCGTCTCTGGTATCGCGGTCGCCATCGAACCGAATCCGTCTCTCTTCGGCGAGGAATAGGAGACGGCGATCATCTGCGAGGAGAATCGTTTCGCGACGACGGAATCGGTCACGCACGACGCTACCCAGGCAGTAGTGTCGATTTCATTCCGTACGGACGGCGCCGCGATCCAGCGCACCACGGTGTCGGCGAACCGCTCG
>JBAXOD010000031.1:0-7142 GCA_037133435.1 Candidatus Moraniibacteriota bacterium | reverse complement strand
TGCCAAACCTTGCCGTCGATATGGACTCTTGGGCAAGATCAGCCTGTTATCCCCAGGGTAACTTTTATCTGATGATCTTCCACGCTCCTACGAGCGATGGTCGGTTCACTAACTTCTCCTTTCGGAACTGATCGACTGATCGGTCTTTCAGTAAAGCTGACTTGTGCGTTTGCGCTATCGGCCCGATTTCCATCCGGACCTAGTCAACCTTTGTAAACGCCTCCGTTGCCTTTTAGGAGGCGACCGCCCCAGTCAAACTACCCACCAGGCACTGTCCCCCCGCCGGTTTCACGGCGGCAGGTGAGAAGCGACATCTTTGCAGAGTGGTATTCCACAGGTGACTCCACGACGCCCGAAAGCATCGCTTCACAGTCTCCCACTTATTCTCGGCAACAAAAATATCGCGTCAATACCAAGCTATAGTAAAGCTCCATGGGGTCTTTTCGTCTTGCTGCAGGGCGACGGCATCTTTACCGTCATTGCAATTTCACCGGGATCTTCGTTGAGACAGTTTTCAAGTCGTTACACCTTTCATGCGGGTCAGAACTTACCTGACAAGGAATTTCGCTCTGTAATGTTATCTCATCGTCGCCGATGAGCACGGACTCTCTTTTCCCGTTTGCACGGGCTTAGCGTTTGGTCTCTGAGGATTCTAAAAACCTCGACGATTTCTTGTGATTCATCTTTTCAACCCGATGAGCGATCACCATCATCCCCTTCTTCGTAAGATGTTTTTTTAATTCCATCTGACGGAGAATACGGGAAAAATGTTTAAAATCTTCTTTTTTGGCCGTTCGGAGCCGATGTTCTTCGAAAAATGGGATTATTATCTTTCGAAGATCTTCTTGTGACCGGACGCAGTATCTATACACGTGTTCCCGATGGTTATCATACCGTCGGTTCACGAATATTTTCCCACATCCGAAGAAAGTTCGGATTATCTCGAGTGATGTCTTACTTTTCCCGCCTTGCGTAACCACGAATTCCGGAAATATCTGCCATCCGCTTTTCGTAGTGGCGTTCCTGATAAAACTCACAGAGAAACAACCTTCACCATCAACATACCCCGTTATCCAACCAATGGTTTCCAGTCTTTCCTGCTGATTGTCTGGCGCTTCATCCAGAGGACGAAACACGCTGATCGATTTGTCACTTGGCATATCATTCTTCTATGGAACAATATTACCATAGTATCGTCAGATACTCCAGAGTTTCCAGCATATGGCTAAGTATTTTTGGACCTACCGATTTTCATCGATAGAAGCAATTACTTTCCCTTGTCGATAACACTCTCTCGTTCCGTACCGTTTACACACTCGCTACAATCGTCCCAGTCCTTCTGAAACCTTTTTACAAGTTTCAGAACCTTAGGACGATTATAGTTATCGCCGACGTTCACCGGCGCTTCGGGGATTGGCGTGAACCGCTCCCGTTAACGTTCCGGCACTGGTCAGGTGTCACCCCCTATACATCCCCTTGCGGGTTAGCAGAGAGTTGTGTTTTTGGTAAACAGTCGCTTGAAAAACTTTCGCTGCGGCCGACCCTTACGGGCCGGCAAGGCATCTTGCGAACGTACGCCTAGCTTTTTTGCCGAGTTCCTTAACGAAGACTCTCCCGTTCGCCTTGGGCTACTCGCCCTGTCCACCTGTGTCGGTTTGCGGTACGGTCGGTCATGTACGAACCTTAGAAGCTTTTCTTGGCACCCCGCTCCCCTTCCTTTTCCCGCATTGCTGCGGAAATCGGGACGACTCTTGAATATGCGCTCCGCGGATTTGCCTGCGGAACATCCTCAAGCCGTTCACACCAATCCAATAAGGTGCGAAGGGTACAGAGATGCGTCACTCCATCGAATACATGACCGGTGCAGGAATATTGACCTGCTGTCCATCGACTACGCCTTTCGGCCTCGCCTTAGGACCGACTAACCCTGGGATGATCAGCATGGCCCAGGAAACCTTGGACTTTCGGCGTGTAAGGATCTCACTTACATTGTGGTTACTCATTCCAACATTCTCACTTCCATACGCTCCACGGGGGGTCACCCCGCCCGCTTCGACGCATATGGAACGCTCTCCTACCGATCGTCATAAATGACGATCCCGCAGCTTCGGTACCATGTTTGAGCCCCGTTACATTGTCGGCGCAGAGTCTCTAGACTAGTGAGCTATTACGCACTCTTTAAAGGATGGCTGCTTCTAAGCCAACCTCCTAGGTGTCTGTGAAACTCCACCTCCTTTCCCACTGAACATGGATTTTGGGACCTTAGCTTGCGATCTGGGCTGTTTCCCTTTTGAGTTCCGAGCTTAGCCCCGGAATTCTGACTGCCTTGATAATTGCTTCGGCATTCGGAGTTTGGTTGAAGACCCTACGGCGAACCGCGAATCCTCATCCAGTAGCTCTACCTCCAAAGCAGAGTGTCAAGACGCTAGCCCTCAAGCTATTTCGGAGAGAACCAGCTATTGCCGAACTCGATTGGAATTTCTCCCCTACGCTCAAGTCATCCCCTCGTGTTGCACGGCGAGTGGGTTCGGGCCTCCACGCGGTTTTACCCGCGCTTCACCCTGCTCAAGCGTAGCTCGTCCGGCTTCGGGTCTTGTCCACGCGACGATCGCCCTTATCAGGCTCGCTTTCACTGCGTCTCCGGAGTGTATACCCCCTTAGACATGCCGCGTAGATCAAACTCGTTGGATCGTGCTACAAAAAGCACGCCGTCACCCGCGCATCGCGCCACGCACGATGCCCGAAATAAAAATGTAAAATACAAAAATAAAAACAGCAGTATCCGCCTTCGGCGGATTCGACATCTTTTCACTTTGAACCTTACGTTTTTCATTTCTCATCACACGAAGTGTGATGCGCAGGCTCCGACTCTTTGTTAGTATGCGGTTTCAGGTCTGTTTCACCTCCCTTTCGGGATGCTTTTCACCTTTCCCTCACGGTACTAGTTCGCTATCGATCTCGAATGATATTTAGCCTTGGAAGTTAGTGCTCCCAGATTCAAACGGGATTTCTCCGGTCCCGCCCTACTTGGGTACGATCGCATCCGGCATCATCTCTTTTCGCGTACGGGACTCTTACCCCCTCTGGTGTGACTTTCCAGACACTTCCGCTAAAAGATGATGCGGGATCCCGGTCAACCGAGTCCGATCGCCCCGCAACCCCTATCACATCACGCCGTGCGCGATGTTCAAAATAAAAACTAAAAATGCAAAAATTAAAATAGTTGTATCCGCCTTCGGCGGATTCGACATCTTTTCACTTTGAACTTTACGTTTTTCATTTCACATCACACAAAGTGTGATGTGATAGGTTTAGGCTGTTCCGATTTCGCTCGCCACTACTCTCGGAATCTCATGTGATTTCTCTTCCTCCTGGTACTAAGATGTTTCAATTCCCAGGGTGCGCTTCGCCATCCTATGAATTCAGATGACGATCTCCGACACAAGGTCGGAGGGGTTTCCCCATTCGGATACCCCCGGATCAAAGCTTGCTTGGCAGCTCCCCGAGGCTTTTCGCAGCCTACTACGTCCTTCATCGCTCATTCGAGTCAAGGCATCCACCGCATACGTTAGTAACCTTCTTCTTCTTTTTCGTTTCGTCCGCAAGTTTCCGATAAATCGGACACTCACGGACGACCGGTTGACAACAGAAAACTTCCGTTTCCCGTCATCACTTCTTCTCTCGCGACACCTGTCACGATTTCATTTGATAACAGTATTTTGCTTTGACCTCTCCGGCATCCTTTCCCTGGACCGTTTCCGCGAAGATCGGTGTCAGGATCGGTGTACCGGAATATTCGATTATGAAGGTTCGCTTACGCGGAAATGGTGATCGAGGATCCGTCCTCAGCCCGTCATCTCCCCACAAGAAAAAAAGAAACGCCCTCTCGACAGGCAAGTTCCATGATAAGCAATCGTGAAGAACCTGTCAAGTACTGCCGTTTCCGACCCCGATCCGGAAAGGAAAGGGCGTCCCGATGTCCGCTCGGGACGCCCTTTGACCGCATGGAACCCTAGCTTACGGGGCCGGATTGACGGCTGCCGGGGCCGCCGGCGCAATCGGAGCACCCGCCTTGTTCGGAGCCGTGGGCGGAGTCACCGCGGCCGGCGTCGGATTCTTGGGGGCCGGTACCGTCTGCGGAGCCGCCGCACCGTTGTCAGCAGGAGCCACCGGCACCGTAGTCGCGGCCGGTGCCGGAGCGGCCGGCGGGGTCGACTTGGCCAGATTGCTTCCACCGCCTTGCAGAGTATCGATGAACACGTTTATCTGTTTGCGAAGCGTGTCACCCTGATCGCCCTCCGGAAGGAAATCGATGATCTTCCTGTATTCCGCGAGTGCCTTGTCCTTCTCTTTCTTCTCCTCATGCAGCAGACCGAGCGCGAGACGGACGTCCACCAGTTTCTCGTTGCTCTTGAGGATGTTCTCGTAGATCGACTGGGCCTTGTCGAGATCGCCGTCGCCCTTGCGGAGCTGATAAAGCGATCCGAGGCTATAGGCGTACGTCACGTTGGTCGACTCGAGCGCGATGGCCTTGCTCGTCTGATCGATCGCCCCATCGTAGTCCTTCAACCGGGACAGCACGATGGCGAGGTTGTAATACGCGATGCCGAGATCGTCTTTCTTCCCTATCGCGCTCTCGAAGAATCCCTTCGCGTCCTGATAGGCGGACGTCTTGTCCGCGCCGTCGGTCTGGATATTGTCACCCATCGCCCGTTTCATCTGGCCGAGCTTCACGAGAAGCACCGGATTGTTCGGCTCGAGGTCGGACGCCTTCTGATAATAGTCGAATGCCTTGGTAAGCGCGTCGGACGCGTACAGCGAGCTGTTCTCGTAGATGAGACCCGCGGCCTCAGCCGTACGGACGCTCTCCGGCGCGAGCGAATACGCCTGTTCGGTCACCTGAATCGCCCCGCGGATATATGCCGCGATCTTGTTCATATCGCGCTCGCCGTCGGGCTTGGACGCCTCCTGGTTGGCAAGCGAGATATATTCCTGCGCGAGACTCACGAGGTACTGCTTCTCACGGGGATTGAGCGTGATGGCCCGACTGAGTTCCGCGACAGACTGGTCGGATACGGCGGCCTCACGGGCGGCCGAACCGGCCGAGACATCGGCGACGAACGCCTTGCCGAGGAACACGAAGAGGAACGCGACGCCGGCCGAGACCACCATGAAAACGAACGCAAGCGCCAAAGCGAACTTCGGTTGCGCCTTGAGCGATAAGACGAGCTGCCGTTCTTCCGTGCCGCTTTCCGATATCACGGTCGCGAGTGCCAGGATCGCCAAGAGCGCCGAAAGGAGCAGGATGGGCCCGTTGAACGCGGTAATGAAACTCGCGATGAAAAACGAGATGGCGATACCCCATGTCCCGAGCGAATAGAGCTTGTTGCGGTTCTTGTCGCTCGACAGGAGATAGAGGCCGATACTCACGAACGAGAGGAGCAGTACGAGATAGGCGATGGTCCCGATCGCGCCGATGGTGGAGAGCGCCTCGAGAAAGATTCCCGGGGTCTGATCGAACCGGAGCGTGAAAAGCGAATTCTGGTTATATTCGACGGGACGGTAGAGCGAGAAGACGGATCCGTATGTCGCCGGACCGCTTCCGAAGAAGAACTTGTCCTTGATTGCGCTCTTGGCGATGTCGAAGGCGAACGAGAATTTCGGGATGACCTCGACGGGCAGACTGGTGCGCGCGAGCGAGACGCTGCCGAACATGAGGAAAGCGAGGATGGCCACAAAGACGACCATCGGGACCCACGCCCACTGCTCGGCGGGGCGGACGATCTGAGCAAGGACGAAGATCAGGAAGAACCCGAGTCCGCCGATGACGACCGGCCAGGACACGAACGAATAGAGTGCGAGCAGGAGGAACAGATCGAGCAGCAAGCCGACGAGCAACAGCACGGTGGAGACCCACTTTTTCCACGGGGCCAACGTGCGGTTCTCCTCGCTGAAGAGCGAGAAGAGCGACGTCATGAAGATGATCGGCACGACCGACAGGAAGAGCGCGAGCGTCGTGACGGTGCCGAACAGCGACAGCGGAGCGAACGCCTCGAACGATGCGGGGAGGAAATGAATGCCCATGATCACGAGGAAGCTCCAAATGACGACGAGCAGGGACGATATCGTGAGCCCGCCGAAGACGAGCTGCAGCCGCTTCCTATCGAAATGACTCACGATGAGGAAATACGAGAGCGCGAGCGCCGCGACCGACAGGAATCCGCGGGACGGGTCGCCGAACGTTCCCCAGAAGGAATCCCAGCGGTTCGTCGAGAAGAGTGTCGCGAGTCCGTACACCCCGAGGAACGCGAGAACGGGTATGTCGAGCGGTGTGCGACGGATACGCATCTCCCCCATGACCACGCCTTTGGAAACCCATGCGATGAGTCCGATGAGCAGCCAGAGATAGAAATAGATCTGCTTCTCGAACGCGATGCCCTGCAGCGACAGTCCGGTGAAGAAGATCGGGAGGCCGACGAAGAGCGCGACGATGCTCGTCGTGATGACCCCGTCGAAAATACCCGAAAGTTTCGATGCGGACGCCGAATCCTTCTTCGGACTCGACGTGACATGATCGGACACGCCGGCCGAAATGTCGGTCCGCACTCTCACCGCATCCTCCGCTCTTCCTGGGGAAAATTCATTTTCCATATTCATATTAAACTTATCGAATAATAAACGGATACAATACCTTCCCATTATAGTGAAATTTCAAAAAATGACAAACAGCCGACGCGTCAAGAGGCGATGGGATTTGGATTTTGGGGTGGTTGGGGTGGCTAAGAGCCTATCCGTTAGGAACATACCTCCTGCGCCTACGATCTTCGGCGTACACGCGCGTACCCCTTGTCGCCGTATCTACGGAGAGGCTCTGCTGGTTACCCGCCTTTCCGCTCGAAGCTCGTACGGCTCGTGACGGAGACCCTGACGGATAGGCTCTGAGTATCTCTCTCAAATCTCATGTCGTGCTGCACATCCGAAAATTGCGTTGGAGCGCCAACCAGGGTGGTCACCCTCTCAGTATAAGACCATGAAAATCGAGGACGGGTATCCGAAGGAGATGAGGATCCCGCTGACGAACCTGACGATTTTAGGCACTGGTTCCCGATGAGGTAGTTTCTTAAAGATATCTTACTCGACGT
>JBAXOD010000030.1:0-9628 GCA_037133435.1 Candidatus Moraniibacteriota bacterium | reverse complement strand
CCAGCCTCTGGCTGGCATCCTGGTAACAGGGGTCCGACTCCCCTACGGGCTACAAGCGCAATACGATTTTACTCATGACAGGTTTTTCACCCAAAGGGTGACCAGCCTCTGGCTGGCATCCTGGTAACAGGGGTCCGACTCCCCTACGGGCTACAAAAAAGCAAAAGGCTCCTATTCTCATGGGAGTCTTTTGTTTTTTATATATTACGGAGAAGGAAGTCGGACGGGCAGAAGCAAGATACGAATGAAGACGAGCAATCGAGCGTCGATGAATGTGGCCGAGGAACCATTCGTCGCTAATAAGCCTCAAAGAATCCTTTACTACTTAGTATATTTGCTTTACAAACTCGAGAATCACTTTGAAAATACGGATGATTGATTGATAATAGTAATATAATGATACTTTTATGAACACAGACCATCCTAAAGTCTATTCCGAATCACAAATCTTTGAGATGATTTCGCAATATTTTATTACTCACGGTTTTAACTGCGCCAAGCTTGACCCTGCCAGCCATTCTAAAAGCCACAGTATTCCTGATTATGAAATCCTGCAGAATGGCCATCTTGTGGCATACTGCGAAGTAAAATCTCCACAATATATAGTTAACGCTGACACCAGAATGTTTCAATGGAATACTCTTTTCAACAAACTTAAAACAACCACAAGGAAAGCTGCCAAACAGCTTACTACTCACGATCCAGAAAATATATATCCAAAGATAGTTATATATACTTCATCGCATTTTCAACTAATGTGGCTCAGATTCACAGATTTTCTTCAAGGAGTAATCAGAGGCAATGGTCAGATTATTAGAGATTTCAGAACGAATACGGAATACATCTCAGAATTAAAGAAAACACTCCATTTGATAGATGCTTTCATGTGGATGCAAATTTCGTCTAAGGACCCGGAGATTATTCAAATATCCTTTTTTATTAACAAACAAAGTATTCATGTTGATCGCACAACACAAATATTATCTAAACTAATACCAACCTCAGAATTAATCAGTTGTACAAATCTTCATAAAAACTGTTCGTGTTATTCCCATTATTTTTTCTACTATAATCCTGAAATCTTACAACTTCTACCATTTCAGGATGCTATTTAATAGCAGTATTCATCACGTGAACTCTTAACTTTGTTTGCCTTTTCCCGGCAATAACCATACAGTAAGACGGTAGCGATTTCGCATCACGCGCATATGGATGACATCGAGAAAATACTGGTCATGTACAGGCTGAAGCAGGTGGATCGGGCCATCGACGTTTCGGACCGGAAAGAAAGCTCGGCGGAACACAGCTGGAGCTGTATGATACTGGCCGATTACTTTCTCGTCACGATGAAACCGGCATTGGACAGGGCCAAAGTGATGGATCTCCTGCTCTATCATGACCTGGTGGAAGTGGAATCGGGCGATACGTTCATTTTCGACCGGGAAGGTCTTCAAACGAAAAAGCGACGGGAGGCCGAAGGGTTCGAAATTCTCAGAAAAAATATCCCGAAAGCGATAGCGGAAAAATACGCCGACCTTCATGACGAATATGAAAAGCGAGAGTCGCCGGAAGCCCGGTTCGCCCATGCCATAGACAAGCTTGATCCGATCGTCCATTCCCTGCACAATACGAATTCTTGGAAACGTTGGGATCTGTCGGAACAGGACGTCCGAAAATCCAAGGAAAAATATCTTGAATTTTCCGAGGAGTTCACCAAAATATTCGAGGAGTTGATCGACTACCTGAAAAAAAATGGATTGATACGATAGAGCTATTTTCTGAAAAACCGATTTGGATATGCAAACTGAAACGTCACCCAGAATCCTCGCCATCGAAACGTCATGCGACGATACCGCGGCGGCGGTCGTCACACTCGTTGGGGGCGTGCCGGTCGTCTTGTCGTCGGTCGTTTCCTCGCAAATCGAACTCCACCGGCAGTATGGCGGTGTTGTGCCGGCACTTGCCGCGCGCGAACATGTGAAGAACCTCGTCCCCGTCATCGACGAGGCACTCCATGTCTCCGGCATCGGACGAGACGATATCGACGCGATCGCCGTCACGCAGGGTCCCGGTCTTATTCCTGCGCTCCTTGCCGGCGTATCCGCCGCCAAGGCGCTCGCGCTTGTCTGGCAGAAACCCCTCATCGGAATCCATCATATCGAGGGTCATGTTTATGCCAATTTCATTAGCATAAACGACAAGCTCTATCCGCCTACTGGCGGATCTGGTTTCGAAACGAAAGAAGCCACCTTTCCGCTTCTCGCTTTGGTCGTGTCAGGCGGACATACGGAGCTGGTACTGATGCAGGATCATTTCCAATATGAGATACTCGGCCGGACCAAGGATGATGCGGCCGGAGAGGCGTTCGACAAGGTCGCCAAGATGCTCGGCCTCCCCTATCCCGGAGGGCCGGAAGTCGCGGCGCGTGCTGCGCGATACCAAGGCCACGAACCGTCTTTGCGAGACGTCTTCGTCGAAGCAATCCAGGACTCAGAATCCTCTGGATCGCCACGCCTTCGAGGACTCGGGCTCGCGAAGACAGACAAAAAAGATCTCCGCTTCCCTCGCCCGATGATCGATTCGGGAGACTATGACTTCTCGTTCTCCGGACTCAAGACCGCCGTCTTGTACGAGATCCGCAAGACCGACGAAACCGACCGCGACGAATCATTCGTGAACGGCATCTGCCACGCATTCCAAGAAGCCGTCGTCGACGTCCTGGTTACGAAAACCAGACGCGCCGTCGAGGAATACTCCCCGGCAACGCTCGTCATCGCCGGTGGGGTCTCGGCCAACGTATCACTCCGCGAGTCGCTCACGACCATGGTCGAAGGATTCCCCTACACCGCTTTCACCGTTCCCGAATTCAAATATTCCCTCGACAACGCGGCCATGATCGGCTCCGCCGCCGTTCTCCGCTATGCCCGGCTTACAACCGTCGAACGTGAAGCACTCAAACGAAACGCCATCGACCTCGAACCCGACGCGAATTTACCACTCTGAAACGGGACCGAAGTGAGAAGTGTGGAGTGTGGCGGAGTAGAAACCCAGCCTACGTTAAGGCTACGGTGTGGCGAAGCCCGCCTGCGCCAAGGCTACGGCGCGACAAGGAAAAAGATTGTTACGGAACAGACTGCAAACTTGCTCCTGCGGAAGCAAACCCTTGACGAAAACCGAAAATCGCGCTTTCATATGGGCAGAAGTTTTTCCCTTAACAACAACCTAAAATAAGCGAGGCGCACAATGTCAGACCCGAAAAAAACCCTTTCCGCATACGAACTCTATGCGATGTTTGTGGACTATTCTGAAAAAAACTATGCTATCGACAAGGAGGGCAGCCTATACGATTCCAATCCGATAGCCGATGGAAGAACAGCGAACCTCATGATTCGTCTCTCAGGAAAATCCTTTCTACAAATCGGATTTCACGTCAGCGGCAACCTTGAAAAAGCATATTTTCTTATCGAACGCCCTATTTCACAACCGAAAATTTTCTCGTAAAAAAATCTTTTCATATCGGGACATGCAGCGATATAGAGTATGAGGATGAAACCGCATACGGCATTGTCAAGAATTTTCTTTACGAGGTACTAAGAAAGCATCAGCCATCCTGCGTTCTTTCCCTACGTGCTGAAGAACCTACATGGGATGAGGTGCTTAAAACCTGGACCTATCGCATTGATCTCATCAACCCAGAATCATGTACTCCAGAAGAATTTACGGATTCGCTCCACACCGTGAACTTTGCTACCGAGGCTCTGATGACTGTCTGGGAAGAAGCCATGGAAAACCTTTCAGAGTATAAGGAAACGCGGGAACGAAATGTAAACGAATTCATCGAAGCGATATGGAAAAAAATTCCTTCGGGTGCCGTAATAGTTTCGAATCCGTAATCTCACATCAATCTTATCCGAAACCATGCAACATGCGTGGTTTCATTTTTTTATCCGAAAATCACGCTTTTCTTGAAAGAATCCGAAAAAGGCCGTAGTATGGGAAATATGAAACCGCAAGATATACCGAAAGCATACGATCCGCAGGAATGGGAAACGAAACTCTACCAGAAGTGGGAAGAGAGCGGTTTTTTCAACCCCGATACCTGCATCGAAAAGGGCGTCACCAAAGCGGACGCCGAGGCGTTTTCCATACTCATGCCACCACCGAATGTGACCGGCGTGCTCCACCTCGGCCACGCGATGGAAAATTCGATCATGGACGTCACGGCACGCTATCACCGCATGCGTGGCGACCGGACACTCTTTTTGCCCGGAGCAGACCATGCCGCCGTCGCCACGCAATCCCGCGTCGAAAAAAACCTCGTCGCTTCGGGCATGATGCATCCTCGCCAGGAACTCGGTCGCGAGGGACTGCTCGAGAAAATCCGTACATTTGCCGACGAGTCCAAAGACACCATCAAAAAACAGATCCGCGCCATGGGATCGAGTTGCGACTGGTCACGTTTCGCATACACATTCGATGACGCCCGTGTTCTCGCGGTGAACACGATGTTCAAAAAAATGTACGACGACGGCCTTATCTACAAGGGATACCGTGTCGTCAACTGGTCGGTCGCAGGACAATCCACCTGCTCCGATGACGAGCTCGAGCATATCGAACGACCCGCCACGCTCTATACCTTCCGCTATGCCAAAGACTTCCCGATCGCAGTCGCCACGACCCGTCCCGAGACAAAGCTCGGCGATACGGCGGTCGCCGTCCATCCGGACGATCCGCGCTATCGCGACCTCATCGGCCAGACCTTCGAAGTCGAAGTCGGTGCCGCGAAACCACTTTCAATAAAAATCATCGGTGACGAGGAAGTCGACCCGACCTTCGGTACGGGTGCGGTTGGCGTGACCCCGGCGCATAGTCAGACTGACTTCGACATCCGACAACGTCATCCCGAAATCGGACTCGTCGCGGTCATCGGTATCGATGGCGCTATGACTACCGAAGCCGGACCGGCATATGCCGGATTCTCCGTTCTCGAAGCGCGGGAGAAATTCGTCACGTATCTTCGCGAGAACGACCTACTCGAGAAAGAAGAAGACATCACGCAAAATGTCGGCACATCCGACCGTTTCGGAGACGTCGTCGAGGTCATACCGATGGAACAGTGGTTCGTCGCGGTGAACAAGGAGATCCCGGGTCGCAGGAAATCCCTCAAAGACCTCATGCGCGAAGCCGTGACAACCGGACTCGACGGTGACCCGAAACAACGAGTCGACATCGCGCCGGAACGTTTCGAAAAGATCTATCTCCACTGGATCGACCATCTTCGCGACTGGTGCATCTCCCGGCAGATCTGGTGGGGACACCGGATTCCGGTGTGGTATAAAAAACCGACAACCGACAACGAACAACTGACAACGGGCGGAGAAGGAGAAATCGAAATATACTGCGGGGTCAAGGCGCCGGAGGGCGAAGGGTGGGAACAGGATCCTGATACGCTCGATACCTGGTTTTCTTCGGGCCTGTGGACATTCTCGACCCTGAACCGAGAAGACGACTTCGCGAATTTTCATCCCATCTCGTTCATGCAAATGGGATACGAGATCGTGTTCTTCTGGATGGCGCGGATGATCCTCATGACCACGTACGCGCTCGATACGATTCCCTTCAAGACCGTGTATATCCACGGCATCCTCCGCGACAAAGACGGGAGAAAATTCTCCAAATCGCTCGGCAACGGCATCGACCCGATCGACATCGGCAGAGAGTACGGGACCGACGCGCTCCGACTCGCGCTCCTCTCCGACATCACTCCCGGGAACGATTCCCGCTTCTCGACGGAAAAAATGGAAACGTCGCGAAATTTCGTGAATAAAATCTGGAACATCTCGCGCTATGTCGCCACGATGAGTACGGCCTCGGATGATTCCCTGGTACCGAAGTCACTTTCGGACCGATTCATACTCGGAAAACTCGCGACGGTTATCGATGACACTACGGGGCACCTCACGGAAAACCGGTTCTCGCTCGCGATCGAGACGCTCCGCACGTTCACGCTCGACGACTTCGCAGACTGGTATATCGAGATCCACAAGGTCGAAAAGAATGATGCCGTTTTGCGACATGTCTTCGGTACCCTGCTCCGGCTGTGGCACCCATTCCTCCCCTTCGTGACCGACGCGATCAACGAGACCCGCGGAAACAGTACATCACTCATGGTCACACCTTGGCCGGGCGATTCCAACGATGTCGATACCGATGCGGAAACCGCTTTCGGCGAACTCCGATCCCTCGTCACGAAGATACGAAACCTCCGGGCGACCTATCACATAGACCCGACACAACGTCTGACAGGCACACTTACAACCAAAGGCGTCGATTTTTCCGTAAGTTATCCGGCTATCGAACGACTCGCGAGAATCGATATAGTGACATCATTCGATGGATCATCGGCCGAGCTTATCATTTCCGATCGTCTCTCCGCCAGCGTCTCCCTCGATGGCGTCATCGATATCGATGCGGAGCGCGCACGACTCGGAAAGGAGCTCACCGAGGCGGAAAAATATGCGAAGTCCCTCGAAGCGAAACTCGGCAACCCTTCGTTTACGGACCGGGCGCCGGAGACAGTCGTCATGCAGACCCGGGCGACGCTCGATGAAACGAACGCCAAAGCCGCCGAACTCCGCGGACACCTGTCTTCCATCTCATAACGGAACGCCATGTTTGTCTTCTTCATCTACGGAACGCTGACCGCGCTGTTCGCGCTCATCGCCGAAATCATGTCCGGCGCCCTTTTGCCGGAAGCCGGTTTTTTGGCGATCCGTTCCGCCGCCGCCTCGCCGCTTTCGGTCCTCGCCCCGACTATCATCGTACTCGCCTCCATCGAGGAACTGCTCAAATATTTCGTCCTCAGGAAAACCCTCCGCACCGATTCCGGCATTCGTCCGATTCCGGCCTCGCTCCTGTTCGGTATCGGGTTCGCGGCGACCGAACTCGGGTTGCTTTCCATGATGGGAGCATCGGCATCGCCCTCCACGTTTCTTCCCCTCTTCGGCATCCTGACGGTTCATGTCGTCACCTCCGTCATCTACGGATACGGCATCCGACGCGGACCCGGAAAATCGGGAGCGATCGCCGTCCTGATCGGCATCCTTCTCCATACCGCATACAACCTGGTTCTTGCGCTGATCTGACAAAACGGCTATACTTCAAGGTGAAAATACTAAAGAAAGAAACATATGTCCACCAAGGAGAAAAAGTCCTTCTTCGAGAAACTTACGGGAGCGAAACATGTGGGCGACGGAAGCGTGAATTCTTCCCTTCCGGTCTACGAAGAAGAGGAACCCACGTCGCGCTTTTCAATCCAGACCAACACTATGAACGTCAACGATGAATTGGAACAACCGTCATGGAGCGCCCCCTCCTATCAGCCGCAGCCACAGGCCGTCTCGGTCCCGGAAAGCGACGGCGAAGGACAACTCACGATCGACGTCTACCAGACCGAGAACGAGATCGTCATCAAATCGACCATCGCTGGCGTGAAACCCGAAGATCTCGACGTGACGATCAACAATGACATGGTCACGGTCAAGGGCGAGCGCAAGAACGAGGAAGTCGTCGAACACGGAAACTACTACTATCAGGAATGCTACTGGGGCGGATTCTCCCGGTCGGTCCTCCTGCCGGTGGACGTCATACCGGAAAAGGCCGATGCCTCACTCAAGAACGGCATCCTCACCATACGGTTGCCGAAAGCCGATACCAACAAGGTAAAGAAGATCCAGGTCCGCGGATTCTAAATATCGGAAAGCGACCAGAAAAGCCCCTCCACCGGGGCTTTTCTTTCTTTATTGTCCGAAACGATGTACAATGATAAGGAACGTGACGTCTTGAATCCGTTTCGGGTCGTTACGAATTTTTTGTGATTTTCGGATCGCCACCATGAAACGGATCAGCTCTACAACGATCGCCTTCGCTGCGTTTTTTTTTGCTCTTTTCGATGCGGGCAGTGCAATGGCATTCACCGTTTCCGCGGGATCGCTTCGGACTGACATCGCACCATCCGATTTCAAATCATTCTTCTCCGTCTCCTCGAAACTGCTCCCGTGGTCGACCCGGCGGGCGGAAATCGAAAACATATCCTCTTGCACGGATCCCATTGCCTGTGATCCGTTCGTTTCCCAAAAAAACCGTGAGACCGCCCTCGTCATCTCCGTCCAACAGCCGAACGACGTCGTCATCGGGCGATACGTCGATACGCTTCTGACGAAGCTCGACCATCCCGCACAAAGCGCGGTCTTCGGAGAGACTCCGGACAAGACCCCGGTCGTGATAACGGCCGCACAAAACGGACAGAAAGTCGACCGTGAAAAGACCGTCCGCGCCATTCGGGACGCGATCGCCACGGGGTCAGACAATGTCGATCTGCAGGTCGACGTCACCGAACCGGCCGATTCCGCGGATCTCGGGAGCCTGGGAATCCATGAACTCATCGCGGAGGCGACCACGAATTTCCGCGGGTCACCGAAAAACCGCATCTTCAATATCAACCGTGCGCTTGAACAGTTCCAAAGCGTTCTCATCGCTCCCGGCGCGGAATTCTCGTTCGTCAAACAGCTCGGCGAAGTCGACGGCGAGCACGGATACCTTCCCGAGCTCGTCATCAAGGAAAACAAGACCGAACCGGAATTCGGCGGCGGGATCTGTCAGGTCTCGACGACCATGTTCCGGACCGCCATCAATGCCGGGTTGAAGATCACCGCCCGAAGGAACCATGCGTACCCTGTATCCTATTACAAACCGTACGGGATGGATGCGACCGTGTATGTGCCGAAGCCGGACCTCACGTTCGTCAACAATACCCAGGGACACATCCTCATCCTCTCATCCGTCGAGGGAAACACGCTCACATTCCGATTTTACGGGACAAGCGATGGACGGAAAGTGGAAATAGACGGTCCGCATATTCTCGAATCCAATCCGGACGGAAGCATGAAAACCACGTTCACGCAAAAAGTTACGGACGCGGCCGGAGCGATCATGGTCAACGATACTTTCCCGAGCAACTACAAGTCCCCTTCACTTTTCCCGCATCCGCAGGATTTCACCGTGAAACCGCCGGAGTGGTCCAAAAAGCAATGGGATGAGTATCTCACGGCAAAGGCGGTCATCTCGACTCCGAAGCCGACGGCGACGCCTGCCCCAACCCCGACGGGGAATTGACGAGGAAAAGCTTTTTTGATACAGTGTCGCTATCGCGGTTCGAACGCGATAGGGTTAGTTTGTGAAAATTCGTTACGTGTCGAAAGTCTGGAAGATGATAGTCATGTCGGGTCGTTAGCTCAGTTGGTAGAGCAGTGGCCTCTTAAGCCAACGGTCGCAGGTTCGAATCCTGCACGACCCACAATCGAACGAAACAGTCGGACGGACATATCCGCCCTTGTAGCTCAATGGATAGAGCAGGGGTCTTCTAAGCCCTTGATGGGGGTTCGATTCCCTCCGAGGGCACAGTCTCGAAAAGAGGTTTGGAAACATTCACAACCCCATACGGAAGCCTTTAGTGGGGTGGCCATCGTTCAACGGTTAGGACTTCGGTTTGTGGTACCGATAATCAGGGTTCGATTCCCTGTGGCCACCCCAGTGGAGATTTCTTGGAGAAACGGATTAGTTGTTTGAT
>JBAXOD010000029.1:0-9891 GCA_037133435.1 Candidatus Moraniibacteriota bacterium | reverse complement strand
GTGCGTTTGATATTCAGGGTTGTTTCCCTGTGGCCACCCCAGTGGAGATTTCTTGAAAAGCGTATTTCGTGCGTTTGATATTCAGGGTTGTTTCCCTGTGGCCACCCCAGTGGAGATTTCTTGGAGAAACGGAGTGCATGCTCTGTTTTTCATTTCCTGATTTTCGTTTCCTGATTGACTGAAGGCCCCTTTCCGAGGTACAAAGGAAAGAGTATGCGCCCGTAGCTCAAAGGATAGAGCGTTTGGCTTCGGACCAAAAGGCTGCAGGTTCGAGTCCTGCCGGGCGCACCAAGTGAAACGAGGGCGTCCGGAGGAAGCGAACGGTTTCGCTTCCGTCAGGACTCGAACGCCGGAGCTGATTTTGTCAGCAGACAAAATAGCGAGGCGGTGCCCAGCCCGAGGTCGACTGGTCGACCGAGAGGCGAGGGAGAGTCCTGCCGGGCGCACAAACGAAGTGAAGGGCGTCTGGAGGAAGCGAACGGTTTCGCCAGAGCCCGACAACAATCCCATGTCGAGATGAAAATTGAAAATTTCGAGCGAAAAGCCTGAAAACTGAATAAGGGTTACTGTCGTAACCCAATGAGGCTTGAAGGGTTTGAAGCCGAAATTTTCATTTTTCAGCCGGCAAGCGATTCTTTTCAACAACAGTGAGCGATGGGATTTTGACGGGCTCTAGATCAGGACTCGAACGCTGGAGCCCTGCACCGTATGGTGCGGGGCGGAGGATATTCCCCAGCAGGAAAATATCTGAGACGGTGCCTAGACCGTTTTTCGCGACGGCGGGAAACGAGTCGAAGGAGAGTCTTATCCCGCTTCTCGGAAGGCGGAAAAACTGCATCGCTTTCAAGCGACGCGGTAAACCGGGCGTACCGAAAAGAATATGTACCACCGAATCGTCGTCAAAGTCGGCACGAAGGTCCTCTCCGGGGATGACGGGCTGCTTGATGCGCTGACAATAGAGAATATCGTCCGACAGATCTCAGCCTTGAAGAAGCGTGGGGTGGAGATCGTTTTAGTGACATCCGGCGCCGTCGGATCAGGCCGGGCGGTCATGGGAAAAACGATCGGACAAGAAACCATCGAGGACAAGCAGGTCTTCGCCGCGGTCGGTCAAGTCCGACTCATGGAAACCTATTCGGAACTGTTCCGGGAGAGCGGCTATGCCTGTGCGCAGGTCCTTGTGACGAAAGAGGACTTCCGGGACAGGAACCACTATCAGAACATGCGACGCTGCTTCCTAAACCTGCTTCGCGACGGTATCGTTCCGATCGTGAATGAGAACGACGTCATCGCCATCAGGGAACTCGTCTTTACCGACAACGACGAGCTCGCGGGTCTGGTCGCCGCCCAGCTTCAGGCGGACGCCCTGGTCATCCTCACGAGCGTCGACGGCATCCTGTCCGGCAGCCCGTCCGACCCGTCCGCCAAAACGATTCCTCGGATCACGGTCGAGGATCTCACCGACGCGCGCAGGCATATCACCACGGACAAGACGGCGGCCGGTCGTGGCGGTATGCTTTCCAAATTCACGGTTGCGAAACGCCTCGCCCTGTCCGGCATCGCGGTCCATATCGCGGACGGTCGGAAACGAAACGTGATCCGCGACATCCTCGACGAAAAACGGATCGGCACGACGATCGTCCCGACCGGAAAATTGAGCGGCGTCAAGCGCAGACTCGCCCATTCCGAAGGACTTGCCATGGGAGCGGTGAGAGTGAATGATTGCGCGAGGGATATCCTGCTGTCGAAAGAACGGCCGATCAGCCTGTTGCCGGTCGGGATCACGGGAATCGACGGGGACTTCCGCAAGGACGACGTCGTGGAGATACGAGACCGAAACGATTTCCGTCTCGGTTTCGGCATCGCGAAATTCGATGCCACACAGGTGAAGGAACTCGCCGGCACAAAGAACGGCCGTGCCGTCATCCACCGCGATTCCATGTTCATCGAGTGACAACGCGAACGAGAAAGCAAAAAGGACCCGAGGGTCCTTTTTGCTTTCATTGGGAATCGGCTCACGCCTTGTTCCCGTCATTTCCGTCATGACCGTCATGGCCTTCGCCTTTCGCATCGTTCTCGGTATTCCGATCGGACTTCCGATCATGATCCCCCTTGTCCGATTTCGTATCGTTCCCGGACTCTGTCCGAAGTTTCCGCTCCGTCTCGGTTCCCTTTCCGTCCGAGACTCGATCCGCAGCCTCTGTTTTGTCTCCCTTCCGTTCGACGGACCCTTTGTCCGTGGACGTACTTCCCGCATCGGTATCCTGTGCGTTCGCCGCACGTATACCATAGGTTCCTGCCGACAAAATCGTCGCGAGCGCAATCATGGAAAGCGCTGATTTTTTGAGATGTTTCATAAAGATAAATATGAGTGATAAAAGGATTATTGCGGGTCGACACTACCGAGCGCTCGATGTTGTCTTCCCTTGCCACGATACTACGCACACCCCGCCGGTGAGTTTTCAGCCTTCACGAGTTGTTCTTCGGTTCGGAGGATGAAGGAAAGCCCTGCAACGAAAAAGGGCTCTTGATGGACAAGGCCCTTTTCCTCTCGGAACGCGATATATGCGACCCTATGATACCTGATCCCATTCGAATCCCCGGCCAAAGTGCCCCCAACGGGCGGTATCCGCGAACCGGACCTGATCAAGCTTGAGCAGTGTCCGGAGTCCGGCGGGCGTCAGGTCGTACCCTTCTATCGGCACCTCTTTGCCGTCCACGACCGCGATCGCCATGACCGGCTCCGGCTTCCCGATGGCATAGGCGAGTTTCGTGATGACTTCCTTCGCCTCGAATTTCTTCAGGTAATCCACGGCCACCTTGCGTGCCATATACGCGCCCGACCGGTCGACTTTCGTGTAATCCTTTCCGGAGAACGACCCTCCGCCGATCGCGACTTCCGGACCGTAGTTATCGATGACGAGCTTGCGACCGGAAAGTCCGGTATCCGCATCGAACCCGCCCATATCCCATTCCCCCGCCGGGTTGGCCAGATATTCCTCGGCATCGATGATCCGCCGAAGATGCGCGAGTATCTCATCGTTCTTGCTGTGCTGAAAACTCGCGAGTACGGTCTTCACGGTGCCACTTTCGACGGTGACCTGCGTCTTGCCGTCGTGGGGATATATCTCGTACAGTTCACGACAGACTTTCCGCGCCAGCTCGTACTCGAGCGGCATCAGGCTTTCCGTCTCACTCGTGGCATAACCTTTCATGATGCCCTGATCCCCCGCCCCGCCCGTATCCACGCCCTGCGAGATTTCCGGACTCTGCGCCACGATATTGGCGATGATCCGAAAATCCTCCCCGACGATGTCGCGGACGATCCGCTCCGCATCGATCTGCGTGCGCGACGTGACCTCACCGTTTATCGTGACCAACTTATGCCCGCCCATGATCTCGATCGCCACGCGCGATTCCGGATCGCCAGCATGATACGCGTCGAGTATCGAATCCGCGATGAAGTCGCAGATCTTGTCCGGATGCCCCGGACTGACGAATTCCGCTGTCCTTGTATATGTCGCCATAAAACAAAAACCTGCCCAGAGGCAGGAAAACAATGATTATCTTCCCCAATGGGGCTGGATGTGGCACCGGTCCGGAATGACTCCGAATGGTTGCCGGCGGATCATGGAGCCAGTACTCTCCCCGCACTCTGGATAACATATTCAATTGTACCCGTATGATAACACCTCTTCACAACCCGGTCAAACCGCCGTATTTCGAAAAATGAAGGGAAATCTGTCCGTATCCTCACGATTCGCGAGAAACCCTATTTGTACCGTAACGCGTCCAAAGGATCGATCTTGCTCGCCCGACGGGCCGGAACGAAACCCGTCATAATTCCGACCACTACCGAAAAACCGATAATCGAGAGTATGAACCAAAGGGGGCTGTAGAACAGGCTCACTTTCTGCCCGCCGAGCTTGGCCGCGATGAAGTTGATCAGCACGTTGAATCCCATACCGCCAAGCCAACCGATAGCCACCCCGGAAACACCACCCAGAAAACCCATGATGGCGGATTCGACGAAGAACATGGTCGATATGGCCCTGTCCGTCGCCCCGATGGATTTCATGATCCCGATCTCCTCGGTCCGCTCCAGAAGCGTTATGGTCATGGTGTTGAACATACCGATGGCGGAAACCACCAAAGCGATGACTCCGAAAAACATCAGTATCGCCTGCAGGATCCCGAATATCTGGTTCGCCTGATCGACCGTGTCCGAAAGCGAGGAAACGAGCAGACCGTCTTGCAGGATCCCGTCCCGGACGGCCGGTATGTCCGCACTGCTGCGACACTTCACCTTCAACTGTCCGTATTCCGCGATATTCAGATCACCAAGGGAAGCCATGGGAATATAGACGACGTTTTCCTGCGCATCGGTCACCCCGACGATAGTATAGGTGTTCTGACTGTCGACACGGACCGAATCGTTCTCTTTCGACGCCGACTGATCGGAAGCGTTCGACGGATCTTTCGGAAGGAAATATGAGAACGTAATCTCCTGGCCGATCATCTCGTCGGCGGTCTTGCCGAAAACTTCTGCCATGGAACTGCTGATGACGACCCCGGTCGGCTCATCGTCACCGAACAATCGCCCCTTGGTCGATTTGAAACCCGAAAGTTTCAGGAATGAGGAATCACACCCGATGGCGACGAGATCGGCGGACAGGTCCCCGAAGTGGCCCTGACCGTTCATCTGAAACGCGGGACTCACGATATCGACCCCGGGTCTCGACGATATCTTGTCGAGCATCGCCTTGTCTATGGCCACGGCTCCGGATTTCGGTTCGGAAACATCGAGCGTCAACAGGGAATCCGACGTCGTGATCCGTTCGAGCAGGGTCTTCTGAAGACCATATCCCAAGGAAACCAGGAACAAGATGGCACCGATGCCGATACTCATACCGAGCACCGTCAACAGGGTCCGTGACGTACGGGCCTTGAACATGCGGGTGGAAAGCTTGAGGATCTGCTTGAATTTCATGTTTCTGTTCGTTGTCCTGGCACTAGGAGGAATATTTGATCAGCATCATCAGTTCGACTTCGCGTGCCAACTTCTCCGCGGTATTCTTATAGAGGCCGATGCCGCCGAGCCGTTTCGGGACATCCAGGCACCGCTGGAGCTCCGCCTTGTCTATCTTGCTGTTTATCCTGAGCTCGACGAATCCCCTCATTTTTTGCACCGATTCCTGATCGAGCCTGAGGTCGTGTTCCTTGATCAGGCGGTCGCAGAACACGGTTACGAAACCTTCCTTCCCTCCGACGACCAAATCGACCTTCTCGAGCATGTTCCCGACTTTCTTCGCGAACGCCTCGGCCCGTGCCTTGTTCCATCCCGCACCGCCTTTCTTCGGATCGAGATCGAGCCTGGAAGCGAACGTCTGAACGTCGATTTCCTTGAAAAAGAGGTCTTTGAGAAAGTTTTCCGCACCGTTCACCTGTTCTTCCGTAAGATCGGAAAGGGCGTAATTAAGGAGCTGCTTCACCTTGAAGGGCGTAATGAGCATCCCCGCCCGAAGCGGAGACAGTCCGCTGAAACTGCGAAGCAGCAGTTCGAGCTCGTTGGAGACCGCTTCCGGGACATGAGCCATCTCTTTCTGTACTTCCGCGATCGGACGTTTCTCATTGTTCACTTCCTCGGCGACCTTCTTGCCGTCTTTCATCCGGATGACCCGGTCCGCGTACGGCAGATGCTCCGGATTATGGGTGACCATGACCAGGGTCTTCTTGTCCACGCGGTTGATCTCCCGAAAAATGTCCAATACGTTCTGGGCCGATTCGCTGTCGAGGTTTCCCACCGGCTCATCCGCGAGAATGATGCCCGGATCGTTGATGAGGGCGCGCGCGATCGAGACCCGCTGTTTCTGTCCTCCCGACAGCTGACTGGGAAACTTGTCGGCCTGTTCGGCGATACCGAAACGACGCAGGAGTTTCATTGCGGCTTCCTTTCCCTCCTCGAGATCGTCACCGCGAAACACTTTCGGCAGACACACGTTGTCGAGCACGGTCAGCGTATCGATGAGATAGAACGCCTGGAAGACCATGCCGATACCGCTCTGATGGAAATCGGCCCGCTCGCGCTTGGACATTTTCGCCAGATTTTTCCCGTGCACCGTCACGTCTCCGTATGTCGGTGCCTGCAACCCTGATATCCCGTACAGCAAAGTCGATTTCCCACAGCCGGACGGACCGAAAATGATGATATATTCCTCGGGGAATATGTCCACGCTGACGCAGTCGAGAGAGCGGACCTCGTTCGACTTCCCCTTGTTATATATCACCCGAAGGTCGTTGACTTGTATGCACGGTTCGGACATTTTTTTCTCTCATCTGATGATCGATCGGGAGACGAATATCATACCGTATTGTAACACGGAAACACGGGACGCGAAGAACCGTCGCCGGACTAGAGCTTCGCCCACTGGAAGATATCCTGGAAGTTGCCCACGATGATCTGGACGATATTCTGCGTCTGCTGCGGCGTCCGCAACGCGTAATCCTTGGAAACCGACTCGTTACCCGACACGTCGACGGACTTGACCCTGAACTCGTAGACGGTTCCCGGCTTGAAGGCGGTGATGACGGACGTATGGGAAGTCGTCAGTCCGTCGGACACGTTGATGGTCGTTTCCTGACCGCCCCGTCCCTCCCAGAATGTCACCTGGGAAGTCGCCGGCTCGTCGGTCGTCCAGGAAATGATGGTCTGCACCTTGTCCGACTGACTGAGCGCGCTGTCCGCCCTGACCTGGTCGATGGCAGGAGGCGTCTTGTCGACGGTGGTGGAGAAATCGGGTCCGTCGGTTTCGGTTTGTGTCCCCTGTTCGTCTCGCACCTGTATCTTGGTCTTATAGTCGGAACCCGGGCTGAGATTGTGGAGGACGATCTCGTGACTGGAGACGAGGTCCGGCTTGCCCTGGTAGCCGGAGTGGTCCGGATTCTTGGCATCCGTGAAGGTGATGTTGCCGTCGGCCGGGACGTCGGTCAAAAACTTCACTGTCGCCTCGTGATCGGTGATCCCGTCGATGGAAACGCCCGTGATCTTCGGCGGCGATTTCGGCTGGAAAGTGTTGTCGGACGAGGAATACAACATCTTGTTCGCGTCCTGTCCTTTCACCCGGAAGTGATATGTCTGGCCGAGACTCAGACCGGTAAGCGAGACACTGTGATCCTGGACGAGGGTCGTGGATTCCTTCTTCTCTCCGTAATTTATCGTCGCGCCGTATTCCACGACGGACGTCGTGGACTTGCTGGTATGCCAGGAAATCACGGCTTCACCGAGGGCGTTCGAGGCCGCGTTGATGGAGGATATCGATGAGGGTGAGGCGGTTTGGAAGGACGATTCGGAAGAAAGCGTGATGTTGCCGGCGACGTCGGTCGAAGAGACGACGAACCGGTATTTGGTCGCCGGCACCAGACCGATCACGGTGACGGTATGGGTGGTGGAGAAGCTGTCGACGCCCTTGTCAGTCAGCGGGTCTCCCGCCATGCTCTCATCGGAACTCTGCACTCCGAAACGGACATTGCTGTTCGTTTTCTCATCGGTGTCCCACGTGACGACCGCGGACTCTCCGGTGATATTCGATGTCTTGATATTCGAGATGACCGGCGGAATATGATCTCCGAG
Source organism: Candidatus Moraniibacteriota bacterium (assembly GCA_037133435.1). Lineage (GTDB taxonomy): Bacteria > Patescibacteriota > Minisyncoccia > Moranbacterales > UBA1568 > JAAXTX01. The sequence continues at coordinate 2,261 of JBAXOD010000029.1, read as the reverse complement.
CTCCCCATAGCCCGAGGCGGTATACAGTTTCTCCCTCGTCGTGAACGTATCCTCGTCCGACGTGACGATATTCGCGAAGTCGCCATTATCGTCGGTCAGGTTGTCGTGGCAGGTGATCCGGAAATAGTACGGGGTCGAGGAAATCAGATTGACGAGTCGGAGCGTGTGCGCCGTCGAATAATTGATGTTCTCGTCATAGCCGTCTTCCTGGGCCACGACGGGATTGGTATAAGATCCCGACGAGACGGTAAGTTCCGCGAGGCAGAGCGCCTGCTGATCGGTCGTGAACGTCACGACCGCGTTGGTGTCGGAAAGTGTTTCGACGGGAATTCTGATCTTGTCGATCGATGAAAGCGGGTCGTGCTGGAACTGCAGATCTTTTTGCGTGGTGAATTCGTTCTGACCACCGATACGCTCATTCCCGTTGATATCCCTGCTGGTCACCTTGAAATAATACTTCGTGTCCGGAGTCAGCCCCGAAAGAATCACGAAATGATTGCGGTCGTAGACGTTCACTTCCTGCGTGTCCCGGTAAGGTCCGCCGTTCTTCTCGCCATAGGATACCTTCGAGGTCGCCGGCTCGTCGGTCACCCACGTCACGGCGACGCTCTCCTGGCTCAGCACGGGGGTATCCACAGCCGAAATGATCGGCGGCGTATCGTCCGCGGTCGTGAGCAGCTCATAATAATTTCCGCCGTTATTGTCGATCGCGACATTGCCGGTACCGTCGACCGATTTGACCGAGAAATAATATTTCGTGTCATTGAGCAACGGCTGGTCGTTGTAGGAATTGATGGTGATACTGTGGCCGTACGGACCGGCTCCCCCGACCAGATCGGGCGTCCCGAATTCCTTCGGGGCATCGAGTTGTCCGTTGGAAACCGTCGGGGAATAGATCACATAGCTGGAAGAATTGGTCGTGGTTTTCCACGCTATGGTGGCCTGGTTGTTCGAGATGTTCGGGACCGTGACCGAAGAGATCGCCGGCCCGGGAGAGGTTTCAAGTCGGAAATCGGCGATATTGTTGACCCCGGGATTGTCCCTGTCGACTCGTCCCAGGTTTCCGGCCGCATCACGGGATTTCACCCTGACATAATATACCGTTCCGGGAGCGAGATTGGTCAGGACGATCCTGTGATTCGTGACCATGGAACCGATGCCCCGTTCGGGCAGATACGTGTTATCGGTCGAATAGCCGACCCCGGAATCGGAAATCTCGTCCGTCGTCCAGTTGACCGCGGCCGAGGTCGTGCCGACATCGGTGATCGAAACCCCGCTGATATTCGGTGCGGTCGTATCGGTCGCGCCCTGACCGTTCGGCTGGTCCGTGATGACGGCCGAATATTGGGAAACATCCCAATGAGAATCACGGTTTCTGATCTTATAAGAATACGTCTTGGCACCGTCAAGGCCCGTGTCCAGATAATAATTGAATTCCGTATTCGAAATGGTCGTCAGCAGGCTGAAATCGTTCTGCGTATTGTCCTTGCGATAGATTTCATACACCGGAGCGCCCGAACCGGAACGCAAGGGAGAGATCGCATCCCAGGCGACGAATTCCTGGTACAGGTTGTCCTGGGAGCGGGAAGTGTCAAAATAGATTATATTTCCCGGTTTTTCCGGTGTGCTCGCGACCGAGTCGGTATGGTTCCCGTATTTGTCCTGAATGCGAAGATAGATCCTGGCCGGATCGTCCGTCAAGACCGGACTCGGCGTGTACGGACTGGCGAAGGATTCCAGACTCGCTCCCGAAAAATCGGCATTCTGTGAAACCATCATCTTGTACGTCGAATCATCGGTCGGCGTCTGAATGGATACCTGATTCGCGGAAACCGAGTGATCGATGATCACCGGAACGGCCGGCAACACCGGATTTTTCGTGTCCAAGAGATAATCCGCGGCTGTCAAAACCTGGCTCGTGGATCCGTATGTCGCGACCAGCCTGACTTTCGCGGTGGTCGAATACTGCTGCGAATAGTCCTGTTTGGCGTTCCAGATGATCTGTTTGGCACCGCTTGAGACGTTCGCACCGGAATCTCCCGTAACGGTCGCGGCTCCGATCCAACTCGTGCCGTTCCAAAATTCCAGACCGATGTTCGTAGCGGCACTGATATCGCTTTGGATGGAATACGTATAGCCGACGATAACCTTGCCCAAGGTGGCATCCTGAGTCGACTGACTGACCGAAATATCCGATACGGCCAAGGTGCTAAGATTTAAATCTGAAGTTGCAAGGGTGGCCAAATTATTAGCAGCTTCAT
>JBAXOD010000028.1:0-10444 GCA_037133435.1 Candidatus Moraniibacteriota bacterium | reverse complement strand
TGTTCAGATGGACTGCACCGGTACGCGCTCCTGCGACCAGAACTGGACGGAAGTCCCGCCGACGGGGAATTAGGAACGGTATCGAAATGAAACGGATCGTCTTGGGACGGTCCGTTTTCTGATCCGGTTCGGCGACCAATATCGATAAATAATACCCGATTAACGTAATCCGTCACTTATTTATCACGCGAAGATTCCCGCCTTCGCGGGAATGATACTGTGGTAATCGTCCCATTGATGGCGTTGATCGGTATAAAGGGAATTGAATACTACCGTACGGTTGTCACATTGATAATTCGCGCAAAGATAAACATGAAGTCACCGATCATCAATACGTGACTGTTTCACCTCAATAACCTGTATGATTCTTAACCTTGGATCACGCCTGTTCCAACTTCTGCACCGTCGCACGCAATGTCCAACCCGGCCTCGTTTGCAGCTGTTACGGCTGTTGAAGAGCAGAACGTATCCAGGGTGACTCTGGAAGCCGTCAGTCCCTGCCTGGCCAATGCCATCGAAACGAATGATATTTGGTACCGTTATGGAGGAGGATATAGATCGGCATCACAAGATCAAGATCATCAACTTCCGCAATGGGCGTAAATCGTTATCAAGGTCCGTGAAATCGGGAGTTCCGCGATTGGAAGAGCCCAACATAAACAATGGCGATTTTCGTCAACTCAGAACAATGTATTGCGTATGACCCCTGATAGTGATACTATGATCGTGTACATTGATGCGATCATAGCATATGGAACACGAACATGACGGATGCGGGTGTCACAGCGGTGAACCGGGGAAGAAATGCTGCGAATCGGTCCGGGGGACGCTTTCACATCCGATCGTCGGTATCGTGATGATCGTCGCCATAGCCGGGGTTCTCGGGCTGGCGGTCGTAAAGGATGCGATTTTCACTTCGAATAACGATACGGTGCAGGTGACCGGTCATGTCGAGGTCCCCATGAAGGCCGATACGGCCGAGGTGAATGTCGGAGTATTGACGATTACCGCACCGACCGAGGAAGAGGCTATCAAGATAACGAGTGACAAGATTGCCGCGGTGGAAAAGGCGATCCAGGAGGTCGGAGTCGTCCCGGAAAATTATCAATTGACCGGATACGCGGTCAATCCGCGGTACAAGGAGGGTCAGGCGACCGATGCGGAGGGAAAACCGACCGGCGCGGCAGCTGAAATCATAGGATTCACGTGTTCCCAGCAGATCACTATCCGTATCCCGAAAATTAACGGGGATACCTCGACGATCGACCGCGTGCTTTCGGCCGCGTCGAAGGCGGGAGCGAATCAGGCCGGAGAAGTCCGATTGTTCGTTTCGGACCTCGAAAATGCGAAGCAGGAGGCCCGTCTGGCTGCTGTGAAAGATGCCCGCGACAAGGCGAAAGCGGTGACGGATGCCGCCGAGGTGCGGTTGAAGGGTGTCGGGAGTTGGTATGAGAACGTCATTTCGGTTCCCGGATCGAATACGCCAACGCCGAGCACGAACGCTTCATTTGGGAGTCCGGCACCGACTCCGACCGGGACGCTTGCTTCTCCGGCAGGGACTGCCTCTCTTGGCGCGGGAAACCAGATGCTTGTCGTGGAGGTCAATGTGACCTATTACATACACTAGGCAAAGCTGTTCATAGTGCTCAAGAAGATATGAAGACCATCCGAATATCGGATGGTCTTTTCGCGGATTCGTATGGTTCCCTTCATTTTGTTATACCGAATAAATGTAGACGCTGTATGGTTCAGGGAGGCTGGGCCTCTCAATCCGATCTCTCTTGATTCAAGCGGATTCAGTATTATCGAATATTTGCTTTTTGCTAACCGTTCAATATTATCTGTTTTCTCTTCCCCGTCCCATGTTAACTGCTATATGTTCTCTGCTATTTGCCCAATGTTCACTGAAAGTGGTACCATGGAAGCGATTTACAGGCATTTTATCTATGAACATCGAACGGATCGCGGAAATCAGGGAGGAGGGAATAAAGGCCTTCGGGGAAGCCGCTTCCGAGGAAGTGCTTCGCGAACTCGAAGTGCGGTTATTGGGCCGCAAGAGTGAGTTGACCGGCATATTGAAGGGGCTCAAGGATCTTACGCCGGAAGAAAAACGTATACTCGGTCCATTGGTACAGGGCGTGCGTACGGCGCTTACCGAGGCGTTCGTTTCCGCCAAAGAGCGCATCGAGCGGGATGGGCGCGATTGGGAGGCGGAACGTCTGGACGTGACCGCGCCCGGAATGATTGAGTCGTTCGGGCATTTGCATCCGATCACGACGATCATCAACGAGGTTGAGGATATCTTCACCGGTCTCGGTTTCGAGATTCCGGACGGACCGGAACTGGAAAGCGATTTCTATAATTTCGAGGCGCTCAACTTTCCGGAGGATCATCCGGCGCGCGACATGCAGGATACGTTCTGGATCGAGAGCGACGGGCTTGATCAGCGGTATCTCCTGCGGACACACACGTCCCCGGTGCAGATCCGGTATATGGAAACGCATACGCCGCCGTTTCGCATTATCGTCCCGGGGCGCACATTCCGCAACGAGTCGACCGACGCAACGCACGAACACACATTCCATCAGTTCGAGAGCCTGGTCGTCGGCGAGCGTGGCGACGTGACCGTGGGGCATCTCAAGTCGGTCGCGGAGACTTTCTTCTCGGAATTTTTCGGCCGTGAGGTCTCGGTTCGGCTTCGCCCGAGCTTCTTCCCGTTCGTCGAGCCGGGGTTCGAATTCGACATCTCGTGCGTGTTCTGCGGAGGGAGCGGTTGTCCTTCCTGCAAAGGGGTCGGTTGGATCGAGATCGGCGGGGCGGGTATGGTGCAGCAGAAGGTGTTCGAGGCGGCCGGATATCGGCGTGGGAAGTATCAGGGATTCGCGTGGGGATTCGGCTTGGAACGGCTCGCGATGATGAAGTATCGCATCCCGGACACGCGATTGTTCATGAGCGGAGATTTGCGATTCATCCGACAGTTCTGACCGTATGCTCAGAAGCATGATCCAAAAGCTTAATCCGAAATCCGAAAAAGCCGATGAAGCTGTTGAAGCTCACGAAGCTTGACGAAGTTCTCCTATGAAATTTTCATACCATTATCTGAAGGAACTGTCCGGCACGGAGAAGACACCGGCGGAACTTGCGGAACTCATCATGTTCCACGCGTTCGAGGTGGAGTCCGTCGAACCCTATCCGCACGGGCTCGAGTCGGTCGTGATCGGTCGGGTCGAAACCGTCTCGCCGCATCCCGATGCCGATCGGTTGCGTGTGACGACGGTCGTGACGGAAGAGGGTGGCGAAGCGCGGACCATCGTCTGCGGAGCCCCGAACGTGGCCACGGGGCAAAAAGTCGCGGTCGCGTTGCCTGGAGCGAAGCTTCCTGCCCGAACTGCTACGGGGCATACCGTTGCAGGCGGGGGAGATATCGAAATCAAAGAATCGGCAATCCGAGGAGTGGTATCGTCTGGCATGATCTGCGCGGAAGACGAACTTGGGATCGGTACGGGTCATGACGGCATCCTCGTCCTCCCGGATGACGCGCCGCTCGGAACGTCGTTTATAACGTATGCCGGGCTCGACGATACGATACTCGACATCAATGTCCTGCCGAACCGCGGATGCGACGCCGTCTCGTATCGTGGGATGGCGCGCGAGATCGCGGCGCTCGAAGGTCGCCGTGCCGCATTTGATATCGATGTGCTGTCGTTACCGCAGCTTCCCACGTCACCCGTTTCCGTCGAAGTCGTTTCCGACCGGTGTCGGCGTTATCTCGGTATATTGTTCGAAGGGACCTCTTCGGGATCATCGCCGCTTCGGATGCGTTCATTGCTCCTCCGGTCGGGTATTCGTCCGATTTCCATAGCGGTCGATATCACCAACTTTTCCCTGCTCACGTTCGGCCAGCCGATGCACGCGTTCGATGCGGATACGGTCGAGGGGGGGATCGTCGTGCGCCAGGCACGCGAAGGCGAAACCCTCGATCTGCTCGATGGTAAGTCTCTCACGCTTTCGACCGAAGACCTGGTTATCGCCGATGCGAACCGCCCCGTAGCGCTTGCCGGCGTCATGGGCGGAAATCGGACTGGAATCACTGCGGAGACGAAACGCGTGTTCCTGGAAGTCGCGACCTTCGACCCGGCATCGATCCGCAAGACGGTCGCGCGACATCGTCTGCCGACTGACGCGTCGTACCGGTACGAGCGGAACGTGGATACCGATCGGGTGACCGGGTCGGCGATCGAGGCGATGCGTCTTTTTGCTACTGAAGCCGGATCGACCGTCATCGGATCGACCGATATCGTCACGAAGGCGGATCGTCCGGTTTCCATATCATTTCCCTTTTCGATCTTCGCGGACATGTTCGGTACCGATGTCGTTCGATCGGAAGCGAAGGAAATCTTGGAACATCTCGGTATCGAAGTGAGCGAACAAGGCGATGAATGGACCGCCATCGTGCCGACATTCCGTCAGGACCTTCATGACGGATGGGACATCGCCGAAGAAGTCGGTCGCGTGATCGGATATGATCGGATTCCCGTGACGGTTCCGCTCGTGCCGATGGTCGCACCCGGGCGAAACGGGGCGGGGATCTTCGCCCGTGAACTGCGGAACATGCTCTCGGCCTCCGGTTGGGACGAGATCAGGACCTATTCTTTCTATTCGGAATCCGATGGGCGACGGCTCGGCGCGGGTATGGAAGGTCGGCATCTGCGACTCGCGAATCCCATGAATCCCGATCAGGCCGTGCTTCGGGCGAGTCTGCTTCCTACGACCCTACGCAAGGCGGGCGAAAATCTCCGATACTTCGATGCGTTTCGATTTTTTGAGATCGGAGACCGGTACGTGATCGGTGAAGAAGGGAAGCCGGTCGAAAACAGGATGCTGTCTTTGGTGTTGGTCCCGAAAAAAGGGGAAGACGCGTTTTTCGCGCTCAAGGGATTCATTTCGAAACTGTCCGCGTTCGCGGGACTCGGCGAAGTCAATTGGGAGCCGGTCCCGATCGAGACGGCGATGGATGCCTATCCGATCTTTCATCCTACAAGAATTTCTTTGCTTTCCGTGAACGGGAAAGTGCTCGGAGAAGCCGGTGAGATTTCTCCCTCCGCTGCCGAGGCATACGACTTGCGCGGTGTTGTCGTTTCGGCACAGATCGATTTCGATGTGTTGCGGTCGGCGTTCGAGGTCGAGCGGAAATTCACGCCGTTGCCGAAATTCCCGTTCGCGACCCGTGATCTTTCGATACCGGTACGAAACGATGTCACGATCGGGGAACTTGAACGGACCGTGCGCGAATCATCCTCTTTCTTGCGTGCGGCGGATGTATTCGATATCTTCGCGAAAGGGGAAGAGAAAAACGTCGCGTTCCATCTGACGTTCGGACACGATGATCGGACCGTGACAGGAGAAGAGACCGACCGGGAAATCGAGAAGATACTCGAAGCGGTGGGAAGCTTCAAATAAAAGGCTTATAAAAGGGAAAAATTGACAGAGTGAGTCGTCCGTGATATAACGATACCGTATGCGGAGGGCTTTTTTTCGTGTTCTTTCATTCCTGAAACAGGTCGGATCATCGCCTTTATGCCGCTTGCGGCCGTAGGGGAGGAAAGTCCGGACACACGATCCCGGTGCGAATCGGGGGAAAAGGTAGCGGGTAATACCCGTCCGCCGTGAGGCGCGAGGTGCGAGCAGAGACGCCCGATTCCGAAAGGATAGGGCACCCGCTTCTTTCGGGAAGTGCGGTGAATCCATATGGTGACATGCGGGGTGAAACGGCTAAACCCTTATCCGTGTGCAAGGCCGTGCCCCGACGAAAGTCGGGGAGTGCCGCACGAGGCCGTCGGCAACGACGGTCCCAGACAAATGATGATCAGCCTCGTCCCGTTCGGGGCGAGTGAACAGAATCCGGCTTATGAGCCTGTTTCGGGAACGAAGGGATATGAATGAAACCATGAAGAACGTATTATGTTGAAACGGTCGGAACTCTTCTGGAGCGTGCTCCAGGTGCCGGTGGACTATATCATGCTCGTCCTCGCGACGACTTCGGTGTTCGTGCTTCGCGATCTGCTTCCCCAATATTCGGATATCATCAACCCGAAGGTCTACTCCATGACCTTCGAGCGTTTTTTCGAGCTCTCGCTTGCGGTCGTGCCGTTTTTCCTCATCGTGTACGCGATCGAGGGACTGTATATGGTCCGTTCGCCGCGCCGCTCCTGGGAAGAGGCACTCATGGTGTTCCGGGCGACGTCGCTGTGTATCGTCATCGTCATCATCGCGGTCTTCCTCGAACGCGACTGGTTCTCGTCGCGGTTCATCATCGTGGCCGGTTGGTTCGTCGCGACCGCCTACGTGTCCGCGGCCCGGTATCTCCTGCGCAAGATCCAACGGTATTATCTCGTCACGAAGGGCGTCGGCGTGTACCGGGTGCTCCTGATCGGGGTGAACGGCCGCGTCCGTCGTTTCGCGAAGATGTTCACGAAGCATCCCGAGCTCGGGTACCGGGTCGTCGACATCGCGGAGTCGGGGAGTCTGCACCGTATCGACACCATCCGGACGGAGAAGGGTATCGATGAGATCATCGTCTGCGACCAGAGCATCACCGACGACGAGCAGGAGAAGATTCTCGACTACTGCCAGATCCACGATATTTCGTTCAAATATATGCCGACGACACTCCAGACCTCGCGCTTCCAGCTCGAGGTGTTCAACGGGGAGCCGCTCATCCGGTTCCTGCATACGCCGCTCGACGGGTGGGGTCGCATATTGAAGCGGATCTTCGATACGCTCGCCTCCGCCTTCTTCATCGTCCTCTTCTCTCCGGTGATGGTAATCGTCGCGCTGCTCATCAAGACAGAGGACGGATCCGGACCGATCGTCTACAAGAACGAGCGAATCGGTGAGAACGGAAGGAAGATACTGGTGTACAAGTTCCGGTACATGAAGTGGAAATATTGCGTCACGCGCAACAATCCCGATTTCGAGGAGGCGCTCGCGTTCGAGAAGCAGCTTATTGAGGAACGGAGCATCCGAAAAGGCCCGCTCTACAAGATCAAGGACGATCCGAGGAAGACCAGGATCGGCGCCTTCATCGAGAAGTATTCTCTCGACGAATTCCCGCAATTCTTTAACGTGTTCCTCGGGCAGATGAGCTTGGTCGGTCCGCGACCGCACCAGAAGCGCGAAGTGGAGAAATATCGCGAATATCATCGCCGGCTCCTCACCATCAAGCCGGGCTTGACCGGATTGGCACAGGTTTCGGGACGTTCCGACCTGCCGTTCGAGGATGAGTACCGGCTCGACGTCTATTACATAGAGAACTGGTCGATCTGGCTCGACATCAGTATCTGCTTCCGGACCGCGCGTTCGCTCATCGCCAGGCGGCGGAATTAATTCGGCGTTCCTTCGTGGCGTCCGGATGTGATCGTCGACCCTTTTCGAAACGGTATGAAAGAGCGTTTCCTGCTCCATGTCTGCTGCGCGCCGTGCGGGATCGCGGTGATCGACGAACTTCGGAAGTCGTACGACCTCTGGGTGTTGTTTTATAATCCGAACATATTTCCGGAGGAGCAATACCGGAAGCGCAAGGACGAGGTGATCCGCGTCTGTAAGGAATGGGATATCCCGATGATCGACGAGGATTACGACGCGTCCGCGTGGGAGGAAGAGGTGAAAGGACTGGAGACGGAGAAAGAGGGAGGGAAACGGTGTCCGGTCTGCTTCCGAGTTCGATTGTTCCATGCGGCCGAGGTCGCGGCAGGACTTGGATTCTCGGTATTCGGCACGACGCTTTCGAGCGGGCGTAACAAACGCGCGGACATCATCGACGGAATCGGCGAAGAGGCCGCAAAACGGTTCGGAATACGGTATTACGGGGAGGACTGGAAAAAAGGCGGTAGGCAGGAGATCGGTCGGAAGATGGTTGCCGAACGGGGTATCTATCGCCAGGACTATTGCGGGTGCCGGTTCTCTCTCCGAGACCGAAAAATGTCATGAGACAGAACCGCTGAAACGGCACACGAACATATTACCATATTATATAATATGGTAATATGTTCGACAGATGTTTTCGGGTTGAAGGGATGTCGGTCGGTGATATGTGACAATAGACCATTAAACAATGCGGTATGAAACTCATCATCAGGTGGTTCTCGGTGGCGGTCGGGTTCCTCGTGGCGTCACGGTTCGTGCCGGGCGTGCACGTGGATGCTTTCACGACGGCGATCCTTTTGGCGGCGATCTGGGGCATCCTCGGCGTGCTGGTGCGGCCGATACTGGTCATCCTGACCTTGCCGGTCACGATCGTCACGTTCGGACTGTTCATTTTCGTCATCAATGCGGCGCTCTTCGCGTGGCTTGGCAACGTGATCGTCGGGTTCACCGTGACTTCGTTTTCGGCGGCGCTTCTCGGTTCGCTCGTCATGTCCGTCACGGGCTCGGTCGTTCAGGGTATCCTCGGTCATTTCGGCAGTGAGGAGGAATGAGACTCACGCGGCCGTCATCATGAAAACAAGCCTGAATCGTGAACGATTCAGGCTTTTGACTATTGTCTTCTTACATGATAATCCGATCGAAGAAGTCTTTTATCAATAGATCTTCCTCCATACCAGGTTGGGTCGTCATGTACGATATCGTCAAGGTAATTTGGTTGACGAGAGACATTTTCTTCGAATAAAACAAAACTTTTGCAGTAATACTGTCTGGCAATCGATCCCGTTTCGCGGACAGGGGAGCGTTTTTTCGGATACACCAGAGTAAATAAGAAGTTGAAGACGGTATTTGTCATAGCGACCTCCCGATGATTTATTAAATATCCATTTCCAACAGTATAATCCGATTCGATTTCCATTTCCAGTGGAAAAACTAAAAAGGCGCATCAGGAAGGAAAAAAACCCGTTTTTCTGCTATACTCGTCATGAAGGGTCCGAAACGAATGAGTTGATATGAAAATCGCCCTGGTTCACGACTATCTGGTGCAGTATGGTGGCGCGGAAGGCGTGCTGCAGGCGTTCCGCGAGGTATTCCCGGAAGCGCCCATCTATACGCTTATCCATGACCGTGAGGCGGTACACGGTCTGTTCGACGATGCGCGCGTCCACACGTCTTTCCTGCAACGGATGCCGGGAGTGCGGCGGGCGCACCGCATTTTCCCGCTGCTCATGCCGGGAGCCATCGAACAGTTCGATTTCTCGGGGTACGATGTCGTCTTGTCGGACTCCGCGAGTTTCGCCAAGGGGGCGCTCACGAAACCGGAGACGCTTCACATATCCTATATCCATACGCCGATGCGGTACGCGTGGGACGATTGTCAGAAATATACGGAAGATTTCGGATTCCCCAGATTGATCCGCAGAGTCGTGCCGTTCTTCATGAATCCCTTGCGGTTGTGGGATCGGGCGAGCGCGGACCGACCGGATCTCATTCTCGCGAATTCCGGATTCGTCGCGCGTCGTATCCGGAAATATTACGGTCGTGAAGCATTGGTCATCGCGCCGCCGGTGGAGACGGACCGGTTTCATATCGCGAAAGAGCGAGGGGATTATTTTCTCATGGTGGGACGCCTCATCGCGTATAAGCGGTTCGACATCGCGGTGGCGGCGTTCACCCGGCTCGGTATCCCGCTCAAGATCGCCGGTCGCGGGCCGGAGATGAAACGACTCAGGAAGATGGCCGGACCGAATGTCGAATTCCTCGGTCGGGTGAGCGACGAGGACCGTTCCCGCTACTTTGCCGAATGTCGGGCATTCATATTCCCCCAGGAAGAGGATTTCGGCATCGTCGCGATGGAGGCGCTCGCCTCGGGTCGGCCGGTGATCGCGTACCGAGGTGGGGATATCGAGGAGCGGATCGAAGACGGCGTTTCGGGGATCTTCTTCGATGAGCAGACCCCCGAGGCGATCATGGAAGCCGTTTCCCGGTTCGACGACGCGGTGTTCGATGCCGAGCGAATACGCGAAAAGGCACTCCCGTTTGACAAGGAGCTGTTTAAGCGCAAAATAAGGGAGTATGTGGAGGCCGCAGTGGCAGAGAAAACAACTCACAACCGACAACGGACAACAAAACCACCTTTTCCACTCCGTAGCGTAAGCAAGGGTGGGATGCGTTGATCGCTTCTCACTGTTCGTTTCTTATTTCATCACCCGTATGGAATTTCGTGATTTTTGCACAATATTCGCCCATCGACGGAACGTATTTTTCTCCGTGTTCGGGGTGTTTCTCGTCGTGTCGGCCCTCGTATTCCGGTTGCAACCCTCCCGGTTCGAGACGAGCCTTACGGTGAACGTGGCACGGGCGGGCGCACAGGCGACCACCGACTATACCTACGATCAGTTCTATCGGTTGCAGGCGGACGAGCGGTTCGCCGACACCGTGGTGCGCTGGATCGCGGCGCCGTCCGTACGGAAAGAAATCGCCACCTCTGCCGGGGTCGCGTCGGGCGTGACCGATTCCG
>JBAXOD010000027.1:0-11636 GCA_037133435.1 Candidatus Moraniibacteriota bacterium | reverse complement strand
TCGGAATCCATCTCATTGTACCAGATTTCGTGTCCAGGATTTCCCGACCATTATACTTGAGCACGAACTGTATATGGTCAAGGATTTTTCATGATGATTTAACAGCGTTCCTAAATCCCCGGGCGTAAGCCTGTGGGAGTTTCATATAGATGTCGTGGATGGAGAAAGACTGACTTTTTTACTGCGCGACGACGATGCCGAAGACTTTTCGTGCACCGGATTTTTTCAATACTTTCGCGCATTCCGCGAGCGTCGCGCCGGTCGTGGCCACGTCGTCCACGAGCCAGACGACCCCGCCTTTCAGCTCCTTTTTCGCGTCGGGATTTTTCGGGTGAAGCGCGAACGCGTTTTTCAGGTTTTCCCGGCGTTCTTTCGCGCCGCGGCTTTTCGCCTGCGGCATCGTGAAACGCGTGCGGACGAGGATGTCCTGCCGGACGGGGAGCGGAAGATCGGGGAGGAACGAAACGGCGAACGATTCGGCGATCAGGGCGGACTGGTTGAACCCTCGGTAGCGGAGGCGCCACGGGTGGAGCGGGACGGGGATGACGAGATCGGGAATGGAAAGATCGGTATCTTGGGCCCGTGACGCGAGGAGCGTCCCGAGCGGGACGGCGAGATCGGGAACGAACTCGTATTTGAGGGCGTGTATGGCCTCGGCAAGGGAGTGATGTTCTCGGAAGACGGCCGGAGAGAAGACGCCGTCGAGTGAAGATCGTTTCGCGCACAAGACGCAGGTCTCGCCATAGGGCGTCCGTACGTTCTTGCAAACGGGACAGTCGTACGTGAGCCGACGCGGGACGGCGGAGAGACAGGCCTCGCAGTAGAAGGTGTCCGGTGCGCCGCACGAAACACATGTGCGCGGAAACAGGAGATCGGCGAACCGTTCCCCGATTCCGCTCAGGAACGTCCTGAACCGATCGGTTGAGAGTGCGTTCATACGCAAATCACGGATAACAGGGAATAGATAACAGGGACAAAGCAATTTCCAATGATCAATGTATCCGCGACATCTGCGTGCGCGGACCCGCTCGCTATGACGAGCGGGCAATTTCCAAATGGGGACGGGGACGGATTGCCACAGGCGATCCGCCAGCTGGCGGACTCACAAAGACAAACAGGGAACTGGCGACTCCTCTATATCCTATCGGGCGATCGTGCAGACGATCGCTTTGTTTTTCACGGAGAGGGCGACGCGGACGCGCTTTTTGCCGCGGGTTTCCGGATCGAAGCCGGCCGCGATGAGGCGACGGGCCAGCGGAAGACTCACGAATTCCTCGATATTCCTGCGGACGAGACGCGCGCCGTGTTCGGGGGCGTAGCTTTTTTCCGCCAGGAACGAGACGACCGCGGCCGGGACGGACAGCGACACGCCCTGTTCGCGGAGTCGCGTGGCGAGTGTATCGAGTTCAAGTCGGGTGACGCGTCGCATCGCTTCGGCATCGAGCGGGTTGAAGATGATCGTGTTTCCGAGCCGCGCGAGCAGTTCCGGGCGAAGGGATTTCTTCGTTTCCTCCAGGACGGAACGTTTCACCGATTCATCGAGCGTGCCGGAGGCCGTGCCTTCCGAAAATCCGATCCGGCCGTTGCCGAGGAAACTTTCGGTGCCGATATTGGACGTGAGGATGATGAGGGCGTCGCGAAAACTCACCTTCATGCCTTCGGCATCGGTGAGCGTGCCCTCGTCGAGGATCTGCAACAGGATATTGGTCACGTCGGGATGTGCCTTTTCGATCTCATCGAACAACACGACCGCGTGCGGCATACGACGGATGCGTTCGGTGAGTTTGCCACCCTCGCCGTACCCTACGTAGCCGGCCGGGGCGCCGATCATCTGCGCGACACTGTGCCGTTCCATGAATTCGCTCATGTCGAACCGGATGAGACGGTTGCCGTTACCGAAGAACGTTTCGGCGACCGCCTTGGCCAGGAGCGTCTTGCCGACGCCAGTCGGACCGAGGAACAGGAACGATCCGAGCGGCCGGCCCGGGTCGCGGACGCCGCCGAGTGCACGGGCGAGTGAGGATTCGACGATGGATACCGCTTCTTCCTGGTGCGTAACGGCTGATCGGAGCCCGAGGCCGAGCCGTGACAGACGATCGGACGGCGTTTCGGTATCCAGCGTCGAGAACGGGATGCTAGTCATGGCCGAGACGGTTTCGAGCAGATCGCGGCGGGTGACTGTTACCGTGGGGGAGGACTTTTTCCCCGCATTCGAACGTCGCACGAGATTTTTTTGTTCGTCACGGAGACGGGTCTCGTCGTCGAGGAGTTTGGCCGCCTCGTCGAATTTTCCGTTTCCGATCAAGGAATCCTTTTCCAATGCGAGATTGCGGAGCGCGTTCTCGAGCGCCGCGGCCGCACGGAGCGCGTGATCGGTGCCGCGACGGTTTTTCGCGAGCGAGGACGCCTCGTCGAGAATGTCTATCGCCTTGTCCGGCAGGAATCGGCCGTGGATGTGTCGTACGCCGAGCGTGACGGAAAGATCGAGGAGATCGGCACCGATCGCGACGCCGTGGAACCGTTCATACGAGGAACGGATATGACGGAGCAGCCGTCTCGTTTCTTCCGGTGTCGGTTCGTCTACTTGGACGGTCTGGAACCGCCTTGAGAGCGCCGGATCTTTTTCGATGTGTTTTTTGAATTCCGCGACGGTCGTCGCGCCGATGACCCGGATCTCGCCTCGAGCGAGCGCCGGCTTGAGTATGTTCGCGGCATCGAGACCTCCCGAGGTGTTGCCGGCTCCGACGATGGTGTGCAGCTCGTCGATGAACAGGATGACTTCCGGATGTTCTTTCGCCTCGCGGACGATGTCCTTGAGCCGCGCCTCGAATTCGCCGCGGAAACTGGTGCCGGCGACGACGAGCGCGAGGTCGAGCGCGAGAATGCGCTTGCCGGAAAGCGTGTCGGGCGCGGCACCTTCGTTGAGCCGTCTCGCGAGCGAGGAGACAATGGCCGTCTTGCCGACTCCCGGTTCGCCGATGAGCAGCGGATTGTTCTTTTCCTTGCGTCCGAGAATGCGGATGACCCGCTCGATCTCGGTGTCGCGGCCGAAGAATTCTTCGCCCCGCTCTTTCGATCCGCGACCGAGGTCGACCGTATACTGTGAAAGGAACGGCGTTTCATCCTTCCGGTCCTCGTCCGGTTTGGCGAGCGAGAAGTCGGGCAGGTCAAGGAGTTTTCCGAAACTCGGGAAATGATCCGGCTCAAGATGCGACTCAAGCGTCTCGAGTGCGGGCTCGGGATCGATACCCGCGATCGAAAGGATATCCGATAGCTCCGCATCCGGATTCTCGATGAGCGAATAGACGAGGTGTTCGGTGCCGACGTACGGGGAATGGAAATCGCTCGCGATGAAATACGCCTGGGCGAGTACGGTCTTGGTCGAGGATGAGAACGGCATGTCCGTCTTTTTTTTCCGGGATTTCCTTCCGGTTTCGGCCGGATGTTTCGCGGCGGTATCGGAAAGACAGAACGGTCCGAGAAACTCCTTTTTCAATCCCGCGTTCCCCAGAAAGAGACTGCCGAAGCTGCCGCGCTCAAGCAAGATCGACAAGAGGAGGTGTTTGGGAGAAACGGCATCGGCGCCGGAAGCTCGGGCGATGCTCTCGGCTTCCTCAAGGGTCTTCCGGGCATGTGAGGAGAGTTTTTCGGAAAGGCGTTCCGGTATCATAGGGGCTTCGGAGCATATGAATCGTCGATCTGACGATCCTGCGGGATTCGCATACTCATTATAAGAGGACGGGAATGGGGTAGACCCAGTATATTTTTTCTGGGACGAAGTGTCAATCGTCACGCACGATTCCGTATTTGACATATCCACGCTGCCGCGCCCTGGCAGGAAAGCCGACAATGTGCTATCCTGAGTGAAAGGAGATTTGGTTTCGCACGGATACACACAAAAAACCTTATGAAGATGTTCGCAAAGGAGCGGTTTCTCGGTATCGATTTCGGAACGGAATCAATCAAGGCGGTCGAACTCGGTGTTCGCGGGGGTCAGTTGTATGTGGCGAATTATGGAGAGGCGTTGCTGTTCGATGGACAAGGGAAACATTCGTCCTCACGTTCGCTCAGGGAAGAGATTGCGGTCCGATTCCGGGCCCTGCTTGAGAGCATGCATCCGGAGACGGACGAAGTATGCATTTCCATGCCGTCGTTTCTCGGTCTCATTTCGTTGATCGATTTTCCCGCGATGACGGAGGCGGAGCTTCAGGAAGCGGTACAGTTCGAGGCGCGCAAATACATCCCGAGTCCGCTCGAGGATGTCGCGCTTTCATGGGAGAAGCTTCGGGATATCGTGGACACGATCGACCCGAAAAAGAACAAGACCGAAGTGCTCCTGGTCGCGGCGCTCAATAAGGACGTGCATCAGTATGAAGGATACGTGAGCATGGTCGATTTCAAGATGAAACTGCTCGAACTGGAAACGTTCTCGATTACCCGGGCGCTTGCGGAAAGCGAACCGGATCCCGTGCTGATCATGGACATCGGCGCCCGTGCGGCGAACATCATTCTCGTCGAGGATGGGTTTCCCAAGAAGAGCCGCAATATCGATTCCGGCGGACGGGACGTCACTCGCACGCTTTCCGAGAGTCTCAATATATCCATCGACCGGGCGGACGAGATGAAGAAGAGCGGGAAGGACTTCCTGAACGCGAAGGATATCGCGATCATCTTCCCGCCGATCGAGACCGTCGTGAGCGAAGCGAAACGCATGATCGTTTCCTGGGAAGAGAAGCGGCCAGACCGGAAGGTGAAGAAGGTGATCCTCTCCGGAGGGACCGCCAAGCTGATCGGGCTCGTGCAGTATGCCGAACAGCGGCTCGGCGTCCCGGTCGTCATCGGGAATCCGTGGGAAGACATATCGTATCCGACGGAACTCGAGGGAAAGATCGTCTCTCTTGGTGCGGCTTTTTCCGTGGCGATCGGACTAGCACTCTTCGGCACTGGGCCTGGCCCGGACAAGCGTTGACGCATCCTTGACAAAACATTGAACGGAACGGTTTCGGTGTGATATACTATCAGAAGAATAAAAGTTGAATACAAAACCTATGCCGGGAATAAACTTGTCGGAATCGGTGCAGCGAAAAGAGCGTGGGGCGAAAGCCAGATGGTCGTCCTTTTCCGGGACGTTTCTCATGACATTTTTCCTCGTTCTGGTATTGGTGGCTTCTGCAATGGCCTATTGGTATGATCAGTATCTTTCCACCGCGAACGCCGCGACGTCGCAGTCCATCGAGGACGAAAAGCAGGGCATTTCGCAGGGGAAAATCGACAAGGTCGCCGATTTCGAGTTCCGGATTGAGAACATAGCCAAGAGTTCCGAGAAACGGAATTATCCCGAGCATATCCTGACGCTGCTTGAGACGAGCATCCTTCCGGAGATCGTCCTGACTTCGTTCTCGTTCGATGCGGTGAAGAATCGGATCATCCTTGAAGGCGAAGCAGCCGAATACAAGAACGTGGTGCAGCAGTTGACGAAGCTCAAACAGTCTCCCACCGTTTCCGACGTAGCCGTCGACGGATTGAAACGCAACGAGAACGGCAAGGTGACCTTCACCGTATCGATGGCCGTGTCCGGCAAATAGGAGACATATATACATACCATAACAAACATATGCCTATAAAAAAGATTTTCCCGTTCCTGTTCCTGGTCATCGTGCTGTTTGTCGGTTTCGGTTTCCTTAAGCCGACCGTCGATTCCATCATCGGGAAACTGTCGCAACAGACGACGCTGCAGAATGATCTCGCCACCGCCAAGACGACGCGGGAGAATATCGATAAGATTTCCAACTCCCTCGATTCCGTGCTCGCAAGCGAGTCGGGCAAAGCGGCCCTCGCGTTTCTGCCGTCGAATTCCAATCAGGATCGGATCGTCGATATCATGAACGTCTGTTCGTTCCAGTCCGGAATCTCGGTGAGCGATTTCTCGTTCCAGCCGAATTCGAAACAGCCCGTTAGCCAGGTAATCAACTCTGCTTCGGACGGGAAACCGGTGACCGCACCCGTGCTCCCGGCCCCGGAATCGGTCACGATGACGATCGGAGTACGCGGTTCATACGAGAGCATTAAGTCTTTCTTGGAGAAGTTGGCGGTTTCGGGAAGATTTCATGTCGTGAATGCGGTTTCCATAAAACAGGAGTCGAGCAAGGGTGATTCGAACGTCGCGGCCGCCCCGACGGGTGCGTTGATGGCGACCGTCAAAGCCGATTTCTTCAATCAGCCCGAGCGGAGTTATCCCGGCGCCAATCTGTTGCCGGTTTTCGGTCAGGGAACATTCGATACCGCCGCGATCGACACACTGTTGAAATCGGAGTCGAAAATCGACGTATTGCCGGACGCTCCGACTTCCGGGAGAGGTAATCCTTTCGCGTCGTAAAGCCGGATCAATATGAAAGGAGATTCCTCCGAAAACACGACACTCCAGGTTTCCGGGGGTAGTGACGATGTGGTTCTTACGAAGCCCGTCGTCATATCCGAAACCGGTTTGGAGGCACGTGCCGTGGCACTCGGCGTGCCGCTTCTGAGCGTTGCCCCGAAGGAGATTCCGAAATCGGTCCTTTCGTTCCTCTCCGAGGAATCGGCGAAGCGGTACAAGATGGCCGCCATTTCCAGGGAAGGGAAAAAAGTCCTGGTCGCCATGGTCGATCCGGAAGACACGGAAGCGCTCAACGTCCTCCGGTTTCTTTCCGAGAAAGAGCATGTCGAGATAGAAATCGCGCTGCTTTCGGACAAGATTCTCCAGAATGTATTCGACCAATACCGGGGTAACGCGGCGTTGAACGAGGCCATCCTTTCGCTCGGTAACGAGGATTCAGAAATTTCCCTTTCCGGCGATTTGAAAGGAACTGATTCGGACACGGGGACGCAAGTGTTGCAAGACGCGCCCATCGCCCGGTTGGTTGAATCGATCGTTCAACATGCCATCGATGCGCGGGCGAGCGATATTCACATCGAGCCGACGGAAGAAGGATACAGGATACGGTTTCGCGTGGACGGGTTACTTCATTCGTCGCTCGTTTTCCCGCTCCAGATCGGAAAGGCGGTAGTGGCGCGTATCAAGATCCTTTCGAACCTGAAAATAGACGAGAAGCGGAAGCCGCAGGACGGGCGGTTCCGGGCGGAACAGGATGGACTCGCGACCGACCTCCGCGTCTCGACTTTCCCGGTCATCGACGGGGAAAAAGTCGTGATGCGTATCCTTGACAAGGACCAGAACATCGTCGATTTCGCGAAGATGGGACTGTGGGGTCGGAACGGGGAGATCCTTCGCAAGGAGATCATGCAACCGTACGGTATCATCCTCATGACCGGGCCGACGGGATCCGGCAAGTCGACGACGCTCTATTCGTTCCTGCAGATTCTCAATCAGGAAGAACGCAACATCGTTACGCTCGAGGATCCGGTCGAGTTCTCCATTCCCGGAGTCAATCAGAGCCAGGTGAAGCCGGAGATCGGATATACGTTCGCGAACGGTCTGCGGTCGATCCTTCGGCAGGACCCGAATGTCATCATGGTCGGCGAGATCCGCGACGGTGAGACGGCGGAGCTCGCGATCCATTCCGCGTTGACCGGCCACTTGGTGATATCGACCCTGCATACGAACAGCGCGATCGGCTCCATACCGCGACTGGTTGACATGGGTATCGAACCGTTTCTCCTCGCATCGTCCCTGCGGGTGGTGGCGGCACAGCGGTTGGTCCGTCGGATCTGTTCGGAATGCAAGGAAGAAGAGAAACTCTCGGCACGGATGATGCAGAGCATAACGGAGGGTATCGCGAGCGTTCCGGCCGAGGAGATCGCGAAATACGGATACGATCCGAAAGCGGGCTTACACCTGTTCCGCGGCAAGGGATGCGAGAAGTGCGGGAACACCGGATTCAAGGGTCGGATAGCCATCTGCGAGGCGCTCGAAGTGACCGAGGACGTGAAACAGATTATCACCGATCAGCGCGCGAGCGAGGTGAAACTCAATGAGGAAGCACGCCGGCAGGGCATGATATCGATGCGGCAGGATGGAATCCTGAAGGCTCTTTGCGGCATGTCGACGATCACGGAAATCGAACGGGTCACGGAAGGCGGAATCATGGTCGATGAGGAATAATTGAATCCATATGAATAAGGAAACGACCGACGAGACGGTATCCGACGGGACCAAGAGATCCATCCTGCTCGTCGAGGATGATTTCTTCGTACGGGACATCTATCAGCGGAAACTCATCGAGATGGGTTTCGACGTGCATACCGCGAGCGACGGACTCGAGGGACTGGCTCGGCTGCAGGAGGGCGTTCCGGATCTCGTGCTGCTCGACATCTTCATGCCGTACATGGACGGACGCGACCTGCTCCGCGAGATGAAGGCGAACCCGCTTTGGAAGGACATTCCGGTTATCCTCCTGACGAATTTTTCCGCGAGCGAAGGCGTGCACGATGGATTCGATCTCGGCGCGGACGAATACCTCATCAAATCTCATTTTACGCCGTCCGAAGTGACAAGCAAGATCAACGCCGTGTTTGAGGAACGGAAAAAAAATGATATACTGAAAGCGGCGAACGATGACCCGAATGGGTCGGAGGAAAATAAAAACGGATAACCCACATAAACGGACGAATCCTATGTCGGACGGATCTGAAATACTGCATGCGGAACAGCGGATCAAGAACCTCTTGCTTCTCGTCGGACAGCAGGGAGCGTCCGATCTGCACCTCGCCGTGGGCCGATACCCGACGCTTCGTATCAACGGCAAGCTGCATCCCATCACGCAGGAAAAGGTCCTGACGCCGGCCGATACGAAGGCGCTCTCCGACATCCTGCTGTCCGAGGAACGCAAGGAAGAACTGCTATCCGCCGGTCAGACCGACTTTTCATACAATTTCGAGAACCGGATGCGGTTCCGGACGAACGTCTTTTTCCAGAAGGGGTTCGTGAGCGTGGCAATGCGGTTCGTGATGGATCATGTGCGCAATCTTGAGGAGCTTAATATCCCCACGTCGCTCTATAATTTCGCGAACTATTCGCAGGGACTCGTGCTGGTGACCGGACCGGTGGGGCACGGGAAGTCGACCACGCTCGCGGCCATCATCGAACACATCAACCACAACCAGGAGAAGCATATCCTCACCATCGAGGACCCGATAGAATTCGTCTACGCGCAGGACCGCTGCATCATCAACCAGCGTGAGATCGGTCGCGACGCGAAGTCGTTCCCGCTCGCGCTCCGTTCCGTCTTCCGTGAGGACGCGAACGTGGTGTTGCTCGCCGAGCTCCGAGACCTCGAGACCATCGCGACCGCCATGACCGCGGCGGAGACGGGACACCTTATCTTCGCAACGGTACACACCAACGACGCGGCCCAGACCATCGACCGTATCATCGACGTGTTTCCGGCGCACCAGCAGAACCAGATCCGGTCCCAGCTTGCAAGCGTCCTCTTGGGGGTTATCTCACAGCGGCTCATTCCGAGGATGGACGGCGGTGGCCGGGTGCCGTCGGTCGAGATCATGCTCAAGAACCACGCCGTAGAGAATCTGATACGCGAGAACAAGACCTATCAGCTCGACAGCGTCATCGAGACGAGCCTCAAGGAAGGGATGATATCGCTCGACCGGTCGCTGGCGGACCTTGCCCGGCGCGGCTTCATATCCATGAACGATGCCCTCATCTATTCGAAGAATCGGCAGTATCTCGAGATGCTGATCGCCAAGAACGAATAATCGGGAGGAATCACATACATTTAAACACATCGTATGAAATTCATTTTCAAGGCAAAAAACATTGAGGGGATCGTCAAGGAAGGCGTAATCGAGGCTGATACACGGGACAGTGCGGCATCCATCCTGCAGAAGAATAACCTGATGCCGGTCCTGTTGAAGGAGGAGACACGCTCTTCCGCGATCATGAAGGACCTGTCCCGCATTTGGGAAGGCGTCACCAAGAAGGAACTGGTCGTGTTTTTCCGCCAGCTCGGCGTGCTTATCGAGGCGAAAGTTCCCGTGACTTCGTCTCTCCTCGCGATCGCGGAGGAGAACGACAATTCGTATTTCCGGATGATCATCAAGGAGATCAAAGATGACGTCGATGACGGCATGGCGCTGTCCGAGGCGTTCGCGCAGCATCCGGACGTCTTTTCTCCGTTGATCGTGAACCTCATCCACGCGGGGGAGGTCTCCGGTGGACTGCAGTCGGCGATCGGGTTCGTGGCGGATAATTCCGAGAAGGAATACTACCTCACGGCGAAGATTAAGGGCGCCCTCTACTATCCGGCGTTCATCCTGTTCGTGGCACTGATCATCGGGTTCCTGGTTGTCTCGTTCATCATCCCGAAGATCACGGCGGTACTGAAGGATTTCGGCGGGACTTTGCCGTGGTATACGAAAGCCATCATGTCGGGAAGCGATTTCCTGGCGGCATACTGGTGGGTCGTCTTGGTGGTATTCTTCGGTCTCCTCGGCGCGTTCTATGCCTATCTTCGGACGCCGGACGGCAAGCGGGTGTTCGATGAACAGATTTTCGCCATCCCGGTCGTCGGGAAGATCGCCCAGTATATCTTCATCGCTCGATTCTCGGAGAACCTCGGTATTCTCTTAAACGGCGGAATCCCAGTCGTTCGCTCGCTCATGATCGTCTCCAATATCGTGGGGAATGGCGTCTTTCAGAAAGTGGCGCTTGATGCGGCTGAGGAGGTCAAGAAGGGCGGGAACATGAGCACGGTCTTTTTCCGGTCCGAACGGGTGCCTCATCTCGTCTCGCAGATGGTGAAGATCGGTGAGGAGAGCGGTTCGGTCTCGAACGTGTTACGGAACGTATCCTCGTTCTATACCCAGGAAGTTGACGGAATGACTGGAAATCTTGCCACGTTGCTTGAGCCGTTCCTGATCGTTATTCTCGGCATCGGCGTCGCGATCCTCGTCATCGGCATTCTGCTCCCGATTTACGATGTGGTCGGGAACGTGGCATGATGTCCGTATACAGAAAAATTCATCCTCAAACCGATCAAACATATGAAAGGAGGTGACAATACATGAAAAATACTAAAAAGGGTTTCACCCTTATCGAACTCCTCATCGTCATCGCAATCATCGGCATTCTTGCGTCGATCGTCCTCGTGAGCCTCTCGAGTGCTCGTGATAAGGCGAAGATCGCTTCGTACAAGGCGCAGGTCCATTCGATCCAGTCCGCCCTGATCATGCAGTGTGACAGCGGGACGATCGTCGCAGGGAATATGACGAACCCTGCAGGTGGCTATGTCGGAACAAACGGTGCTGCTACCCAGAACTGCGGTACGATGGGCGCAGGAACGTTCAGCGTGAGTATTCCTTCCGTGAATACTAATCCTCTCTGTGGTTCGACCGTAACAGAAACAGGAGTTACATTTACTAACTGTTAAGGTAATTTGTAAAGTCTTGTTTTTTCGGAATAGTGTAAAAGAAACGGGGAGTCATCCTCGTTTCTTTTGTTTGCCGCGTCATCATCACATTGTGTCGGTCGCATAACGGCTGATCGTAAGTATCCCTCTAAATCTCAACGCCTCTATAAGCCAAAGAATCCGCTTGCCGGCTGAAATCCGAACCATTCAAAAATCGAGCACTGGTACCCGATGAGGTTGGTGGAAGCGCTTCTTTTAGGCTAGGATAAAGTC
>JBAXOD010000026.1:0-12348 GCA_037133435.1 Candidatus Moraniibacteriota bacterium | reverse complement strand
GGTTAGAGATGAACCAGTGTACCCCGTTGCGTTAGAAGTTGGAAACCGCCTATAATAACCGTATAAGTTGCAAGTCTATCACTCGTATGCAAACCGACAAAAGAAAGATATTTCTGAACACGGTCAGTTGGGGATTCGTTTTGTGGTTGTTCGGGTATGTCCTCGGCATCGTCTTGTTTGCTCTTGTGCCCAAGGAACAGATCGGATACTTCGTTATGCCGCTTGGTCTAGCATTCACGCTCTGGGTGCTGTGGAAGAAGATACAGCGCGAGGAACTCATGTGTTATGTTGGGCTCGGGGTTATTTGGACAATTATGGCGGTCGTTTTGGACTATATCTTCAATGTGAAGCTCTTCAGTATTGCCGATTACTACCAGCCTGACGTGTATCTGTATTATGTCCTGACCTTCGTACTGCCAGTCGCTTTCGGTTGGTATCGGTTCAAGATAAGGAAAGACTGACCGTATATCTATGAATACGTACAAACTGGTCACCTTTGTCCCGCTTACGCATGCGGATGCCGTGCGGGCAGCGATGGGGAAGGCCGGAGCGGGGAAGATCGGAAACTATACGCATTGCTCGTTCAGTTCACGCGGGACGGGACGGTTTCTTCCGGGGGAAGGCGCGCATCCGTCGATCGGTGAAGTCGGAAAACCTGAGGAGGTCGAGGAAGAGCGGATCGAAGTCTTATGTACCGAGGAATCGATCGATGTGGTCATCGCCGCGATGAAATCAGCCCATCCGTACGAGGAAGTCGCGTTTGATGTGTACACGTTGGAGAATCGATAGTTGGAATTGTCACGGAATATATGGCAAAATTGATATTCCTAATAGAATTGCTTATGGGATGGAATCCTGAGAATTACGATGAGAACTATCGTGACATGATGGAAAAGGGACTTTCCGATACGGAAAAGTCGCATGCATCCGAATCAATTGAGTCATCGAATTTGAATTTGAACACGGAAAGCGTGTTTTTTGATGCGGTCGTGAAATTCGTGGATGAGTCTTTCGGCAGGAAACACCCCCACTTTGAACGGACGGTGTATTGGCTGCGTGAATTTATGCCGGAGGTAACCGAGGCACATCTCATCGCCGCGTACGGGCATGATATAGCACGGGCATTCGACGGTGAGGGCACGCCAGAAAGTTATCTCGATACGGAGCATCTGCAGCGGCATCAGGAACGGGGCGCGGAAATACTTTCTGATTTCCTTTTGAAGAACGGGGCTTCGTCCGAGTTATCCGAGAAAGTCGCGCATCTGGTCGGCCGTCATGAATGGGGAGGCGATGAGGAACAGAATCTGCTTCGTGATGCGGACTCGGTAAGTTTCCTCGAAACGAACGCGGAAGGATTCGTGATGAAAAAGGCACAAGTCGAAGGTTATGAAAAAATTCGGGAAAAGCTCGATTGGATGTTCAACCGGATCGGTTCCGAGGAACGGAAGGTCTATGCGAAAGAAAATTATAAGAAATGGTCGGATATGCTGAATGCATCGAAATGACCGATTATCTGAAATTATGGAACGAGAGTGTCGAAGCCTATGACGGGTACGGTTCAACATTTTCACAATATGAGGATACGAGCCGTTTTTTGGTCGAAGTTGCAGGTATCCGACCGGGTCAGACGGTAGTTGATTTGGCATGTGGTACCGGCATCACGACGCGACACATATTGGATAGAGTAACATCGGATGGGAGAGTTTACGCAGTTGACTTTTCTTCCGTGATGTTAGAGAAAGCGAAACAAAATATTCGCGATGAAAACGTCACATATATCGTATCGCGCGCCGAGGATGTGGCAGATGTCATGCCGGAGAAGGTCGATGTGGTCGTATGCAATTCCGCATTCTGGCAATTCGACGATTACGAGCGTGTCTTCGCTTCGGTCGCGTCGCTCTTGAAACGTGACGGTATATTCGTTTTTGATCTCAACCAGCAGTTCTACGACTTCGGTCCGACCGAAGAGTCACACCGTAAGCGGGTTATGGAATTCATCTCTTCCGAACTTGCCCGCAGAGGATATCCGACTGAAAGCCGCTTACGGGAAAAACTCAAGAAGGAGCATATCGTCAAACTGGCACAATCAAGCGGATATTCACTTCCCCTTACCGAAACGCTCGAAATACCGGGTTCGACAATCGAGGATACGATTCGATTCCTAAGGATACCTGCCGTCGCACCGTTTTTCGAGGGTGTTCCGGATACGGTCCGTGACGACATCCTCGATACGATTTATCGAATCTTGAAGGATGATGCCGCGCAAATTCCAAAAAATCGATGGATCGCTTTCGTTTTTCGTGCCGATGTGGAATGATGGGGACATGAAAATGATGAAATTCCGGAAATATTTGAGCGAAATGATCCTCCGTGGCGAGAAAACGACGACGTGGCGGCTGTTTGATGACAAAAATCTCACCAAAGGAGATCGTGTCACTTTCATGGTAAAGGAAACCCTGGAGCCGTTCGCGACGGCCGTTTTGACCGATGTCCGCGAGACAACGCTCGGTGAACTGACGGAAGAGGACTGGATGGGGCATGAGCGATTCGAAACGGAACAGGAAATGTACGACACGTACATGCAGTATTACGACCGACCGGTGGATGCCGGTACGGCGGTCAAAATCATCCGATTTAAGATTGGATCAATTCATCAGGATCTTAGTATCTCTCTCAAATCTCAACGCCTCTATAAGCCAAAAAATCCGCTTGCCGGCTGAAATCCGAAAATTTCGGCTACCCGTCCGCAACGATTGCGTAGCGATTCGGGCGGACAAACCATTCAAAAATCGTCAGGTTAGTTAGTAGCCCTCCTCATTTTTCATGGTTTTTCACCCAGAGGGTGACCAACCTCTGGTTGGCGCTCCTATCGAAATTTTCGAATTTGCAGCACGACATGAGATTTGAGAGAGATACTTACGCAAAGCATCGACTGATAAAGATGAATCTCACTGACCGGTCGTTTTCGTACCAATAGTGTACTCTTCTCGAAAGATGACTACTCTATGAACACACCACTTACTCCGGAAGAAGATCGGGTTATCGTGAAAAAGGGCACTGAGGCGCCGTTTTCTGGGAAATATTACGACCATCACGAGAATGGGACGTATCGTTGTCGTAGGTGCGGGGCAGTACTCTACCGTTCGGGCGACAAGTTCGACTCCGGCTGCGGGTGGCCGAGTTTCGACGGTGAGATCGCAGGTGCGGTGACTCGAATACCGGATGCGGACGGCCGGCGGACGGAAATCGTCTGTACCTCGTGCGGGGCACATCTCGGACATGTCTTCGAAGGAGAAGGGATGACGCCGAAGAACGAGCGTCACTGCGTCAATTCGATCTCTCTTACATTTGAAGGAAAGACAAAGGATGCCGATATGGTTATTAAATAGGCAGTGGTAACGGATAAAATTGGTTTCATTTTTCATGATGGAGTATTGATTGAAGTTCATTTCGTTTCATGTATTGCTTCAATACAAATCCCTCCCCTCGAAGACTCGGTACTCCCTTTACGAAAGGGAGAAGTCGGATAATGAACAAGTGATAGCCTTTGAATCTTTCCCTTTGATGAAGGGAAGTTACAGTATCTATATCATGGAGGTAAGGGAATTTCGAACTATTCGGTCATATAACGTAGAAGAATATTTTGACGAGTTACACGATTATTTTTCGTTTGCGTTGTAAATCACATGTTATGAACGATGAAGGAATGGAAAAGGCATATTTCGCGGGAGGATGTTTTTGGGGTGTCGAGTACCAGCTGGAACGACTCGATGGCGTAATGGACGTGCGAAGCGGGTATATGGGCGGCAAGACGGATCACCCGACCTACCAGGAGGTGAGTTCGGGGACGACCGGTCATGCCGAGACGGTCGAAGTGTTCTATGATCCGAAGCGTATACCGTTCCGGGAGGTCGCAAAACGGTTTTTCGAGACTCACGATCCGACCGAAGTCGGACGACAAGGACCGGATATCGGCTCACAGTACCGGTCGGCGGTGTTCTTCGTAGGAGATAAGCAGAAACGAGCGACCGAGGAATTGATCGGCATCCTGCGTGATCGCGGTTACGGTGTCGTGACGGAAGTCGTTCCGGCCGGGACCTTTTATCCTGCGGAGGACTCTCATCAGGATTATTACAAAAAGACCGGTAGCACACCGTATTGTCACACGCCGGTTCAGAGATTTTCCCATAGATAGATTACTTATTCTTCCCGGTTAATTTCGTGGAGTAGTAGGAGATTTGTTCGTTTAACATCGATAGAAGGATGAAGTTTGATACGCCGTGCTATACTGGGTCAGCATCACATCGTTCGAAATGGGCCGTTTTTATACGAAATTCACTCTCATGTCAGAAAAATCGATCATTCTGTTCACCGTATTCGTCGACGTGTTGGGACTTGGGGTCGTCATACCGGTCCTGCCGTTTTTCATACAATCATTCAGTGACTCGCCTCAGGCGGTGACGTGGCTTTTCGTGGTGTTCGCGATCTGCTCGTTCCTTTCCGCGCCGCTCCTCGGAACGCTTTCGGATCATTTCGGCAGACGGCCGATATTTCTCGTGAGCATCTTCAGTACGTTTCTCGGATGGCTCGTCTTCGCGTTCGGGCAGAGCCTGTGGGTGCTCTTCCTGGGTCGTATCATCGACGGGCTCGCGGCGGGAAATTTTTCTACGGCCCAAAGCGCGCTTTCGGACATCGCGAAGGATGCCGAGGAACGCAAACACAATCTCGGCGCGATCGGGGCGGTATTCGGGATCGGGTTTATCATCGGTCCCTTGATCGGCGGATTCCTCGGAGGGATCGATCACCGT
Organism: Candidatus Moraniibacteriota bacterium; assembly: GCA_037133435.1. Lineage (GTDB taxonomy): Bacteria > Patescibacteriota > Minisyncoccia > Moranbacterales > UBA1568 > JAAXTX01. The sequence continues at coordinate 7,540 of JBAXOD010000026.1, read as the reverse complement.
CTCCCATTCTATTTTGTCGCCGCGCTCGCGCTCCTGAACTTCTTCTTGGCGCTCGTGCGTTTGCCCGAGACGAAAAAGGGACCCCGTGAGTCGAAGTGGGTCCTCTCCATGCTCGATCCGTTGTTGCCGATCCGAAACGCCATTTCGGACAAGACATTTCGTCCGGGATTCATATCGTGGTTTCTTTTCAGTACGGCGTTTGCCGCGCAGCAATCGGTTTTCGCGCTCTACATGGGACGCGAATTCGGGTCGGGAGAAACGGTTGTCGGACTCTTTCTGTCCGGCATCGGTGTCATGATCGCGATCAATCAGGGATTCCTGCTCAAGCAATTCTGGCTCAAGCGTTTCAACGAACACAAGCTGGAGTCCACGCTGTTTCTCGCCTTGGCCGTGAGTTTCTTTCTGATGGGGCTGCCGTGGCTTTCCGTGTTCACGCTCGGGGTCGCGGTTCTCTCGATGAGTCAGCCGGTCTTGCGGGTGCTGCTGACGGCCCGGTTCTCTCACGATGAGAAGCGTCGCGGGGAACTTCTGGGCATGGCGACATCCGTCATGTCGCTAGCGATGATCGTCGGTCCGATCATGGCCGGATGGCTTTTCGAGCAGTCTCCGTTCCTTCCGTTCGCCTTCGCGGGCATCATGGTGCTGCTGGCGTTCACGTTGCTTCGTTTAGGGAAGGCAGAACAGTCGAACGTTTCCGAGGTGGTCGCGATCTGACCATCGGACATATCCGTTCATTTCATTATCTATGACTTCTCGAAGGATAATCGTCTTGGCATTTTTAGCCCTGCTGTTCACCGGGGTATCTGTGCTGTTCTTCCGTCAGAGCCGACAGGTCTCAAGCAATGACATACCGGTTGACCGAACGGAAGCATCGACTCCGGCACACAGTGCCACACCGGACGCGGTATCCGCGTCGTCGACTTCCGGAACCGGAACGATCGCTTCGAACGGATTCGTTTCGCCGCTTCAGCGTGCGGATGGGCGCGTGACCAAGAAACCGTTCGGCATATTCATCACGAAAGCGACCTCGCCGGTGCAGCCGGAGCGGTTTTCCGGGTATCACACGGGTACGGACTTCGAGACATTCCCCGAAGAGGCAAATACGGATGTGACTGTGTCCGCGGTCTGTTCAGGGAAGCTCTTGTCCAAGCGCACGGCAAGCGGATACGGTGGCATCGCCGTAGAGTCGTGCATATACGAAGGATCGCCGATTACGGTGGTCTATGGCCACATGCGTCTTTCGAGCATACGATCGAATGTGGGTGATACGATCACTGTTGGGGATACGATCGGCTTGCTCGGCACGGGATATTCGACTGAGACAGACGGTGAGCGCAAGCATCTGCACCTGGGTATGCATAAAGGGACGGCCATGAACGTTCTCGGTTACGTCCAATCGAAAGCGAGACTTTCTGACTTTATTGACCCGTGCACGCTCGTATGCCATCCTTGAAATGGAATCAACTCCACGAAATTTATGACAGAACAGAAAAAAATCCGCGTCGGTATTCTCTTCGGTGGGAAATCCGCCGAGCACGAAGTGTCGCTTCGTTCCGCAAAAAGCGTTCTCGACGCGCTTGACCGGGATCGGTATGAACCGGTCCTCATCGGTATCGGCAAGGATGGGAAGTGGCAGTCGGTCGATATCAAATCGCTGCCGGAAGGTGAGTCGCTCCTCATAGGAACAACATCGGAAGCAACTGCTTTGCTGCCGTCATCGGCGGGGGAATTGTCCGGATCTGTTCCGACCGGACGTATCGACGTGGTGTTTCCGGTCCTGCACGGACCGCTCGGTGAGGACGGGACGGTTCAAGGCCTCTTGCGACTCGCGGACGTACCATTCGTGGGGCCCGACGTGCTCGGGTCGGCGGTCGGCATGGACAAGGACGTGATGAAACGTCTGCTGAATGAGGCCGGCATTCGAAACGCGAAAGGTCTCGTTTTCCGTTCCCACGAAGCCGTTTCATTCGATGACGTGAAGGTCGCGCTCGGCATGCCGGTCTTCGTGAAACCGGCGAATCTCGGTTCCTCGGTCGGCGTGAGCAAAGCCGTCGACGAGGCATCGTTTCGTGCCGCGGTCGACGAGGCGTTCCGATACGATACGAAGATCATCGTCGAAGAGGCGATCGTCGGTCGGGAGTTGGAATGCGCGATCCTCGGAAACGAACTTCCGATCGCCTCGCTCCCAGGCGAGGTCATCCCGCATGCGGAATTTTATTCCTACGAAGCCAAGTATATCGATGCCGATGGCGCCGGACTCGAGATCCCCGCCAGGCTCGATGCGGAAACGATCAAACGGATACAGGACATCGCCATCCGGACCTTCATGACGCTTGAATGCGAGGGGATGAGTCGGGTGGATTGTTTTCTCCGGGAGGACGGGGAAATCCTCGTCAACGAGATCAATACGATTCCCGGGTTCACGTCCATCAGCATGTATCCGAAACTGTGGGAAGAAAGCGGTATCGGATATTCCGAGCTTATCGACCGATTGATCCGACTCGCGATCGAGCGTCACGAGCGTAATCGGAAACTTCGCACCTCGAAATGAGTTTATGCAAAAATCGCCGATCATTTTCGATTTCGATGGGACGATAGCGGATACGCTCCCGGTGTTTTTGGAGTTCGCGCGAAAGGAAGGGGTGCGATTCGACGGGAGCGACGTTGCGAAGTGGCGCGACCTGTCGCTCCGGGAGCTCATCGAAACGCTCGGCATACCAAGATGGAAACTCCCGTTCATCGCGTGGAAGTTCCACCGGTATTTCCGTAAAGCGGCACCGCAGGTCCGTTGCAAGGAAGGGGTCATCGACGTCATCCGTTCTTTGCAACAGGACGGTCATATCCTCGGTATCGTGACATCGAACAGCAGGGCGAACGTGAGAACGATACTTTCTCGCGAAAATGCGGTATCGTGTTTCTCCTTCGTCCGTTCGGAATGGAGTGTCTTCGGAAAAGCCCGTTCGTTGCGTCGTGTCGTCCGTCGGTTCGGGATCGGGCCCGATGCTTCATGGTATGTGGGCGACGAGGTCCGTGACGTGGAAGCCGCCCGCGGTGCGGAACTGCGATCGGCGGCGGTGACGTGGGGATTCAATTCCGAAAAGGTGCTGCGATCGGTCACTCCGGATCTGGTCATCACGGAGCCAAGACAACTGCTGGAACTGTGAACGGAAGTCGAAAAGAAGAAAACCGGCATGCGCCGGTTTTTTCGTCGTCCAAATATCATCGATCCGTCAGTTTTCGATCGATCGGACGCCTTCCTTGCGGATATGGATGATGGTGCGAATCGAGATATTCGCGATGACGATGACCGCTACGGCGAACACGATGAGGGAAAGCGATTTGAAATATCCCTCCCCGGTCCGAATGGCAAGCTCCGCGGAAGCCACCGAAAGCGCGGAAAGCGGGAACGAGTAGGCCCACCAAGAGAGTGAGAACCGGATGCGGGTGAACATGGGAAGATTGGCGAAAAACAGGAGCGCCAGGAACAGGGAGAAGAAATACAGGATATACGCGAACGGATCGACGGATCCGGTCAGCGCGAGGTAGGAGAGTACGCCGACGGCCGGAGGGGCGATCATGATGAGGAACGTCGGCACCAACCGTTCCGACATCGCCTTGTGGAAAATCGTCCGGTCGAAGAGGAGCGTGACGAGGATCATCCAGAAGATGATGCCGATCCCAAAGAAAAACCACAGATGCGAACCGGGGAAGATCCACGCGCCGGCCATCGGAATCAGGATGTTGCCGACGACCGGAAGGAACCATGAGGGATTCAGATGGTCGGGATGGAACTTGTCGTTTCTGATCCAGATGGAGACGATGGCGAACGTGAGGACGAGGTCGACTACGGTGCCGACCGTCCAGAACGCCACGGCGGTCTCGAAGGAGAGGTCGATGAACGCGGACGAGAGGAGAATGAGGCCGATCGGGAACGTAAAAAAGAAATGGAGCCGGACGGGATCGTCGAATTCGGCGCGGACCTGCGCCGGGAAACGAGAGAGCTTCATCGCGTATGCGAGCGTGGTCGCCATGAAGACGACGAAGGCGACGAACCCGAGCACGTCGCTGCCGAACGGAAACCCGAGTAACTCTTCCGCTGAGGCTGCCGCAAGCGCAAGCCCGGCGATGCCCATCGTCACGGAAAAGAACGAGACCGGAAAATCGGAAAGCCTATCGGTGGAGGATTTCATAAGTGATACGTTCGAGTGTTACAAGAAAGACTTCGCTTCCGTATCCTGAATATATACCTTTCAAAGGGAGGCGTACAATGGACGCCGGTCAGCATGATGCATGGAGACAAAAAAAGACCCGCCTGAGCGGGTCTTTTGGACGGCTACGATTAGTAGCGCGGGCGATCGTCACGGCGCGGGCGATCCTCGAGCGGGCGGGCCTCGTTGACCACGAGTTCGCGTCCGTCAAGTTCCTTCCCGTTCCACATGTCGATAGCCTTGTCCGAATCGGCATCCTCCATCTCGACAAAGCCGAAACCGCGCGAGCGGCCCGTCATTTTGTCCATGATGACCGCAACCGAGACGACCGTGCCGGCCTGCGAGAAAGCAGAGCGAAGGCTCTCGTCGTTCGTGTTGTAGGAAAGATTGCCGATATAAAGCTTCTTTGCCATATCTTCGATAGAATCCTGAAATTTACGCGTAAGACGACCTTCTCCTGGCGCGCCTCAGGTATTTACCCTTCCGCGCTCCTTTTCCCGGCGAACCGGGCTGCAGGAAAAACCAAAAAGAAAACTTACGAGGGCATTGTAACGTAAAGGCGTGAAAAAAGCAAGCCCCGAGTCGGAAACGCCCGGAAAGAGGAATCCGGATGACTTTTTGGACAAAGGAACCACGCATCGTCGCGAAACGACGATGAAGACGATCGCACTCGATTCATAGCTTGTCTCGTGGTATACTGAGAACGATAATTCCAATCAAATGAAAAGTATGAAACCCTATATCGGAAACGTCACGAAAAAGACTCTGGAGAACGCGAACTATCGCGAAGCGTTGTACACCGGAGAGAAACTGCAGCTTGTCGTCATGTCTATCCCGGTCGGTGAGGAGATCGGTGAGGAAATTCATGCGCATCACGATCAGTTCCTCCGATGCGAGGCAGGCGAGGGAAAGGTGCTGCTCGGGGAAACTCTGCATGATTTCCATGTCGGCGAGTCGGTCGTCGTGCCGGCCGGCATGCGACACAATATCATAAACATATCCGCAAACGACGCACTCAAGCTGTATACGATTTACGCGCCGCCGGAACATGCCTCGGACACGGTTCATCCGCGTAAGAGCGACGCGACCGCCGTCGCGTGACGCATCGCCCGGATCGTGTCGGTATCCGCATGCCGGTCCGATGATGTGGTATGATGATGTGAGCGAGAGAAGCGCGAAAGTGCCGTCGATCGAGGGTGGTACGAAGACGGGGATACGGAAAAATTATGAGTGATCGGAATGACATCGATCGTGAACAGGAGATTCATATACCCGTCGCGTCCGGGGCCGGTTCGGTGCGTCCGGTGGCCCGGCGTTCCTCGCACGACGATCTGTTTGGGAAGGTCGTACTGTTCGTGATCGGTCTCCTGCTCGTCTCGGGTACTGCATTTTTTGTTCTTGTGGGGATCCGTGTCTCGTCGGACCGAAATGACGGTCGCGAATCGATCGGATCATTGACCGCGGTGCCGGTAACGCACGAAACCGTGTCGGAAACGCCCGAGACGACCGTCCTTACCGCGCCGACCCAGGCGACGCCGTCTATCGATAAGGCGTCCGTCGCGGCGAAGGTACTCAACGGCGGAGCCGTCAAGGGATCGGCCGTGAAGGTCGCCGATATCCTGAAAAAGGCGGGTTTCACGAAAACGGATTCGGGAAACGCGAACGGAGACTATGCCGGAGTGACGGTCTATTTCAAAGCCGATTCGGAAAAGGCGGCGAACGCGGTCCGCGATGTGCTCTTGCAAACCTATACGAACGCGAAAGTAAGTCCGCAAGATGCCAAAAAACCGGAGACCGGCGCATCTCCGGTTACGGTGATTCTCGGAAAATAGTTACTATGTGCCAAACCGGAACGGAAAAAAAGAATTTCCCGTGGGGAGCCGCCCTTACCCTGTCGGTGGGCGGTTTTTTCGTGTTTGCCTTTCCGGCGAGCACCAACTATCAGCTCAAAGGATACGAGTTCGGCGGCGGGGGCGAGGAAAACATGACCTCCGCGAACTATGCGCTCGACGGTATGACCGGTGAGACAGGCGCCGGCAAGCTGTCCGGCACGACATACAATCTCGGCGCGGGGCTTTCCTATATCGAGCAGGCGAACGTTCCTACCGCACCCACGTTCACGAATCCGGGCAATTATTATAACAAGCTTCATATCGTGTTGAATACGTCCAACAATCCGAGTGATACGTTGTTCGCGATCGCGATCAGTTCGGACGGTTTTACGACCACGCAGTACGTGAAAAGCGATCATACGGTCGGCACGACACTGACCCTTTCGAACTATCAGACATATACGGCGTGGGGGAGTTCGACGGGAATCGACATCATCGGCCTGACGGCCAATACGACCTATCAGGTAAAGGCGAAAGCCATGCAGGGAAAATTCACCGAAACCGGTTACGGTCCGACGGCGAGCGCGGCCACGATCACTCCGACGCTTTCTTTCGGCATCACGACCGATACGCAGTCGAGCCCGCCGTTTAGCATGGACTTCGGCGTCCTGAATACCGGAAGCGTGAATACCGGTCCGAGCAAGATTAACGTGACCTTCGCGACGAACGCGTCAAACGGGGGGAAAGTCTATGTTTCGGGCACCAACGGGGGACTGCGGAGCGCGAGTGCCAACTATATGATAAACGCCGTGACCGGGGACTTGAGCGCTCTTTCCGAGGGATTCGGAGCCCAAGGGGTATCGGCCACGCAAACTTCTGGCGGACCGTTCGCGTTGACCAGTATTTACAATCAATCGGGGAATATCGTGGGCATCGTGGATTCCGCGATCCGGGAGATATTCAATACCCCGGGGCCGATCGTGGGCGGCAGCGGGTCGTTCCAATTGAAGGCGAGACCGAATACGATCGCACCACCGGAAAATGATTATACGGAGACCTTGACCATGGTCGCCGCGGGGAATTTCTAAGTACCCTTGACGTGGCGCGCGATGCGGTATCTATACCATATGGACACATTTTAGGGAAATGTTATAATCAACATATGTCATTCCAAAAAAATCAAAACGACAATAGTATGCCCATAAGATTTAAACGGGGCATGTCGGCCATCGGTATAGTAGCGCTTCTGGTTGCGATAGCTGCGCCGATCGTCTTCGTTCAGAACGCGAAAGCGTCAAATCTTCAGCAGGCCTATGTACGTCTAGATAGGTTGAAAACCGCAACACCGACGAGTGGGCTCGTCTGTGTGAATCCTAAAACTTCAACGACAACAAATATTGATATAGCCGTCACGTTTCCGACCGTAGCCGTTACCGATTATACGCTGAACGCCACCGGTGCCAACTGGGCGGCGACCGGTTCCAATATCCCGGCCGGTAC
>JBAXOD010000025.1:0-12683 GCA_037133435.1 Candidatus Moraniibacteriota bacterium | reverse complement strand
CCGGCTAAATTCGTTGCTGCTCCCGACAAATAGCGGGCATCATTTTCCCAATCGTGATCCGGAAAAAGCAAACCGCCAGTGCCTTCTCTCATCAAAGAATATATTCGCTTACTCAAGTTAAGTTTTTCCGCGTCCTCTTGAAAACTTTTTGAGAGAATACTCTCAAGTGTTTCCGGCATTTCTACCTGCAATTCATGGTGTGGATGGAAATGCTCGCTGACATATTTTTCGCCAAGAGAAACCCCGGCAATCTCATCATGTGCACGCTTATAATCAGCCGGCTCCGGTTCGCCATCCTCTCCCCTTTCAGCTTTCATCTCACTGGCTTTCTTTTGAACTTCGGCCGCCTCCTCCAAGGCTTTGTCCGGTGAATACCGTTCCATATGAATTCATCGATAACGACTTAATAATTCATTTCCTCTTATCACCATGTACATCCTCTGACGCACCTCCTATCTCCCGGATGGATTCTTCTATCGCCGATTCGATAATTTTTTCCAATTTTGTGTACGAATGATGGTCGGCGTTTCGAAGCGCATCAATGTAGCGCTTTCTTCCAGTCGGTGTTTCGACTTTCAGCTCGATCGGCGGCAGACCGAGGCGGAGCAGGATAATATTGTTCAGCAATCTGCCGATCCGACCGTTATAATCGGTGAACGGATGTATCCAAAGGAATCGATGGTGCGCCCACGCGAGGAGCGACACGACCTCGACGAGGAACGTTACTTGTTCGATACTTGGCAGATGTTTCATCCGCATCCGAAGGTCTTTCGAGAATTCCTCCATCAATTGTGGAACCTGAAAAAATTTTGGCGGAACATGTTGGGAAACGGTGACATCGACAGTTCGGTATTTCCCTCCCATGTCGGGAAGAATCCACCCGAAACCGACTCGGTGCAGTTCCCGCATGAATCGGGACGTAAGTGGAAGTGTCCCCTGCTCATCCTTCTTCACGACAAAATCCCACGCTCTCCGAATCCCTTCAATCTCGAGAGGAATAAGTTTTGAGCGTGGGATAATGCCGAATGCGGTCTCCTTGTAACTTGTTTCGCCGACTCGCTTAGCCATGGCGTTTCGAGGTTGCTTTCTGAAAAACTTTTTCAACCATCCTCACGGTCACTTCGGGTCGTTCCGTCTTCGTCGTCCGATAGGCCATTTTTTTTCCGAACGCCTCAAAATAATCTCGGCGGATTTTCCCCTTCGCCGGGGCCTTTTGAAAGCTCTTCAAGATGGTCATTTTTCGGATAGTCATAACAATATTGTGGCACAGAAAAGACGTCTTGTCCAATTCTTTCATTTCGATAAACGAACGTATTCCTCTTCTCTTTTTTGTCGCATATTCCCCTCTCCCCGTTCCTGTTTCAAAATTCGAAATTCAAAATCGTATACTCCCCTCCCCGTTGTAAGTGGTCAGTTGTGAGTTGTTCGTTAGAGTCCTAGATCTTGAACACGATCACGTCGCCGTCTTGGACGATATACGTTTTGCCTTCGAGGCGGACCTTGCCGAGATCACGCCCGGCGGACCAGCTGCCCGCGGCGAGAAGTTCCTCCCAGAAAATCACTTCCGCGCGGATGAACTTCTCCTCGAAATCGCCATGAATCGCGGCGCCCGCCTGCGGCGCGGTCGAACCACGAAGAATCGTCCACGCGCGGCTCTCGTCCTCACCGGTCGTGAAGTAGGTCTCGAGCCCCAGAAGCGAATACGCCTCATGGATAAGTTCAGACAATCGCGATTCCATCCCGAGCTCGGCCGCTTCTTCCGCAGTCATGTCGATCAATTCTTCCTCGAGTTTGATGTCGAGTCGCACATGCGGGAGCGAGGCGAGTTCCGGCGGGAGTGCCGCGTCGGTATCGCTCATATTGAAGACATAGAGAAAGGGCTTCGCAGTGAGGAGCTGTAATCCCTTCAGGAACTTCGCTGTCTCGACCGGATCACCCGTAAGTGCCACGCCATTCGCAAGTCTCCCTTCATTGAGTGCCGTCTCCAATTCGGCAAGCCAGTCCATTTCCTCGGCCGCGCCCTTCCGATTCGCACGAACTTCCTTCGCGGTCTTGTCACGCCGTTTGATGACGGTCTCGAGGTCGGCCAAAACGAGCTCGGTATTGATGATATCGATATCTTCCTTCGGATTCACCCGGTCGTGCACATGGATGATATTGCCGTTCTCGAACACGCGTACCACCTGAACGATCGCATCCGTCTCGCGAATGTTCGCGAGAAACTTGTTCCCGAGACCCTCGCCCTCGCTTGCCCCTTTCACGAGCCCGGCGATATCCACGAACTCGAACACGGCCGGGACGGTCTTCGCGCTCTTGCTGAATTCGGAGAGTTTCCACAGTCGCGAATCCGGCACCTCGACCACGCCCACGTTCGGCTCGATCGTGCAGAAGGGATAATTGCTGATATCCACCGTCTTGCGCGTCAACGCCTTGAAGAGGGTGGATTTTCCGACATTCGGGAGTCCGACGATACCTGCTTTCATAGGAGAAGAAGTGAGGAGTTAGGAGTGTGAAGTGAGGATACAGGCACTATATTTCCCTATTCTACCCTTTGTATCGGCTTTTTTCAAGGTATTTCATTGATAGGTATTTCATTGATAAGGTCAAAATGATACAATAATACCGTTGGAATATCCGCGTCGAAGTTTTTGTTCCGGAGTTTCGAAATTCGAAATTAGTGCCAACCTTCGACTTTTGACTCATAATTTCCTTCCTATGGATTCGAACATCTTCAAAGCATACGACATCCGCGGCATCTATCCTTCGCAACTCGACGAAGCCGGTATGTATAGCATCGGTCGCGCGGTCGCACAACATCTCTCGGCGAAGACGGTAGCTATCGGACGTGACGTTCGCGAATCGAGCCCGTCACTTTTCAAAGAGCTGGTCCGCGGCCTCACCGAAAGCGGCGCGAACGTCATCGATCTCGGTCTGACTTCGACCCCGATGGTCTATTTCGCGGCTGGACGCCTCCCGATCGACGTGGCGATCTCACTCACCGCCTCGCACAACCCGCCGGAGTATAACGGCATGAAGATCTGTCTCAAGGACGCGGTACCGGTCGGTCTTTCGACCGGACTCGCCGAGATCCGAGACCTCGCCGTCTCAGAAAATTTCTTCCCGATAACAACGGTCGGCACCGTCACGGAAGAGGACATCAAACCCGCCTACTATTCGTACTTCGCGTCATTCGCGGAACTCGGCAGCCGTACCTTCTCGGTCGTCATCGATACCGCGAACGCGATGGGCATCCTCGAACTCCCCATCTTCGATCAATTCACCGAGAACGTCTCGGTCATCAATCTCTACAACGACCTCACGAAACCGTTCACCTGCCACGAGGCGAACCCGCTCAAGACCGAAACGCTAAACGAGGTATGCGCCAAGGTACGCGAGACGGATGCGGATCTCGGCATCTCTTTCGACGGCGACGCGGATCGGATCGGCTTCATCGACGAAACGGGGGCGGTCATCCCGATGGACCTCATGACCGCGCTCATCGCGCGCGAAATCCTCAAAAAGAAACCGGGGTCGACCATCCTCTACGATCTCCGTTCCTCGCGTTCCGTCCGCGAGATCATCGAGGAACACGGGGGCCGGGCCATCGAATGCCCGGTCGGTCACGCGAACATCAAACGCATGATGCGCGAAACCGGGGCCGTCTTCGCGGGCGAGCTCTCCGGTCACTACTATTACGAGGAAAATTCCCTCGCCGAATCGGCGACTTTGACCGCGATCTACCTACTCAATCTGATGGCCGAATCGGAGGGTCCCGTTTCCGCGCTCGTCGCCGAGACGAAACGCTATTTCCATTCCGGCGAGATCAACAGCGAAGTCGCGGACAAGGAGGCCGTCCTCGCGATCCTGGAGAAAAAATACGCCGACGGCACGGTCACGCGGATCGACGGCATAAAGGTCGAATATCCTACCTGGTGGTTCAATGTCCGCGGTTCCAACACCGAACCGCTGCTCCGTCTCACGCTCGAAGCCGAAACCGCCGAGCATCTGGAAGAGAAGACGACGGAACTGCTCGGGATCATACGAGGGTAGTCATTGAACAGATAACAAGGAGCAGTTAACAGGGAACGAAGAGGAAACGGAAGCTATCGTTTCGACTCCCGTCTTTAATGCCCAGTCATAAACACTTCACCGCTCTCTCCCCTTCCTTGTTTATTATTTATTGTTATTTTCCGTTGCTCAGTGAAAACTTGTCCCGACCATATAGGCCTATTGGACTCTCCCCGTTCCATGTTCAATGTTATCTGTTATCTGCTCAGGTCTTTTATAGACTTATTGCTGTCATCCGACTTTCGACTGTACAGACTTTATGGACTTTCGACTCTTGTATGAATCCTTCATACGTTCCCTCACTTTGCGAAGGGTATTCGCGATTCTCTTCGCGGTCGGATTCGTCGTCTACATGAATTCGTTCGTCAACGACCTGTTCTGGGACGATTACGACAGCATCGTGAACAATCAGTACGTCCGAAATTTCGATCTCCCCGACTTTTTCACCAAGAACCTCACCGCCGGCGCCGGTATCACGGACAACTATTGGAGGCCGCTCTTGCTCATCTCCTTCGCGACCGACTACGCCATCGGCGGAGTCGAGCCCTTCTTCTATCATTTCCAGAATTTCGCCTGGCACCTCGGTGCGAGCCTGCTCGTATTCCTCGTCGGCATACGGCTTTTCCCAAAGCGAAAAACAGCGAGTCTGATCGCCTCGCTCCTCTTTCTCGTCCATCCGCTCCAGACCGAAGCCGTCACTTATGCCGCGGGACGAGCCGACCCGATGCATACCGCGCTCATGCTCGGATCGATATACTTCTTCCTCCGCCATATCGGATCCGGGAAATATCCCGCGCTGTTGTGGTCGCTTCTCCTTTTCGTCCTCGCGCTTTTGACCAAGGAACGCGCTATCGTACTGCCGATCATACTCGTGCTCTGCCTGTTCCTCGTCCCGATTGAAGGTGCCGTGCGCGGATGGAAACGAAAGTTTCCGCTCCTCTCCCCGTATGTCGCGATCGCGGGAATCTATGCCGTATCAAGAGCGACCTTCCTTCATTTCGCGGATACCTTCGATCCCGGCACGACGACGATTCTCCAAAACACGACCCTTTGGCAGAAAATCCTCGTCTTCCTCGCCGGTATCGGGACCTACGGAAAACTCATCGTCTGGCCCGACCATCTGTACATGGAAAAGACCCTCCCGCTTCCCTCCTCGTTTTTCGATCCCATGGTGCTGTTCGGAATCAGCATACTCGTGCTGACCGCGTTCCTCGTTCTCGCTTCCTTGAAACGGAAAAAGCTCGTCGCGTTCTGTCTCCTCGGTTTCTTCGCGACGCTCCTGCCCTCGATGTATGTCTATCCCGTCCAGGGACTCCTCTACGAGCATTGGCTTTATCCCGCGTTCCCCTGGCTCTTCCTCGGTATCGGACTTGGGCTCTCGGATTATCTCGACGGTACGAAACGGATCGGACGGATCCCGTCGTTCGTGCCGGCAACCGCCCTGGCCCTGATACTCATCGCGCTTGGCGTCCGCACGATCGCCCGGAACCTGGACTGGCAGACCCCGGTCCGATTCTACGAGAAAAACGTCGCGGAGGGCGGCGTTTCCGGACGGGTCTACACCAATCTCGGCATGGCCTATGACGACGCACACCAGCCGGAGAAGGCCGTTCCGGCATATCGGCTCGCGATAGACGCGTCCGGCGACACGCTCTTTCAGCCGTGGTTCGACTTAGGCAATACCCTTTCAAAACTGGGAAAAACGGACGAAGCGATCGATGCGTACCACCATGCCATCCTCCTCAATCCGAATTTTACACCGACCTCTACCAATCTCGCCAAAATCTTTGTCGACCGCCGGGATAATGCGACCGCCATAGCGATACTCGACGAGGCGCTCCGAACGCATCCCGATGATCTTTCCCTACTCTTCGCCCAAGCGGCGATATCCGTGAATGCCGGAGACACGGCCACCGCGGAAACGTACGCACAAAAAATCCTTGCCATCGATCCGAACAATCAACAGGCGCAACAGATCTTCTCCTTCATCCGTTCACGACCGGCTTCGGTAAAATAATATGGAATGAACGTAACTCATTCCGGATTCCCTGAACGTTGCGGCATTTACGTTCATTCGGCATCAATCCGTATCAAAGGCTCCGAGAAGACGTTTTCGTACGAGCGCCAATGCCGCCAGCGTGGACGCGTCCCGTATCCGTCCGTCGTCGCACATCGCATAGGCCTCCCGTATGCCGATGCGGACAAGATGCAGACCTTCCTCCATGTCCTCGAGGTCCTGCCCGACATGCTTGAGCCCGGTCGCCAAAAATACGACCCGGGTTTCGGCGGTGGCACCGACCCACGCATGAAATTCACCGACTTGCTCCAGGTGATCGGCCTCGAATCCGAGCTCTTCGCGAAGTTCCATGACCGCCATCTCGTTCACGGTTACGCCTTTCGGCACCCCTCCACCGGGGATTTCAAGCGTCCATTCCGAAACCGTATACCGGTACTGCCGGGCGAGCAGGATCTCGCCCTCTTCGATCGCGACGATCATGACGGACCGGTCGGTCCCGTGCGTATGGATCACGAAAAAATCGCCGCTTTTCCCGGTCGGTGTCATGAACGCGTCGTGCGAGACGCGAAACCACGGGTTCTCATGCACCGTATCGGATGATACCGTCTTCCATCCCTCGGGCATCGTCTTTTCCTGTTCGGCCATACGCGGTTCCATTATCGTTTCACGACTGAGAGCCTATCCGTTAGGAACATACCTCCTGCGCCTACGATCCTCGGCGTACACGCGCGTACCCCTTGTCGCCGTATCTACGGAGAGGGCTCCGCTGGTTACCCGCCTTTCCGCTCGAAGATCGTACGGCTCGTGACGGAGACCCTGACGGATAGGCTCTTACCCTTCCACCCGCAAGACGTCGATCACCTTGCCGTTGATCACGAAGTCGTCCTCGTCGGTAAGGAAGATCGGTTTGTGCTTCTTGTCGGTCGATTCCGGCAAGAGGGCGATATTGCGTCCGTCCACGCTGCGGAACGTCTTGACCGTGGCCAATCCGTCGATCACCACGAGCACCTTGTCGCCGTTGTCATAATGTTTCCAAGATGAATCGACCAGGATGAAGTCCCCGTCTCGGATCGTCTTGCCGTTCACCTTGGCACGGTTCATGGACGTGCCGGATACCTGGATCGCGAACACGCTGCGCGCGTCGTGCACGATCCGCTTGGATACCTTGAGATAGCCCTCGACGAACTGGTCGGCGAACATCGTCGCCGCGCCCGCGTTCGCCATGCCGAAGACCGGCACGTCGACGAATAACCGGCTCGTCACCCCTTTGAGCCGGATACCGCGATCCTCGCTCGTGCGTTCGATGAACCCCTTGCGCTCGAGTTCGTTGAGGTAGAGGAAAAAACTCCGCAAGCTTTTCAGCTTGAGCCCAAGCTCCCCGGACTTTTCCTGCAGTTCCCGGACGGTCGGCATCTCCCCCTTCTCAGAGAAGAAGTCCTTGATCGCCTGCAGGACGATTTTCTGTTTCGGCGTGAGCAGTTCCATAATTTCTTGTTTACTGGTATTACATACCATAGTATATAGGAACGAAAACGGATGTCAAATGCGGCTCAAACCGGTCAAAAACGACGCCCATTCCTAATCTTCTGCAGGAGCAGGCTTGTAGCCTGCTCCGAAACGATCTTTCTCCCATCGCCAAGCCGTAGCCTTGGCGCGGAGGCTGGTTTGCCAAGCCGTAGCCTCGGCGTAGGATGGCGTGCCAAGTCGGCGTTATAGCACAGTTGTAAACTCCGTGGTTCAAGGTGCCTTCCAAAAACGGGCAGGTAACCCTGAACCTGCAAAGAGTTCGCGAAGCGGCACGAACCCGATGGTCGATACCCCGAAATCAATCGATACGGACATCTTGAAAACGAATCGCGTTCGGAGTAGGATTGATATGCGATAATTCATAAACGCAAACGATATGTCCGGCATACTGTTTCCGCTTGCGGCGTTGGTCATAGTCCTCTTGGCGAAGTCGCTCAAGGTGCTCAAGGAATACGAGCGCGGCGTCGTGTTTCTCCTCGGCAAGTACACGGGCGTGCGCGGTCCGGGACTCATCATCCTGATCCCGGTGTTCGAGAAGATGACGCGCGTCGTCTTGCGTACCGTCACCATGGACATCCCCTCGCAGAAGATCATCACCAAGGACAATGTCTCGATCGACATCGCGGCCGTCGCGTACTATCACATCATCGATCCGACCAAGGCGGTCGTCGCCATCGAGGACGTGTACAAGGCCGTGAACCAGATCTCGCAGACGACGGTGCGAAACGTGGTCGGTCAGTTCAGCCTCGACCAGCTCCTCTCACAGACCGGCGACATCAACGCACAGATCAAGAACGTCATCGATTTGCATACCGAGCCGTGGGGCGCGCAGGTCACCGCGGTGGAGATCAAGGACATCGCACTCCCGGACAACATGCAGCGTGCGATGGCCAAAGAGGCCGAGGCGGAACGCGAGAAGCGCGCCAAGATCATCGCGGCCGACGGCGAGTTCCAGGCGGCGATCAAGCTCGGCGAGGCGGCCGACATCATCTCGAGTCACCCCGTCGCACTCCAGCTGCGCACGCTCCAGACCATGGCCGAGATCAGCGTCGAGAAAAATTCCACCATCATCTTCCCGGCCCAGTTCATGACCACGGTGCAGGAAGCCTTCAAGATGATCCAAGAGGACTCGTCAAAGAAATAGAACGTGATCCAGAAAACTCCGTTCCCTCCGTCTTTCAGTCCCCGTTCCCTCCACATCCCTTCCCCTCCGTCTTTGCGAGGATGTACTCATCCGTGGCAATCCAGGTTTGTTTTGTTTCTTCTGCCTGCTCCCCTCTCGGAGGGGAGCTCTCGTGGCTTTGAACGGGTGAGGGGTGGGAGTGGTTCTCTGATATTTATTTCATTTCTTTTTTTCTGGATTGCTTCAGTCATGAATATTCATATTCATTCCTTCGCAAAGACTGAGGGAGCACAGACAGAAGAGACTGAATGATCACCCCATCATACTCGGAACAAGTGTGTGGGGCAGGATGCCTCGACACGGCCGTTCTCGTCAGTGCCCTATTTAAGAGTCTGATCGGAAGCAATATATTCGAACAATGGCCGCATGTATTCCTCGAAACGAAGATTTTCGCGTGCGAGAAATGACAGAAGTTCCTTGCTATTCCGATTGAAGACGACGATTTCGTCGAACTCCGGTTCTTCACCCGACTTCCGAAGACCATCGTCGAACACGTCATACCGATTCAGGAATTCTCCGGCGGTTTCCTTCAATGCGACCCGATAGATGACCGACATCCTGCCGCGCTGTCCGCCTTCCTTGAAATACGCGGGAAAGAACGATCCGACCCGATTCGTATCGTCTACGTCGATACCGAACTCTTCGCGAAGTTCTTTTTTGGTATTATGATCGAGATCAAGGATATCACCGTGTAGATCGTTATTGTCGAGTCCGCCGCCGCACAGCTGGTACCTGCCCGAATGGGAAGTGTGACCGCTCATCCGCCCGAAAACGACTTTCCCGTCCGATGTCTCCACGAGCGCCGCGGTATGGATGACCCGTGCAGCGTATCCGTCCGGGACCGGAAACCGACGGCAATACAGATTATGTGCAAAGTCCGTCCGGGTAACGGATATTTCGATCCGCTCATCCGTATCATTCCGACCGGTCACAGTGAACGTTTCCCCTCGAGTATACGGCCTTCCGCTTCGAAGCAGTTCTTCCCAATATACTTCTATCCCCGATAGCAAGTCCGCGGGAAGCGAAACATGGCCGCCATCATAGCGGACGACGATTTTTTTCGTTATCGGCGTGATCGAAATCTCATGCATGCTGTCGTTTATCGATACCGCCATCATACCATATATGACCCTTATCATCGGATAAGAAAAATCCCGCCATAGAGGCAAGGTTTTCGATTAGACGACAAAGGAAAACCTACTGGTTCGCCGGGGTGTCCGGGCGGATCTGGATGGTCGTCGCGGCGAGCGATCCGTCAGGATTGTTCTTACCGCTCACCGTCACCTGCTGACCGACGGAGAGATCGGAAGACGCACCCACGACCGATTTGTCGATCGTGGTCGACGGCGCGAAGAAAACGATTTGCGATCCGCCGTTTCGGGTCTTGATCGTGATACTCGTATCATCCTTGGCCGAAACCTGACCACCGGCGAAATCACCGGCTCCCCCATTTTGAATGCCACTCGATCCCATGCCACGCTGTCCACCGCGAGTATTCATCATTCCCGACCGAACAGCATTCTCTTGTCCAACTCCTCGAAACCCAAATTGGGTTGTTTTCTGACGTTGATCATATTTCATCCCACCGAAAAATGCCCCCGCCCCAACCACGATGACCAGAATAATCATCGCGATGATGTGATTTCTTTTGTTCATATATTTCAATACGTTGATTTAGATTCCATACCGCTCCCACCCCTCAGTCTCGACACAGTCGTTCGCGAACGACGTGCCTCGAAGACTCGACGGACCATCCTCCTTTTGGTCGGATAATCTTCCTTCCCGAAGGGACCCTGTCGGGGCGGGCAAGGAAACAAACCAATCTGTCTGTCTCCGTTCCCGTCTCACTTCTCACTTCTCACTTCTATTCTTCACTTCCCATTCCCGACTTTACAGACTCTTCCGCATCCCCCATCCCCGTCAGTCTTTGCGAGGCCTCGGAGGCCGTGGCAATCCATCCCCTTCCCCTTCCCTTCCTCGTCTATTCTCCCTAAATTGCTTCGTCGCAGACTTCTCGCAAAGACAAATCTCGTCCCCCGTTGTACGTTGTAAGTTGTCAGTTATTAGTTGTAAGTTGTCAGTCTCTTTACTCATATCGCAACGCCTCCATCGGGGAAAGATTCGCCGCGCGCCGTGCCGGATAGAACCCGAAGAGTATTCCGACACCGGCGGACACGCCGAATGCGAGCAGAATCGAAGATGTCGAAACCTGCGTCGTCAGACTCGCGAACTTCGAGACCAGAAGTGATGCTCCCCATCCGAGTATGATGCCGAGCGCCCCGCCAAGGAACGTCAGCGCCACCGCCTCCATCAAAAACTGCAGATTGATATAAAGCTTGCGGATCCCGACCGCCTTGCGCAGGCCGATCTCGCGGGTGCGTTCCGTCACCGTGGTCAGCATCATGTTCATGATCCCGATTCCGCCGACGAGGAGCGATATCCCCGCGATGGAAGCAAGCAGGATCGTGAACGTCCCCGTGATGCTCGACGCCGTCGCGATGATGTCGGCCTGGTTCAGGATACTGAAGTCGGCTGCGGTCGGATCGGATATCCCATGCCGTTGGAGAAGAAGATCAGTCACATCCTGCTGCACCGTCGGAATAATGGTGGAGCTCGTCGCGGATATGCCGACCGTCGTCACGTACGTATCGCCGGAGAGGTAGTGCTGCGCCGTCGTGATCGGCACGTAGATCGCATCATCGGCATTGTTGAATCCGGTACCACCCTTCGAAAGTGTCACCCCGATCACCTGAAAGTCGATATTCTTGATCCGGATCGTCTGTCCGATCGCATCGGTTCCGGCCCCGAAGAGGTCGTCACGCACCGCCGGACCGATCACGGCGACCTTGGCGGACGTCTGCTGCTGGTATTCCGTGAGGAACATCCCGGTATCGACGCTCACGTTGCGCACGTCCGTATACGAGGGAACCGTGCCGGTGATCTGCGTATTGGTATTGTTTCCCTTCGCCGTGACCTGATACCGGTGAGTATCTTCCGGCGCCACGCCCGATATGCCCTGCACTTCGCTGCCGATGGCCGTGGCATCGTCGAGCGTCAACGTCTGCGAGCTTCCCTGCCCGGCACTGATGCCGCCCGTGCGCTGTGCTCCCGGCGTGATGATGATCAGATTGGAACCGATCGACTGGATGCGCGCCGAGATCGAACTCTGTGCGCCCTGTCCGATCGCCACCATGGTTATGACGGACGCGATCCCGATGATGATGCCGAGCATCGTCAAACCGGAGCGGACCTTATTGCTCGAGAGCGACGACGACGTTTCCTTCAATAAATCTATGAAAATCATATCTTTTGTTCCTCATGTACGTTCTTCACATCTTTCTCGATGACGCCGTCGCGGATGGAAATGACACGGTCGGCGAATGCCGCGACCTCCATCTCATGCGTGATCAGAATGATGGTATGCCCCCTGCGATTGAGCTCGCGGAAGGTCTCCATGACCACTTTGCTCGTCTTCGTATCGAGGTTTCCGGTCGGTTCATCCGCGAACATGATCGCCGGATCGTTGATGAGGGCGCGAGCGATGGCCACGCGCTGCATCTGCCCCCCGGAGAGCTGGTTCGAAAGATTCATGAACTTACTCTCTTCCATCCCCGCATACGCGAGACTCTTCCGGGCCCGTTCCTCGCGTTCCTCGTCGGTCGTGTCCGAATAGAGGAGCGGCAACATGACATTGCGCAGCACGGTCGTCCGCGGAAGCAAATTGAACGCCTGGAAGACGAATCCGATCTTGTTGCGCCGCAGGTCCGAGAGTTGATCATCGTCGAGCTTTGAGACTTCCTGGCCGTCCAGGAAATAGGTGCCGGAGGTCGGCGTATCGAGCGCCCCGAGGATGAAAGCTACGCCTCCTCCTGGTTTCTGAGCGCCAAT
>JBAXOD010000024.1:0-14844 GCA_037133435.1 Candidatus Moraniibacteriota bacterium | reverse complement strand
CCACTCACAGA
Organism: Candidatus Moraniibacteriota bacterium; assembly: GCA_037133435.1. Taxonomy (GTDB): domain Bacteria; phylum Patescibacteriota; class Minisyncoccia; order Moranbacterales; family UBA1568; genus JAAXTX01. The sequence continues at coordinate 14,833 of JBAXOD010000024.1, read as the reverse complement.
AAAAGAGTATCACGATAAGTGATACTCTTTTAGTATAGGAACCGCCCGGACACTTGATGCATCCATGGCGGTCATAAGAATAGAAGATTACTGTCGTATATCAGGAAAGTACCGTTGTTTGAAATTCCTGAAACGGCATTTCTAGAGGCTCTCCAGATCGAGGACCTCGTCGATCCGGATCTGGGCGAAGAATTCCGGAACATGCGAGACGAAAATCATCGTTCCCTTGTACGCGTCGAGCGCTTCGGCGATGACCGGGATATGACGGAAATTGATATGGTTCGTCGGCTCATCAAGTATGAGCAGTGACGGCTCTTCGAGGAAAAGTCGAGCGAACATGAGGAGTCCTTTCTGGCCCTCCGACAGGCTTTCCACCTTGTTCTGCATGAGATCGGCCGGGAGCAGGAACCTTGCGGCCGTCTTGTAGACGATTTCGTTGTTTTTTTCCTCGGACGCTTCGAGCAGTGTATCAAACACAGTTTTATCGAAATCGAGCGTCGAGAAATCCTGGCGATAATAGCCGACCTTGATTCCAGGCGCGATCTCGACGCGTCCCGGGTCGCCTTTGGCGACCGATTCGAGGAACGTGCTCTTGCCGATGCCATTCGGACCGGAGACGAAAAGATGCGTATTGCGTTTGAGGAGCAGATCGACATCCTTGATCTCCGCAACTCCCTTATGCAATACGGAGACGGTCTTGATCGTGATGACCGGCCCGACGATGTCGGGGCAGCTGATCTCAAACGACGGCAGTGTCTTGTCTTCGCGTCGCACGTCAGCCTTGTTGTCCTCGAGGTCGTCGGCGAGCGTGCGCATGCGTTTGGCCACACCGCGAAGTTTGCCGCCCTTGTTCGCGAAGACGTTCGCCTGATCGCGTTTTTCCTTGATGGTGCGTTCGAGCCGGACGTTCTCACGCTCGGCCTTCTCGATGCGGGATTTGATTTCTTCGACGACGTCGTAGTAGTCGCCCACGAACTGTTCGATCTTGTGCGTGAAGATGTCGAGGTAGAGCACCCCGTGCGTGAAAGCGTTCAGGAAGTCCGCGTCGTGGGAGATGACGATACACGTCTTGCCGTATTCGATAAGGAAACGCGTGAGGTGCTCGATGCCCGCGGTATCGAGATTGTTCGTCGGCTCGTCGAGCAGCAGGATATCCGGATCCTGAATAAGGGCCGAGGCGAGCAAAAGCCGCGCCTGCTGCCCGCCGGAACATTCACGGATCTTGCGATCAAGCGGCAGATCGAGATTGACCGCGTCAAGGACCTCCTTGGCCTTCGACGGCAATTCCCAATCTTTCCCGTGAAACAGCTCATGAAAGAATTCCTCGATCGTGAAATCGAGCCGGTCGCGCGGAATCGTCTGCCGACCGATGGCAACCGTCGAACCCGGATCAAGCGAAACGCGTCCCTTTTCGGGTTTATTCTCGCCCGTGATGAGCTTGAAGAGCGTGCTCTTGCCAGCGCCGTTTTGGCCCATCAGCGTGATCTTGGATCCACGGCGTACCGAAAAACTCACCTCATCAAGGATGGGCTTCCGATGTCCATGTTCGAAGAACACGGAATCAAAACGAAGTACGACATTATCCGCCATAGGAATACGATATTCATTTCCGAAGATTCATTCTGACACGAAACCGGCAAAGAAGCAAGCCGACAAAATCAAAAAGTCGACTCACTAGCCAATATCACCCCTGCAGCCATCAAAAAACGACCCAAAAGAGCCGTATTCGAAGAGGTGAACACTACACCAAAAACCCCATTTTTTCCTTCGCCTCGGCGAGCTTAGCTGCCGCAATCGGGCGCACGCGTTCCGCTCCCTCGCGGAGGATGCGAAGCGTTTCCTCGTCGGAAAGTCCCGCCACCCTTTCTTGAAACGGGGTCAGGAAGGAAACGACGACTTCGGCCAGATCCGTCTTGAAATCACCGTACCCTTTGCCCTCGTATTTCTTTTCGATTTCCTTGATCGGGATTCCCGAAAGAAGCGTATAGATATTGATAAGATTTTTCAGCGCCGGCTTGCTTGCCCCGTGGTCCGACGTTCCGTCGGATTTTACGGGGTCATCCGCATACACGATCTCGGACCCACTGTCGGTCACCGCTTTCTTAATCTTCCTGCGTACCGTATCCGCGTCATCCGAAAGCGCGATCGCGTTGTACTGGCTCTCCGCCGACTTGGACATCTTTTTCGATGGATCGTCGAGTGCCATGATACGCGCGCCCTCTTTCATGATACGCGGCTCCGGAATACGGAACGTCTCGCCGAAGCGCTCGTTGAAACGCCGAGCGAGTGTGCGGGTCAACTCCACATGTTGCAACTGGTCGCCCCCCACCGGCACCACCTGCGTATCGTAGAGCAGAATGTCCGCCGCCATGAGGACCGGATAATCGAAGAGACCGACGCCGGAATCGTTGAAACGCTCCTTGAATATCTGAAAAAAATGTCGCGCCATCCCGAACGCGGCTGCCGACCCCGCTCCTTCGGCCTGAAGCGCGGACAGGCTCTCGATCGCCGAGATCAGTTCGGGCGATTTCTCCTCCTTCGCGGTCTCGGAAACGTCCCGCAATCCGTTCTCGAATTCCTCGAAATCGATCGCATTGGACTTGTCCTTGAACTGCGTCATCTTCGTGAGGTCCCCGTTCTTCGCGACGGTATTGAGGAGCCAGGAAAGTTCCGTATGCTCGGGCACGTGCGACTGGATGAAAAGCGATGACTTGGCCGGATCGATACCGGAGGCGAGATAGGTCTTCGCGATCTGAAGCGTCTTCTTCCGCAGTATCGCCGGGTCCTGCGGCACGGTGATCGCATGCAGGTCCACCACGCAGAAGATGGACTCGTACTCGTCCTGGAGCCCGACCCACTGCTTGATGGCACCCAAATAGTTCCCGATATGCAAATCCCCCGACGGCTGTATGCCCGAAAAGATGCGCTGTTTCATAGAATTCCTCATTGGTTGTTTTCATATCGATTGTAGCACACAACGAAACGATATAACCTTGACAGAAATACGTATTTCCAATATTCTTCCATGAACGCTGATTAACAAACGATTCGGTCTGAAGGCGCTTTGTTGTCCTCTTCCGAACAATATATCTACACTCTAAACGGAGCAAACCATGACAACAATACCTTCACCTGATAACGGGATAACGGTCATCAGTATTCGGGAAGGGAAAAAGGTATCGGAATTTTTCCCATTCGACCCGGAAAAGGGAGCTTTCGTATTCGATTCAAGAAATTCGTTCGCACCAGACTGTGAAGATGTGATCGAGGTCCAAGTCTATGGACAGGTAATAAAACAACGCGTGATAAACTACTTTACTGTCAACAACCAATATACCATTCCAATACCAAACTATTCCGTGGGAAATCCACTGAAAACCATCCACTGGTTCGATTCCACCGCAAAATCGATCGTCTCAGCGCTCGATTTCGAGGGAACAGGAAGTGCATGAAGCTGACAACCGGACAGACAAAGAACGCGACGAAATCCGCCGCGTTCTTTTTATATTCGATTCAGACTATCTGAAAACATCAAACAAGAAATATCTCAGATATCCCCTCCATAACGTGATATATTCCCCGACAAAAGTTACATCTGATACGCTATCGCGTATCAGATGTAACTTTTCAATAAACTACCCTGCAGCAAACTGACGAGGTATCCCCCGACTTGTCATTCCGGACTTGCCACGGTCGTTCACGAACGACGTGGCTTGATCCGGAATCCAATTCTGCTTTGCGATACCTATTCGCGGCACGCCGCGGAGTATTAGACCCGGAGAAGAAAATAAAAAAACTGCCGGCAAATTGCGCACGGCAGCTTCATTGATATTCGGTTTCGGTGTTTGGTCAGAACTCATCATACGACAATTCATCGATGTCATCGATAAAAGAGTAATCGATATCAACTAACCCGGCTTTTGCAAGATGAATCACCCAGATCGGTTCCATGTGGCTGTCCTCCTCTTCGGGCTTGCCATACGCATACCAATCGCGGGTCCGGTGGCAGAGTTCCTGGAGTCGATCAATCGTAACCCAAAGAACCTGTTTCACGCCTCCGTCACCCGTCAATATGCCAGGCGTTCCATCAACAAGAAGCTCATAGACCTTCCAGGCATGGAATTGACAACCGGGTCTGCTGCATATATTCGTATAGACGCCCTTCAAAACCGAGAGGGACTGTAAGTCCGATGATTCATGCCCTACAACAATTCCGGTTTCCTCCAAGAGTTCCGCTCTCATGGATTCGAGCCAGTCCGTGTGTTCATCGAGTGCATGACCAGCAACACAGGCATAACCAAACGGCTTTTTTGTTCGTCGGATGACGAGATACTGTCCTTCTTGATTTCTGACGATCGTTCCAACGGATGTGTGACAGCAGATTTTTCGACCCTGTTTTTTCGCTTCACGAGCCTTTTTACCGAGTCTCGTGATCATTCTTTTGTCTATTTTTACGGTATCAGTCATACGATGTATTCCCGGTTTATTGTTAACGAAACGTCCCCATGATCATATCCGCGGCACTTCCCCGGAAAAACCACTCAATAACACAGGAGCTATCGTGTCAAAACATCGCGCTCGGAACAGTGATGTCCTTGAGCCCATGTATCGGTTCATCCCGAACCAACTTCTTTCTTCCCGACAAAAGTTACATCTGATACGCGATAGCGTATCAGATGTAACTTTCATAAAACAAAAAATGTCGTATCACGTATTTTTATGAAGGAAGATGATACGGGATACCAGAACGGAGGCGCCTACCCGTTTCGAAAAAATCGTTTTTTGAGATACGCCTCGTTATCGATATCGCCGGTTACGATGAATCTCACATGCTTCCGAAGTCCGAGAAATTCCACGATGAAATCGAATTCATCACGACAATCATACGGGAGTACAAACACACTTTTCTGCAATTCTAGGAATCCGAGTTTCTTGATCCACTTCCGAAACGCATCCCGGTCACTTTTCTGTTTTTCCGGAATATCGAACAATACGACCCGCCATTTCTTATCCCATCGTTTCGGTCGTCTCACTTCCATCGACTCGATCTTATAATACAATGCCCGCCTTCTGCCATGATCCGTCAGGACCATCTTCCAGGTCCCATCAGATTGGAGTTTCAGATCGATCATCTTCGACCGATACATACCCGCAATTGACCGTTCCGTCCGGACCTTCCCGAGACCCTTCCACTCCTTTCCGGAACGATCGGAAATCCGGTGATACCGTTTCGGCGTCCTGGTGAAATAAAATGACGCCCCGGCAAGGAGAAAAAGAAGGATCTCCTGCTGGACGCCACCGAGTGCTTTCATACGCTTTTCATATCATCTTATCATTTTCCCACGCTCATTCAGTATATCATAAAGTTACATTTGATACGCTATCGCGTATCAGATGTAACTTTTCGGGAATACGGGAGATTCAAGCAAAGGAATGAGTGATGGGACGATATTTCGTTTTCTTTTTGAAGCATTCTGACTGCTGATCAGGGAATCGACTGAGAGCCTATCCGTTAGGAACATACCTCCTGCGCCTACGATCTTCGGCGTACACGCGCGTACCCCTTGTCGCCGTATCTACGGAGAGGCTCTGCTGGTTACCCGCCTTTCCGCTCGAAGCTCGTACGGCTCGTGACGGAGACCCTGACGGATAGGCTCTTATACCAGATTAACTTAAACTATTACCCTTTTATCCCGCTAAGATTCCCGCCTTCGCGGGAATGACAGTGTGGTAATCGTCCTATTGATTAAGTTGATTCGGTATTATTTGTTTTAAATATGGCTTGCGGAAAGGAAAAAGACTCCCCTTTCGGGAAGTCTTTTCCGACTGACTTTGGCCATGGATATCTGAACTCTATTTCGTATCCAATAGTCACGAAATCAACCGAGGTTTACACCTCGATGACGACCGGGAGGATCATCGGGCGGCGTTCCGTCTTGGTGAAGAGGAACTGACCGATGACGTCGCGGATCTGGTTGCGGACCAGATCCCAATCCATGGAGGTCTCCTTGGACGTGGTGTCCTTGACGATCTTCTGGACTTTTCGCTTCGTCTCGTTCACGAGATCGAAGTTCTCCTTCACGTGGATGAATCCGCGCGAGGTGATCTGGATATTCCCGACGACGTTCTTGGACTTGGAATCGATAAGGACCGTGATGACCACCATGCCGTCCGCCGCGAGCACCTGACGGTCGCGCAACACAACATGTCCGATATCGCCCACGCCGAGCCCGTCGATGAAAACGTAGCTCGTATCCACCTTCTTCGGCAAGACCTTGGTCGCACCAGCCTCGTCTATCTCGAACACGTGCCCGTTGTCGAGGACGAAGACGTTCTTTTCGGGCGTTCCGATTCGATACGCGATGTTCGCCGATTCCTTAAGGAAGTAGTGGTTGGCATACACCGGCAGGAAGATGGACGGCTGCACCTGGCGAAGCATTTCCTCGATGCCCGTCGCGGTCGAATGGCCGCTGATGTGCACGTCGAGAATGTCCGAATGGATCACATGGTCGCACTTGCGATACAGGTTGTCCTTGAGCCTCTGGATCGAGCGCTCGTTACCCGGGATGACCGAGGAGGAAAAGACGACGGTATCGTTCTTCTGCAGTTTCACGAACCGGTCATTGTCGGTCACGATGCGCGAGAGTGCGGCGTTCACCTCGCCCTGGGCGCCCGTACAGATGACGATCACCTGGCTGTCCGGATACTTGTGCATGTCGTTGATGGTGATGAGGGTCTCGGGCTTCATCTTGATGTAGCCGAGCTCCTTCGCGATCTCCATATTCTTCTTCATGCTGTATCCCATGAGCGCGACGCGCTTGCCGAGGGATTCCGCATATTCCACGATATAGCCGATACGGCGCACCTGCGACGAGAACGTCGCGAGGATGACCCGTCCCGGCGCCCCCGAAAGGAGGTTCCGAAGGTTCCGATGCGCCTCGAGCTCGGACGGTGGCAGGCCCTTCTTGAGTGAACCGAGACTCTCGAGCATGAGGATAGTCGGTCGCGGCAGATCCGCGAGATGACGGTAGGAGACTTCCACACCGTCGACCGGCTCGTTCGCGATGGTCCAGTCCCCCATATGGATGACGGTACCGGACGGCGTGACGAGCGCGATGCCGATCGCGTCCATGATGGAATGTTCCACCTCGAAGAACCGTGCCTCGAATTTCCCGAGGCGGATCCGTTCATCGATATTGCCGATGCGCATCGTCTTGAGGCGCGAGGCGGCACCCTGTTCATGGTCTTCCACCTTGTGCTTGACGAGCGCGAGCGTCAGGTCGCGTCCGATGATCGGCGGATAGTTGAGCTGCTTGAGCAGGATCGGCGCGGCACCGATATGATCGAGGTGTCCGTGCGTGAAGATCACACCGCGGATATTCTTCTCTTTCCCCTTGAGATAGCTCACGTTCGGGACGATATAGTCCACGCCCGGCATATCTTCTTCGGGCCACTGGACACCCATGTCGATGATGACGATATCCTCGCCGTACTCGAACACGGTCATATTGCGGCCGACCTCCTCCTGCCCGCCGAGCGGGATGATACGGAGTCGTTTCTCTGCCGGCGGAAGATCATTGGCGAAGTTCCGTTCTCCGGTCGTGGCAAGCGCGATCTTGCCGGTCATCGGCGGACGTCCGCGTCGTGCGGTCTTTTTGCCTCCCGATGCGGCCGGTTTCCCGGTCCCCGCATCGCGTTTCACGGGCTCGTTCGAGACGGGCCGGTTCATCGGCTTCTGTCCGGATTCCGTCATGGGTTTCCGGGCCGGCATCGGCTGTCTCCTACGGTTCGCGTTCGCGCTCCTTGGAGCGGCGCCCTGATGTTCACTCCGCGGCGCTTCCGACTTCGCGGCCGGAGCCTGGTGCGGCGCCCGATACGACTGACTCCTCGCTACCGCTCCTTCGAAGGAGCCGAGCGCGAGCGCGTCCTTCAGACCCGAGGAAAGGATATCTCCTCCTTGGACCGGTTTGTGTCCCTCTTCGCGCGGAAGCGGGCCCGGATTCGGCCGCTCCATCCGGATCGGTCGGCGTCCCCCGCGGTGCGGAAAACGACGTCTGTTGCCGCCGGCACCATTGCCGGCATTGTTGCCGCCGGGGACGTTTCCGTTTCCGTCGGTCTTTCTTATTTCATTCATATTTACTTCAATTCCGGGAACCGTCGAAGACGGATTCCCTTCGATATTACATTCGGTAAACGCCTCCTTCCCATCGGAAGAAGACCGTACCGACTGACAGATGTTCGTTCGGCTGTCCGGGAACGCATCACTGCGCTCGACCTTCGAAGCCGTAAAGAAGCGTATTCGTGGCTTTCCCTTCGACCGCGGGAATAACCCGGATGAAAGCGTGAGTACGATATCGTCATTGTGCCGAAGGGGGGACTCGAACCCCCATGTCCTTGCGAACGCTGGCACCTGAAGCCAGTGCGTCTACCAATTCCGCCACCTCGGCAAAGGAAGCTAAAAGCGAAAAACTAAAAATGCAAAACATCGGATTCCGCCGAAGGCGGACTGTTTTTCACTTTTCACTTTTCACTTTACGTTTTCAAACAAGCATCTTCTTCAATTTCTCCACCATCGAAACCGGCGTCGGATCGATACCGTGCGCGAGTGCGAGATGATAGGAAGTGAAGTCCGCCAGAAGAAGAGACGAGAATACCCTATTAAACACGTTTTCTCCTTCCATGTCAAGTATTTCAACTGAAATGCCTTGTTCAAGCAATAATTTCGACGTCACTTCGTATCGTTTCAGGTTCTTCGGATGGTCTTCCGAATCACGGAGTATGATCACCTGAAACGGTCCCTGTGGAAGCGCATACCCGACCATCTCATTGTGATTGAGCTCCGAAAAGACATTCCAAAACGCCGTATTCTTGGCATTCTCGTTGAACTTGATCTTCCAGACCATCGCGACAGACCCGAACTTCGGAGACGCATAGATGACCGGCGTCTTTCCCTTACACTTCGTCGCGAGATTTTTCCCCGCTTCCTCGAGTTCCGCAAGGCGCGACGTGAGGTATGCCGCGCCGTTTGCGATTTCCTCTTTCATGTCGGGCGCCAATCCCTCGTTCACGAGCACTTGATAGAGCGCTCCGAAGAAATATCCCGTTCCGAGCCGCGGTTGAAAATCCGGGAATGGGATCGGAAGTTTGATATGGGGAATCCCCGCTTCCTGGCACAGTTCTTCGATCTTCCCCCCGGCCGAGATTCCGATCGACGGCAATTTTTCCGCGATCGCCGTCTCGAACGATTCGATCGTTTCCTCGGTATTGCCGGAATACGACGAGAAGATATTCAGTGCCGTTCGTGCCTCCCCCGGAAGCTCGTAGGATCGGTTCGAGGAAACCGCGATCGGTCCGAAAAGCAGCTCGCGACGCACGAGGTCCGACAGGTACGTCCGCAGGATATCGCCAGGCAGGGCCGATCCGCCCATACCGGAAATGACGACGGATCGGTATCCCGGATTCGACGGAAACCGGACGCCCTCGGCGAGCCGCATCCCCTCTTCGAACTGTGTCGGGCTCGCGAGGATCATGGAACGGAAATCCGACGGGTCTGGATTCTGATTCATACGTTTGTTTCACCATGACGGCGCGACGGCCGATATGCCGACGCTCCCGATTATTTTTTCAGGATACGTTTCGTCTCCACGAACCATTTTTCCACATCGGAAAATCGAGAAGCGGCGTTGTTCGCATTCCTGATATCCCATCCGCCGACCGAATCCGACATCACATAGAGGACATCCGGGGAATAAAGAAACGCGGCGGGATTCTTCTCCGCGAGCAGGCCCAGGAATTTCTCCGTCAACTGGCGACGCTTCTCGGGATCCGGCTCCTCTCGCAATGACAGCAGGGTCTCGTCCGCCGTATCGTTGGCGAACTGCGCGAGATTGAGACCGGGATCTTCCTTCTCGCTCGAATGCCAGAACGAATAGAAATCCGGATTGATACTCATTTCCTCGCCATACAGGAGTGCCTCGTAGTTTCGTGGCCGAATGGCATCCGTGTTCAGGGTGGTGATCGGCTGCACGCCGACTGTCACGTCCGCACCGATCCGGCTCCACTGACTCTTGAGCAGATCCGCGGTCTTGCGGAGCTCTGGCCAATCGGGCACGAGGAGCGTGAACGCGAGTCTCGTATCATCCTTCCTGCGGATGCCGTCATCGCCTTTTTTCCATCCCTTTTCATCGAGCAACCTGTTCGCCGCATCGACGTCGGTCGAAAGGGTCGGCGACGTCGCCCCGCCTTCCATGAACGGCAGAAACGGCGAAGTGGTCGTCATACCTTTTCCCGAAAGCGCGTCACGAACCAACGTATCACGGTCGACGGACACCGAAAGCGCCTGCCGGACCTCGGTGAAGGCAATCGGGACGCTCTTGACGGGATTGAAGAATACCGCGAACACCCGCGGAAGATAGAAAACATGGACCGAGGAACCCTTCTTTCCGAAGAACGACAGCCCTTTCTCCGACGAGAGCGGGCTCATACCGAGCACTTCGTGCCGACCGTATGCCGCGATCAGGGCATCCTCATTCGGATAGAAACTGAAGAAGAACTTCGTGATGTTTGGCTCGCCGAGGAAATAATCTGGGAACGCCCGAAGCTCGTACGACAGGATGTTTCCGTTCCCGTCCTTATCGAAATTGAAAAAACGGTACGGGCCGGAGCCGACGGGCGCCAGATTGAGATCGGTCAGCGCGAACCGGTCTGCCGGGACATCCTGCCAGATATGCTTCGGAAGGATGCCGACCGTCAGATGTTCACGAAAACCGAAATACGGTTTCTTGAGTGTGAACGTGACCGTCCGATCGTCGGAAGCGTTCGCCTCTATCCCCTGCCATTTCTGTCGCAGGGGGCTCTTGTATGCCGGGTCCTGTATCACGGACACGGTGTAGACGACGTCATCGGCCGTGACCGGTTCGCCGTCGTGCCACTTCGCGCCGTCACGGATATGCGCCACATAGGTCTTGCCGTCGTCGGACACGTCCAGACGGTCGGCAAGCCGTGCGACGATCCGTCCATCCGCGTCGTATCCCATAAGACCGCCATACACGAGGCTTACGATGTCCTCGTCAGCGCTGTTCGAGGAGGAAAGCACCGGGTTCACGAATCGCGGTTGACCGATGACTCCTTCGGAATATCGGCCGCCGACTGCGGGAACCTGTTCGGTCAGGGAAAGATACAAAGCACCAATCCAAAAGACCAGTGCGGCAACGAGCACGGTCGAAAGCATCGAAACGATGATACGGTCACGAAGGCGGAGCGCGCTGAAAAAAGTGGTGAAGCCCGCCGCCCTCAATCTTGAAAAAATGCCACGAGAAGCTATACGCGTAAGTGAAGAATTATTCTGGCATCACGGATTTTCCTTCCGAAATCCGGGATGATCGTTCTTCCGACCGATCAGAGTTTGATATTGACGATCGACAGGACGATAAAAGCCGCACCGAGACCGATGGAAGCATAGTAGAGGAACTTTTCCACGCCGCGTTTGGTGTAATATCCGCCAAGGTCGCCACCGAACGTGAGTCCGGTACCCATATCCGAACCACGATTCTGAAGCAAAACGGAGATGATTAGCAGGACTGATACGACGGCCTGCACTATAAGAAATGGCTTCATAGAGAGAAAAACTGAAAAAAGGACCCCCTGAGGCTCTCTTTATCCTATAGGAAATATGTGGCCACGTCAACGGGATTTGTGATTTTGTCTTATTCAGGGCAAAAAATACTCGTCCCGGGAAGACCACCCCGAAATCGAAAGGGTTTCGTCTTTCCGATGGCGATACACGGACAAAAGCAGCCCGAGAATCACGAACGAGGCAAGAAGCGAGCTGCCGCCATAGGAAAGGAATGGGGCCGGGAGTCCGGCCACGGGGAATACCCCGAGATTCATACCCACATTAACCGCGATTTGAAAAAGAAAATAGACGGTTGCGCCCACGCACAGGAGATACCCGGCATTGTCCCGCGCCGAAAGCGCGATCCGATAGATCCGAAACAAGAGCATGCCGTACGCGAAGAGCACCGCCCCGATGCCGATCAGACCGAGCTCCTCCCCGACGACGGCGAAGATGAAGTCCGTATGTTTTTCCGGAAGGAAATTGAGTTGGGACTGGGAACCGTATCCGACACCCTTGCCGAAGACGCCCCCCGAACCTATCGCCACCATCGCCTGCAACACGTTGTATCCGCTCCCCTGCGGATCCGTCTCCGGATGCAGGAATACCTCGATACGGTCCTTCTGATACCCTTCGAGAAAGAACCATCCGGTAAACGACAACGCCACGCCGAGAAGCGCCAGAACGGCGATATGCTTCCACCGTATTCCGGAAAGCAGTATCATCCCGCCCCACAGCGCCGCAAGCGTCAAGGCACTTCCGAAGTCCGGCTGCCGAAGCACGAGAAAGATATAGAGTGACGACAATACGAGCGACGAGATGATGCGGACCCATTCCCCGAGTTCCGAACGTTTTTCGGCGATAAAGCGGGCCAAAAACAGAAGCAGCGCCACTTTTGCCCCTTCGACCGGCTGAAACTGGAAAATACCGAGCGAGATCCAACCGGTCGTCCCATGGACCGTCTTCCCGAAGAGGACGGCGACGAGCAGCGCGGCGATCATCATGAAATAGATCGGGGTACTGAACCGACCGATATGCCGATAATCGAGAAACGAGACGGCGAGCATGGCCGTGATTCCGACCCCGCCGAAAATCGCCTGTCGGAAAAAATAACTTCCCACAAGCGTACTCCCGTCGCCGGTCGCCGCGAAACTATAGAGCGACAACATCCCCGTGCCGTAGATGAACAGCGCGGATAGGACGAGGAACCAATCGATCTGCAGCAGTCGTTTCATAGGCGGAAGTCCGGGATCAACCAACAACGTACGACATATAACTTACAACCGACAAGTCATAGCCTAACAACATACGAGTCAGAACAAAAGCGGGGGGTATACAAGCATGCTGATATGGTGGAATTTCGGAACCCATTTTCAATCATTCTCAAGTCAGAAAAATATAAAACCTGAAAGGATTCTCCTTATCCCCGTTCTCGTATGTCTGTTTTTCTGTTTATGCCTTCCCGTCCCCGTTCAGTTCCCGTTTCCGTGCTGTCTCTGCGAGCGAGTCCGCTCACTCCGCCAGGCACGTCGTTCGCGAACGACCGTGTCAAAGCGAAGATGTAACGGAAAATTCGAAATTATTCTGTTCCCGTTGACTCGTGAACTCGTTAACCGGCCGATTGACCTTACGGACTTTCAGACTTTGCATTTTCTCATTTCGTCCGCATCTGTTGGAACGCCTCCGGTATGCGGTACCGTTCGATGAAGCTCTGATCGCGGAAAAAGTCCACATCCGGTTCCACGTCGATCGTCGCGACCTTCCCCGGAAACGCCTTCGGCCACTTCAGGGTGAACTCCCGATTCTCCTTGGTCAGCACCGTGTCCATCTCGCTTTGGTTGATAGCGATCGGTTTGCCCGTATCATCACGCAATATGACCTTTACCAGAAGCGCCCGGAAATCGAATGCACTGTCGTTCATGAGCGTCCCGAATGCCTCGCTGAAATAGGGACCGGACGTAAGTTCCGAATACCGCTTGCCGACGATCGTAATCGGAGGCTTCTCCTGATACCCGGAGAACTTCTTCCAGGTCATCCCGGAAAACGTGATCGAAACGGATGCGGGAGTCCCGGTCGTATGCAGCACACCGATGGACATGAAGGTCTTGGACTCCTGCGGCAGGATGAATCCCGATCCGGTCACCGTGGCAAGTACCGAATGGTCGGCCCCAAGGAGACTGAACGTGTAGGTGAGCTCGGAGGCCCCGAGCACGTCGTTCGGATTCTGCACCCTCGCGAGCACGTCATAGTCACCGGGATTGCTGCCGGGCACGAACGCGGCCTCCTGCACCACGAAGTCCGCGGGAGCGAAAACCTCCGGACACGCCGCACACACGCCGCCGCAATCGACACCGGTCTCGTCCTGATTCTTCCAATTATCGAAACACGTCTCGGCCGGACGATAGGCGTAATAGATCCACGTCCCGATGAGGGTCAGGATCAGGGCGTAAACGAACGTGATGAGCGCGCGTTTGCGGATTCGTTGTGTGGCGGTCATAGGCGCAACGGAATAAATATGAAAACGTGTGGACGGACGCGGGAACCGGACAACCGATCTCCCGAGTGCCTCGACCACATTCTACCACAAAAAAAAGACGGCCGCATGGGCCATCCTTCGCGATCGAGGTTCGAATGTTTCCGAAATGCTTCTGAAAGACACTGTCTTGGCGGCGACCTACTCTTCCCAACCAACTGGGGCTGAGTACCATCGGCGCGGATAGGCTTGACTGCCGAGTTCGAGATGGGATCGGGTATACCCCTATCGCCAGAGCCACCAAGACGGTGCCTTCCAGAAAAAATCAGAAGCTTACTGTTGCCAACCGAAAGAAAAAAGAAAAGAGAAGATATTGTGACATATTAGTATTTCTCGACTCAACCCCTCACAGGGCTTCCATCTGAAACCTATCAACCTCGTCATCTCCGAGGATGTCATTTCCATGCAAGCATGGAAAACTGCCTTATCTTGAGCTTGGCTTCCCGCTTAGATGCTTTCAGCGGTTATCCTACCCGAACATAGCTACCGAGCAGTGCTCCTGGCGGAACAGCTCGTACACCAGAGGTTCGTTCTTCCCGGTCCTCTCGTACTAGGGAAGAGATCTCTCAAGCAGTGGCGCCCACAGCAGATAGGAGACCAACCTGTCTCACGACGGTTTGAACCCAGCTCACGTACCGCTTTAATTGGCGAACAGCCAAACCCTTGGGACCTTCTCCAGCCCCAGG
>JBAXOD010000023.1:0-16443 GCA_037133435.1 Candidatus Moraniibacteriota bacterium | reverse complement strand
AGCCCCATAGAGGGCTATTTTGTGTGATGAGGGGTTTTTAGTGAGACACGCATGGGTGAAAACAGAAATTGATATGTTATTCCCTGACCTTTCACGAAACGAGGAACTCCCGAAGGATATCCTTTGCTTCCTCTACGGTTTCATACGGCCGGATCGTCACATCCGGGCAACCCGCTATCATCGCGGAAAGCCGCTTTCCCTCCTGCGGTCGATAGAGACACAGCGTCTTTTTGCCCGCCTCGACCGCCCTTCCGATCTCATACCCGACCCCGAGCGACGGCACGGTGACTTCCGCGACCACGACACCTGCTTCACGGATCCACGAAAGATCGCGATCATGGATGAACGGATCCGACAGTCCGGTTTCCCCGAACTCACCGAGCGGAGCCGAGCCGACATGCTCGGTAAGCACTTCGCCATATTCCTTCAACGATTCGATCAGACGCGCGTACGATCCGACATCCCCGCGTCCTCCCCGTATCGATCCGGCGAAATAAATCTTCATACTTCATGTTCAAGTTTTCCCTTGAGGATTTTCGAGACCACCTGCGGATTCGCCTTGCCTTATACTTCCTTTCAGCCGGAGGCTGATCCGCGATCATCGTTTATGATTCCAGTTTCTTTTTCAAAATCTCCGCGACCATTTTCGGATTCGCCTTTCCTTTCGAGGCGGACATGATCTGCCCGATCAGGAATTGGAAGGCGTTCTGCTTGCCGGCGCGGAAGTCCGCGACGGATTTCTCGTTCGTGGAAAGAACCGTATCGACGATGCCCTCGAGTTCCCCGGTATCGCTCATCTGAGCGAGATTGAGCCGTTCGATGATGTGCGACGGGTCGTTGTCCCCGCCTTGGAGCATCTCCGCGAGGACCGATTGTGCCGCACTCGAGTTGATCTTGCCGTCAGCGAGTATGGTTATGAATTCGGCGTAGTTTTCCGGCGTGATGCCCGATCCATCGATCGATTTCCCCAAATCCGCGAGCCGTTTGCGAAGTTCGGTGACCAGATAGTTCGCGGCGAGTCGGATCGCCTTCTCCACGTCTCCTACCAATTCTCCGCCATCCTTTTTCGCGCCAATCTCACTCACCACCGCCTCGAAATAATCCGCAGTCGGTTTCTCGGATGTGATGACCGTTATCGCTTCCGCCGAGAGTCCATACTGTTCCGAAAAGCGCTGTTCCTTGGCTGCCGGAAGTTCGGGAATCGTGAGTCTGAGCGCGTCGAAATCCGCCTCCGTAAAGGAAAATGGCGGGATGTCCGGTTCGGGGAAATAGCGATAATCATGCGCGCTTTCCTTCTTTCGCTGGGAGACCGTCCCTTGGCGGTTCTCGTCCCACCCTCGCGTTTCCTGGACGATGACGTGACCGGCTTCCAGTTCTTCGGTCTGCCGGCGGATCTCGAACTCGATCGATTTCTCCACTGCCTTGAACGAATTGATGTTCTTCACCTCGACTTTGGTCCCGGACAGTTTCTCCGTACCCTCCGCATGAAGCGAGATGTTCACCTCGCACCGCATCTGTCCCCGCTCCATATCCGCATCGGAAATATCGAGGTAGCGGAAAATTTGCCGAAGTTTCTGGCAGAACAGCCGGGCATCGGAAGACGTTTCGAGGTCCGGCTCCGTCACGAGTTCCATGAGCGGTACGCCCGCGCGGTTCAAGTCGACCAGCGTATGATCCGCCCCGGTCGGATGGGTCAGTTTTCCGGTATCCTCCTCCATATGGATACGGGTGATACCGACCGTCTTCCCCTCGCGTATGGTGAGTTCGCCTTTCCCACAAAACGGCTCGTCGTACTGCGATATCTGATAGCCCTTCGGCAGGTCCGGATAGAAATAATTCTTCCGGTCGAACTTCGAATGTTTCAGCAGTTCACATCCGAGCGCGAGTCCCGCACGCTGGACGGATTCGATCGCCAGACGGTTCGGGGTCGGAAGCGCCCCGGGCTGTGCCGTACAGACCGGACAGATATGGATATTCGGTTCGGACTCCTGCCCGAGTCCGTTCGCGCACGCGCAGAACATCTTGGACGCCGTCTTGAGCTCCACGTGCACTTCCATGCCGATGACCGGAATAAGTTTCATAAGCAGAGAACAGATAATCAAAACTCTAAAGTCGAAAGTCGATACGGTCTGTAAGGTCGAAGGTCTGTAAAATCAAAAGTTTATACGATTAGGAGAAATTTCCGACTTTGTGACTTTGTAGACCTTATGGAATTTCGTACCGGATGAACCATCTTATCTATCATCACCATCCCCATGAATCTTTCCGTTTTCGAGACGACCGCGGACCTTTTCAAGATTCATTTCGGCTGTTTCATCGAGCGTAACACCGAGCTCCGTGGCCAATTGGGTCAAGTACCACAATACGTCCCCAAGCTCCTTCATAATCCCTTTTTTCGTTTCATCGTCGACGATGCCACCCTTATCCCGGATCACTTTCTTAATCTTCTCGGCGACCTCTCCCGCTTCACCGACCAGACCAAGTGTCTGGTACGCGATCGCGCCGCCGGTCATTGAATATTCCGACGACCTCCTTACCTTTTTCGTTTCTTCCTGGTATTCGCGGAAATTCATAATATCCCGTGATCAGTGACGACCGGTACTTCCGAAATGCCCCTCTCCCCGTATGGTAACATCGAGCTCGGCCACTTCGCAAACGTCCGGCAACGCGATCGGGATGACAAGGATCTGTGCGATCCGCTCCCCCGCCGCGACCTCGTACTCCGAATCGGACGTATTCAGCATGATGACCTTCCACTCGCCGCGATATCCCGAGTCGATCACACCGCCGAGATTCGTGATCCCCTCTTTCGCAGCCAGTCCGGAGCGGTCCAAAATCAGCCCGACATGCCCCGATGGAACGGCTATGGCGATACCGGTTCCCACGACAGCGCGTTCCCTGGCACCGATGACGCACCCCTTAAGCGCACACAGATCGATTCCGGCGTCTCCCTCGTGTGCCCGGACCGGTAACTTCGCGTCCGGATGCAGTTTTTTCACTTCGAGTTTCATAATATGCCGAAATGACGAGCTACGATCGAGCATAGGTCCGCGGACACGTCTTCGATATCGCGGTTCGCGTCCACGCGCTTCCACCCGTACCGATCGGCGAGCAGGTCGTGGAAGTTCTTGCAGATGACGATCCGTTCCGATTCCATCTCGTTTCTGTGATCCTTCTCGATCGCGGTGTCGAACCGGTTCCCGTGCATGAGGAGTGAAATGTCCGGCGAAAGGAGACCCTCGTTGATACGCTCCAGATATTCGAGCTCCGCTCCCCACGTGAGTCCCCACGCGATTCCCGTCCCCACATAATCTTCCGCCACGATCCACTCTCCGGACGCGAGCCGCCCGGTCAGCGTCGGTTCGTACCGATGCCGGTTCTCCGCGTATTTCACCTGAAGCGCTTCGGTAGTAAGAGGATTTTCCTCACGGAAAGCCGGTTCGCGGAGATACCGGTGGATGAACGGACCCTCGGGCTCAAGGTCGTACACCGGATATTTGAGCCTTGACGCGTTCTTTCCGTGCTTCTTGAGGTATTCCACGAGCAATTCCACCTGGGTCGTCTTCCCGATGCCGTTGATACCGTACACCGCGATGAGCTTCCCGGTTTCCATATCAGTTCCCGTGTTCTGCCGATCCGTCCGACTTTCGCATCAGTTGTTCCATGATCGAATCCACCTGGGCATGCAGTTCCTCGAGCGTCTTGTCGTTGTTCACGATGAAATCGGCCCCGTCGCGGAGTGCCGGGATGGTCACCTCGGTTTCCAGCAGATGATCCTTCTTGAAGTCCTCGATTGTTTTGGTCGAATCATCCGAATTCTGCCCACGTCCCTTGATCCGCTCATACCGAATCTGGAAATCCGCATCGACATAGATGAGCGAGAATTCCGGATTCTTGCGCAGGATAACGATATCCATCGGCCGCCGTACCCCGTCGATGACGGCGATCTTTTCCGGCGCGCTCTTCGCGTCACCGTCGATGATCTTCGCGAGCAGATCCTGTCCGAACTCATTGCGCAGCGCCATCGAGAGGCGCGTCAGATGGTCGCGGTCCTTGGCAAGGTGCAGACGGTCCAGCATGTCCCGGAGCGAATCCGAGAACCCGAACTCCCGTCCGCCGTACTTCTCCACGATGTAATCCGTGACCGTATCCTTTCCCGATGCCATCTCCCCTGCGATCCCGATGATGATCTTTCCCTGTTCCATGATTTCGTACCGTTTAACGATTAATATTCCCGACCGAAAAAACCTTGTTTCATTGCTGCATGGTTGAATGGCTACATTGTTACATTGCTCCATTGTCCTCTGTCTCCCTGTTGATTTTCATTATTCCTGATTCTTGATTCCTCATTCCAAGCTCTTCCTCGATTATCTGTTGTTCGTTGTAAGTTATTCGTTCTCTGTTCCCTGTTCACTGTTCTCTGTTTTCTGACGTATGTCCTGCAGCCCCCGCTTCGCGTCCCAATCGTCCAGATCGCGATCTATAAAGAGTGTCACCTCGGGGAACCGCGACGCGATCTCATCCGCCATTTTCTGGGCGATCGGCCGCAGCGTCGGATGCACGGTCTTGCCGCTTCGCAGTTCGGTGAAATAGACCAAGGCGGGAAGATCGAACGTGAATCGGCATGGCATTCGGAATCCCATCGCGATGAGATACTGCCGGTCTTCGGGTGACGCGTCGATCATTGCGATCGCTTTCACCTGCTCATCGATAAGTGTCGTCGCGATCTGGCGCACGTCATCGGGCAGCTGCGCGAGGTACCACGGATGGAACCCGTACGAGGTCGTATGCAAAGGCATCTGATGGATGGCGGCACGGTGCCGTTGCATGTCACGGTACGAACCGAAGTCGAGCAGGAAATCGAAGGTGAGGGTGCCGAGCGCGCGAAGATACGACGGGAGGTTCGTCTTCACCGGACGCTTCTCGAACAGTTCCCGATACGGTTCAAGCGATGCCTCTTCGATCGTCGTTTTCACCGTAAATTCCTCCGGGAACGAGAGCGGCACGAAATACGTGTATCGGGAAAGGATGTCCTTCCGATACGCCTCCTGTGCCTCATATCGTTTGTGACCGAAACTGTTCGGATACCGTTTCGAGAGTTCGGCGAGCATCATCTCGGTCGTTTCGCGCACTTCGGCGAGCGGATGGTGGCGCAAGAGCGAGAGTTTGTCCCATGCCTGACGCAGGTTCGTGTGCCACGAAAGCTGCGTCGTCGTTCCGGCCGGCAGGAATCCTCGCAAAATATCGAACGACCGGGCCTTGATGGCCTTGTCATAGACTTTGCCGTCCTCATCGTCTTGTTTCGGATACTTCGCCCGGAGGTGCTCCTCCACGGCCGGACCGGACGAGACATAGAACTCGTGCCATTTGCGGATGATTTCCTGCGACGCGTCCGTCCCGATCGGGTCGACGATCGGCTGGCGACTCATATCTATATAGCGAGTGCTCGTCTCCTGCCCGGAGTAGAGCGGCCAGTCCTGAATCGCCTTGGCGGCTAGCATACTGACCCCTTCGATGAAGAGCGTCGTACTCCCGCAGTCGGCGATAGACATATGCCCATACCCCACATAGAAACGTTCCATGAACTTCCCCGATCCGGTTTCCTTGACCTTCTCGACGTGCTTCTCGACGCTCTCCGCACTGCGCGAATAGAGCGCCTGCATCATCGCGACGTCCTCGGGCCCGTATTCGTCATAGAGAAATACTTTCGCCATAGGGATATGTTGAGGACTGAAATACCACAGTATTTCATTTTTACATAGAAAAGCCGAGACCGCAAACCGGACTGATTTAAAGATAGAAACCGGACTTTTCCGCGAAATTTCCAGTTTTCTCGATTTCCAACCATACTTTCAGGTTCATCATTTGAGCCACGAACTATGGGTACGAAACAGGTCCACAAGCGACTAACGACTGAGCAGGCCCGGACGATATTTGAGAACTATCTGTCGAAAGATATACCACTTGAACAGGCACTCGCTCTTTTCGGGGTGAAGCGGGCAAGATTCTTCGTATTGCTTTCCGAATATCGAAACGATCCGTCAGCATTCATTCTCGCTCATAAAGGAAACGCAGGAAATCGAAAGATCTCCAAGGAATCAGAGGATGCTATCTTAGATGAACTCGCCAAGGAGAAAAAACTCATCGATGACAAGACTCTTCCTGTAAGTCACATAGCTCGTTTACCCCGCTTCTCGAAAGAGGTGGGGCAAACGACATGGCCAGGCTATACATACACCGGTCCTTGCCGAAATGGACAGCGGTTCCTATACTGGAAAGATGGAACGGGTTCCGGATTCATAAATATCAAACGTCATGCCCCCTACACTCGACATCAACGAGATATTCAAGGCTTCCAGACGCCCTCTTTCCTCCGATGAGCGCAAATTCGTCACCGACGCGTTCGCCTTCGCGGACGAGGCGCACCGGGGCCAACTGCGCAAATCCGGCGAACCCTATATCACCCACTCGTTCGCCGTAGCCAAGATCCTCGCCGGGATCGGTATGGACAAGGAGACGCTCGCGGCCGGACTCTTACACGACGTTCCCGAGGACACGGAACGCACGCTCGAGGAGGTCGGGAAGAAATTCGGGCTGGAAGTACAGGCCCTCGTCGACGGCATTACCAAACTGAGCAAGATCCGACTACGCGGTTCGCACGAAAAGTATTTCCTGGAAAATCTCCGCAAGATGTTTTTGGCGATGGCCGCCGATATCCGCGTCGTCATCATCAAGCTCGCCGACCGACTCCATAACATGCGAACCCTCGACGCGTTGCCGCCCGAGAAACAGGAACGGATCGCCCGCGAGACGATGGAGATCTTCGCGCAGATCGCGAACCGCCTCGGCATCAGCGAGATCAAGGGTGAGCTTGAAGATCTCTCCTTCAAGTATCTGGAACCGGATCACTATGCCGAGGTGCTCGAAATCGAACAGACCCGGATGAAAGAAGGGGCGAAATATCTCGAAGACGTCATGAAGACGCTCCGCAAGGACCTTTCCTCCGACGGGATCAAGATTCTCGATATCGACGGCCGGACGAAACGCCTCTACCGGCTCTACCAGAAACTCAAAAAGCACGACATGGACGTGCGGCGGGTCTACGACTTCATCGCCATCCGACTCATCGTCCCCGAGATTATCGACTGTTACGAGGCGCTCGGCGCCATCCACAAAAGGTACCGTCCGCTCGTCGGCCGCATCAAGGATTATATCTCGCTCCCGAAACCGAATGGGTACCAATCGCTCCACACCACGGTCTTCGGTCCCGAGGGTCGGATATTCGAGGTGCAGATCCGGACACCCAAGATGGACAGCGAGGCGGAATACGGTGTCGCCGCACACTGGATCTATACCGAACACGCCCGCGGCGACTGGCGCTCGTTCTTCTTCCCGAAAAAAGAGGCGGGGCAGAAACCCAAGGAGGTCGCCTGGGTCTCGCAACTCAAGGAATGGCAGACCGAAGTCGGCAAGGACAACCGGGAATTCTGGCAGGGACTCAAGATCGAGTTCTTCAAGAACCACATCTTCGCCTTCACCCCCAAGGGCGACATCATTGAGCTCCCCGAGGATGCGACCCCGGTGGACTTCGCCTTCGCGATTCACAGCGAGATTGGCAACCACGCCGTCGGGGCGCGTGCGGACGGCAAGATGGTCCCGCTCGACTACAAGATCAAGAACGGACAGGTTGTCGAGATCCTCGTCTCCAAGGAAAGGAAGAATCCGAATGGTGATTGGCTGCAGTTTGCCAAGACCTCGAGCGCCAAATCGAAAATCCGCCGCTCCATGCGCGAGAAAGAGGCGGAACGGGAGAAGAAATGAACAGTCAGGCAACGACTGACAACTGAGACCCTAACGGATAGACGCTTATATAAAGTATGAAACTTTCTGATTATAGTTTAATTGGACACGCATGGGTGTAAACCCGTTTTTCGATCTTTATTCCTCATCGATTACCGGCACCGGCGCCGATTCCACCATTCCCCAATGATATGACTTCTTGAATAGGTAATTCTCCTCCGCTTTCTCCCGGCAGAACTCGTACGCCCGATCGGAGAACTGCTCCGTCCTGGCACAATCGATCCACGCTTCCAGGTCACGCACATTGCTTTCCCGGTACCGGATATACTGGCCGAAAGCGTAGCTCAGACTGAAAATAAGCACCGCCACGACCGCTGTCGCGCGTATGATCCTCTCGAACATACGATCGCTGATGAGTTTCTTGTCCATATGATTCTCTTAATATTTTTTACTATCTTTATTCAAAAATACACCTGAACCGCATCATCCGCAACGCCCCGCATACCGTATTCTCAACCCGTTCACCCGTGAACTCGTTAACCGAATAACCTTCTTCGGCTGATTGCTTCACTCATCCTCATCTTTCTGATACAATTGGAAAATATGGTTTTTAAACAGTAAATACGGAAGATATGAAGGATATCCAGGAAGTGTTCAATCAGATCCAGGAACTCAAGCAGACCAAGAAGGAAATAGGACGGGAATATCGCGACATCCTCGCGCAAGACGAGACCTACCAGGAACTGAAAGAGGAATTGACGACACTTCGCGACAAGAAGAAGGCCCACGAACAGAGCGCACAGTCCGGCATGGGACGTCGCTTCGAGGAATTCGAGCGCGTCACCGCGGAGATTGCCGAACTCGACCAGATGCTGACCGATATCGCGATGACGAATCTGATGGACGGCAAGAACATCAATCTCAAGGACAAGTACGACACGGAGTACGAACCATCATACAAGATCACGTTCAAGAAGATCGGCTGATAAGACTTATAGCAGGCATGAAAAAAGACAGGATTCGATCCTGTCTTTTCTTTTCCGACTCTTGAATCTTCTTCGCCACGCCGAAGCATTTGCTCTAGGGTGGATTCCCAACTCGTTAACTGAAAAACTCTTTTATCTTCATCCCCATTGAAAATTGTGAATTGAAATTGTTATTCTTCCCCGTTCCCGTTGTCGGTTGTAAGTTATTAGTTGTGAGTTACTTCCCGACTTTCGACCCCGTAAAACCTCGAGACTCGGTCACGGGACATGTTTTGCAGACTTATCCCCGTTCCTGTTTCGAAATTCAAAATTCGAAATTTTTCTCTTCCCCGCTTCGCCACGCCGAAGCCTCAGCGAAGGCGGGTTCTCAACTCGTTAACTGCGTAACTTTCGCCTCCCTCTCTTCCTCTCCACATACACCACCCGCCAGCCCCATGATCCCAGGAACAATCCGAAGACGAGGCCCACTGAAAGAAATCCTCCCTCAACGTACCAGGGAAGGAAACATGCGGAACCGAACGTGTGATGAAGTACGAGCGGCAGATCATGCGAGAGCGCATATCCGATCCACCACGCTTCGACGAGCCAATGGACGATCGACCCGAGCAAAAACCCGATCCCGACCGCCACGATTTTGTAGAATATTTCTTTCATTCTCTGTTCCCGTTGAAAATTGTTTTTTTTATTTCTGACTTTCGACTTTCGGACTTTACGAACGTTCACGTTAACCAGTGAACTCGTCAACCGAATAACTCTCCGATCCCCGTTGTCGGTTGTAAGTTGTGAGTTACTTCCCTACTTTCGACCCCGTAAAACCTCGAGACTCGGTCACTGGGCATGCTTTATAGACTTGATGGACTTTACAGACTTTATAGACTTTTCCCCGTCTACCACCCTCCTCCTCCGCCCCCACCGCCGCCACCACCAGAGCCACCGCTCCCGCCGGACCCGGAAGGCGACGAGGTGCTGGCAGCGATATTCGAAGACAGTCCGTCCATCGCGGTCGTAAAACTGTCCGCGTTGAACGCGCCGGTTCCCCCGACATACCACAGCACCGGATGTGTCGAGAAATATTCCTCACCGTATATGTCTCGCATCCGCTTGACCCACTCTTTGGTCATCTTAAAGAGTATCGCGTAAGGCAGGAATGCCTCGAACATATTCTCCTTCTCATAGAACACGGCGCGGTCCTTGTCGACCGTCTCCATATACAGTTTGAACCCCTTTATCTGCCAGTTCAGTTCGGCACCCTCTTTCGTCCGTTTCGGCATGATGATCCCGAACCCGACCAGGATGATGGCGGACAATCCAAGGGCGAGCGCCAGATACCCTGACGTCCCGGCCGACGTTATCGCGATGAACACCAGGAACAGTCCGAGTGGTACCAGAATGTTCCGCGCCAACATACCGGACGTCTCGATGAGTCCCTTGCCTTTCAGATCATCCTTCCCGGCCTTGGTGATCGCCGGGATATGCGTATAGAACGAATTCTTCAGGGTCGAAAGCGCCACCGTCCGCTGCTCGCCGAAGAGGCCGTCGAACAGCTCCTTCTGCGCCGGATTCAACGTACTTTCAAGCTCCACGTTCCCGGTCTTTTCGAGCTCATAGTCCTTGCTCGTGAAGAAAAGTATCTTATTCTCGACTTCCTTGATGGTGATGATGCCGCGCGTCGCCAGCCAGACGATCTCCGCCGTGATGAACGTATTGTCAAACGTACCGTTCTTCATAAGCATACCCATCTCGACGGGCGTCAGTTTGCCCGGAGCCTCGTATTCCGCCATGACCGCTTTGTCGACACACGGATCCTCGCCGTATTTCTTCCACAGTCGGAACGAGCCGACGAGCGCGAGAAGCGGGATCAGGAGGAAAAAATATTTTCCATATGTTTCAAGAAATCCTGGCACGTACGGCGTGAAGATATTTTTCGGAAACGTGACGGACGCCGTGATCCCCTCCCGCAGGCCAAGCGTTTTCGTCGATCGGAATGCCAACGTATTCGGGCCGGTCCACTCGTATGCCGCGCCGCTCTTATCCTTCGAGCCGGAAAGTCCGGTATAGTAGTCGATTGTCGCGTTCGTCGCGCTCACCTCGGCAGGGAACTCGATCACACTGTGAAAACGATCCGTCTCCAGATCCCAGAAACTCCCGTTCAGGTTCCAATACAGCTCGTCGAAATCCGCGCTCCCGAATCGGATCGCGTTTTTCACCGTGTACGAGATCGCATACGTATGCACCCCCGTCACGGTCGTATTCGCGTCACCGATCTTCCATGTCACCGTCCCGTCGGACGCGTTCCGTATCTCCTGATACGCGTACGGGGTACCATTCCCGTCCGTGATGCTTGTAAGCGTGACCGGTGTTTCCACCTTCGTCCCGGCGATATTCAGGCGTGTCGGCAGGATGCGGAAGATCCCGTGTTTCCCGACCGCGTTCCCGCAGTCCGCCACGATCGTCTCGGTGATCGAGAGCGACGAGTCCTTGTTCACAACGATCTTCGAACCGAAGTCCTGTATATACCAGTCCGTCACGTTCTCCCGCGCGGACGACACGTTCGGCAACGCAAGCGTCACCACCGTCGCCAGAACTCCTACAAGTTTTTTCCAGTTTCGAAACATAGTATTTGATTCGAAGGATATGGCTTCAGTATAACACCTAGAAATCAAAAAACAGAGGTCTATCCTCTGTTTCATGAATATTTTTTCTCCTATACCTCCGTAAAAAGATCTTCCTTAGAGAAGCAGGTTTTGGAGCGGGCGGGGCCTTCGGCTCGATAGCCGAGTGGCAAGAGCAGGACCGGGGTAAAGATTTCCGGCAAATTGAATATCCCCTTGATGGCGGCGAAGTCACACCCTTCCATAGGACACGAATCGATCTCGAGCTCCGCCGCGGCGGCCATGGCGAAGCCAAGCGCGATATAGGTCTGCTTGGCGGCCCAATCCGTCCCGGCGGCCCTTTCGTACCGGCCTGCCATCTTCCGAAACGTCTCCAGCATCTTCACGGCTTTCTCGGACCCCGACTCGTCTCCGAACGACAGTTTCATATACGCGTCGATACGGTCCAGAATATCCGTCCGCGAGAAGAAGACGAGCACGTGCGAAGCATCGGCGGGCTGCGGCTGCCCAAATGAGGCATGCGAAAGTTTCTTCTTCGTTTCGGCATCCGTCACGACCAGGATGTGATACGGCTGTAATCCGTAAGCCGACGGCGTCATACGGATCGTATCGAGGATCTTTTCAACCGACTCGTCGGAAAGTTTCTTCTCCGGATCGAATTTCTTCGTCGCGAACCGCCAATCGAGCTGTGTAAGGAAAGACATAGGAGAAGAAGTCAGGAGTGAGTAGTGAGTAGTGAGTAGTCAGGAATTAGGAACAAGAGACAGAGAACAAGGAACATTAAACAGTTAGCATGGAACATATAACATGGAGCAGGAAGAAGAAAACAGTATTTCACGGGCTTCATGTTCCGACTTCCAGTATGACCCTTCCACGAAGAATAACAAGTTTGTTCAATAAAACCAGGTACACATAATTCTTCTTTTCGGACATCATACATCCAACGCCTACGATTGACTTTCTCGGAAAATCGATCATACTGTCATATCAGAGAAACAGGTCTTTCACATCCAACAAATCAATATACCCCGCAGCAGAGCTGTCCCCTCACTACGCTCCGCTTCGTATCGGCGGGGTATGCAGGAGCTTCGCTCTGGTCTATCTTGGAAAACCAACGGTTTTCCAAACCATTCCTTAGCGGTGACCTCGGGGCAGAGCCCCGAGGTATATCTCGAATCAAAACCGGCCCAGAGAGCGGAAGGAGCGACTATGCAAAGAATATTGGAAAACGAAGAATGCCACGGTGGGATTCTTGGGAAATCATTCATGTCGATCGAGTTTGATGGACGGCTTCGCCGCGCCCACCGCGTAATGACGGTAGGATATACAGGCGAGATGGTCAATATCATCGCCGTGAGCGAAGGAGAGGTCTTCCTTTTCAGCTTTTCGTTCAGGGAACTCGACGAGCAATCCCGTATGAACGCGGAACCGCGATGGCTCACGATCGAACCGTATGAGGAAGCGGGCCATGTACGATACTCGATACGGCAAGCCTACGATACGTCTACGATACACATCGATGAGACCGCGTTCTCGGAGCCGAAGACGCCGACGTATATCTTCTCGCCTGTCAGGACCGGCATACGTCCGTCTGAACATACGGGTCAGATCTTCACCCTGGTCAAAAGGGATAATGAATATAACAAGGATATCATATTCCTGGATGTCCCCTACCGTATCGCGGCGGCGGGATCGATCGACGAGAACGGGATCGATCGGTTTTTGATCCTGAATACCGATGCGAAGTGTGCGCTTATCGGCGTCCCCGATGATATGTTTGTAAATTGGGACGGTCTCGTATCCGAACCGGAGCCTTACAAATTCTCCGTCATCAGGCGACAGGGTTTCACCTATCCGAAGATATACCTATGATTCATAGGCAAGATTAACGAAAACCGAAACGCCATCTCTTTTCGAGGAGATGGCGCTTTTTATATTTCAAACAAAGAAACGGTTCAGAACTTCAGCAGGAGATGCCCGAGGAATGTCAGGAACAGGATGAC
The DNA here is from genome assembly GCA_037133435.1 of Candidatus Moraniibacteriota bacterium. Lineage (GTDB taxonomy): Bacteria > Patescibacteriota > Minisyncoccia > Moranbacterales > UBA1568 > JAAXTX01. Next base: position 3,042 of record JBAXOD010000023.1, on the reverse strand, counting down.
CATCCCGACGATGAATTGCGAATGCAGGAGATAGTTCTTCCGTTTCACTCCGGCCGGTACGTTTTGGAATTCCATGATCATTCCGGTGACCCCTTCCGACAGGACCAGCACCAAAATGGCGTACAGGAACACGTTGTCGCGCAGGCTGTTCGTAAAGGCGCAGTGAAGGAACACCGATGCGACCGCAAGGACGCCGAGGTACGGATGTGTCTTGTTCAGCCAGAACAATATCCTGCCCGAAAAGGACCGCACCTGCGCGACGTCGACCCCAAGCGGTTCCAATCTGCTCCACAAGTCCCCTTTCGCAAGTATCAGTTTGAATACCGTCCGCCCATAGAGCGCCGCGAGCGCGAGCACCGATACGTTTCCAAGCATCCTGCCGAATCCGTTCAAGGCCGACCGACGCGGGATGGCCGCCGGCCCGCCGATCAAATAAACGTACCAGGCACCGAAAATCGTCACAATCGTGAGAACGATGGCGAAGATATAGACCGGCAGGTTTTTCTTGTTGAGTGAGTTCATACATTTCATACTATCAGCAAAATGGAGAGGGTTCAACGTTCGGATATAAAAAGAGCGGCATGACTATTGGAAGTCATGCCGTCCGAGATTTTCTCGCTGATCCGATTATTGTAGCCGGAGTTTCTTCACGAGAACTTTCATGCGAAGCGGAAGAGAAATTGATTCCTTACCGCTCACAAACGCCGATTGGATTGGTCCGCGCATACCGGCCACTTTGCGAAGATAGATTATCGCCGGTTGGTCATTACCAGAGTGCAGCGCTTTCAAAGCCTGTTCGCTTTCCTGGCGAAGCTTAGATAAACGACGTTTTCGCATCCACACGGAAACTATTCGCAGTGTATACCGTATCGTGCTCCGTTCCACAAGATTATACGAATGAAGTTGTGAAATCGATGCTTCACAACATTTGCCGGATTCCGCCAGCAACCCGTTTACCTTTCTTTTTAATTCCGAATCCATGTTTTTTGGGTTTTTTTGGGTTTTTGGATTCCTGCTTTTTTTCAACTTTATACTATACTACACTTCGATAGAAATTGCAAGGGACTCAACTATCCTATCGACTCGCGGAGTCGCATTTCTAAACTCCACAGCGCGGTATCTGTCGCTTCCGCCGCACGCCTGAAGCATCGATGCGCAACATGCGCCACAGGAGTGTCTATGAACGCTGGTCGAAGAGCACCCCTCATTTTCCCCGTACTCTGAAAGAAGTCCGCTACAACCATGCCATTTTCTTCACGCAAGGCACGCTCCGCCAATCGACATGCTCCTATCACGGATTGGATTTCTTTTTGAAGACGCTCTCGTACAAACAGCCTCCGTCGCCGACCATGGATCTTCTTTTCTCTCAACAATTCCCGATACAAACCGACGTAATAGCGATGTGCTGCCACAAGCATCGTCCCCGTCTCTTTTTTAAGATCCTGTTCCAATCCGACCTCCTTTTTTTCCGTTTCCCTGCCATTTTCCGATACGATCGATATTCTAGGACTTTTTCCCTTTCTCTACAAGCATATTTCGACATCCGACTCGAAAAATCAAGACTCGGATGAGCAGCGATATAAAAAGCCCGCGTCATTTTAAAACGCAGGCTTTCAGTCACGAAGACTATGACTTTCCCCCGATAACCTTCCATTTCTCTTTGGAAGTCACTCCCCAACGGAAAAAGGAGATGTCGTGATATCCATCTTTTCGGCATGCCGAAATAAACTGCTTTACATGCTTCGGCGTGACATCACGATGATCGATCGTCGGTCCGACAGGAATAATTCTCACGTGAACATTCCTGTTCTTCCGATGATATTCGTTCCAACCCCGCTGAAATCTGGAAACGGCGCCGGATGGTGTCAGACGCATATCCATCCAGTAGATCTGCGGGAGATAGTATCGGGCGTATCGGAAGGGAATCTCCCAGGGAAGGTCGGCCTTCCATACATACGGAAACGTCGAGAACGCGAATGCTTTCTTGCGACAACTTGAGCAATGATCGATATGATTCCGAATCTCTCCGAACAATCTCCCCGTCTGATGTTTATCGGCCCCATATGCGAATACGTCATCAAGCACGATACCATCCACGGTGGTCTTGTGCAGGAGATTCACCGAATGACGGATAGCACCTTCCACATCGCTTTGTGGCCAAAGGTAAGCCGTACCGCATCCATAGCATCGGATGCCGGCCTTTTGAAACGCCGAGATCATCCGCTGATTCAGCTGTGTCTGAAAGTCTCCCTCGGCATCTCGGACTCCCCAATTCCCACCATTATATGCCTTGATGACAACGTATTGGATTCCGTACGCTTTCGCCATTCGAACGTACGGCTCGTAATCGTTGTCGTTCCCGTGAATTTCATTCCAGACCCACATCCCGCGACCCTTGAAATGGGAATGCGAATGCTCCGTTATATGATGCTTCGTCATGCGATGTTTTACGGGACGGGCTTCTCCTCCTGAAATTAAGAAGGTGAGAAACAGAGCAATGCCAGCAATAACACGCAACGACAACCGCATCATGACACCGAAACCGAACTTTCTCCACTTAATAGCCATTTACAGCTCCTTTGATTGAATATTATTGATGTAAAAGAATGAAATGATTATATCTGATTTTACACATTTGTCAAGTATGGGCACTTTCGACATGTGTATGTGTATCCTTTTTCCCGTCGCATCCTTGCTCGGCACGTCATACACCAACAACCCTAACTGGTCCAGTCGCGAGCGACTGGACTGGACTGGACTGGACTGGACTGGATTGCCACGGGCGAATATACCCTCGTAAAGACCGATCCCGACTTTCGGCCCCGTAAAATTTCGGATACGAAAAAACGAAGTATGCTTTACAGACTTTTCCCTCGGCTCGCTTCCAGACTAACTGCACCGATCTCCCTTTCTTCATTCAAAATTCGAAATTGTTCCTGATTATATGGACTTTCTCCGATCCTAATTCCCCGACGGGGCGACTTCCTTCCAGTTCTGGTCGCAGGAGCGCGTACCGGTGCAGTCCATCTGAACACCGCACGA
>JBAXOD010000022.1:0-17081 GCA_037133435.1 Candidatus Moraniibacteriota bacterium | reverse complement strand
ACAGAAGGAAAATACTGGTTAGGAGAAGGGGTATGAGAAGTGCAGGCACTTCAGGCCATCGGCTTATTGCCAACTCATGGTTAACTCCGGGGCTATCACAAAAGAAGAACTTTTGCTTCGAATTCCTATTCAGGAAACAGCACTTCGCATGGAAATAGAATCGTCAGACTATTCATGAATGTTCCCCCATCTGATCAGCCATTCATAACAGAAAACAGCCCTCTCACGATGGCTGTCTTTTTTTTATTGAAAGCAGTGTCATCGGCACTCTTTCTATTCTCACGGTTCACATCCCCCGCTCGGCTTCCTTCATGGCCTTCTCGAGATAGGAATCGTAGTCTTTCTCGACATGGAGCTTGCCCGAGTCGACGGAAAGGACCTGGGTGAATTCGCGGTTCGCGAGGAAGGCGCGGTCGTGCGAGACGAGGATAACCGTACCGGGAAACAGATCCACCGCCTCGGAAAGCGCCGTGACCGCCTCGAGGTCGAGGTGATTCGTCGGCTCGTCGAGGATGAGCACGTTCGAGCGTGTCGCCATCAGAAACGCGAGCGAGAGCCGCATCCGCTCCCCCGGCGAGAGGTCGCCCATGGGGAACGTTATCGCGTCGCCCTCGAGCAGGAACTTGCCCAAAAATCTCCGGATCGCGTATTCGTCCCCGATCAGGGTCATCTCGGCAAACCATTCCTCGGCCGTCTTTTCCCGGGGTAAGATATCGTTTTGTTGCGAAAGGATGCCAAGCTTCACGTCCTCGCCGAGCGTGACCATACCCGACGAAAGCGGCAGCGTACCCGCGATCATCTTGAGGATGGTGGACTTGCCGGAACCGTTGCGCCCAAACACGCCGACATGCGCCCCATACGGGATAGATACATCGATCGGTCCGGCGGAAAAGTCCCCGCCGTATCCCGCGACCGCGCCCGCAAGCGCGATATCGCGACCCTCGCCCTCGACCGGTTCGAAATAGACCGACAGCGGATCGCGTACCGTGGCGACTTTCACCTTCTTCACTTTTTCGGCCCGGGTCGAAAGCGCGCTGGCCGCGGCACCGAACTTCCGTTCCGCACGGTCGCGATGATATCCCTGCGACATCCGGTCCTTGTCCGGCATCTTCTGCACCCCTCCGATCTTCGCCCAATCGCGCTTCTCGTCCGCCGTCTCATAGAGTCTCGTACGTTCCGCTTCGGCACGCTCATGCTCCTCGCGTTCACGGCGAAGCTCCTCGGATTTTTCCTTGAAATACAGGCTGTAATTGCCGGTCCACATCTGCGTCGTGCGGAAGTGCCAGTCGATCTCGAGCACCTTGTCCGCGACCGAATCAAGAAACGCACGGTCATGCGACGCGACCAGGACCGCCGACGCGCTCTTCTTCAGATACGCCTCGAGCCACAAAATGGCGGATAGATCGAGATCGTTCGTCGGCTCGTCGAGCAAGAGCAGATCCGCCCCGGACAACAGCGCGGCCGCAAGCGCGACGCGCCGTCGTTCCCCGCCGCTTATCCCCGACAGATTCCGAGTCAGGAACGACTCCGGCAACCCGAGCCCGAGGAGTGCGCCTTCGGCCTTCTCATCGAACGTATATCCTTCCATGCGGTCGTAGCGTTCACGCAATTCGCCGTATCGCTCAAGCGTCGCCTCGTCCTCGAGTTTCGACTCGAGCGACGTCATCTCCGATTCGATTTCCGCGATGCCGGACACGCGCCGTACGTATCCGAGCGCCGTGTCGTCGATGACCTCGTCACCGAGTTCCTGCGGCAGATACGAGATACTCGCACGACGTTCGCGCACCACCTCGCCGCGATCCGCTTTCTCGAGTCCCGCGATGATACGCAGGAGGGTCGATTTCCCGACCCCATTCGACCCCACGAGCGCGACCTTCTGCCCGCGCACGATCGAAAACTCCGCCCCGAGCAACACCCGGACCGGACCGTACCGCTTGAATAATTTTCGGACGGTAAGCATGATATCAAAACTAACGACTTACGACTAACAACTCACAACCAAACACAAACATCACGGATATCGATTCTCCATCCCCCGTTGTCAGTTGTAAGTTATACGTTGTCAGTTCGAAACCTATCCTATCAGTCCCTCGATTTCGGGCCAGCGGGCCTCGAGGTCGCTCTCGATGGTCGAAAGATCCTCATTGATGTCGAATACCCCGTCACCGAGTCGCTCCTGAACCAGATCCGAGACAAGCTCGCAATATTCGCCATACGTATCGATACCCTCGCGACGCACGCGCTCACGCAGCTCCACGAATAACGACTGTGTGGAATCCTCGCGATCCGCCGGCATGATATCTTCTTCCATACTCTCTTACTTAACCTGTTATCTTTCCACTATCACCTTTTTTTCGTCGTAAGTCAATGGTCGTTCTTTTCCGATTTCACGGCATTCTCTGCCATATCGAGTACCCGTCGCGCGTTCTCAAACGAAAGTTTACGCCGTGCCTCGTCATATGAAAGCCATTCGAAACCGGTATGTTCGTGGGAAATCCGCACGACCGATTCCGTCGTCTCTGCCGGACGGAAATGCACGGCCTTGAAGATCATTAATCCCCGTCCGTCCCGGATCCGCCACTCGCGTTCCTCCCCTTTCGCCGAATAGTAATACCGGATATTCATCTTTCCCCGAAGCAGACGCAACTGCCGTATACCTGTCTCCTCCTCGGTCTCACGCCGCAGTGCCTCCTCTTCGGTCTCACCCGCCTCAACATGTCCCTTGGGAAAATCGAAGTGACCACTCGGATACCGGAGTACCAGATACAGACGCCGTCCGTTCTCCACGCGGAACACCGCCGCCCCAGCGGACACTTCCCACACGGCCGGCAGTCCGAAGGCACGGAACAGGAGATAGATCGGTTTCCAAACGGGAGGTTTCATATGTATGCACTCTACCCGCAAAGCGACCTTTCACGCAAGCGAATTGACGAAAATATGTGTGTCCCCTTATTCAGATCCGGTTACGCCGTCCTCATCTTCAAGGAGAATCGACATGGTTCCGTCTATGACCAGCCGATCAAAGCCGGCCCGTTCAAATTCTTCCCAATATCATTTTTCGTACGGGTATAATTCAACACCGAAGTATCCGTGGTTCTTCTTTGCTATCTTCCTCATTTGCTCCCGATTATGTTCACTCCGGAAATCCCGCCACGCAAGCTCTTTCGGAAGTGCGTCGTTCATGACGAAGTCTTCGAACTCATCCAGGACTGATTGGATACGCGACGTATATTCCTCATCAATAGAGATCGTCTCTCCTTCGAATAGTTCCGTTTGCACATCGTGCAGGCATATCCGAGCAGGTGCTTTTCCAGTGAATCCGCCTCCTGCCCCAGTTTCTTATAATCCGCCTCGGTCTCGACGATCACATCACCGAGAATGCCAAATATCGCGCCGCCGATACCGCTCGTCGTCAGCAGAAGCTCATGTTGCTCTTTCGTCGGTTCGATATTCATACTATTTCATGGTTTCAAAAAGTACCCATCCCGATATTCGGAATAGAAAAGAGGTCAAGTACATTTAAATATTCTCAATCCACCCTTTCTCTCATTTTCCCACATCGACAGAAAAATATCAGTGTTCCGACAAGATAAGCCAGTACGTCCCCTTTGTAAACCCCATTTCCTAATTTCGTTGCGAAAAAACGTCTCTTTTAAGGGGAAATTTTCGACGATTTTCAATTTCGACCAAACTATTCTCCTTCACTTCACCACGGCAATCGTTACATAATCTGACGACCGCATAATTATGTAACGAATTTTTTCGATTTTCCTAGCAATTATTGACTTTCCGCTCTCGATACCTCTCATTTCAAACGTTGCACCAACTGACGATCGCATTATTATGTCTCGATGTACGAGACGCATATACAGATGAAAAGGACGGCCCTGTGACTGGAGCCGTCCTGTTGCCGTTTGAAGCAAATGGCGCGGGACTATTTCCTCTCCTCAAGCGTCACCGCGACAGTCTCTTCCGTGCCCTTGTGCCAGACTTTGAGGGAGAGCGTATCTCCGGCACGATGATTCGCGACGAGATTGCCGAGCGGGTGATCGGTGTCGATCTTCGTCCCATCAATCTCGAGGATAATGTCATTCTCGACGATACCGGCCTTGTCCGAGGGAGACCCGGGAATGACGGCCAGATCCGTCGGTTTTGTCCCGCGTACTACGATCGCGCCGTAGGCGTACGGAAGATTGTTCTCCTTCTGTACCGACTCGTCAATGATGGCGTAACGCACACCGAGGTACGGCGTCGAGATCTTGCCGGTCGTCTTCACGTCGTCGATGATGCGCTTCACCGAGTTTATCGGAATGGCGAAACCGATACCTTCCGCGTTCTGCGCCACGGCGACATTGATACCGATCACGTTGCCCGAAAGGTCGAGGAGTGGCCCGCCGGAATTGCCGGGGTTGATCGCCGCATCCGTCTGGATAATATCGGAGAGCGTTTCGGAATCACCGAATCCGCTTCCGGCAGTCACATTCCGATTAAGACCGGAGATGATTCCTCGCGAGACGGAATTCGGGAATTGTCCAAGCGGATTACCGATAGCGATCGCCGTCTGTCCGACCCGAAGTGACGCCGAGTCACCGAGCGGAAGGGACGGGAAGTCGGCACCCTCTATCTTAAGCACGGCGATATCCTGATTCGGGGAAACCGCCAGTACCTTCGCCGGATATTCCTTGCCGCCGGCAAGCACGACCGTATAATCGGCCGTCGTATCCGAGACGACATGTTTGTTCGTGACGATGAGTCCGTCGGAAGAGACGAAGAACCCCGTCCCGCTGCCGATTTTCTGCTTTTCCGTCGTCGGTTGCTCGCCTTGTCCCTGTGCCGGTCCCGAATTCCCGTTTTGCCCGTTACCGCCCATATCATATCCGAACGGTCCGAAAAAGAACGGGATGTCGCCGAATCCGCCTGGTGTCCGTGTGATCTCCTTGGACGCGACGACACTGACGACCGATGACGACGTCCGGTCGACGATATCGACGAGCGCGGCATCGCTCGGGTCGGTCGGGGTCTCGGATTTCGGTTTCCGCACCGATCCGTGATCCGCGACGACATCTTTTGTTAGGAAAGAAGAAAGAAACGGGATCCGTGTAGCATATTTGGGAATGTTTCGCTCGAATACCGAACCGGCAATTCCGAAAACGAATGAGAGTATGACCGCTATGAGCAGGAAGATCGCTTTTTTCCCGTTTGCACACGCATGATCATGCCGACAGCATGAAGATACGGCTTCGGCATTCCCTTCCGCTTTCGGAGCCACCGGCACTTGGACAATTCCGTTTTCCATACGAATATCGTTATCCGATTATCAAAAACCACAACCGGAGACCGTGATGTACGCGGACTCCGGCATTTTTACGAAGAAGTTGTCCCGAAGTTTTCGTCCGTTTTTCAGAACGCGATGGAGGCATCCCCTTCCGACTTGCTGAGTACGTCTTTTTCGATCTGACGAAGCGCCGGGTCACGGAATTCGACCGTGGCGGTATCGGGATTCCACTGATATTCCGTCGAGAGTACACGGACATCCGTCCCCTTCAGCTGTTCGGTCAGCCATTCGCCGAACGACTGTTTTTTCACGAATATCTGACTCACGTTCACCTGGTCTCCGGTCTTGTCCGTCTTGCGTTCGTTCACGAGGAGGATATGGAATCCAAGCGGGCTTTCGATGACGTTTCCCGGGACGCCGATCGCCTGGGTACGGGCCGGCTCCTGAAGCGGCGCGACGAGCTGATCACGACGGAACCACCCGATAGACCCACCGGCATCGGCCGTTTTGCCTTCGGAATATTGGGTCGCCACGTCGGAAAATGACCGGCCGTCGGCAAGCGTCTTCTTCGCGGCATCTATTTTCGCTTTCGCCGCGGAAAACCGCGTCTCATCCTGTGCATACCACGCCGCGAGACGTTCTCGGTAGATGTTCGGAACCGCTATCTTCCGTATGAATGTCGGGAGGTCCCATCCGTACAGCCGTGAAACGTTCGCTGCCGCAGTCGCCGCGTCGCTTCCGTTCGCTTTCGCACCGTCGGTAATGGACTTGAGCGCATCCTCATCCGTCACGGTTATACCTGCCTTCGCGGCAAGCGTACGGATCTCCTCGTCCTCGACGAGTTTATTGACGATTTCCCGTTCCCGGATACGGAGCCGATTCCTTCCGTCCGGAGTCGAGAAATCGACCCGCAGACCGGCCCCGGAGAAATCCTGTGCCTCATAGAAATGACGGAATCCCGCGAGATTTTCCGCGATCTCGGAATACGTGGCCGCCGTCTTGCCAGAGACGAACACCGCCGGCAACGGCAACCGGCCACGGATCGAACCGACACTCCCCCACGACGACGGGATCACGTACGCGGACAGAAGCGTCAGGACGGCCACGACCGACAGGGCGCTCCCCGCGCCGAGCAGCCACGGACCCAGATGCCGTTCCGAAATGAATTGTCGTATCCTCTCCATAGTGATTTCTTACTGTTTGTTATCTTCTTCAGGTAAAATTCATATTCCCGATCCGGTCATCTGAAATTGAAATACGAGAGCCATTTCCGGAAATTCGATCCGGAGTTCCCTACAGTAGGGTCCGATTCGGCCGATACGGACGTCGCTTTTTCCGCGACTGCTTCGGGATCCAGTTCGACCGATACCGCTTCTTCCCCCTGTTTCTTCATGCCGAGTTTCGCCTTCGCCTCGCGTTCCACGGACGAATCCGTGGAGAAAAAATCAATCCGCTCCGACAACGCCTTATTCTCATCCTGTACGCGTTTCGCCTCCTGCTGCAGTTTGGTCACGTCGTCCTCGATTTTTTTCGACCGTTGCATTTCCTTCCATCCGGACGAGAACGCGAAACCGGCAGCGACGATGAAGACGAGCAGGATCAGTTTTGCCAGCAAAGGAATCCCTTTCATGACCTCGGTACGCTAATAAAAGAGCGGAGCGATCAGGAGTCCGACCATCGACAAAGCGACCAGCACGGACGTGATGACCCAAAACAGATAGAGTTTCTTGTGACGTTTCCTGAATTCCATAGTCGTCTTCAATGATACCGGAAAAAACGAAAAACCGAAAGTGCTCACGTACGGTCGTTCCGTGCGCTGCCGATGATACCCCGGACCGAGGCCAGGTCAGGCGTCGGACGCGACTTCGACGACTGGAACTTTTTCGGTGAGACAAGCTGCGCCCGGGAAAGCGAAATCGGCATCTCTTCCGACACGAAGGCACGCTCAGAATACGCGTTCGTCTCGGATTGTCGGTCGCGCGGCGCGACATGCCCGACGGACGAAACGGGATTTCCCGATGGTCTGGGCCGCGGTGAGGGGGCCGGGCTTCCCGGTGTCTCAGGCGTTCGCATCTTGACCCGCTGATAGTTCTTGAGACATTCCTTGCAATAGGTCGGCCGCTTGCCGTCCGGTTCGAACGGGACGCGGATCTCGGCTCCGCAGGTATCACAGATCGCCGGGAACATCTGCCGATCCTCAAAGATTTCTTTCGGGGGCGTCTTCGCGGCCTTGGTCGCCGCGGCAAGCAGGAGTTCCTCATCCTCGTCGGAAGGCAAAGGTGAAAGTATAGGAGGAACATCCGGAGTCGCCGGAATCGCGACGGGTTCGACGACCGGCGACGTCGTTTCGACTCGCGGTCGAATCATCCCCTGACCTTCGGAAGGATGCGCTTCCGGCCGGATAGCCTGAACCGGCGCCATTTCCACGGGAACCTCCGGTCTGATTGCCGCTCTCGGAGGTACGACCGGATTTTGCGGACGCGGTGATTCGACACGGGCCGCCGGCACGGCTGCCGGCATGACCGGTACCGGTCTTCGAACGGGTGCCGGCGCGACAGGGCGGATCGGCGCCTGTGGTACCGGATTCCGGGGAACGAATGTTTCTTGTCGTATCGGCGCGGGAATAGCGGTTCCGTCCGGAGCGAGCCCTTTCTTACGGAGTAGCTCTGCGCGTTCATCCTCAGTGAGCATGCCGCTCCAGCGACGAATCTTGTCTTCCACTTCCTTTTTCGACGACGCGTAACGCTCCCGGGAAATGCGGATGACTTTTTCCTCGTTGTCGATAGTAGCTTCGAGCGAGATCGGAGGGAGCACCGTCGCGGAGAAGGCGTCCCCGGCGATACCGTCGATCATCAGTTTGAGATAGACGTTGTATTTCGGAAGATTCACGATGTCGTTCATCATGAATACCGGCTCGAATTCCTTCTCGAGCACCTCGGCATCGGCCGCACCGACCCGAAACGAGATGATCGTCCCCGCGTTGCCGAAAATCGCGTCGGCGACCTTCTCGTCAAGCTGCGTGATGTATTGATTCGCGAGGATGAGGTTGAGATGGTATTTTCTCGCCTCGGACAAAATGTTCGCGAAGGATTCCGTCGCGAAGTTCTGGAACTCGTCGACATAGAGATAGAAATCGGCGCGGTCGTCTTCCGGCATGTCCACGCGTTCCATGGCCGCGAGCTGGATTTTGGTGATCATCATCGCACCGATAAGCGCGCTTGCGTCCTCTCCGACACGCCCTTTGGACAGGTTCATGATGAGAATCTTGCGACTATCCATGATGTCGCGCACTTCGAACGACGACACGGTCTGACCGACGATGTTCCGGATGAGCGAGGTCGAAAGGAATTGTCCGACTTTGTTCTGGATAGGCGAGATGACCTCCTGCAGCACGCGATCGTTCCATTTCGAGAATTCGTCCACCCAGAACGCGCGTACCACCGGATCGGTCACCTTGGCCACGACCCGGTCACGATAGTCCTTGTCCACAAGGATGCGCGTCACGCCGAGAAGCGTGGATCCGGGATACTCAAGCAGGGCCAGGATGGCGTTTCTGAGGATATATTCGAGCCGAGGACCCCATGAGTCGGCCCACAACTTTTTGAACACGCCGACGAGTCCGGATGCGACAAGATGTTTGTACGCCGGGTCGACGCTCTCCATCACGTTGAACGCGATCGGAAAATCCTGGTCCGACGGGTTGAAATAGATGACATCGTTGATACGGTTCGCCGGGATCGCCTTGATGAGCTTCTCGGCGGTATCACCGTGCGGGTCGATGAACGCGACGCCCTTGCCATGTTTGATATCCTGGATCGCCAGGTTCTCGAGAAGGTTCGTCTTGCCCATGCCGGTCTTGCCGATCACATACATGTGTCGGCGACGGTCGTCGGTCTTGATGCCGAACACCCGTTCCTGATTGCGGAAGTTCGTCTTCGCGAAGAAACTGATCTCATTCTGTTCTTGCATAACGTTCTCCTAATCGATAAATACGGGAAGGTTCGCCGGCGCGCTGCCCCGTTTCGCGGAGACACGCTGCAGGGTCGGGGTGAGGACCGTCATGTCCGGCGGATGAAACATCGTCGCCAGCTCGTCCGCGCTCATATAAACACTCGTATCGTCCGGATCGTCGTCCCGGTCGATATAACGTTGGAAAAGTCGCCTTTTCCGTTGTGTGGCACGCTCCTCGACCATGAAGAAATCGGCTTTCGTTTCGGATCGTTTCCCTTTTTTGAAGCCGTTCATGTTCGAATCGCTGAACTGGTTGAGCGCCCCGGTGAACGCTTTGGCGATATTCTTGTCGAAGTTCTCTCTCCGGCCGACATAGATCATGCGCAGCTTCGTCAGGAACTGCTGCTTGCCGAGATTATTCTCGAGCGCCTTCAGGACATCCTTCTGCACCGGTCGGAGTTTGAATTCGATCGGCTGTTCCGGTTCGGTTTTCTTCACGTTCGGATTGGCAAACTCGATGGTGCCGAACATTCCCTTGAAGACGTTCGAAAACACGTCGCCGAGATCCGCGAGAAATCCGCTCGAAAAGAGACCGGTGTCCGGTTTTTTCTTGCCCACGAACTCGTCGATAGCGTCTTTCAGATGGGCATAGCTCTTCGGACTCGGCGTCCACGTCACCATCTGGAACCAGATTTTCTGTCCCGGAGGAAGTTTCGACAACACCTCGAGGATACCCCCGAGCGGGTCGACCATCTTCCCGGTCACGTCTTCCTCGAACCGGTCGTACGTCTTGATCGGATACAGGTCCGGTTTGAGCGCCTCGAACTCGACCCCCCACAGGTCCCACTCATTGTTCGGAACGGTCGACGGGACCTCTTCCGTATAGTCCGGAACCTCGAATATCTCAAGTCCGGGATATTGCGCGAAAAGATGCGCTTCCACGAGATATTGGAATTTCTTCTGGCACCGGATATAAAAATGTATGTCCCCCGAATCTCCGACGATTTCGAACGTGAAAAAACTCGGCAACATCCCCTCGACGTACCGATCATACGCATTGAAACTCTTCACCGTTCCGGACAACGCGGTGAAGAACAGCTCCATCGGCTTCGGGCTCCGCTCCAGCTCCTTCGGGGGCAGCATCTCGAGCAGTACGTTCTTGACCCCTTCGCCGTAGACGCGCTTGATATATTCCCGCCAGACGTACTTCACGAGGGGGAAGAAGAACGGAACCACCAGGAACCACACTTTTCCCAAAAAGGAAAAGCCGGCACTCATGCTCCCGAAAAAACCGACAATCGTCCAAAAGAGAAAGTTCATGTTTTTTTGGCATCCGACACGCGGCGTTGCGCGCTTCGGTCCGGATACCGCGTTCGTCGTGCAAAGACCGGCGGATGGAAGAGACTGGCGGAAAATCTTCCGCTATTTCCCTTCCTTCACGTTCACAGTATACCTGTCTTTCCCGACTTTTTCAAAAAAGGCATTCAGGTTGATGACGATCGTGGAGCGTTTCACGGTACGGACCTTGGATACCGCAGCGATGATCTCTTCGCGGTTCATCGGATTCCCCTTCGCCCGGAGTATGTCCGAAATCACCTGACGGACCGTTCCGCGGGTATACCCCCAATCGGAAAGCGCATAGAGCCCCCGACCGACGAGCACGAAGTTCCGATCCTTGATGAGCTCGTTGTGCACCGTCTGTGCGTGCGTTTTCCGTCCGCGCTTCTGCAGCCCGGCTTCATCGATACCCGCGGCGATTTCCTTGAAGTGCATCGGTGAACCGTTCATCTTGAGCACGAGGCGGGCCTTCTCACGGGTACCGCGCGGACTGATATCGTCGGAATCGGCGAGTCCCCAATACCCGAACGGGTTCTTGCGGATACGTGCCGAAACGGCCAGCAGGTCGAAGAACCGTTTCCGGTCTATCGTGATCCCCTCCTTCACTGCCAATGTGTAGAATTCCTCTTCCTTCATGGCCCGACCCGTCGCCCGGACGATCTTCTCTGCGATCGCAAATGTCGTATCGCACTCTTCCTGCGAAAACGACGGGACGACGAACGCCCGCTCACGGGTCGACGTCTCCTTCATCTCTTTGACGGAACGAATACACTCGAGAAAGAATGAGAGCGCTCCGGCCTCCTTCCATGAACCGTCAGCCAGAATGATAAAAAGATCGGGAACGGAAACGATACCGCCGCGGTCGCCGATGGCCGATTCGATCCGGTCTGAAACCATCTTGAACGGTTCAGTATCGCGTTGCAGACGGACCGAGGAAAAAGCGCTTGCCAAAATCTGTCTCACCCGTTCCCTCGTGATGCCGTATTCCTGTCCGATCGCTTCGAGCGTTTTCGGTTTCTTGCCGGAAAGCCCGAAACGTGCCCATACGATATCCTTTGTTCGCGGGATAAACAGCACTGAAAACGATTTCAGGGAATCAAAAAAGAACGCTTCCCCGGCCTGCTCTCCGGCGCCTGCGGACACGATCGTTTTCTGCATCATTTTCATAGGGTAACAGTGATTGAATGGTGAATATATACTATCGCACATTATATTTTTTTGTCAAGCGTTTCGACCATTCGGACCGATTCCGGTGTTTGAAGAGAACTTTTCTTGCATGGCTCTTGCCTCTTTTTCATGAATTCACTATAATGAAGTCGTAATATAAACAGAGAAAAAAACGGGACGCAAGCGACCAAAAAACGGGGGGCGCGGGCGGAACCGGATACAAAGCTATGTCTTCAGGGGAACACGACGATCTCGGCACACATGCCGCTGCCGATGCGAGCGCAGCCAAGATTCAGGCGCTCCGCGAAATGATTTTCAACGCGGAACGAACCATTCATGGAGCAAAGGCGATGCTCCTGCAGATCGAGGGAAAGAAAAAAACCGGTCGACCTCGGAAGTATGATACGGATGACACCGAAGGAACAGTCGTTCAGGGAACATTCGACGGCCAATTCATGACCGGCGTGGATGGGAAGCAGTATCCCGTTCCGGCGAATTATTCCTCGAAGTCGAAACTCGTCGAGGGTGACATGCTCAAACTCACCATCACCCCGGACGGTTCATTCATATACAAACAGATCGGCCCAGCGGAACGTAGACACCTCATCGGCATCGTCGTACAAGACGAACACGGAAGCTATCAGATCATTGCGGAAGGAAAAGCCTACCGCATCCTGCTCGCATCCGTCACCTATTTCAAACTCGAACCCGGAGACGAGGTTTCCATCCTTGTTCCCCGTGATACCGAAACGACCTTCGCGGCACTCGAGCACGTCCTGCAGAAGGGAGCCATGGTCGCTGAAGACGCGCTGGCCGCCGCGCGGGAAACGAAGACCGCCGGCGAGACGAAAATGGAACAGTGGAAGACCAATCTCAACGATACCGAAACGGCCGCCCCGGTCACGCCGACGCCGACGCCGGCCCCAGTTACGGAACCCGTTCCCGCCCCGACTCCCACAGCCGAAGTCACACCGGCCCCTGCCGATGCCGGCGAGACAAACATCCTCGAGGAGTGGATTCGTGACATGGAAGCCCTCGAACGCGAGGAAGCGGAGAAGGAAACTGCCGCGGCCAAAAACGAATAGGACCGGCTGACTTCGATTACCGGTATGAAACCGAGTTATACACATCACACCATGAAATAGCACTCCGTGGTATACTGTATCCATGAAACCGCTCAAACAAAAACAAAAAGACGAATTGGAACACGTGATACGAACGTCGAAAAAGACCGGCGAGGTACTTCGCGCCCAGACCATCCTCATGCTTGACGAAGGAGACAGTCATGTAAAGGTCAAACGGATGACCGGATTCTCTAAAACCCATGCCTTTCACTTGAGACGAATCTACATGGAGAACGGCATGGATTCGTTGAAAGACAAACGTGAGGGAAAACCGAAACGATTGCTCACCAAGAAACAAAGGGAGGAAGTCATCAAGACGATCACGACGAAAACGCCCAAAGACTGCGGGTACGTCAGCGAGCACTGGTCAACGAACCTCCTTGGAGAATGGATCAAAAAGAAATTCAAGGTCGAATACCAATCCAAAACGTCTTTGTACCTGGTATTCAAACAGGCCAAGTTTACCTACCACCGACCCGGACAGGCCTATGACCTGCGGGACGAGGAGGCGATTGAGGCGTGGAAAACAAAGAATACCCCTTTGCTGAAACAATTTTGGAAAGAAAAGGACACAGTCGTCCTCTGTGCCGACGAAATGATCCTCACCACGACCACCACCATCCAGAAAGTCTGGCTGCCTCAAGGAGCGTTTCCGACCATCACCTGCAAGACGGGAGGAAGGAAGCGGAAGAATGTCTACGGATTTCTTGACCTGAAGACCGGCGATGAACATTCGTTCAAAACCGATCTTCAGAACATGTATGTCACTGTTGATATTCTGAAAAAGGTGAGAAGGATCTACCCGACACGAAAAATCATTCTCTATTGGGACAATGCCGGTTGGCATCGCGGGAGTGCCGTACGGGAATGGATCAAACAAGATGGCAATCTGAAGGTTGTTCACTTTCCGACCTATGCGCCCGAACTCAATCCTCAGGAGCATGTGTGGAAAAGCGGACGAAGTGCCGTGACACACAATCGGTATATCGATGATATCGATTCGGCTACGGATGAGTTGATTGTCTATTTCAAGAAGATGCGGTTTTGTTACTCTTTGTTGGGGATGGGTGCTATTTCATGATGTGAGATGTATAATCTGGTTTTTGGGTGGCGCGAATTATCATCGGACCTATGCAACATCAGACGGATATTTCCACAACCGCTATCGCCAACACGAACGATTACGAGGCCGCGATCATCGCCGGGCTTCTCATCGGACTCCTCGCGATTCCGATCCTTTCCACGGCACGGCCGGAACTCACCGGCAAGATGATGTATGTTTTGCCGATATTTTTCCTGATAGCGGCTCCGGCCGGAATTTTCATCGCTTCCAAACTGAGCGCGAAAATACCGATCATCTGGCAAGTCGCGAAGTTCATCCTGATCGGTGGATTGAACACGCTCGTCGACCTCGGCATCCTCGCCGCACTCATGGCATTTTTCCAAACGACCCAAGGTATCGATCCCGATGCAGTCATAACCCGATTGTGGATCGTCACAATATCGTTTTTCGTTCTCTACAAGGCCGTTTCCTTCTTTTTCGCGAACGTGAGCAGTTTCTTCTGGAACAAGTATTGGACCTTTTCCGGAAACACCGGGAAGGACGGCGGAACGCAGTTCATCCAATTCCTCACGGTCAGCATCATCGGGTTTCTCATCAACATCTTCTTCTCCTCGTATATTTTCTCTTCCGTCCATCCCGTAATCGGCATGAATCCCTCGCAGTGGGGCCTCCTCTGCGGAGCATTCGGCAGCATCGCCGGCCTCGCCTGGAACTTCCTCGGCTACAAGCTCTTGGTGTTCAAAAAATAATCGCGCTCCATCTGCTGTTTCTTCCGCCTGAATCCCTCCCCTTTCCGGGAGGGTTTTTGATTGGTATAATGATCAGAGAACATATAGCAGTGAACAGTTAACAGGGAACGAAAAAGCAACGAACGGCAGTCGAAAGACGTCCATCTGCTATTTGTCTATTAAGCGTTCAAAGCAATCTGCCGCCTGTTCAATGTCCCTGTTCACTGTTATCTGTCATCCGTTGTTAGTTGTTAGTTGTTAGTTGTTAGTTGTAACATTATGCCTGCCTTCTACCGCACCTACCGACCGAAAAGCTTCTCCGAGATGATCGGGCAGGAGCACATCGTCCGCACGCTCGAGAACGCGATCAAGCGCGACAAGATCGGTCACGCGTATCTCTTCACTGGTCCGCGCGGCACCGGCAAGACCACTATCGCCCGGCTGCTCGCGAAGGCCGCGAACTGCACCGACCGCAAGGGAGCCGAGCCCTGCGGGAAATGCCCGAGTTGCGTTTCCATGCAGGACGGAACCTCGCTCGACCTGATCGAACTCGACGCGGCGACCCACACCCAGGTAGACAAGATGCGTGAGATACTCGAAGGGGTTTCGACCCCGCCTTCGTACGGCAAATACAAGATCTATATCATCGACGAGGCACATATGCTCTCGCCCGGGGCGTGGAACGCGTTTTTGAAAACTCTGGAGGAACCGCCGGCACACGCGATCTTCATCCTCGCCACAACCGCGCTTCACAAGGTCCCCGAGACCATCGTCTCGCGTTGTCAGCGTTTCGACCTATCCCGGTTTCCCGTCTCTTTGATCGCGGAAAAGCTCGCACGAATAGCGAAAAGCGAGAAAATCAAGATCGAGGACGGGGCGCTCCGGATGATCGCCGTCGCCGCGGAAGGCGGCATGCGCGACGCGGAGTCGCTTTTCTCCCAGGTCGCCACGCTCCAGGAAACCCCCATCACTGAAGACGACGCCGCACTCATTCTCGGCATCACGGGCAACGCGAGACTCGAACGCTTCGCCACGACATTCGCCGACCGCGATCTACCCGGGGCACTCCGTTTTATCCGTGACCTGTCCGACGACGGCGAGAATTTTTCCGCGTTCGTTCCCTCCTTCCTCCGATACCTGCGGACGCTTCTCCTCCTTACCATTTCCGCGGACATCGCGGAGGAAGACCTCGAGGCGTTCACCGAGGAACAGCGTGCGGAAGCGCTCGTCATCGCGACTTCGTTCACGCCCGACGAACTGGTCGCCGTGATCGAACGGTTCCAGGAAGCCGAGAACCGTCTCAAGATTTCCTCGTTGCCCGAACTCGCCGTCGAGATCGCGACCGTGAAATCCATCCCCGTGAAACGCACTGTACCGGTTCCGCGCGAACAAATCGCGGAAGAAGAGGAGGAAGAGGAAATCGAAGCGGAGGAACCGTCGACTCCGGAAGACGATATCGAGGACGAAGAAGAAGTTACGACCACGGTCGCACCCGTAACGTTACCGAAAACGAAATCCATACCCGATACGAAAACCGACGAACCGAACGTTCCTGCGGAAAGCGACGTCCTGGAACAAGAGCCGACCGACAACGGATCATTCTCGTTCATCGACGTGCAGGACCGTTGGCGCGACATCATCCGCGAAGCGACCAAGATAAACGCCTCACTCACCCTGGCCCTGACCAATGCTCATCCGAAATCGGTCGATGGGCACAAAATCACCATTGCCGTACGATTCCCCTTCCACAAGGAGCGCCTCGCGGATGCCACAAACGCATTGACCCTGAACCAGGCTTTTGATACCATTCTTTCCGCGAAGACGAGGGTCTCGGTCGTCGTCGATCCCCATGCCGGCAAGCCTGCCATTTTCCAGGCGCTCGACGTCCTCGGCGGGGAGGTGGTGTAAATCAGATAACAGCGAACAGGTAACATTGAGCAAGGAACGGGGAAGGGAAAAGCATGTTCCATAATCGTGTCCTTGTGATTTTACGGTGCTGAGAGTAACTAATGAAAGGTGAGAGCAGGATCGGGAAGTCGTTTGCTCCCCTGCCTAAGGGGAGCTGTCGAGTCTTCAAGACACGTCGTTCGCGAACGACTGTGTCGAGACTGAGGGGTTGGAGAAAAATTGGGGAGTCGCCAAGCGGTAAGGCAACAGGTTTTGGTCCTGTCACACGGGGGTTCGAATCCCTCCTCCCCAACATGAGCGTAGCGAAGGTTGGGGAGGAGGGATTCGAACGGGCAGAAATGAGCGCTGAGCGTAGCGAGGCAAGCGAATGTCGGCAAATGCGAGTGAACGCAGCATTTGACGCTGCCCTGGACAAGGAGCCGAAGGCGACGCGAAAATCCCTCCGTATTTCAAGCATAGTGTTGTTGGGGAAGAGGGATTCGAACGGGCAGAAATGAGCGCTGAGCGTAGCGAGGCAAGCGAATGTC
>JBAXOD010000021.1:0-17884 GCA_037133435.1 Candidatus Moraniibacteriota bacterium | reverse complement strand
GCCCCATAGAGGGCTATTTTGTGTGATGAGGGGTTTTTAGTGAGACACGCATGGTCAAGTACATTTATTGCCAAAAAGTGATATACTGACGGCATAAAATACATATGTCATATGGCTCGCTAACTTCGTGCCGCCGTTTTTAGTATTATCTATTCGGGGAGAGTGGATGGGTTATAGATATTGCGAAGGTGCTCGGATTCGAATCAAGCCTTCGGGAAAAGGGGAGACCTAAAAAATGTACTTGACCCCTTTTCTGGTCCGGCATCGGAAAGTCGGGTATATGGCTTCGGCATACGGGTAGATGGTTAGAGATGAACCAGTGTACCCCGTTGCGTTAGAAGTTGGAAACCGCCTATAAAATACTCAGGCAGAGAATCCAACCGATATGGATAAACTCAAGAAGGAGAGCGCGCTTGATGGTTTTCTCGCAGGACCGAAAAATGACCACGACGAGGGAGAGGTCTCCATCTTATCGTTTTGTACTTCATTCTTGACCGAGAACCATATATACTGAACTCATGAACCCAAAGAACAAAGCATTCATCGAACTGATCGTCGCCACGTTCTTTTTCTCTTTGTTCGGCATATTCACCCGATTACTTGCCAGCGATCTCGGCGTATTCCTTCAATTGATGCTCCGAGTCGGGCTCATGGCAGGTATTTTCGGCGCCATCGGCGCTCTGACGAAAATATACAAGAGAATACGGCCGCAAGACCTACCGCTGTTCGTATTCAGGGGATTTCTTATCATTGCCGACTTTTCCTGCTTCTATGTTGCTGTGAACAATCTGCCTCTCGGCTTGACCCTCTTCATCTTCTACTCCGCGAGCGTAATCATGTCATTTTCCTTTGGTGCGATATTCCTGAAGGAAAAGTTGGATTTGACGAAAGTGATAGGAATATCAACGGCCATCGTGGGTCTTTCTGTCATGTATTCCGAGTCTTTTCACGGAGTTACTCTATGGCCATCGCTTGCAGCCTTCGGTTCAGGAGCCTGTTTTGGTCTGACCGTATCGACGAGCAAGAAATTGACCGACAAGTACGACACCACCCAAGTCAATCTGGTCGCGTATCTCGTTTCCTTCGTATTGGCGATTCCACTGCTGCTTCTGTCCAGGGAAGCGATACCGACCGCGGTTTCTCCCATGACGATCGTCGAACTGATCGGATTTGCCCTGGTCGGAGTCGCGGCTTTCTATCTTACGGTGGACGGTTTCAAGTATCTCGAGGCGCAGAAGGCGAGTCTCATCCTGCTTGCCGAGCTGGTTTTCGTCGTCATTCTCGGATGGCTTCTCTATTCGGAAATTCCGACCATGCGAACCGTTATCGGCGGATTGTTGATTCTTGTCGCGCTTGCTCTTCCCAACCTGAATCTGAAACATTGGAAGTCGTCCGTTTTCAGATGAACTGACTTGTTTTTCAGATAGTGAAAAGATGCCGGCATATATTTTTTCAAGTTTTTCACGTATGCGTATCTGGGATGTCGAACCGAAGTACCTGTGCCGCAAGCACTTGCTGGCCGAACATCGGGAGCTGCACGGGTTGTGGAACATCCTGACCATTCACGGAGGAACGGGCGGCTATTCGAGACATCCCGAAACGCTCCGCTGGGTCGGCAAGACGAAGGCGCTCTATGTCCGGCATGAAGAATTGGTAAGTGAATTCGAGCGCCGCGGATACCATCACCATACCCCGCTCGATGAAAATCTGGCTACCGGAAATGGGATTCAGGACGTGTTCATCAACACTCCCGAAGAACAAGCGAAGATGCTTCTGGCCAAACCATGTGAATGCCCGAATTGGCAAAGATAAAAATGAGTTATGATGCCTGAAAATATACTGTCATCATTTGGCCTGCCTTAATATTGTGGAAGAGAACGAAACAATTTGAAACTCGCTTTAGTTGGGGTATTTTCAATTTTTCAAGTCGGGAGTAGAATATCGATGAAGGATCGTCTGATCCGTTCACTTATTCGTAAAGAAACCATATGCAGACTTCGAATGCGGAGTTGATGCGCGGCGCCCGGGAATCGCTCAAGGGAAAGTGGGGATTGGCCATCGCGGTGAGTGTCGTCTATTGCGTACTGCTGAGTATCCCGCAGAGCGTCAAGAACGTCGGTCCGCTCGCGGTGATGATCATTTCCGGGCCGCTTGCGGGAGGAATGATCATGTTTTCACTCACTATCGCGCGGAACCAAGAGGCGAAATTCGAACAGCTCTTCGACGGATTCAAGTCGTTTTCGACGTACTTTCTCGCATACGTGCTCATGACGGTGTTCATTCTGCTCTGGACCTTGCTTCTGATCGTCCCGGGCATCATCGCGGCGTTTTCCTATTCGATGACGTATTTCATTATTGCGGACAACCCTTCGATCAGCGCGTCGGATGCGCTCAAGCGGAGCAAAGAACTGATGAAAGGGAACAAGGGGAAATATTTCGGTCTCACGATGCGTTTTTTCGGATGGATATTGCTTTCGATCCTGACCCTGGGAATCGGTCTCTTGTGGATAATGCCGTACATGCAGATCAGCCTCGCGAAATTCTATGAGGATATAAAAGAAGGATCCGTAGCGTCTCAGGACACGCCTGTTTCGCCTACTACTTCAACGCCAGAGGACATCACAAAGGAAGCAGGGGAATAACAAACGAGTTGTCGCATCGTACAAAGAAAGAGCTTCATAAAGAAGCTCTTTCTTTGTTGAACAATTCACACGTATACAACTACAAACCGCTCAGTATCTCTCTAATCTCAATGCAATTTTTGGCTGAATATGACGCTTGTCGACTGAAACTTGAGAAAGATACAAAGAACAAGGCATTCACTCCGTCGTGACCCCGTCGAATTCCGGGCCGTCCGCTTCCGCCTCTTGCTTGGTGGCACGCACGATGCCGTCCTTGTGATGGGCGGGGGAATAGATCGTATACAGCTTCAGTTCCTTGGTGTCGGACGTGTTCACGATATTGTGCTTCGCTCCTGCGGGTACCACCACGACGCTCCCGTCGATAAGGTCGTATTCGTTGTCGTCGATGAAGCATTTCCCATGCCCATGTTCGAAGCGGAAGAATTGGTCGTTGTCCGGATGGACTTCCATGCCGATCTCTTGATTCGGCTTGAGACTCATCACGACCAGCTGGCTATGTTTCCCAGTGTAGAGTACTTTGCGGAAATCGGTATTCGAGACCGCTTCCCGTTCGATATTCGCGATGAATCCTTTCATAGTATGATGACATTAATTTCCGTTACGAATAGTGGGCTGTTCGGAGGCCTGAGCCGTTTATCGACTCTCCAATTTGAGCATATTCAAGCGGTTTCTTCAAAGTGGTCACAATCGAACAACGCGACGTAGAGTAAGTGAAGCATACTCCTTTTCGAGGAAAATGCAAGCCGTCCGATTACTATATCATGAATCGCAGACCAAAAATCGATATGCGGACGATGGCCGTTTAGGCAATAGTGTATACTGTAAGCATAATCATTGTCATATGCATATGATGAAAAACGAAGGTATCGCGGATCGGATAGCGCGGGTTGGGGCAGCGGTCGTACTCGGATTGCTCGGGGCGTTTGTCTTTTCGGGCGTGCTCGCGGTCGTGGCATATGTCGTCGCGGCGATCCTGCTCGTCACCGGGTCAGTCGGGTACTGCCCGGCGTACAAATCGCTCGGTATCGATACCACGAAGAAATAATCCCTTTCATTCCCTCTTCGGCCGCTATGAGTACCGTTTGCGTCAATCAATTGAAGTGCCCCCAAGATCATACGTGTCCGCTGGTGAGGCTTTGCCCGGCCGGTGCCATCAGCCAGGATGGTTTTTCGGCGCCGACTATCGATCACGAAAAGTGCATCGCCTGCGGAAGGTGTGTCATCACATGCCCGTATAAGACGCTTTCGTTTCAGTGAACGGATGGGGATTCTCTCGACACGGATGCGGAGGGAATCTTTGTCCCATAACGAACCTATCAGATTTTGAATATGATACAGGATATCGAAGTGGAACTCCGCGGCCTGCTGACGGATGAACAATACGATCGTCTGAACTCGAAGCTCTCGGAACGGTCTGAATTGAAAGAAGAAAAATACCGTGTCCTTCTGGATTATTCGACGTTTCTTCCGGGAGAGGGCATCAAGGACCGGAAAAAGGATATCAGGATACGCGTGACGAACGGCATCCCGGAAATCGTCGTCAAGCTCGGTTCGTGGGGCGGATCGGAAAGCCGAAGGGAACTGTCCTTCAAGGGAAATCCGGGGTCTTTCGATACGCTTGTGGAAATATTCGGGCACCTGGGGTTTACCAAGGCGGTGCTCTGCGAGCGTCGGACGAAGGTCTATGATTACAAGGGCATCGAATTCGCCTTGGTCGAAGTTCCGGATCACAGTCACTATTTCGAGGCGGAGATGATGGCACATGGGGAAACGGATTTGGTCCAGACGGAACGGGAGATCAGGGAAGTATGCGACGAGCTGGGGCTCTCGATCATGAACAAAGAGGAATTTTTCAGGTATATCGATACGCTCAATAAGGAGGCGAATTCCGTGTTTGAGTTCGATTCGTATACCGGGAACCGTTTCAAGGACGAATTCGGCGTGTAACGAATGACGTATGTCGACCAGGCAATCAACCGTGGATTTCATACTCGACCAGCTTTCCTCGATCGGAGAAAGCGTCTCGACTCGCAAGATGTTCGGGGAATACGCGCTCTATTGCGACGGCAAAGTGGTCGCCCTGATCTGCGACGACACGCTCTTCGTAAAAATTACCGACGAGGGTAAGCAGTTCGTATCAGAATGGTACAAGGAAGGAAACCCCTATCCGGGGGCGAAGCCGGCAATCGAGATCGACGACGACCGATTGGAAGACCGGGAATGCCTCTCGGAGCTGATCCGTATAACGGCGGACGGTTTACCCGAGCCGAAACGGAAAAACTCTCAATCGACTTCGCGCACGACGAATCCCGGCAACCGGTAACGTTGCCCGACTGACGGGTGTTGTGAAAGTGGAATATCTGCTATACTGATCCAGTTAACTAATACGATAATAGAACGAGTGTGGATAAGAAAATACTGATGATCGTTGCCGCTTTCGTAGCGGTGGTGATACTCGCGGCGGCGGGATACTCTTTCGTCACGCAGACAGCATACGGTAAGAAACTGATCGGCAACACGACAATCGAGCCGGCAGCGGCCAAAACGAAGATGGAAACGTTTATCAAAGACGGTCTGGGCGTCCCAGACACCGTCGAATTCACGGTCGGAGATCCAGCGAAGGAATCCGGCGTCTATAAGGCGACCGTCACCATCCAGAAAAAGGATTATCCGATGTACCTTTCACTCGACGGTACGGAATTCTTCCCGAACGCGATAACCGAAGACGTCGTCGCCAAGGCCAAAGATGCCGCGACCGCTTCGGCGACTCCGGCTCTGGCACAGGAAGTCCCGAAGAGCGCGAAACCGGAAGTGAGACTGTTCGTGATGAGTTATTGCCCGTACGGCACGCAGATCGAAAAGGGAATATTGCCGGTACTGGCAACTTTGGGCAACAAGATCGATTTCAACCTCGAGTTCGTGTCCTACTCGATGCACAACAACAAGGCGACCGGCGACCGGAAGGAACTCGACGAGAACCTCCGTCAGTACTGTGTCCGCACGCTCGAACCCACGAAACTCACGACTTATCTCGGCTGTTTCCTGAAGAAGGGGCAGGGGACCGAGGCTGATTGTCTCAAGACGGCCGGAGTGGATGCGGCCAAGAACGCCCTCTGCATGAGCGACTCCGATACGAAATTCGAGGTGACCAAGGATTTCGCCGATGAAAGCACCTATCAGGGGAGTTTCCCGCCGTTCAACGCCGACAAGGCCGATAACGACAAGTACGCCGTGCAGGGATCGCCGACCCTCGTCATCAACGGGGTGACCGCCGATTCACAGCGCGACCCGGCGTCGCTCCTTAAGACCATCTGTAACGCGTTCGACAAGGCCCCCGCGGAGTGCGGCAAGGCACTTGCCACGACCGCTCCGGCAGCCGGATTCGGTGACGGCACCGCCGCGAGCGGAGCGTCTTCCGGTGCCGCCTGCGGAAACTGATCGATCCGTCCCGAAAAAAGAAAAGACCAGTCCTTGATGGCTGGTCTTTTTCGATGAACGAACCGATCATGGGAGACGCTACGTCTCATCGATTTCGGTTACCCGGATATGGAATGGGGGTATTAATGATTTCAGAACATCATATGGACTGTCGCCAAAAGTCGTCATTCCACCATTTTTCATTATCCTGCCATGATAGACGATCTTATCCGCACCCTGTTTTGATCGGCGTTTAATGATTTCAATGGTCCTCCCAGCGACCGTTTCGTCGACGAATTGCATAAATGCCGGGCCACCAACGACATGGATATCACCGGCTATAGCCCAGTCTACAAATTTTTCGTAGATGTCGTCCTCCAGAATAATCTGAAGGAAGAAAAGCAATAAATCAATCGCGTCGCCATCCATAAGTTCGAGTGCATACGTGAGTAGATCACGTAGTTGCTTATCTTCGATGGCGGAAATTCTTTTGCCGAGTGTTGATTTTACGTCATTCATGATCGTTTTCGTTTTTTGGTTATTTTTTCTGTCAAACTTTCTGTCAGACGCAGTTCCGTCGAATCAACGCCAGCGGCTTTCTGTAATGCTTTCGATTCGCGCGATTATAAAGCGGTATCGATTTCGGAGCGAAAAACGATGATTCTTTGACGAATATCGGCCAAAGAATATCCTCGAATTCGTACCTGGGTCGCCAGGTCAGGTGAATAATCATTTCAAACGTTGTTTTCGTTGGTTCTCGGTCATCACCATGACGAACGATAGAAATGAAGCATCTAACATACTTACGTTTCATTTTCTTCATCATCTTCATCACCTTGCAACAACATCACGATAACATCCGATACGAACGTAATCGTATTGAATGTAATCTGTACTATGTTGCCGATCGCCTCAAATATCCAGAGTGGATTGGCGGGCTGGTTCATCAGGCGACTGAAGTGGCTTAGAAATTCCCCCGGATCTAATTGGTAACCGACTGATACGGGGCTTCCTTCAGAATGAACGGCATTCTGAACTTCCAGTCCTTCATTTTGTGAACTGAAATGCGGTTTGATATCCTTAATAATAGGCATGATTTCCTTATCATTTATGGGTTGATGTAAAAATACTTGACCGGCTATAATAGCAATTTCGGTCTGATATGTCAAGTCGACGGACCGAAATTCATTGAATGACCGAAAAATAGCGTTCTTTCGAATCACAGCAAATTTTTACCTGATAAATCGATGATAAACTTGTTTTACGATATTTCGGTTTACCTTCCGGCTTCGGCATGCTATACCTGCTATACGAAGCCATAATGTGAAACGACATGGAAATCAAGTCCGCTGAATTCATGAAGGGGGTGATCGGATCCGAAGGGCTGCCGGAACGGGAGCGGCCGACGGTCGGTTTTTTCGGGCGTTCGAACGTCGGGAAATCGAGTGTCATCAACGCGCTTGCCAAACGCAAGGACCTGGCCCGATCGAGTTCGCGGCCCGGTCGTACCACGGAAATCAACTATTTTCTCGTCAATAACGAGTGGTATCTGGCCGACCTTCCGGGATACGGATATGCGAAGCTTCCCCTCGTGAAGCGCGAGAAACTCCGCAAGCATGTCCTCTGGTTCGCCGGTACGCCCGAGGATGTCCGTCTCGATCTGGCAGTACTCGTCATCGACGCGGGCGTCGGTATGACCGCAAGCGACACCGAGGCGTATGGCATTCTCCGTGACGCCGGTCGCTCGGTCGTGATACTCGCCAATAAGAGCGACAAGGGGCGTCGGAACGATATCACGAACAGCATCCGTACGCTTCGTGAAAACGCACCGGATGCCGAAATCATCCGCTATTCCGCGAAAACGGGGGAAGGTCGTGCCGAATTGTTGAAAGTCGTCTCTGCGCACGTCGGATTCAAACGCTGATTTTCGAATGGTTTCCGATCGTGGACGGGAAAATTTTGCATGACCCGGATTCTCGTTGTATACTTGGGGCATTATTCCGGAGGGAAACGGAATGTCATGTCTAGAACCGTCGTATCCTCCGCTGTTATCTTGTTGATGTGTGTCATCTTTTTAAAGGTGAACACGTTGTTCGTGTATGCGGCGGAGAACGACGTGATCGTAACGGAACCCGAATCGATCATCGCCATACCCGCCGAAAGCGGAGTCGCGTCGGTTGATCCGAAGCAGCCCGTGCCGAAACTGACGACGGAATTCGTCTGTTTCCTCGAATCCGCGTCCGATACGGAAGCGGGTCGCGATCCGGCGTACGTCCGATCGCATTGCCAGGACGAGCATTCGGAAAAAAGATCGTCGCCGGACCGCCCCGAGACGCTCCCGGCCCCACTGCCGCCTCCGCTCTGGACGGTAACGATACCGCGACAGCCTGCGACGCCAGGCCTTCAGCCGATGAAACCTGCCCCGATACGTTTCGCGCGACCCGTCCGATCCGCCCCGTATCCGAATACCTATGCGGTAGTCAATGGACGATTGGTCTGTGAAAAGTCGAACGATCATCCGTCCGAAAGCGATACGCATGAAAAGGGACATATGGATATGGAATGCTGTCTGGATCCGGACGAGGTGCCGAACCCGCACTGCACGTATTCCTCTCCGATCTATGCGGAAATGCTCAAGAAATTCCGATAGAACAAAAAAATACCAGTCTATCGTAACGATTGATAGACTGGTCGATTCTTGCGGATCGAAACGGAGTGGATGAGGAATGTTCAGATAGAATCTCCCATATCCTTGATCCTTGGTGGAGTCGCAAATTTCAAACCGGGAGTGTTCGGCTGGTTATATCCCGAACCACGCCCGGAAGGGGGAAAGATATTCGAATCGCACGGTCGCTTTTCGCGGTGTGTCGCGATGTGACCGACACATCCATCATTGCCGCAAACGCCTTTTTCTAATTCACGTCCGCATGTAGGACACATATCGTTTTTTTGTGACATTAGCCTTCCTCCTAGTGCATTTTAAGTTTCGTAACGGGCTTTCCCGATGCATCGCATCATACAACATGTATGAAATTCGTCAAGACCGCTTTTAACAATCAAGCATTCCATGCTTTCGATTTCAAATACGGACACGGAATATTTCACTTGTCAATTGTAGGCCATACGTGGTCGTGATACGATAAGGAGCCGAATACATAAGCATTCACCTGTGAAACACTATGGATGAACGATTGCAGAATGCGGTCGACGAACTCAAGAAACGTACCGAGACGATCTGCTCGGTCATCAAAAAACGGTCCAGGACTACCACCGACCGGATAGACGCGTACGCGAAGTCCGCGATCGACCGTTTGAGCGTGAAGGAGCGGCTCGTGATCATTTTCGCGATCGGCATCGCGCTCGGTTTCGCGGTAAAGCATTCCGCAAGCCAGAACGTCACCATCGGATACGATGATTATACCGTCAAGAACCAGGGCAAAGCGTACGACCTCATCGCGATGCAGAAAAAGCTCGCGGAAAAAGCCCTCAGTGGCGAATCGACGGCCGCGCAGGCCCCACAAGGCGGTGTGTGTCAGTAAATC
The DNA here is from genome assembly GCA_037133435.1 of Candidatus Moraniibacteriota bacterium. Taxonomy (GTDB): domain Bacteria; phylum Patescibacteriota; class Minisyncoccia; order Moranbacterales; family UBA1568; genus JAAXTX01. Next base: position 8,283 of record JBAXOD010000021.1, on the reverse strand, counting down.
CGATCAGAAGTTCCGAGGAGGGGATTCAACCGTAATGTTAAACCGTATGAGCGAACCTATGAACGACGACGTGAACGATCTGACCGAAACCGTTGCGGCGACGCCTCCGATCTCGAAGGACAAACAGCGTATTCAGAACCTCGTTTCGGCCATCATCCTCATTTCCGGACTTTTCGTGGGAAGCATTTTCGTGGATGTCGCACAGCTCGTGCGTCGGGAAGGATTCTCGCCGAGAGCGGTACGTGAAAACAATGTTGTTGTGGCGGCTGGGAAGACCTGGGTCGCGTATCCCGATCCCAAGGTCAATGTTTCGGTGATCACCGACTCCGCCTGCACCAGCTGTTCGCCCGACGAGGCACTGGTCTGGTTCCGTCGCGTGCTTCCGACCATGGAAGCCGTCCCGGTCGAGGCGTCCTCGGAAAAGGGAAAGGCACTCATCGCACAGTTCGGTGTCACCACCGTCCCGGCATTCGTTTTCGGCGGGGAAGTGACCGGTACCGATTTCTACGGACTCGCCGCTGAACTCTTTTCGGCCAAGGACGGATCCTACTTACTTGATACTGCCAAGCTCGGACTCCCGCCGGGAAAATATCTCTCGCTGCCTGAAATCGGAGACAACGCGATCGTCCAGGGCAACAAGGATGCCAAGGTAAAGGTCGTCGAGTATTCCGATTTCCAGTGTCCGTACTCGAAGGCCTTCCAGACGAGCGTGACCAAGATGCTTGCGGAATACGGCGACAAGATCACTTTCGTCTACAAGCACCTCCCGCTCTCGTTCCACCCGCAGGCACAGGGTGCGGCTCTCGCGAGCGAGTGTGCGAACGAGCAGGGCAAGTTCAAGGAATACGGGAATCTGCTCTTCGATCGTCAGGCGGAATGGGGTGCAACGACGGACACGACGAAGTTCAAAGAGTATGCCAGAAAGCTGGGACTCAAGGCCGCAGACTTCAACACCTGTCTTGATTCCAAGAAGTACGCCGACAAGGTCGCAGCCGATGCTGCCGAAGCCGCGAAGTTCGGGGTGGACGGTACTCCCGGCACATTCGTAGGGGATACGTTCGTCTCCGGCGCCGTCCCGTACGACAACGTCAAGGCCGCGATAGACGCGAAACTCGCGGAGTAGGCTCGGGGAGTCAGCAGTAAATCCCGATTCATGCTGGATATAAAAACGCCCCAATCGGGGCGTTTTTCGTATACATGATCTTCGGTACATTTCTTTTTCGAATCCGATCTTGCGTTCCCTTCTCTCTGTTATCTGCTCGCTGCCAACTGTTATCTGTCCACTGTTTCATGTCTTTGAGCCGATGGTCGGATTTGAACCGACGACCTACGCGTTACGAGTGCGTTGCTCTACCAACTGAGCTACATCGGCGACTGGTCGACCCGAATGGAGAAATCGGGTACTGAACCAGGATAGCGAATACGCGGATTTTTGGCAACCGTTGACATTTCGACACGCTTGGGAAATACTGTCACTTGCATACCGTTTCTTTACAAGTCAGTTCACCAATAATCTGAAACGACGAGGAGTCACGCAATGAGCACCACCGACAATACCGCCTCTACAACAAATATCGCCACCGTCGAATTCATCAACGGGAAAAACTTCCAAACGAACGAATTCATCATACGTCCGAATGGTCCGCCGAGTCATCTGTGTCAATGTATCATCGACTCGTTTCCCGAAGCTTTCGACCGAGGCGAGGCTGAACTTCATTTTCACACCTGCAGACTTCATGGACGGAAGGGGATCATTCTCAATAATCCGTCCATCTGCAACGATCCGATGATCATTATCGTCTCACCTATGGCCGCAAACGATTTTGACCATCTCGCGAAATTGCACGCATCAGGCGCACATATCGCGATCAAACCCATTAAAGGCCATCGTTTGCGATTCACATTCAGCCTATGAAACTAAGGCGTACATTTCCTCGATATCCTCCACCCGGCTCAATAAAAAGCCGGGGTTTTTCTATCAGAGTGGTTTATCTCTTTCAACCGACCCACATTCCGTCGGCCTGACAAACGCGAATCAAATATCACATATCGCATATTTCCCATTCCCAAGGGGAAATGCTATGCTGTATCCATTATGGAAGGACTTATAGAATCTATCGACGTGCTTACCCGGAAACTCCCGCACTTGCGGGACTGTCTTTGACCTCGCCAAGAAAGAGATCCGTGAGCGGGAACTTCGTACCGAAAGCGAACGTCCGGACCTTTGGGACGATCCGGAAAAGGCCGCCAAGACTTTGAAAGAGCTCGAGGCCCTTTCGCGAGAGCTGGCTTCTTTTAACGCACTCGAATCGGAACTCCGCGACCTCGCGGAACTTGCCGCCATGGAAGGACTCGAAGCGTCCGTAGAACAAGACATCGGCGAAGCCGCGAAAAAGATCTCCGAAACGCTTGATGAATGGGAATTCCGCACCTCGTTTTCCAACCCGTACGACAGCGGGAACGCGCTCGTATCCATCCATGCGGGCGCCGGCGGCGTGGACGCGCAGGATTGGGCCGAGATGCTCTTGCGCATGTACTTGCGCTATGCCGACTTGTCCGGTTTCAAGGCCAAGGTCATAGACGATTCCCGCGGAACGGAAGCCGGTATCAAGAGCGCCACGATGGAAGTGACGGGCGACTACGCATACGGCAATCTCCGTACCGAGGCGGGCGTGCACCGACTCGTGCGGCTTTCGCCGTTCAACGCGAACCAGCTCCGGCAGACGTCCTTCGCACTCGTCGAAGTCCTGCCGGTTCTCGAGAATGATCAGGACATCGTGATCAAACCCGAAGAGCTCCGTATCGACACCTATCGCGCGAGCGGAGCCGGCGGCCAGCACGTGAACAAGACCGACAGCGCGGTCCGTATCACCCATCTGCCCACGAACATCGTCGCGAGCTCGCAAAGCGAACGCTCACAGCTCCAGAACCGAGAACAGGCGATGAAGCTCCTTCGCGGCAAACTGCTTCAGAGGCGCCTGGAAGAGCAGGAGCAGGAGAAACGCGATCTCAAGGGCGAGCACAAGAGTGCCGAGTGGGGGAATCAGATACGATCATATGTCCTGCATCCGTACAATCTCGTGAAGGATCATCGCACGAAAACGGAAACGAGCGATACCCAGGCCGTTCTCGACGGGGCCATCCAACCGTTCATCGAGAGCGCGCTGCGACAGGCGGCCGCGGGAACGAACGCCGCGGATGATGGGAAGAAATGAAAAATCTGCTATAATGGTGACGGACGGGATTCCGCACTCCGGGATACCCGATAGACATCAACAGGAAACGAGCGCACTTATGGATATCTCCTCACGAAGACAAAACCGTTCCGTCGCCCCGGAGTCGTACGTCGACGGGTCGTATGCCGAGGAGCCCGTACCGACATTGTCGCGAAAAGCGGTCGAGGTCGGACCGGCCCCCATCATATTTTTCGATGCGGTCACCAAGCAGTTTTCCTCTTCCGCCACTCCCGTGATCGATGACGTTTCGCTCGAGATATTCCCGGGCGAGTTCCTGTTCCTCGTGGGGGCGAGCGGCGCCGGCAAGTCCACCCTGCTCAAATTGATCCTTGCCGAGGAAAAGCCTTCCCAGGGACGGATATTCTTCGACGGACGCGACATCGCCACCATCAACCGCAAGCATCTTCCGTACTACCGTCGCAATATAGGGACCGTATTCCAGGATTTCAAGCTGCTACCGCAAAAAACCGCCTTCGAGAATATCGCTTACGCGCTCGAGGTATACGGCAAACCGACCGAGGAGATCTACGACGAGGTGCCTCAGATCCTCGAGATCGTCGACCTCGACGACAAGGCGAACCGGTACCCGCGTGAACTGTCCGGAGGCGAACAGCAACGTGTCGCTATCGCGCGAGCGCTCATCCTGCAGCCCAAAGTGATCATCGCGGACGAATCGACCGGGAACATCGATCCGGGATCGGCGAGCGAGATCCTCGACCTACTGCTCGAGATCAACGGGCTCGGAACGACGGTCATCTTCGCCACGCACAACCAATCGCTCGTGGACAAGACCGGCAAACGCGTCGTGACACTCGATCACGGACAGGTCATCCGCGACGAGCAGGAAGGGAAATATCTTCTCCCGGAGAAACGCCGTCGCGTCGCGATCGTGTAAAAAAGGAAACGGACTATGAAAACCATCAAACTGTGGCGGACATTCAAGGAAGGGGCGGACAATTACCGGCGTAACGGCTGGTTGACGTTCGCGACCGTCTCCGTCCTCACGCTTTCACTCTTCGCCATCGGCCTCACGGGTCTCATCGGACTCGCCGGCAATCTGGCGCTCCGGAATCTCGAGGAAAAAATCAGCATCAGTGTCAACTTCCGTCCGGAAGTCTCGGAAACGCGCATACAGGCCATCCAGATGGACCTGAGACGGTACAAGGAGGTCGCGTCCGTCGATTACATTTCCCGCGATCAGGCACTTAAGGATTTCCTCCAAAACGGAAACGAGGTCTTCACCGCCGCGGTCAAGGAAATCGGGGACAATCCGCTCCTATCCTCGCTCGTCATCAAGGCCGACGATCCCTCAAACTACGACCTCATCGCACAGAAACTGAACAATTCCGATTACCGAAGCGAGATCCAGGACGTCAACTACGAACGCAACAAGAAGAAGATCGAAACGCTCAACGATCTGACCCGCCGCTCCAAGGATATCGGCTTCCTGGTCGGCATCGCGTTCACCATTATCGCGGTGCTCATCACGTTCAATTCCATTCGCCTCACCATCTACTCGCATCGGCAGGAATTCGAGGTCATGCGGCTCGTCGGCGCGTCCAATATCTATATCCGCATGCCGTTCTTCTTCGAGGGCATCTTCTACGGCCTCTCAGGGGCTATCCTGACCCTCATTTTGCTGACGGGTGTCTCTTTCTTCATCTCACGAAGCATCGGGACGCTGTTCACGGAACTCCTGGGTACCCAATCATTCTTCCAGGTGTACCTATCCGCTCTCTGGATTTTCGTCCCCGGTACGATCATCGCCGGTATCCTCCTCGGCGTCATCTCGGGCTTCATCGCCATACGGCGGTACCTGAAGATCTGATCGGCTTCGTCCGCAGTGCTTGATTCTTTTCTCTTGAAATGATACTGTATCCGAGGACCGAAAGGCCCATTGGTTTGTGTATTTCCACAAGCTTTACGTCTCTATAATATTGGGGAGTAGCCAAGCGGTAAGGCAGCGGGTTCTGGTCCCGCCATGCGTAGGTTCGATCCCTACCTCCCCAGCTTCATAGGGAGAGCAGTCGCGCAAGCGGCTGTTTTTTCTTTTGTAGAGGCCGGAATCGACGGTTCGAAGGTGGCCTTTTGGGCAGTGAGATAACTCGCGTCATCATAGACCCACCGGAAGGCGTCATTGAGGTTGAAATACGCGATTTTCCGGTCCTTGATACCGATGTTCGAAGATGAGATTTCGAGGATCTCTTTTTGTCTGTTTTCATCGCCGTCCTTGAACGCGTCGTGTACAGTCGCCATATAGTTCACGATCGTCTCGATTTCTTCCGTGAGTTGCATGCCGGTCGATCGTACGTTTTGAATCTTCTCCATGATACCAGCCTCTTCCGTCACGAATTGTTCGTTTTTCTCGTTGAACATTTCGACCGGTATGGTATCGGCGATATATTTCTCGAGCAGCGAGTCTTTGCGTTTCTTTAATTCCCGCAATTCGTTCCGCAGCCGTTCCTCGGTCTCTATTTCCATCTGGACACGGTGGGCAAGCCTGGTTTTCGTCGCCTCTACGATGCACTCCCGTATCTCATCGTTGAAGGAAGCGAGTTCTAATGATTCGCTGATGAGCGTTTCCATGACTTCCTCGCGGATATAGGGCTGACTGCAGTTGTGCACGCCTTTGGATTTGGTGCATCGGTAGTACGTGTGCCCTTTCTGTATTTCCGCGGTAACCTTGAGTCCACACTCCGCACAGACGAGATGTCCGCGGTAGGGGAATGGTCGTCTGGTTTCCGCACTGAGCCATTTTTTCTTATTGAGCCGACCGGATACCTCCTCGTACATTTGAAGGGCGACGATTGGTTCATGATTGCCATGGTGCAGTTGGCCCTTCCAGTAGAAAAGGCCCGCATAGATCGGATTCGTCAGGATACGGTGCATGGTACTCTTGCCGACCTTGTTGCCCGCACGTGAGCGGAAACCTTCCTCATAAAGCTGGTCGGCAAGTTTGTCGGTCGCGATGTTTGTCGTCGCGTAGAGACGGAACGCGCGGTCAATGAATGGGGCAAAGGCAGGATCGGGAATCATGTGCCTTGATTTCGGATCCGTCATGTAGCCGATGGGTCGTGACCCCGGATATTCACCGATACGCGCTTTCTCATTGAGTCCGCGTTTCACGTTCTTGCTCAGGTCGCGGATGTACTGGTTCGCCATCGAGAATTCGATACTCGCGATGACAACATTATCCTCGGGATTGTATTCTCGGTCGAACGTGCGGATGCGTTTGATCGTCTCGTTTTGCAGCATCCATTTTATCGTGCCTTCGTCCACGGGATTGCGGGAGAGTCGGTCGATCTTCCAACAGAGGATTCCTTCGGCCTTGCCGGTCGCGATGAAGTCGAGCAGTTCTGCGAAGACCGGTCGGCCCGGCTTCTTCGCCGATTTCGATTCCTGAAAGATTTTTACAACCTCATATCCGTCACGTTTCGCGACCTCTTGCATTTCGAAGATCTGCGATTGGATCGAGATTGCCTGTCGGTCCTCGCTTTCCGTCGATTTCCGGGCATAGATGACGTATTTCATAGGGCATGATCGCTAAGATACGCGAGGAGAAAAAAGAGCCCGAGGACGGCGAAGTAAAGAAAAAGTTCGGATGGGGTCATCGCCCAAAGGGGAGTCGCACCTTTGTATTTTCGGACATAGCGGGATTGCATGCAAGTATAACAAAAGGGCTCCCTTCGTTGCACACAACTCCTCATCGAAGCTGTACGAAGGTCGCCCTTTCGCGAGAACGACAAAAAACTTTGTCGCTCTGTGCTTCGATGAAATTGAGTTGTGTGCACTTTTATCATATCATTTCCTCGCGTATTTTTGCAATTTTTTCACCTTCTCCGCGCGCCACGTTGGGCGTGTCATTCCCGGTTCCGTCCTTCGTTGCAAAGCGGGTGGGGTGGCTTCCGAGTATTATTTTCTGCGAATCCGAAGCCCGCTCTTCCGGGTGCCACGCGCGTCTCACTCCCACAAAGCGCCCGGCGACCCGAGGTCTGGTCATGTACCCTCCGACCACGCGCCCGGTGACCCGTCCAAACAGCGCTCCTACAAAATAAACGCGCGCTCTTTCGGGTACCAAGCCACTGTCGATGCCTTCAAAGGATGGGGACATTTCCGATTCCGCCCCTTGTCCCGCCTCTGTGCGGACCGGATTCATCCGTGGAGAGACTCGCCGGCGCAGGATCCGGGAGAACGGGGTCCTCGACGGGAGCGGAGATCTTCGAAGCCTTGCTCTCCGCCACCGTCGGTCCCTGATCCGTTCTCCCTATCGGACCCGTGCGACCGTCGAGACTCTCCCGTCTGTCCGGTCCTCTTTTGAAGCGGTCCATCGCCACCGTGCGGACGGGAATCATCCGGGGAGCCACCGTCCATGCGGGAGCCGGGTCGACGGGGTCCTCGACGGGAGCGGAGACCTTCGCCGACTCGCTCTCCGCCACCGTCGGTCCCTGATCCGTCGCCCTTCTCGACTCCCGCACTCCCGGCCGCTCCCTCGGCTGTCCCGTCCTCTCTTTCGAAGCGACCGGGGCAGGGAACGCTAAGGATGGGGACTCTTCTGATTCGCCTTCCCCGAAGGTGCGGACCTGATACCGGGGCATCGATTTCTCCCACCCCTGATCCTCGAAGACTCGGGTGCCGGCAGTAGAGGGTATTATGACGACATTCGAGGGCAACGTCGCATAATACCTCTATGCCAGCACTCGGGGTGTGGGGTCGTGGACATGCCCCGGAGCGGTTGTCCGCTCGCTCATGAATCGGGGAGGGCTGACCGACTCCGCCCCTTCTTTCTTTTCGAGGGCTTCGAATCGAGGCGGACTTTACCGATCCGGCCCCGGAAAGACCCGCCACGGATCTCCGGGGCCTCCGCATTTGTCGTTCATACCGCTGCGCCTCTGTATCGCTGTCCCTCGTGGTTCGTTGTCGCTTCGTTGCGGCCGTGCGGTTGCGTCGGCGAGGCGCCGGTTCGCTCCCTTCGGCTTGCGGGGCTCGGGCCCGCCGGCCTTCCCCGGTCGGTCCCGCCCCCCGCCCCCGCGCCCTGCTGGGCGCCCGC
>JBAXOD010000020.1:0-19905 GCA_037133435.1 Candidatus Moraniibacteriota bacterium | reverse complement strand
ACGATACGGATGGTGGACGGTGCGACGCCGAAATAAGCCGCAATCACCTTCGGGAGCCGCGCATTCGCCTTGCCTTCGCGAGACGGCGCCTTCACGGATACGGCGAAACTCCCGTCATCGTTTCGGATAACCTTCTCTTCCCTCGCGTTCGGTTTCACCGTAACGGATATCTTCATACTCGAATATTCTAACGCTTCGACTCCTCTTTGTTCCCTGTCTCGGTTGAAAATTGAGAATTGTACCCTTTTCTATCCGTTCTTCCCCGCTTCGACACGCCGTAGTTTTAACGTAAGCGGGCCTCGCCTCGCCGAAGCCTTGGCGTAGGTGGGCCCCAACCCGTTAACCCGTGAACCCGTTAACTGCTTTCCGTTCCCCGTTATCTGTTATCTGTTATCTGTTATCTGTTCGTTGATTTCAGTATCTCATTCCACGCGTCCTCATCGTCACACGAGAACCGGTCGTCCGGCGTATAGTAGCGTTTCGCCGGTCCCACACAGCCGCCATTGTCCACGTTGAGCCGCGCCAGAAACGGCAACAGGAAACCGACGCCTTTGGAGTTGAAATACCGGTGCAGTCTCGCGGTCGTCTCGTGCCGCTGATCCGCACTCATCCGCGTGAAGATACTCATATCGTCGCCGATCTTTCCGCTCCAGTCATAGTGCACGAGGACGTTCTTCGCCTTGGAGGCGAACCGGTCGTTCCAGAGGAGTCCCCAGCACCAGTCCCCCGGCTTTTTCCACCAGCGCGAAAAACACGGGCCGTTCTCGACCGTTCCGTCGGAAGACAACCCGACTCCCCCCTCGATGAAGTCGAAGTTCGAAAGATACTGCTGATCGGTGATATCGTTCGTCTGCGCGCCGACGAAGATCTGCATGCCGTGATACGCCGCGTATTCGCGCATATCCGCGATGACCCCGCCGATGGGTGATTGGGACAGGTCGTTCGCGTCCTGCAGATACACCTGACCGAACATGAACACCTGCACCCCGCGGTCCATCGCGCGGCGCGTGATGAAACGAAGGTACGTGCGATATTCGTTGCTCATCAGGGTCGGCTTGCACGTATGTTCACCCCAGAAATTCTGCGAACCCGGGCGGCACATCTTCGCGAAATCGAAATTCCGATTCTCGAACGGATACGCGTAATCGGCCTTGGTATCGATCGCTTCGGCAAGGAACATACCGACCACGAACCCGTCACGCAGATCCTTCAGGTTCTCGTCGAGCTTGTCGAAGTCCGGCGGAGCAAGCCATGTCTCCACGGCCCGATGCAGGTAATAGCAGTCCGATCGGTTGATGAGCTTGGTCGTCTTGCCGTCACCGGGGAAATCACCGTTCAAAAGTCCGTCCGCGACGCATCCCTGTGTCTTCATGCGATCCATCGACGGAGGCGGAGGCGGCGGTTTGATTTCCTCTCCGAGAAGTCCTGTCACCTTGACCGGCTCGGTTTTCGTGACTGACGCCTGCCCGGTTCCGTTCACCGTACCGATAACGGGATTTGACGCCGGTGCGAATACCGGTCGGTTCCGTTCCGTTACCGACCACATCAGGAAAAACCCCGCTGCCGCCCCGATGAGCACAACCGGACCGATCACCAAAAAATGTGATTTCGAGATGTGAAAAACATTCATAACGTGTTCTTAGTATAACAGAAAACGGCTCCCCTGGTTTTCACCGGGGAGCCGTACAAACTATCGGATATTGTTCTATATGCCCTTTTCCGCCTGTTCGCGCTTCTGTTCTTGGCTGTCGCGATACAGATGCCACACACCCGGCAGGACCGAGACGACTATGATTACGAGCACGATCGGCAGCAGATACTTGTCGATATTGGGCACGCGAGTCCCGAGGAAATACCCAAGTGCCACGAGTCCGAGCGTCCACAGTGCCGCCCCAGCGATATTGTACGCAAAAAAAACCATATACTTCATCTCCGCCACGCCGGCAAGGATCGGCGCGAACGTACGTACCACCGGTATGAACCGGGCGATCATGACCGTCTTGCCGCCGTACTTGTCGTAGAACCGTTTGGTCTTCGTGACATGATCTTTCCGGAACAAAAGCGAATCCTCACGGGTGAAGAGCTTCGGCCCCACCCGACGCCCGAATTCGTACCCGACCATGTTTCCGGTGAACGCCGCGACGAACAATACAGCCGCAAGCATAACCGGCCCGAAAAACCCCTGCGAGGCGAGAAACCCGGCCACGAAGATCAGACTGTCTCCGGGCAGGAAGAAGCCCAGGAAAAGGCCGGTCTCGGCGAAGACGATCGCGAACAGTCCCACATATCCGACGGTCTTGATAACTTCGATCAGATCGAATCCGAAATAGCTCATATCACAAATATAATAATTACCAATCTGCTCCCCTTTTCAAGGGGGATTATCCGATGAACAAGAGGATAGTCCGGAGTCTTCGATGGTGAGGGGTTCCAATTACAAACACCCTCTCCGATACAGTATATCGTGAAAAGAGCCCGCCGTCACGAAGCTTTCCTGCCTCGTAACAGCAAGATTGGAATGTTTAAAAGCCCGAAACGCACTCGTTCGGGCTTTTTTTAACAACACTCCTGCCTTAATTATCGAGAAGATGAGGCGGGGAAAAGAGTATTCGCATACGCGGAAGATTGAACTCTTTCAGAAGTTGTTCCACGACCGAATCCAACGATCCCCCATCCTTTCGGCCCGCTTCAGGAAGTTTTCGACGTGCAGCTTTTCTCACCTGCTCCATAGTTACATGCCCACGCCGCAACTGAATTTCGAGATGTTTCGGCCTAGGGTCATCCCCATAAGGCCTTTGAATATGTTGACCATATAGCTTAACGTCGCCGATAAGATTTTCCAGAAACGGCAGAGCGTCGGAGTCGCTTAATTGCGGATTATCAAAAAGTTCATTGATATTCATACTCAGTAGCGTTTAGGTTTGAAAAGGACTGACATCGGAAACGTACACGAATACCAATTCTTTGTAAAGAAATGGATACGAAAACCCCGCCTCTCGAAAGAAGCGGGGCTATTCAAGGACATGCAGTCCGGAACTACTTGAGCGTGACCGTCGCACCGACCGCCTCGAGCTTGGCCTTGATCTCCTCGGCTTCGGCCTTCGCGGCTTTTTCCTTGATCACTTTCGGGGCCGCATCGACGAGGTCCTTGGCTTCCTTGAGCCCGAGACCGGTCGCCTCGCGGACCGCCTTGATGACGTTGATCTTCTGATCGCCGGTCGCGGTGAGCTCGACATCGAAGTCGGTCTTCTCTTCCGCTTCCTCGACCGCGCCGCCGGCTGCCGGCATGGCTCCCATCATCATCGGGGCCGCCGCCGAGACGCCGAACTTCTCTTCGAGGACCTTCACGAGCTCGGACAGGTCGAGCACGCTCATCTTCTCGATTTCCGCGACGAGCTTCTCGAACTTCGCCGGGACCACCACCTCTTCTTTCTTCTCTTCGGACATATGCTTGTACTTACGATTGATTACTTATTTCCATTGATCCCATTGCTACATTGTCAGATTGCTGAAACCGCTTTCAACCGTTTGACAATGCAACAAGAGAACCATTTGAAACCCGTTGTTACTTCCTGCTGTCCGCCACCGCGCTGAGTACCCGGACGAATCCCGAGATATTCCCTTCGAGGACCCGTGCGAACGACGCGATCGGTGCCTGGAGCGTCCCGGCGAGTATGCCGCGCAGTTCGTCCTTGGACGGGAGCTTCGCAAGCGCTTTCACCTCCTCGGCCGAAAGCTGCTTCCCTTCGAGTGCACCGCCGGCGATCGTCAGCTTCAGATCTTTCTTCCCCTTCACGAAATCAGCGATAGTCTTCGCGGCCGACACCTCGTCGGGCGAGAACGCCACACCGATCTGTCCTTCGAGCTTCCTGACATCGACATTCATCCCAGCTTCGCGCAACGCGAGGTTGAGGATCGTCTTCTTGAGGATCTTGAAGCGCGAACCGCTCTTACGGAGCTCTCCGCGGAGCGCGGAAAGGTCCTTCACCGTCACCCCCTTGTAATCCGAGAAGACGAGCGATTTCGCGCTCTTGGCCTCCGCGGCCACTTCCTTGAGGAGGGCTTCCTTGTCGGCTCGTGTCATCATAGGCGTGTAGTAAATTGGCAACCTGGTTGGAATATGAAAAAATCCGCGGTACCGCGGACAGGTAAACCGGATCGATATCGATCCGATCTCCCTCGTGAGGACTTCCCGACCGGTCTCCCGGTCGCGCCTCATGTCTGCGGAAGCGAACACAGATTGTCTTGACTCAGTCTATCCGGCTTCGGATGCGGTGTCAACCGCGGAATCTACTCGGCTTTCGCCTCGGCCGGTTCCACGGCGGTCGCAGCGGCTTCCTCTTTCACTTCGACGGTCGGCACTTCTTCCACCGCAACTTCCTTCACTGCGGGCTTTTCCATCTTGATCGCGCGCTTCTTGGCATCCTTGAGAACGCCCTGGCGGACAAGCAGGTTATGGACGGAATCGGAAGCCTGCGCGCCGAGACCGATCCAGTGCATGATCCGTTCGCTCTTGAGGACGGTCGTCTTGGAATGCGGGTCATAGCTGCCGAGCACCTCGATATGGCGGTGATTCGGGGCTTTGGTCCTCTCCTGAAGGACTATGCGGAATGAGGCGCGGTTCTTCTTGCCGGTACGGTTGAAACGGATCGTAAGCATAGAAATCGGGAATAAAACAAAAAAGTCCTTTCGAAGACTGTCAGAATCAATCGTACCCCCGACAGTCGCTCCTGTCAAGCAGCCGGTTTCACGGATCCGCGGAATTTCTCCGCATCCTCGAGCCGGAGCGACAGAACCTGCGAAGATCCGTCTTCCCCCATGGTCACGCCATAGAGGAGTCCCGCCTGCCGCATGGTCTCGCGATTGTGCGTGATGACGATGAATTGTGTCCGCTCACAAAGCTCGGAAAGCACCTTTCCGAAGCGCTTGGAATTCGCCTCGTCGAGCGCGGCTTCCACCTCGTCGAGCACGGCGAACGGCGGCGGATTGTGCGAAATGATGGCGAAGAGAAGCGCGAGCGAGGTGAGCGATCGTTCGCCGCCGGAGAGCACCGACAAGTTCGATATCTTCTTGCCCGGCGGGCAGGCGGTGATCTCTATGCCGAGATCGTCACCCGTATCGGTGATTTCCTCTTCCCCTTCGGCGTCCTCGGCATCCTCGATGCGGACGCGTCGCTTCACCTTGGTCCGGATGAGTTCCGCCTTGCCGCCATTGAAGATAAGCGTGAAATAGTGCTCGAATTTCTTCGCGATCTCGTCGAACGCGAGCGAGAATTCCTTCTCGATGCGCTCGTCCATCTCGACGATCACCGTCGCCAGCGATTCCATCGCCTTGCGCAAGTCCGCCGATTCGGTCGTCAGGAACTCGAACCGCGTGTTCGTCTCCTCGTATTCCTGCGCCACCAACGGATCGATCGCCCCGATGCGTTCCGCTTCTCCCTTGAGCCGCACGATGTCACGGGTCAACGCATCGCGGTCGCGCGGATTACCGTCCCATGTCAGCTCACGGACATCCGTCGAAAGTTCGTCTCGGACCTCGCCGATCAGGTCTTCCTCGCGGACTTCGACCCGGGCAAGCTTTATCTTGATTTCATTGAGAGCGTCCTTCGTCTCGGACAGCTTCCGCTCCTTCTCGCGGACTTCTTTCTCGAGGATAAAATACCGTTCCCGGCTTTCCTTGTGCTTTTCGCGCTCCTCGCGCATTTCACCCTCCTTGGCATCGATATCCTTCCGGAGTGTTTCCATCCGTACCGAAAGCGCCTCTTTCTCGGACGACAACGCGGCGAATCTGGCATCACTCTCGCGTTTTTCGTTTTCTGGAAGCGAAATGACTATCTTTTCGGTCACCGTTCCGGCTTCCATCTTCGTATCGAGGTCGACGAGTTCGGTCCCGATAGCACGGGCGAATTCACGGATATCCTGAATATCGGACAATTGTTCCACGAGTCCGAGCCGGTCGAAAAGCGTCACCTGATCCTTGCGTATCCGGTCAAGCGTCTTTCTGATATAGCCGAGGTCGACCGGGATCGTCCGGATCTCCTCACGATCCTTCTGCCGCTCGCGCTCTGATTCGATCCGTCCGGACACGATCGCCGAATCGCGTTCGACGACGTTGAGCTGGTCGCGCAAGACGTTCGCCTCACGCATGAATTCCTCCGAACGGCCGTCATCGGTAAGCGACGCGGACAGTTTCGTGATCTCCTCGCGGAGCGAATCGGTCTCGCGCTCGAGCATGCCGACCTGACGCGCCTTGTTCTCGCGTTCCTCGGACAGTCCGGTACGTTCACCCTGAAACGAATGCCACAAAAAACCGAAAAGTTCGGTCTGCTTGGACAGCAGGGCTTCGGTGACTTCCTTGCCCCTCGCGGCGCGCTCGGCCTGCCGACGAAGGATCTTGAGATGCGGCTCGATCTCGGCCAAAAGCGAATCGACACGCACGAGGTTCTCCCGTGTGGACGCGAGTTTGCGGTTCGCGCGGTCCTTCTGTATCTGATACTGCTTCACGCCGGCGGCATCCTCGAAAATCGATCGGCGCTCGGACGGGTTCGCATTGAGCGTCGCATCGCTCATACCTTGCGTCACGACACAGTAGCTGTCCTTGCCGATACCCGACTTGGCCAAAAGGTCCACGATGTCGAGCAGCCGAACCTTCGCCCCGTTGATGAGGAACTCGCTCTCCCCACTCCGGTGCAGCTTGCGCGCGATGGAAACTTCGGAAAACTCGATCGGGATGCGGTGGTCACGGTTCTCGAAAAAGAGCGTCACCGATGAGCTCCCCACTTTTCCGCGCTTTGCGGTTCCACCGAAAATAACATCCTCGGACTTCTTGCCACGAAGATTCTTTGAGGACTGTTCGCCGATCGCCCAGCGAATCGCGTCTGCAACATTTGATTTTCCAGAGCCATTCGGCCCCACGATCGCGGTGATGCCCGGTTGTTTCCCTTCGCCTGCCGTATCGGAAAAGTCAAAAACCGTCCGATTGGCGAACGACTTGAATCCGGTAATTTCGACTTTGCGGAGAAACATGATCAATCAACAGATAACAATAAATAGCTAACGGGGAGCCATAAACAGTCGGCAGGAAATGGTAAGCGATAAATAGGGAACGACACTTCTTTTCAGATTCCACCTTCTCACTCCGGGAGAAGGTGGCTCGGTATTCCGAGACGGATGAGGGAAGAAAACACAAAATACCTCAACTATGACCCTACCAACCCGCTTTCTTGATTATATCAGATATGACAAAAAGCCTCCATACTCACGGAATACATGTCATGTTTTCAGCATCGCTGAGTCCATAGATATGACCCGGATACCGGTTTCATTTGCCTCTAACTCAATAATCGCACCATTTCCGAGTCGTTCCAATTCTCCAAGCTTCAACACTTCACGGACAATACAGCGAATCGGACCGCCATGTGTGACGATGGCAATCATATGATAGTCACTCTTCAAAATCCCTGAAAATGCATTTTCGACCCTGATACGGAAGTGCGCATACGACTCGGCATCCGCTACCACCATATCTGGATTGGCGAATAATTCACCCAACCGCCTATACTCTTCCTCGGGAAACTTCTCGGCAAGATCCGGAAAAGCTCCATAAATATCACGTTCATTCAACCCTTCTTCGATAATAATCTTGAGGTCCCGACCTATATTCAAAATATCCGCTGTTTCCCTTGCCCGTATCCGCGCACTCGAAAAAATCACGCCGATCGGTTTATGCGAAAGTTTCTTGGCAACCTTTGTCGCATCTTCTATTCCACGTTCAGTTAAAGGATCGTCGTATTCGCCATCATACCGACCCTTCACATCCGAAACGCTTTCACCATGCCTGATCAGAAAGATTTTCATATGTATTTCGTTTCAAATACAAACCAGCGTACAATTAAATAAAGTCATTCTTCAAAAAATTCCGACCCTGTTTCAAAGTATTCTCTCATCATACCAGATCTTGTGTAACAAATCCTTCCCCTGCCCGCAGTGCTTCGCTCAGCGTTGCAGGCGGACCCGGAATACCGGGTACTCCCTTTTGAAAAAAGGGAGAAACTCACCAAAAACTCACCCAAGATCATTCCGGATCATACGGTTAGTGGGGTTTAGGAATAATATATCGTGACGTTCTTCCACCTCTCCCCCTGGGAGAGGGTAGGGTGAGGGTCGGTGTAGTATCCCTCTTCAGAAAGTCTGTACCACTGCCAAAGCTTCGACAGCACACCAGTCTCACCCTTCAGTCCTGCCCGCAGTTGCTACAGTGTTGCAGGCGGGCTCGACATAGTCGTTCACGAAGGACATACCTCGAAGACTCGACGGACTATCCTCTTCTTCCTCGGATAACCCCCTTCCCGAAGGGACCTCGTTGGGGCAGGTAGCCCGCCCGTATCACTACGTGAAACGTTGCGGACAAAAAAAAGGGGGGAGCAAGCTGAAACGGGAACGCATGAAACATTTGTATCGTGATCGTAGCTGTCAGAACCATATAGTGCATATGATCCATAAATCCCTCCCCCTGCCCGCAGTGCTTCACTCAGCGTTGGAGGCGGGCCCCGGAATACCAGGTCATTTCCTCTCCCTGCTCACTGTTAGCTATTCTCTCCCCAGTTCCCGCTCCTTATTTTACATTTTTCGTTTTGAATTTTTCATTTTATTCCCAGCCCTTCGCCTTGATGCCTTCGGCAGCTGCGTTCCGTTGGGCTTCCTGCTTGGACGCACCTTCGCCTTCGGCCACCAGATTTTCATTGAGGAACACGCCGGCCGTGAAATGCCGGTCATGGTCCGGTCCCCACTCCTTGAGGACGCGATATTGCGGCGTGATACCGGTCTTCTCCTGCGAGAGTTCCTGGAATTTGCTTTTCGGATCGGTATGGAGTCCCGCCTCGATCACCCGTGGCAATTCGGAGACGACATTCGTCTCGATGAACACCTTCGCGGCATCGTACCCCTGATCGAGATACAGTGCACCGATGATCGCCTCGATCGCGTTGGCCAAAAGCCACATGCGGGCACGACCCATGTCCTTGGCCTCGCCCTTGCTCATGAGGAGAAAATCCCCGATACCGAGCCGACCGGCGATCTCGGCCAAGATCTCTCCATTCACGATCGCGGCGCGAAAGCTTGTCAGATCGCCCTCCGGATTCGGATAGTTCCGATACAGGAAATCGGTCACGACGAGTTCAAGTACCGCGTCCCCGAGAAACTCGAGGCGCTCATTGTGCTCCAATTCATACCCGCGATGCTCGTTCAGGTACGAACGATGGGTGATGGCTTCCTGGAAGAGATCCTTGTCGCGGATCCCGATGCCGAGCGTCTCGGCGAACCGCTTCGCGTCGAACATAACCCTGGTGGAAGACCGGGAGGAATCCGAAGATCCGTCCCTGAAAAATTCGGAATCGCCGCAAACGGTTTCGCGACACTTCCGAACTTTCCTTCCGTGTTCAATTATTATTCCGTCGCCTGTTCGTGCGCCGTTTTCCGTACGGATTTCTTCGCGGGCTTCTCCGGAGCGGCTTCATCAGCGACTGGCACTTCTTCCGCCGATTCTTCTTTTTCCGCTTCCTCTTCCGTCGCGACCGTTTCCGAAAGCGCTTCGGATACGATCCTGCGCTTCTCGGATGAATCATCCTTCATCGGCTCGCCCATCTCGCGATAGATGGTGCCCAACACGCCGTTCACGAACTTCGGAGAACTGTCCGAACCGAATGACTTGGCCAACTCGATCGCCTCGTTGATCGCGACCTTGGGCGGAACCTCGTCGTAGTCCCCATACAGCAGTTCGAAGATGCCGAGCCGCAAGATAGCCCGATCGACGGATGCGATCTGCTCGAGCGGCCACTCCGGCGCACACTTCGTGATCAGGTCGTCGATCGTCTTCTGTTCCCGCGCGATACCTTCGACGAGCCGAAGCGACAAATTCTCGCTTCCCTCGAGTCCGGGGGCGAACGCTTCCAGGTTCCGTTTCGCGATTTGGAGCTCATTGCCCGGTTTGCAGCCGTTGAAATCCCATTCATAGAGGGACTGCATCGCTACGGAACGCTGAAGATGTCTGTTGGCCATACGGAAAGAACTTAGTTTGTATTTTTTTCAAAAAAAGAACGGTGACCGGTATCAGTCCTTCTTGAGCTTGGGGAGAGCCTTCTTCACGACCTCGCGGCCGCGATATTCCCCGCACTTCGGGCAGGCTCGATGCGGTATGACATCCGCCCCGCACTTCGGGCAGAGAGCGGTCTTCGTCGTGGTCATCTCCAATTCGCGACGCGCGCGGTCGCGGCGGTGTCTGGTATGTCTTTGCTTCGGGAGCGCCATATCTCTGAGTTCAAACGGATAAGAGAAACGGGACCGTCTAGAATCTATCCCATTCAAAGAGTAAAGTAACACCCTTTTCCGGTCCTGGCAAGAATCTGCCCGATCGGATAGGATGAATGCGGTTCAATAGGTCTTCACGAACCGGTCGTAAGTCTCCAAAAGCCGCTTCGATATCGGCCCAGGCTGGCCGTTCCCGACCGGCTGGCCGTCGATATCGACGATCGGCAGGATCTTCTTGTTCGACGCGGTGATAAACGCCTCATCGCATTTCTTCAGGTCGGATATCAGGATTATTTCCTCCTCCACGGGTATCCCCTGCGAAAGCGCCTGTCGGATGACAAGATTGCGGGTGATTCCCGAAAGCATGCCGTCTTTGGCGGTGCGGATCACCCCTTTTTTCACGATGAAAAAATTGCTGGTCGAGGCCTCGAGCACTTCTTCGCCTTGCGTGTACAGGATTTCCACCGCCCCCTCGCGGACCTTGCGATCGCGTTCGCGGAACGGGATGATGTAGCTCGTGATCTTGGAGCTCGGCACGTCCCGGGCGAATTCGAGCGTGATGATCTTTCCTCCCTTCCGGTACAGCTGGCGTGGGAGCGGAAGCGTCTCCTCTATCATCATGCAGAGTGTCTCATGACCCTCCGGCGTGAAACCGTTCTCGCTCTGACCGCCCGAAACGACCGTTCGCACGGTCATCGTCTCGTATGAATGTCGGCGGATAAGGTGTTCCATGACCTCTTTCGCCTTGTCCGGAGAGAGTCTGATCCGCATCCCGAGGTCGGACGCCGAACGTTCCAGCCGACTCCAGTGTTCCTCGAACAAAAACGGCTTCCCGTTCACGACCGGCATCACGTCGAAAACGGCGTATCCGCGCAAAAAACCCAGATCCCTGGGGCTGATCGCAGCATCACTCATCGGCAGGATGGAACCGTTCAGATAACAGACGTTTTTCATGATGGTCTCGTATTTGATTCCAGTATAGACACGCTTTTCCCTCTTTCGCAAGCCTAGTGGGTGAAACTGACAGCTGACGACTGAGAGCCTATCCGTTAGGAACATACCTACTGCGCCTATGATCTTCGGCGTACACGCGCGTACCCCTTGTCGCCGTATCTCGATAGGGCTCCGCGGGTTACCCGCCTTTCCGCTCGATGATCGTACGGCTCGTGACGGAGACCCTGACGGATAGGCTCTTATACCAGACAACCAAGAAACAGACAGAGTATATCTTTGTTTCGCGGTCAATTATGAATTGAAAATTGGGAATGGTTCCCTCTCCTTCCCGTCCCCGTTCCTTTGAAAATTGCCCGCTCATCCTTGTGAGCGGGTCCGCTCACTCCGCCAGACACGTCGTTCGCGAACGACCGTGTCAAGGCGGAGATGTAGCGGAAAAATTGCGATTGATCATTGTCTTCGTCCCTGACCCTCCCCATTCCCGATCACAACGCGTTCACTCGTTAACCTGTGAACCCGTTAACTCCCGTTCCTGGTTTCAAAATTCGAAATTTTTCCCGACTTTATAGACTTTACGTACTTTATGAATTTCGGCCCTCCCCCGTTCCCTGTTATCCGTTCCATGTTAACTGCTATCTGTTAAGAAGGTTCCGATTCACGTTTTCCGGCACGGAATAGAATACCGGCTTGAAACTCATCCGATGGATCGGACAGGCGCCGAAGCGCTTCAGGGCGTCCATATGATCCTTTGTCCCGTAACCTTTGTGCTTCGCGAACCCATAAATCGGATACTCGGCGTCGTACCCGACCATCATCCGATCCCGCGTCACCTTGGCGATGATCGAGGCCGCGGCGATAGATCGCACGAGCGCGTCCCCGCCGATCACCGTCTCCTGTGCTGTCGAGAGATTCGGGATTTCCTGATTGCCGTCGACGAGGAGCAACATTTCATGATGCCCGTCCCCGATCGTCCGTTTCAGGTCGGATACCGCTTCTTTCATGGCGAGAAACGTCGCCTGCAGGATATTGATCCGGTCGATCGTCTCGGAGTCCACGATACCGATGCCTAAATGGAACTGTTCCCGGATGAAATCATACATTTCCTCCCTCTTTTTCTCGGAGAGTGTTTTGGAATCGCGGATGAACCGGAACTTCTTTTCGAGTTCCGCTGCCACGGCAAACGGTTCCTGATCGCGATATGCCGCCGCAGCCGCCACGACCGGCCCGGCCAAAGGCCCCCGACCCGCCTCATCGATCCCGACGATAATCATGCCGGTTTCCGTTCGTTTCACTAGTTCAAATTCGAAGAGATCTTCCATAAAACAAAAAGATGCCGCCGGAGGATTTCGACTCCCTATAAGAAGTCGAAATCCTTGATATAAATAGCTTCGGTTCATTCGGTATAAAGAATTCTCGAATCCTATTCTCGGACAGAGATAGTATACTTTCAGAATACCTGATTAACCATCCCACAAATACTTGACTATGACAAGGAAAAGTGCTTTCTTATAAGCAGTATTTTAATTTTCATCAACGAAACGAAAAGAGGTATCTTATGCCACTCAAAGACTTACTCTTGGGAAATTTCCTACTTCCATCCGAGACCGAAGGAAAAGAAGCGGATGCGAACTGCATCATCGTAACGTCGTTCGGAAGAAACTCTTACTCAGACAGCTTACTGGGAATGATCGGAAATACTCGGGCAAAATATGGAAACGACAGAGAGACATTCAAAAGATTGTCAAAAAACAATTTCAACCCAGGAATTCCGAATCGACAACTCGCCGAATGGTGTTTCAAAAAATGGCGAGGACACGATAAGAAAATTCCCATCTTCGGACAATGGGAAATCATGTATGCGCTCTATTCACTCTATCCGGAGTGGTATCAGCAGAATGAGGGTTCATTCGTCGTCATCTGGCCGAAAAATAACTCGCATTGGTTTTCCGCATATGATTTCGTGACGGAATTGAAAAGACATGAGGTGTTGACAGCAAGGTTCGGGGTCTTGGATTTCATCGTCTCACCGATCCTAATCGCCCATCCGCAAATGCTTCCGCGATTCCGGTTCATCGTCAACCGACTCCTCTATGTCACCGCCGCTCCGAGCGATGTCGACGTAAAAATGCGGGTCGCATGGGAATGGTTCGATCCCGATTCCGTTCAGTCGCAAACGAAGTCACAACGATTCTTTTCCGTGTATGAAACGCTCGCCCGGATCCATAATCGCGCACTGTCGCTGACATTGTGGAAAATTCGTTCGTTCATCGATAGGCTGTCCGTAAGCCTGTAGCGGTATCCAAAGCATGCTCTCCCCGATTTTTCTCACGAAAAATCGGGGAGGGCTTTTTTCTTCCCTCCGGACCTGCTATACTGATGTCATATTCATCTTCCCGGCGGAAGCCAAGGCGCAAGCCGGCGTACGGGGGAAGCGAACAATTATGACCTGTCATATCCGATTATCTCGAACGTCTTTTTCCCATCAGGAAGACGTTTTTTATTTGATAAAATCTTATTGCTATATCGTTTCATTGTTACGAAGATTCATTGCTGAATTGTTATTTTGTTGAATTGCTTCCGTTGTAAGTTGTAAGTTGTAAGTCCCACGTATGTCCGATTTCGTCCACCTCCACGTCCACTCGCATTTCTCGCTCTTAAACGCCCTGCCGAAGGTCGACGATTTGATCGCGGAAGCGAAGCGATACGACATGGACGCGCTGGCGCTGACCGACACGTCGAACCTCTACGGCGCGGTGGAATTCTTCGTCCATGCCAAACAGGCCGGAATCAAGGCGATCATCGGCGTCGAGCTGCACGTCGTGAAGGACCATACGAGCAAGACCCCCACGGCCGACGACCGTCCGCGCAACACGATCGTCCTCCTCGCGAAAGACGAGACGGGGTACCTGAACCTGCTCCAACTCATTTCGATCGCGCAGCTCGACGGCTTCTACTACAAGGCGCGTATCGACAAGGACCTGCTGCGAAAATACGGTGCGGGACTCATCGCACTCTCGGGCAATATGACCGGCGAAGTGCCCGCAAACCTCATCTATGACAACTCCGAGGCGGCCAAGGCGATCGCGCTCGACTACCAGGAAATCTTCGGCCCGGGAAATTTCTACCTGGAACTCGGTCCCAACATGGAGATCGAGGGTCAGGCGGCGGTGAATGCCGGACTGCTGCAGATACATTCGGACACGGGCATCCCGCTTGTCGCGGCGTCCGATGTCTATTATCTGCATCCGGAAGACCGCGACACGCACGATATCTTGCTCTGCATCCAGAATAGCTGGACCGTCGCCCAGGAAAACCGGCAGAAGATGACGCACCTCGATCTGTCCTTCCGCTCTCCGGAGGAAATGAAACGGCTGTTCAAGGATTTTCCCGGCGCGATAGAGAATACGAGAAAGATCGCGGACGCCTGCAATGTGACGATCCGACTCGGCGAAACCCAGCTCCCGCACTTCGACGTACCGGCAGGGCTCACCGCCGAAAGTTATCTGCTTCAACTCTGTGAGGAGGGTCTCATCCGCCGCTACGGGGAACATGGCATCACGGCCGAACATCGGGAACGGCTTGACTACGAGCTCGACATCATCTCCAAGACCGGATTCGCTTCGTACTTTCTCATCGTGGCCGACTTCGTGAACTGGGCCAAGGAGAACGGCATCGTCGTTGGTCCCGGACGCGGATCCGCTGCCGGATCGCTCGTCGCGTACCTGACCGGTATCACGAACATCGACCCGATCGAATACACACTCCTCTTCGAACGGTTCCTCAACCCGGAACGTATCTCCATGCCGGACGTCGACATGGACTTCGCGGACGATAGGCGCGACGACGTGCTTGAATACGTACGGCAGCGTTACGGTCGCGACCACGTCGCGCAGATCATCACGTTCGGGACCATGGCGGCCAAGGCGGCCATCCGCGATACGGGCCGAGCGCTCGGCTTCCCCTACGCCTTCTGCGACCAGATCTCCAAGCTCATCCCGATGTTCACGACGCTCGGCAAGGCCGTGGAGGAAGTCCCCGAGCTCAAGGAGCTCTATACCGGCAACGCGGACGCAAAACGCATCATCGATACCGCCAAGAAACTCGAAGGCAACGCGCGACACGCGTCGGTACACGCCTGCGGCGTCGTGATCACCAAGGATCCGGTCACCGCGTATTCCCCGCTCCAAAAGGTCGCCGGGCACGGCGATTCAGCCGTGACACAGTATGCCTCGTCGTCCAAATTGTCCGCCGTGGAAAAGATCGGCCTTCTCAAGATGGACTTCTTGGGGCTCAAGAACCTCACCATCATCCAGAACACGGTGCGCATCATCCGCGCGCTCGGCAAATTCCCGGACCTCGCGGAACACATCGGTATCGATCCGGAAACGGGCTCCGCGGCCGACGTGATGGACAAGATGCCGATCGACGATCCGGAAACGTACCGGCTGTTGCAGGAAGCGCGGACGACCGGCGTTTTCCAGCTCGAATCGTCCGGCATGAAACGCTACCTTCGCCAGCTCAAGCCGACCGTCATCGAGGACGTCATCGCGATGGTCGCACTCTACCGTCCGGGACCGATGGAGTACATCCCCGACTTCATCGACGGCAAGCACGGCCGCAAGGAAGTGAAGTACCTGCATCCCAAACTCGAACCGATCCTGCGCAACACGTACGGCGTCGCCGTGTACCAGGAACAGTTGATGCAGATCGGTCGCGACCTGGCCGGATTCTCGCTCGGCGAGGCGGACGTGCTGCGTAAGGCCGTCGGCAAGAAAATCAAGGAACTCGTCGCCGAACAGCGCGTGAAATTCATCGACCGTTGCATAGAAAACGGCATCAACAAGAAGATCGCCGAACAGGTATTCGCGTTCATCGAGCCGTTCGCCGGATACGGATTCAACCGGTCCCACGCCGCCTGCTACGCTGTGGTCGGCTACCAGACCGCGTTTCTCAAGGCACACTACCCTGCCGAGTTCATGGCCGCGCTCCTCACGAGCGACCAGAGCGATACCGACCGCATCGCCATCGAGGTCGAGGAAAGCCGCCAGTCCGGCGTCGAAGTGCTCGCCCCGGATGTGAACGAGAGCTTCGAGGAATTCGCGGTTATCGTAGGTGACGACGGCAAGGAACGTATCCGGTTCGGACTGAACGCGATCAAGAACGTCGGGCGGCCCGCAGCGGCGGAGATCGTCGCGGAACGCAGACGGAACGGGAAATACGGCTCTCTGGAGGATTTCTTGGAGCGTGTCCGGACGAAAGACCTGAATAAGAAATCGCTCGAAGCACTCGCCAAGGTCGGTGCGCTCGACGCGTTCGCCGAACGCGGGACCATCCTCTCGAATCTCGACGTGTTGCTTTCCTATTCCAAGAGTCTCAACAAGATCAAAGAGACGCATACGGACAGTCTCTTCGGAAGCATGGACCTCGAACGACCGTCCATCAGGATGAAGGAAACCGTCCCCGCGACGAAGAAGGAACGGCTCGCCTGGGAAAAGGAGCTCATCGGACTCTACATTTCCGATCATCCCGTGAGCGGATACGACTCGTATCTGAAGGAGGTCGCGACCCCGATCGCGGACATACAGAACCTGCCGGATGGAGCGACCGTGCGCGTCGGCGGCGTGGTGAATGCCGCGAAGAAGATCCTCACCAAGACCGGGAATACCATGTATTTCGTGACGCTCGAGGACCTGACCGGACGCACCGAGGTCATCGTATTCCCCAAGCTTGCCGGCGACTCCGAAGGATATTGGCAGGGCGACGACATCCTGATCGTCGAGGGCAAGATAAGCCGCAAGGACGACTCGCCCAAAGTCATCTTCGAAAGCGCGAAGAAGATCGACGACGAGGAAGTGGCACGGTTCCGCGCGGCGAACCGGATGCGCGAACAAGGCGAACGCAAGCGTGCCGCAAGCGCGGTCAACGACAGACTGACCGACGAGGCGCGCGCCTCGTCGGGCCATGCGGAAGAGGGAAAGGAGAAGGGGGTCACGGTCACGATCGACGATAGCCATACGTCGGACGTACTCAAGGAGATATCCGACTTCCTGAAATCGGTGCTGCCCGGCGATACACGGATATTCGTGACCGTTTCCGGTCAGACCATCCGCACGTCGTTCTCCGTCTCGTTCGACGACACGGTCCGGGAGAAACTTTCCGCGATCCCAGGCGTACGGGAAATCAGATAACGGAAAACGGTTAACATCACCCCTTTCCGGTCTTCCGTTTCGAAATTCGAAATTATTCCGATTTATCGATCCATGCGTGAATCGATTACGGTCGCCTTTCCTGTTCTGCGTTATCAGTTCAATGTTATCTGCTATCTGATCTATGCCCATCTACGTCATCGTCGGACCGACAGCATCGGGAAAATCGGATTACGCCATCGCACTCGCCCGAAAGATCGGTGGTGAGATTATTTCCGCCGATTCGCGACAGGTGTATCGCGGGATGGATATAGGAACCGGAAAGGTTCCGCGCGACACGGAACTTACAACTTGCAACTTGCAACTTGCAACAAACCAGAAACCACCGAAACAATCCCGAAAACGGTTGTCTGTGGTCGGTGGTCAGTCGTATGTTTCCGGTGGTATCCGGCATCATCTGCTCGATGTCGCGTCACCCAAGCGATCCTATACCGTCACGCATTTTTTGCGCGACGCCAAGGAAGCGATCGAGGACATCAGAAAACGAGGCAAAGTACCGATCGTCTGCGGCGGGACGAACTTCTGGATCGAAGCGCTCGTCTTCGATACCGCCTTTCCCGAAGTGAAGCCCGATCCCGTCTTACGAAAAGAACTCGGCAAACTCACCGCGCCGGAACTTTTCACGTTACTTCAAGAAAAAGATCCGGGGCGGGCGGAGACCATCGACCGACACAACAAGGTCCGCCTCATCCGCGCGCTCGAGATCGTCGCGACCCTCGGCAAGGTACCGAAAACAGAAAACATTGAACACATAACAGGGAACAGAGAACGAGAAACAAGAGACGGGATACAGTTTGCGGAATCAGGAATCAAACAGGAAAAAACGGAGGAGTTTCAGTTCATCGGGATCGATCTGCCGAAAGATATCTTGCACGAACGGATCGAAAAAAGGCTCAAGGAAAGGCTTGAAAAAGGGATGATCAAGGAGGTAGGCAGGCTTCATGAACAAGACGGGCTATCCTGGAAACGCCTCGACGGGTTCGGACTCGAATACCGGTGGTGCGCCCGGTTTCTCCAAGGCAAGATATCGCGCGATGAAATGGAAACGGGCCTCCTCAAGGACAGCCGATACTATGCCAAGCGTCAGATGTCATCGCTTCGCCGACTCGAACGTCGCGGTATACGGATAGATTGGCGCCACGATTGAAACGAAAACACTCCCCACACGGGAGTGTTTTTCTGCATAGCAGTTTGTTTCGTGCCCGAAAACGACAGTCTTATACACCTATTCTTTCGGCCACGGGAACGTGGAGTAGCTCTGATTGAAATTATTGTGTTTATTCGGGTCAAACGAAACCTCGATTCCGAAATGATTCACGAATTTTTCAAGATCATCTTTTTCTTTCAACTGTTCCGCTATCTCCTGAAGCTCCGTGTTGCTCATATCCATCCTCTTGGCGACCCGGTCAATCGTATTGACCCAGTGTGAAAAATCATCCGAGGGCACGAAGGTAAAGAAAAGTTTCATACTGTTCTGCACCCCTCTCCGGACATTCGGATCGTCGAATATTTCGCGGGTACCCTCCATATCCTGTATCCGATCGACATCGGTCAGACGCAGGTTTCCGGATGACAGCATCTCGGTGAACTTCCCAAGCACTTCCGGTTGTGCGATGATTTCCGGCTTGTTCTTGAAGTTATTCAGGAGAGAAAAAATCTCACTTGAATCATATTTCTGTGCGATATTCTTCGCAATAGCGGAAATCTCCTCTTGCGATAGACTCCCCAACAACTCGGCTTTCGCCGCTTTGTCCCGGGTTCCGACGACCGAGTTGTTCAGTTCGACAAACGCCGCCTCCGGGCCGGCATTTTCTTCTCCATTTTCCGTTCCCTGTTGTTTCTCATAAGGTGCATTCGCAGCAACTTCAGATAAGGCTTCAACAGTGACCGCCTCCCCCGATGCCGGTTTGTTATCCCGTGCTAGCGTTTCTTCCTTTGTAAACAGCCAGTCGTCTCCGGACAACGGTTTATCACTCCTGATCAGTTCCGTTAATTTCGCCGCCTTATCCAATTCCAGCTGTCGGTTCTTATCGTCAGTTTCCCGTTGCAATTGATGTTCCTCTTCCGTCGGACCCGCGGGTTCCTCTGACACTGAAGATCCGACGGTTTCAACCGCAGCGCTCTCTCCGCGAGCCTCGGCGACTTTCACGACGTTCAACCGATTCAAAATGCCCTGCATTTCATCAAGAATCTTGGTCTGTTCTTCGGAGTTTCCGTTCTTAAAGGCGGTGTCCATGTCGTCCTGAAATTGCTTATATCGCTGTTCCAAAGACAACATCTCCGTTTTATTTGCTCCCGGGTTTTCGTTACTTTCACTAAAAGACATAGGAGTTCAGACAATGATTACCTGCTTTTCTTACCACCACTATATCATTTTCAGGTGAAAACCACTAGTGTCTCGTTAAAAACCCGGCAACCGAGCCGTTTTTTCATACCCTTCA
>JBAXOD010000019.1:0-21169 GCA_037133435.1 Candidatus Moraniibacteriota bacterium | reverse complement strand
CGAAATTCTCTCTCATTGTCAACACTATCGTGTTTGACAAACCCGACCACTTAAGATATAGGGGAAATGTGAAAATGTCAATGAGATTCGCTTAAAAGAGGCATTTTTTTGTGACGAAATCGAAAAATTTGCTTTTCAGAGTGGTTTATACGTGGGAAAATGGAAGGAAAGCAACCGTATGGATTCGTCGATGTCGCGTTCCATTCGGTCGATCGTGTCGCGGTTCATAGAGGTGCCTGATAATGACTGGAGAATCGTTATAGGTTTACGGTTTCTCCCGGGGTGAGGATGACGACTTTCGCGGTGTCGCCGACGAGGTGTTCAAATTCTTTCGGGTCCGCCTTGATCGTCGTAAACGTGTCGTAGTGCATGGGAATGACGGTTGCGGGCATGATCGCTTCGACCGCACGAGCCGCGTCTCGCATGTCCATGGTATACGTCGATCCGATGGGGAGAAACGCAAGGTCGAGATGTTCCTCCGCGAGGAGTGCCATGTCGCCGAAGAAGGCGGTGTCGCCGGAGTGATAGAAAGAAAAATCCCGATGCCGTACGACGAATCCGCATGGCGATCCTGTCGGCACCGAATGGATGGCGGGGAAGAAGGTGATTCGGAAACCATGTGTTTCCACCGTACCGCCGAGATTGCCCGAGACGAGATCCGTAACGCCTTCTTTTTTGAATTTGTTGGCGAATCCGGATATCGCGACGAGGGTCGCTCCGGTCCGCTTCGTGATGCTTACCGCATCTTCGAACCCGTGATCATAGTGGTCGTGCGTGACGAGGATGAGATCGGCCGCTACGATATCATCGAAGAACGAAAGCGGGCTTTTCGGGTTTCCGGTAATCCATGGGTCGATGAGAACCATCACGTCGTCGAACGCCAATTGGAAAGCGGCATGACCGAGGAAACGTATATCGGGCATAGCTTTTTCGATTATAGGTTCGAACGAAACGTCCTAGTCCAGGACGCTCGTCTTGGCGACGATTCCGTAGAGAGCGTCGAGTTCGTCGGTCATGGCCTTTATTTCCGCGGCCGTACCTTCCGTGATGACGGTGATGAGTCCGCCGTAGCGAGTGATGCCGGCACGCTCCAGATGCACGCCGAGCCGTGCGATGATGCGGTCGCCGTGCCGGGTCAGAATCTCGTTCACTTCCTTCGCATGCGTGCCCCGTTCCCTCATGAGGATAGATACCGTCGCTATATGGGTCTTTTGCTCTTCGGACATATGATTGTATCTATTGGATTATATTTGTATACGATAATGCTTTTTTGCTGGGCGAAAAAAAAGCTTTTTACAGAATCTCATGACTGAACTCTTTCACTTCGTCTTCCATTTCGACTTCGTTTGAGTGAATTTCGACGATTGTCCGTGACTTGACCACAGTGAAATATCTCAGAGGTTTTCCTTCAGCTTGTGCGATCTTGATCTCGGCCAGGACACCGTTTGAAACCGGTCCGAATACCCATATCTCGTCGGATTTCCTGACGAGAGTATTGTTTCCCTTTCGGACCGAATCCCGATCTACCGAATCGAGCAGGAAGTAGTCATATATCATGAACGGATTCAGTGGCACCCCTCCGTTTTCCACGATGAATTTTGAAATGTGCGTTTTGAAATAAAAGAGGTGTTTCGACATCGCCGCATAGACGAGAGGCAGATCGTCGATAAGATCGAGGGATCGGTGTTCGAATGCCATATATCCTGTGGGATTACTCTAATGAAGCATACACTTCCGCATAGCGCTTCGCGGTGTCGCGGAGGTCGAATTCGCGCTTGACGTACGCGCGCGCGGCACGGCCCATTTCGGCGAGCTTGTCTCGGTCCTGCTCGAGAACGTCGACCGCGTCAAGGAACGCATCACCGTCGCCACGCGGGATAGTAAGGGAGAAAGAGGGATTCGAGAATTCGCCGAAGAGAGGGATGTCCGAGAGGATGACCGGCTTGCCGCAGGCGAAGGGCTCGATCACGGCGAGCGGCACGTCGAATTTGCCGTTCATGTCGCCGACCGGGAACGCGATGACGTCAGCGAGATTGTAGAGACCGAACACGTCGGCGAACGTGTCCGAACAATGGAAACGATCCGAAAATCCCGCTTCGGCGAACCGACGCACGACTTCGGCCTTCTTGGCGACGTCGGCCTCGTTCTTCAGCCGGAGTGCCCAGAAAAAGCGGACTTTGGAATCCGGGTGTTTCCGATGGTACGAGATGATCGCGTCGGCGAGCATATCGGTCGCGCCCAGGCGGGCGTATTCTCCCACGTACGAGACGATGAACTGACCCTGTTCGAATCCGAACCGCTTCAACAGTTCGATGCTCTTCGGGGCCGGTTTGAAAAAGTCGAGATCGATACCGGGATAAATCCGTTTCACGTCGGAAAACCCCATCGCTTCGAGACGGTCTTTCGAACTATCGCTGTAGGTGACGATCCGATCGGCGAAGAGCATCTTTTTCAGGTCCGCTTCGGAATAGAGGTCATCGCGCAGGGTCGCGACGGTCTGGATGGTCTTGCCGCGAGTCGGTCGAAGGAACTTCCTGATCGCGAACGCGTTGAGTCTGGTCGGCGTGAACAGGTAATGCGTGATGTCGAACCGGTCGCGGAACCGGAAGAGCGAAAGGAATAACTCCATCTTTGCGCGCAGGTCGAACCTCCCCGAGGTATAGATAGGTTCACGGGTGACGGAATCGGGCAGGCCGTCGATCCTGCCGCTCGTGAGAATGGAAACCGGGAAGCCGGAAAGCGACTTTGCCAGGAAATAGGCGAAGTTTTTGGAGCCTTCGTCCCACGGAGGGCACAGCGGCCGGGTCACGAGCAGGATGTTTTTTTCCGGCGTCATATGGTAAAAAGGGAGTTTCCAATCGGATACCACATACATATTGTAGCGCAGTACGCCCTGTTTGAACATTCCCGGGCGAAGTCGCAAAACGGCCTCAAAGGGAGAAAAAAAAGAACGTCTTGCCGGGGGCGCAAGACGTCTTGTCGGTAAGGATCGATGTTACGATCCTCCTTTGAGTCGGGAACCGGTCATGATTTGGGATTTGCGGTTCGTATGACCGGCTTTTGTTCACGTTCCTTCCTTGGTTTTCCGTGATGTATGATTTTTCGATCCGGAGAAACGCTCGGTTCGTTGTGTCTTTCGTTTCGCTGTTCGTCGCTTCGGAGAAGAACCGGTTTGCGATACGGCGGTCGCCGGTCATCGTGATCGCGACGGCTGTCATGATGATTACGACCGTCGATGGTGACCCGCGCCTGGCATGCGCAAAGCGTGAGAAAACCGAAAAGACAGACAAGACGTGCGGCAACGGAAGAAAACGGGATTCGCATGGTATTTCATTTTTGTTTGTAAGATACTGCTTGTGTCACCTGTCATTTGTACCGTGCGAGAGTGTTTCCGTCAAGAATGAAAATGTGATCGAAGTTTGTTTCGGAGTCGCGGAATATGATTTCGAATCCGTTTTGATAAGAACCCGTGACGACTGACAGCTAGTGATGGACACGATATCTCGACTCATGGACACGGAAGATAAAAAACACCATCTTGCCCATAAGGGAAGATGGTGGTCGGAAAAGTTTTGAAATAATTACTTTGGCTTTGTTGAGTTCGAAGCGACAACCTGAGCTTTCGAATTGCTCTTCATTTTGCGTTTTTTATTCTTTTTGGATTGTTTTGAGTCGTAGCCATCATTATGGCTACGAATTCCAACTAGTGATGCTACAGTGTCCGTGATGTTTTTTTTGTACTTATCTGGTACGACTGTAGATACAGGACCAACACCAAGTGAACAGCCTGACGCACTAAGAGCGAATAAAATGACGAGCAGATGTATAGAGTAACGAAATATTGTTTTCATTTTAAATCTCCGGTGAGATTAACAAAAAATGGTACTGTTAAACTACATACCTTCTATATACACCGTTTTCCGTAAATTGTCAA
Organism: Candidatus Moraniibacteriota bacterium; assembly: GCA_037133435.1. Taxonomy (GTDB): domain Bacteria; phylum Patescibacteriota; class Minisyncoccia; order Moranbacterales; family UBA1568; genus JAAXTX01. The sequence goes on along the minus strand of JBAXOD010000019.1, from coordinate 17,235 downwards.
GATATCGCAGGAGAAAGCCTGAATACCTATCGCTCGCGATAGATTTCCTTCATCGAGTTGTCGTCGGCCTTGACGGTGATGATGGTCCGGCCGGGAGAAAGTGACACGTTCGGAGTGACGGTCTTCTTGTCGCCTTTGGCGATGGTGACCGTTCCGGAATCGAGCGACTGTTTGTTCTCTGTTAGCGTATAGGTGAACCGGGTCGCCTTGGAGTGATTCTCGATCGTGAATGTTCCGGAGGCGGGATCGCGGGTCTCGAAGGAAAGCGTCCACCAGTTTTTCCCGAGATTCGGATCGAGTCCCGAATCGACGGTTATGAAAAGGTATCCGCATGCCGCGGCGAAGAGGGCGAGCACCACGAAGACGACCAACGTGTCTTCGGAGAAGCGTTTCCCGATCCTGGCGATAGCGGGTCCGATCGGTTTATCGTGTGCGTTCATATATCTGGATATTGGTACCGGAATAAATGCGTGAGAAATCGTGCGACTTCTCGAACTGGGTCGCGTCGTAGAGGGGATTGACGGCGAGCAGATTCACGCCGAGGTCGTCGAAACAGGCGCGGCCTTCGGGAAGGTTCGGGACGGAGATCATCCGGAGCGTGCATTGTTCGCGGGGATTGGTCTCGTCCTCGTAGCGTTTGAAGTATCCGCGTGAGAGGGGATAGGCGTATCCCTGCATGAAGAAGAGTTTCATCCACGAATCGGCGGCCAGATAGTTGTGATCCTTGAGAAAGAGATCGCCCGGGAGCGTGCGGTTTGCGAGGTACTGCGAGGCATGGAAGACCTCGATCGTATCCTGTGCCTTGCCGGCGGTCGGAAGGGAAGACTGATTGTCCTGTGATCCGTTCCAGGCGGAAAAGGAGAACATCACGAGTGAGGCGAACAGGAACGCGGCGCCGGGAATGAAGACTTTGCCGCTCTTTTTCGCGGAGTCACGGAATAAGACGGGGAACGCGGCGAGGAACAGTCCGGCCAGGATCGAGAACGGGAAGGTGAGATACGTGCCGATGCGATTCGAGGGGATGTCGAGAAAGACCCAGTTCGGGCGAAGCGTCATGACAAGGAGAGAGCCTCCCCATCCGAAGAGGAACGGGAATGCGGGTGAGCGACGGACGGAGCGGATGGCGGAAAGTAACAGGAGTGCCGCAAGACCGATGGCGATGCGGGCGGTTCCGGACGAATCGGAAATCTGGGAGAAGGTGAGACCGGTCCGGGTCGCCTTGACCGCCGTGCCGACCGCGGTACTGACGGCGTTCGTCTCGATATAGGTCGGGAGCGCGACCTTGAGGATGAATGCGCCGACGAAGACGAGTACGAGCATCGTGTAGGGAGAGAGGAAAAGTCTGCCGATCCGACCAGCGAGCGCGGGCAGATCGCGTGCATTCATGGCAAGGAGCGTCAGGATGGAGCCGACGAGGATGAACGCGAGCATGAAGGTTGAGAGATGATGCGTATACGCGAGCATGAACGAGACGAGGATGCCGAGACCCAGGAAGCGGGAATCCTCTTCCGTGAACGCTCGGAAAAACGAGAGGAGCACGAGCGGGATCATGAGGTTCCCGAACAGATTGCCGACGACCCCTCCGGAAACGAATTTGGCCTCGGGCGATGAGAACGAGAACAACGGACCGGCGAAAAAAAGTACGGCCAGTCCGACGGAGACCGGCGACACGCTGATGTCGGGAAACAGCGAGTTCGCGAGTCGTACTGCGAGTGCGAAGAGCGAGATGATCGAGAGGATATTGACGAGGAGGAGGAACGAGACGGGAAAGGCGGAAAAAAATGAGACGCCGGAGAGTTTCGCGATGGCCGCGAAGGGAAGATGCTCGCCGATGATGAAATCCGAAATGGCGTCGGGTTTGGCCAGCGTGACATGACCGTCTTCCGTATCGACGATCTCACGTTTGGAATAGTCGGGGAGACGCCCGGAGTCGACGATGACCTTGGACCAGTACATGTGATGGCCGAGGTCGGTCGCGGTCGGCAGTCCGGCATCCGCGAGGAAGACTGTTTTCAGGAGTATCGTGAATCCCACAAGAAGGAGAAACAATCCGCGTTCGATCGGTGAGAAGCGGAACGGATCCGATGTTGACTTGTGTTTCGGTGCGAAACGACGTTTCAGTTTCGCGGGAACGTACCGGTCGTAGGCGATTCGGAGCGCGAATGAGACTACGGGCGCCGTGAAGAGCGCGAGCAACAGGACCGGAGCCGAAAGCGAAACGCCTGCCTTGCCGAGAAAGATCATGGAAAAATCGAGCGATCCGACCCCGAGTACGAAGGAAAATGCGAACCGTTCGATCGGGGAGAGCGGAAACGACTTCCCGAACAGGCCCGAAAGGAGCAGATATCCGGTAGCGGGTATGGAGAGCGTGACGAGGAGGAAGGCGATGACGGTCATAGCGTGATCATTTCGAAGACGACTTCAGGACGAACATGCGGGGATCGAAACAGTTCAACTGACATTCCTTTTGGGCGCCTTCGAGACCTTTCCGTATGACCGTGCTCCGACAAGCGGTGAATGTCTCGGTACACAGGGTTTTCTGCTGGTTCCAATACTGCCAGTTCGGTTCGTAGCCGAAATAGCGAAGCCCGAACATGGTGAGCGTCGCGATGCCGGCTATCCAGATGGCCAAACGGAGCAGTTGGAACATACGGGTATCCCTTTTCATCCATGATAGCACAGAAAAATACCGGAGGCACGCCCGATTTCATGGGTCAATCTTGCTTTTTCGGGCCGGAGTCGTATAATTTCAAGACACGGCCACGATTCGGCCGGATGGATAATCATTTCTCATACGATGATGAAGGACACAACGAAAGTCAAAAAGGAGACGGTCGCGGTCATGGGTCTCGGATATGTCGGCTTGCCGCTCGCGCTTTTATCGCGTGAGAGCGGATTTGAGGTGATCGGGTTCGATGTGAACAAGAAACTCGTCGACAAGATCAATGCCGGCATCTGTCCGATCCCGGATGACGAGAAGGTGGTGAGCAAGTTCAAGGAAAACCGGTTCAAGGCGACGACCGATCCGAAGGCGCTCGCCAAAGCTGACATTATCCTGATCGCGGTGCCTACACCGGTCGACGAGATGCAGAACCCCGTGTACGACTATGTGACCGGCGCGGCGACCTTCGCGGCCGACAATCTGAAGAAGGGCGCGCTCGTCGTGCTCGAATCCACGGTGAACCCGGGAGCGTGCGAGGAAGTCGTCCGTCCGATCTTCGAGGAGCGCGGATTGAAGGTGGGGCGCGACGTGGAGATCGCACACTCGCCGGAGCGTATCGATCCGGGAAAATCGGTTTTCAGCAAGGGGTGGCATATCGGCAATACGCCGCGCGTCGTCGGTTCGTTCACGAAGGAGGGGACGAAACGCGCGCTCGGTTTCTACCGATCGATCATCGACGCCGAGGTACGGCCGATGAAGTCCATCCGCGAGGCGGAAGCGGTGAAGATCCTGGAGAACTCGTTCCGCGACATCAATATCGCGTTCATCAACGAGATCGCGCAGTGTTTCGACCTGCTCGATATCGACATCCTCGACGTGATCGAGGGCGCGAAGACGAAACCGTATTCCTTCATGGCCCACTATCCGTCGTGCGGCGTCGGCGGTCACTGCATTCCGGTGGACCCGTACTATCTGATCGAGCAGGCGCAACGGGCCGGATTCGACCACAAGTTCATGCGTCGCGCGCGCGAGGTGAACAACTTCATGCCCGAATACACGGTGGAGCGGATGCAGGACGCGCTCAATTCCATCAAGCTGCCGATGAAGGGTGAGAAGATCGGTGTCATGGGACTCGCGTACAAGGCGAACGTGGACGACCTGCGCGAATCACCCGCGTTCAAGATCATCAAGCACCTGAAGCATCACGAGGCCGACGTCATCACGTTCGATCCCCACATCACGGAGAAGAGCGACGTGAAGACGCTCGAGACCTTCCTGAAGAAGGTCGATCACATCCTCGTGACCGTCAATCACGACGAGTTCGTCCAGATCGACCCGGCGCTTTTCAAAAAGCACGGCATCAAGGTCATCGTGGACGGCAAGAACTGCCTCGACAAGGACGCGATCAAAAAGCAAGGCATCGTCTATCGCGGTATCGGACGGCAATAATCGCCAAACTGTGTTTCGTGAAAACCCCGGTATTTTCCGGGGTTTTCCTGTACAAAACGGGCATTCCGGTATATCCTTGGGGGGTGAACGATAATCACTAAACGGCAGCATATGAAACTGATCGTGAACATGCCCGGATACAACGAAGAAGACAAAATCGCCGAGACCATCCGACGGGTGCCGCGGAAGATCGAAGGGATCGACGAGGTGTTGGTGCAGGTCGTCGATGACGGGTCCAAGGATAGGACCGTCGAGGAAGCGAAAAAGGGTGGTGCGGACATCATCATCTCGCACGACGGGAACCGCGGTCTCGGCATCATGTTCCGCACGATGCGCCAGAGCGCTATCGACCACAAGGCCGACATCCTCGTGAACATCGACGCGGACGGGCAGTTCGATCCGGAAGATATCAAACAGATCATCCGTCCGATCCTGGAACACAAGGCCGACATCGTGATCGCCGACCGGTTCTCCCGTTCCACGGCCAAGAATATCCCGTTCCTCAAGGACAAACTCAACCGTCTCGGGGCGTGGCTCGTGGCGCGCGCGACCGGCAAACCGGTCATCGACCTGACCTGCGGATTCCGCGCGCATAACCGCGAGGCCATGCTGCGTCTGTCGGATCCGACCGGATTCACCTATACCCAAGAGACCATCATCGACGCGATCGGCAAGAATCTCAAACTGACCTGGATCCCGGTCGTCGTCACGTATCACGAGGGTCGCAAGTCCCGCGTGGTCAAGACGATCTGGACGTACGTGTCATCGAGCGCCCGCATCATCGTGCGCGCGTTCCGTGATATCCAACCGATGAAGTTCTTCTCCGTTCCGGGTTTTATCTTCATGGCCGCCGCCGCGATATGGGTCGTCTTCCTGCACGGGCGTTATCCGCTGAGCACACTCGCGTTCTTCCTCGTCGGCATCCAGTTCCTGGTCTTCGGATTCATCGCGGACATGATCAAGTCCAACCGCGCCTTGAGCGAGGAGATCCTCTACCGACTCCGTAAGCAGGATATCGAGCGCTAGGATCGGAAGCGTGCCAGTGATCAATTCCTATGAAGATTCTCTTCGTTTCGCGAGCGTATCCGCCGGTCATGGGCGGTATCGAGCGGCAGAATTTCGAACTCGCACAGTCGCTCGGCCGAGTCGCCGAGGTGACGGTCCTCGCCAATACACGCGGGAAGAAATTCCTCCCCTTTTTTTTGCCGTACGCGATGCTTCGGATCCTTTTTGAACTGCCTCGTCACGACGTGCTCCTCTTTGGAGACGGTGTGCAGGCCCCGCTGGGAGCGGTGGCCAAGTTCCTGTATCGGAAGAAAAAGGTCTTCTCGGTCATTCACGGACTGGACGTGACGTTCTGTCAGAAAAAATCCCTCATGGGTCGCATCTACCGTTCGATCAATATTCCGTCCTTGCGTACGCTCGACCGGCTGATCATGGTCGGTCGTCACACGATCGACGAGGCGGTCAAGGTCGGAGTGGATCGTGATCGTTGCACGTTTATCCCGAACGGGCTCTATCCCGACGAGATCCACGAGTCGCACACACGCGAGGAGCTGGAAACACTTCTCGGAATGGAACTTGCAAACAAGAAAGTCATTTTGCGCGTAGGCCGATTCGTCCCGCACAAGGGCGTGCCATGGTTTATCGACCACGTCATGCCGCTATTGCCCTCGGAATACGTGCTCGTCGCCGCCGGTGGTCGGAATACCAACACGGTGGGTGACCGCGACGCGTATACCGACGCCGAACAGGCGATTATCCGTCACGGTCTTTCCGACCGCGTGCGGCTGCTGACCAATCGGCCGTGGAACGACATGAAAATCCTCTACAATACGGCGGACGCGTACGTCTCGCCCAATATCGACGTGCCCGGGTCCATGGAAGGATTCGGAATCAATGCGATCGAGGCCGCGGCTTGTGCCCGTACGGTCATCTGCTCCGACTTCCAGGGACTCAAGGACGCGATCCATGACGGCGAGAACGGATTCATGGTGGCGCAAGGCGACGCGGAAGCGTGGGCAAAAAAGGTTCAGTCCGTTTTTGCGGACGGGTTCGACCTCACGGCGTTCGGAGAGAAGGCGCGGGTCTATACCGTCGAACACTTTTCCTGGGACGGCATCGTCAAGCGGTATATGGACGTCCTTTCGAAATAACCGCGATGCCATATGTGGATACCGCTCGCACTGCTTGCCGCTTTCTCCCAATCGTTCGAATCGGCCATCAAGAAAAAGTCCCTCCAAGCTCCGGGGATGAACACGATCATCGGTACGGTTTCTTTTTTTGTCGCCGGACTGACGTTTTTCGTCATCATGTTTTTGCAGACGGGACAGCCGTGGTATCCGGATTTGTCGCTTCGTTTCTGGGAGGGGATGTTCTGGTATGTCGGTCTCAATATCGTGGCTTCCTGGTACGGCTATAAGGCGCTCGATCTCGCTGAGTTCGCCTTTCTTGCGCCGTTCATCGCATTGACCAGTCTGACGATGGTCATCCCGCCTATATTCTTTCTCGGGGAGATTCCCAGTATCGCGTCTCTTTTCGGAATCGCGCTTATCGCGATCGGTTCGGTCGTCATGACGTACCAACGAAAAAAGAAAGAGGATATGACCGAGGGCGAGTTGGAGCGCCATCGCAATAACCGCAAAGGACTTCTGTTTTTTCTTATTACGGCAGCTTGCTTCACCTTCACACCGACCGCGACCAAAGTCACCGTCCAGGAGAGCTCGCCCTTGTTCGCTTCGTTTCTCGTCCACACACTTATCGGTACGGGCTTTCTCATCATGACGTTCGCTGTCCGGAGGACGGACAAGCTGGTCTCGGTTTTCGTCGATTCCACGAAACGGAAACTCCTGATCGCCATCATCGTCATGGGACTGCTCACGTTTCTCGAAAACGGCAGTATCAACACGGCGATGACCATGACCTCGGTCTCGACCGTCATGGCCATGAAGCGGACGGCACCGCTCTTCTCGTTCCTTATCGGCATCTTTTACTTCAAGGAACACCGCGATATCCTGAAGAAGCTTGTCGGCACCATGCTCATGGTCGCCGGCGCGGTGCTCGTCACGGCACTGTAAAAAGCGTTGCGGTTTGTCTCGATGAACGGAACTAAAAAATCAAAATGCCATACCTTTTTGTTGATATGGCATTTTTTGGCTCTGAACTTTCGGGCTCACAAGCATGCCTGTAGCATGTTTTTGAAAGCATGATCCTGATTTTGCAGATCGTCCGATTTCAGCGGTTTGAGGAAATATCCGACGGGATCGCGGGATTCGCTTGCGAAGAATTCTGCCGTCGAATATTGATTCTTGAAGGTAGCGTAGGCTGACATCACCGTAGTCAATATAGTTTTCGTTTGTGGCGATACGAAGGCGTAGACTTCAAGAAGCAGACATTTTGAACCGACAAGTGAATCGATCAGCTGAACTATTTTCTTTTCATCGATTTCATATTCCGATTTATCGAGAATCGTATTGAGCGTTGCAGCGAGTTTCCTGTCTCCCATATCGGCATAAAGGAAATCTTTGCGTGTGCCGGATATATATATTCGAGACGCGACGGAAACGCAGTGGATACTGCTACTCCCGAATTGTCGATGCAGTTCCCTTGCTCCTTCGGTGACCGTTTCGGCAAACCGCATCATTCCTGGAGCGGCTGATTCTAAACTGTTCAGATCGGCGAATCCGATCGGAATCAGCTGTTCTTTCGATTCAATGATCGTTTTAATCGACTCCGAGCCATATTTTTCTTGGAAGACGGTTTTTAATATCTCCCTGAACGGGCTTACCATCACGCCGTATATGCGCAATTCAGATTTCATTTGTTATCTCCTCAGTGTTATTGGTGGTTGGTAAAATCTATATTTAAAAGAATATTAATATATAGCCTATAAATGATAAATTGTAAAGCTATATGAAATAATAACGAAACTATTGACAGAAGTTTGAATATTAATTACGGTATCATTGCACATTAAATTGAAGCCGTATTTACGTGAACATTAAACGGGAGACAGTACCAATGTCTACAAGAAAGTTAATTATCGCATCCTCGTTGAGAAACTATCAGAACGAGGCCCGAATCGCCATAAACCGTCTTGCTACAGAAGTATCAGGCAGACTGGCCGACATGGGCTATGAGGTGATACTGTGTCTTACCGACGATGCCTCGGATGACGACACATATGGGGTGTTAAAGGGAGCATTGGAAACGTTTCCGGGTGAAGTGAAACTGTTTCGATCGAATCCACGAAAGTTCCGTGGCCCCGCATTCGTCATTGGTCTCGAGTATGCGCTTAGCGCCCTGACTGAATCGGAATATCATGATTCTGTCATTATCCTTTGCGATCTCTGTGCCAAAGCGCCGCATGATCCTCATGAGTTTCCTCATCTGTTGAGATCGGTTGAATTTTTTGACGCTCGTGAAAAAATGATCGTCGTCGGTTCGACGTACTATGGCGGCCTGACGAACGATGATTTTGAACTGCAAGGAATGGGGGCGCTTCAATTCTATGAGGCAGCGAAATTTTCCGGCATTTCTTCAAAGGGAGAGCCGTGCAATATTCAAAGTCCCGGACTCCTTGCTGCGACAGCGGATCTTTTCGCGAAAGCCATTAAAAATTACCGCATCTTTGACAAAAATTTTGAAAACTTTGCGAAAGACCCGGCACGACCAGGACCCGGTACTCCCGGCATTATTCTCATGATGTTGGCTATCGCCGGTGGAGGAGTATATGGTCATACGTTGCCCGTGCCGCCGTACGGCGATTGGAGACCATGCAGGTCATGGGATGAGCTTATGCCACACATGCAAGGAACGTTGAAATATCTCGGTGTCATCAAAGCGATGTTCCGGGCAGGTCTCTTCAAGTAATCGCAAAAAGCGAATATTTTCGCACCATGAAATCGGACCAGGCCTCAAGTGCTTCGGTCCGAATTTTTTTATACGTTTTAACTTCTCATCCGAATTTTCAGGATATTGACGTTATCGATATACAGAAGGAGCGGATATTTATCGGTTCAAGCCGACCTTGGAAAACCTTTATTATAAGCCATTTTATCGATGCAAGGCTTCTATTTTTTCCCAATAAGGGTATACTGGAGGCATGATCATAGGAATAGACGCTTCATTCTTACGGAAGCCCGGGACCGGAATCGGGGCCGTAACGGAACAATCGCTCCGGGTGTTGTCGGGTCTCGAGGACGCGCGACAGCACAAGTTCATACTCTATGTGGACGAGTACGTCGACAAGTCGTTTCTTCCGGCGAATTTCGAGAAACATATCTTCCTGCCCAAATGGACACGCGACGACGTCCCGAGGCGGATCATGTGGGAACGGATGCTCGCCCAGAAGGCGACCGAAGACGGATGTGACGCGTTCCTGAGTCTTTCGCAGTCGGCGACGGTATTCCCGAAACGTTCCATCTTGCGGCACCTGATGGTGGTGCACGATATCGTACCGCTTCTGTTTCCGGCGTACCGCGGCAAGTTCACGCACCGGTGGCACGCCCGCGCCATAGCCCGCGCTATCTCTTCGGCGGAGAATATCATAGCGGTCTCGTCGACGACGAAGCGCGACCTCGAACTCAATCTCGGCGTGCAAGATGAGCGGATCACGGTCGCGTATCCCGATTGCGCCCCGATATTCCGGACGGCGATCGATCCGGAAATTTCCGCGGACGTCATCCGGAAATACGGACTCGAACGCGGATATATCTATCACGGCGGCGGACTCGAGATCCGCAAGAACACCGAGCGCTTGCTCGAGGCGTACGCCACACTGATCGCGAATGGCCGCGACGTCCCCCCGCTCGTCATTTCCGGAAAGGTGTACGTGAAGCGCAACCGGCTCGCGACGGACGTCATCCGTATCATCGACCGCTTGAAGCTGACCGAGCACGTGATGCTGCTCGGCTTCGTTCCCGACGAGGACCTGCCGGCGCTCTATCAGAATTCACTCCTGTTCGCGTTTCCGTCGATCTACGAGGGGTTCGGCATACCGATTCTCGAAGCGTTCGCGATGGGGGCGCCGGTGCTCGCTGGTCAGAATGCCGGAGCGGTGCCGGAAGTGACAAGGGACGCCGCGCTGCTCGTCGATCCTTTGAATGTCGCCTCGATCGCGGAAGGACTCGCTCGGATGATCGACGATCCGGAACTTCGCGCCAAACTTTCCGAACGGGGGACGGAACGCATGAAGGATTTCTCGTGGACCGCGTTCGCCCAGGCGCTGCTCGACGGAGTTGTGCCGAAAACGTTGGTCGCACCGACGACCGTTTCCGCGTCGGATGACATTCTGGGTTCCGGTCCGGCGTCGCTTCCCGGGAACAACGGGCAGTTCCCGCTCACGTAGGCGCCCGCTCCGAATACTTTCTTTGCATATGGTTTTGCGAAAATACCTGCCGGTGATCGGGATGTCGGCGATCGGGAAGGCATTGCTTTTGGGCAGCGGGGCGATGCTCGTCGCACTTGCGGTGTTGTGGTACGGCAACATATTGCCGCTCGGCATGTCGGATTTCCTGTTCCTGTTCGTCCTCGTGACGCTCGCCGCGACGTACCGTCCCGGGTGGGCGTTCCTGTTGCTCGTTTCCGTCCTGCCGATCGAGATCGTGAATCTCGCACCGGACTCGCTTCATATCGGGATACGGCCGTATCAGCTGCTTGTGCTTTCGATATTCGTCGCCATCGGCATGCGTTTCATCGCGCGGCGCGCGATACCGGAAATTCCGAAACCGAATTTCGGTGACTTTTTGTTGTTCCTCATCCCGGTCGGATCGCTCTTTGCCATAGTGAACGCGTCGGACCCGGGAAGATCATTCCGTTTGTCCGTCATCCTGTTCTCGTACTTCGCGCTCTATGCGCTCTTTCGCATCTTCGTGCGGACGGCGGAAGATGTCGGCAGGATACTCCCGTTCGTGATCGCGTCCCTTCTGTTGACGTCGGTCGTCGCCGTCGTCCAGAACGTCGCGTTCCTTTCCGGAAACGGGTTTTTCGAAATCATGCCGGGTCGGCCGAACGGACTTTTCCCGGAGCCGGATTGGCTCGGTCTGTTTCTCATATCGGCCGTGTCCGTGTTCTCTGCGATCGGGTATTTCATCGCGTCACGGACCGTGTCATATCCGGAACTGTTTCGGATGAAACGGGCCGTATTCGTTTCGCTCAGTCTCGTCATGATCGTGACTGCGCTCATCCTGACCGTGAGCCGAAGCGCCTGGCTCGGCGCGGCGATCGTCGCGTGCGCCGCCGCCCTCCTTGCCGTTTTTACGCGGCGGTTCAGGGTCGCGGGTATGCTTATGATTCTTTTTGGTTTCGGTTCGCTGTTCGCCTTCGCGCTCGTCGAGCTCGTTCCGCTTTCTGACTTCGACCTGTCCGGTCGGGCGGGGAGTATCGGATCCGGACTGCAGACGATCACCGTGTCGTGTGAACAAGAGACCGCATTGCCCGAACATATCGTCTCCGTCGACGAGCTCGCCGTGTACGGGTGCCGGCATATCGATCTTGACGAGATCGAGACGGAACGTGCCGCAGGCCGCTTCGTTTCGACCATCGATCGAAACGATCCGAATGTTTCCATCCGCAGGCAGATTTATCAAAAATCGATCGCGCTCGGAATGACACACGCGCTGCTCGGGGTCGGTTGGGGGACGGTCGGCGATACGCTCGGGCACGATGAACGGGGAGCCGGCCTGAACGCGAGCGACGTCTTTTTGGAAGTCTGGCTCGGCAGCGGAGCGATTGGCCTCGTCGGTCTCATCGGCTTCCTTCTGTTGCTTGCCATCCGGGCGGTGCGTGACTTTTTCCGGTCGCGCGGGACATTCCCGTTTTTCCTGCTCGTGTCGTTTGCGGGCGTCATCGTGTCCGATCTGTTCAATTCCGGCATCATGCTTGCCTTCGTGTGGGCGCTTTTGGGCATCGCCGGCTCGTATCTCTTCCATGAATCCGATTATACTGAAACGCTATGAAAACCGTCGCCATCGATATCCGTCTCATAGGAAGGAACCGCACGGGAGACGAGGCGGTTTTCCGTAATCTGGTCCGAGGCATACTCGAGACGGACCGGAGAAACCGGTATGTGCTGTTGACCGATACGGGCGATTCGGACGACCTGTCCCGTATCAGGGAAGCGATCACCAAGGGCGGCACACTGCCTGAAAACGCGGAAATCGTCTCCTTGCCCGCACGAAACCGGTTTTCCTGGAACGCGTGGTCCGTTCCTCGGTTCCTGCTTCGAAGGGAGATGGACGTCTTCCATACGCAGTATATCCTGCCGTGGTTCGTGCCGCGTCGGACGAAGATTGTGACCCATATTCATGATGTGTCGTTTCGGGCATATCCGGAATATATCGGTTTCTCGGATCGGCTGTTCCTTTCATTGCTGATTCCGCGGACTATGCGTCGATCGGACCGGATCGTCACGCCGTCACGGTTCACCAAAGACGAAATCATTTCGCGATACGGGGTTTCGTCCGATCGGATCGCCGTCATTCCGAATGCGGTCGATCCGTCGTTTCTCGTGGAGCCGAACGAAAATGACGTGTCGCGGGCCGTCTCGCGAAACGGTCTGCCGGATTCCTATGTGCTTTCGGTCGGAACGATGCAGCCGCGAAAGAATATCCCGCTCCTCGTTCGCGCATTCGCCCGCGTCCGGAAGGATGTACCGGAACTCAAATTGGTGCTCGTCGGCGGTCGAGGCGGCCGGCAGTATGATACGGCGATCGATACGGCTCTTTCGGAAGAGGGTCTCGAAGACGCAGTGATATTTCCCGGATACGTCCCGCAAGAGGATATGCCGAGCGTGTACAAGGCCGCGCGTGTGTTCGTGTTCCCGTCGCTCTATGAGGGATTCGGCATACCGATACTCGAAGCGTTCGCCATGGGAACGCCGGTCGCGACGTCCGATATCGCGCCGTTTTGTGAGGTCGGGGAAAACGGGATAACGGTATTCGATCCGAAAGACGTTGCCAAGTGCGCCGAGGCGTTGTATACTCTCTCTACCGACGAAAATGCGCGTTTGAGGCATATTCGGGCCGGAAAGGACCGATTACAGCGGTATTCCTGGAACGACAGCGTCCGGGTGTTGGTCGTTTTGTACGAATCGGTTTGACTTACTAACTAGCGAAGCAGAGGTATATATGCAAAATCCTTTCCGGAAGAAGGCCGGTCTTCCCAAGCCGGTCGGAACGAAAAGTCATACAGTCAGGATCGCGATCATCGTGATCGTGGCCTTGTTGGTCGTGGTCGGCGCCTTTTTTTACTGGAAGGCCGATTCCGTCCTGAGTCAGATCTCTTCGGGAAAAGGGAATCTTTTTTCGAATGTCATGAAATCGCTTCCCGGTGCCGAGAACAAACTCAAGGGCGAGGATCAGGGACGCATCAATATCCTTTTGCTCGGCGAGCGGGGAGCGGGAATGGACGGGGGCGCACTCCTTACGGATACGATCATGGTGCTTTCGATCCATCCGTCGTCCGGCGAGGGTGACGCCCCGAAAGCGTCGCTTGTCTCGATTCCGCGCGATTTGTATGTGACCGTTCCAGGGACGGCCGAGAAGCGGAAGATAAACGCGGTGCATGCCCTCGGCGAGGAGAAGGGGAAGGGGCAGGGTATGGAATACATGAAGAAAATCGTCTCGGAAATCACCGGGCAGCCGATAGAATATGCGGTCGAGATCAATTTCAAGGGATTCGAGGACCTCGTGAACACGCTCGGCGGTGTCACGGTGCACCTCGATGCGCCGTTCACGGAAGGTATCCAGTTCCATGAGCCGAAGGTGTGCGATCCGTACGTCTATACCGTCCCGACCGTACCCGCGCAGTACGAGAACAAGTGGCATGTCCGTCCGGACGGCACGAAGTATCTCGCGAAACAGTACCTGCTCTGCTACAACAAGGACGAGGAGTGCGGCGGCACGTTCCAGCTTCCCGCCGGAGACAGCCAGCTCGACGGTTTGAATGCGCTCTGCTATGCGCGGGCACGGTACGGATCGAGTGACTTCGAACGCGCGAAGCGTCAGCAGGAAGTGATCAAGCTGATCAAGGCGAAGGCGCTGTCACTCGGATTTTTGGGCGATTTTTCGAAGATCAACGGTGTCATGTCGAGTCTCGGCGAGAACACCCGGACCGATATGGAAGGATGGGAACTGAAGCGGCTGTTCGATCTGTACCAGAAGATCGGTGATGCGCAGCTTACGCAGAAAGTGCTCGAGGACAACGAGGCCGGACTGCTCTATCATCCCGAAAACAGCGCGCCGGAAGCTGGGTATATCCTCTTGCCGCGCGGGGACAACTACAACCAGATCCAGGACCTGTTCAAGAACCTTCCGTAAGAGTCGCTTGTCGGAATCTGTCTTCATGACGAAATCGGAGTCTTGGGGTCGTGATACGGCCTCGGACCCCGGTCGGGTCGGGTGTGCGTGATTCCTCGATCCCCGATCGATATCAGTGTCAGATATCTCATGACTTCACCACGCCTCTCCATCGCCATCAACAGCTATAAGAACCCGGAACTGCTCCGTCTGTGTCTCGAGTCCGTTTTTTCGTACGCGGGAGGCACGGATTTCGAGGTGCTCGTCGCGGACAGCGCGACCGAGGAGGCGACCAGGCTCGTGATGGAGGATTTTCCGCAGGTACGATTTTTCCCCAACGATCGCAATGTCGGTTTCCCCGTCCTCTTGAACAAATCACTCGCGGAAGCGAAAGGCGAATTCTTTTTTTTGATCAATCACGACATCATCCTTACCGAGGGGGCGGTGCCCGCACTGCTTCGCTTCATGGAAGCCGATCCTACCATCGGTATCGCGGGTCCGAAACAGGTGAATTTCAACGGGAGCGACCAGGTCTCGTGCTTTCATTTCTACCGGCCGTGGACTATCGTCTTCAGAAGGACGCTTCTCGGATCGCTCCCGTTCGGCAGACGTCACCTTGATTGGTTCCTGATGAAGGACTATGACCGCGAGGTGCCGCGGTCCGTGGATTGGATCATGGGGTCCGCGATGTTCGTCCGTCGAAGTGCCGCGGAAGCGGTGGGAAAAATGGATACCCGCTTCTTCATGTATATGGAGGATGTGGACTGGTGTCGTCGGTTCTGGGAACACGGATCGAAGGTCGTGTATGTGCCGACCGTTTCCGTGTATCACTATCACGGGAAAGGGAGCGCGCGCGGCGGATTCGTCGGCTCGCTTCTGCTGAACCGGCTGACATGGTACCATATAACGAGCGCGGTAAAATACTTTCTCAAATATTTCGGGAAGCCGCTTCCGAAACACGAATAAACACGCATATGGAAGAACGAATCGAGGGACTGGAAACGCCGGAAGAACCGGCGTATGTGCAGCAGACCGTATCGCTTGAACGGAAGAACCGGAGGATGGTCAGCCGCATCCTCGTGATATTTTTCCTGTGCGCGGCGATGCTCGTCTCGTATCGGTTCGGAGTATCACAAGGGTCGATCGCACCGGTGCCTGTCACATCGGGGCCGACCATTCCGCTTGACGGGGCCGTATTCACGAATACGAGTTCCGGAGGCCGGAGTATCGACTTCACGCTTTTTTGGAAGGTCTGGGACATACTCAAGGACAAATATGTCGATCGGTCGAAGCTCGACGCGCAGAAGCTCTTTTATGGCGCCATCAAGGGAATGCTCGCCGCGACCGGAGACCCGTATACGACGTTCTTCGATCCCGAGGAACAGAAATCGTTCAATGAGGATATGTCGGGGAAGTTCGAGGGAATCGGCGCCGAGATGGGTATGCGTGACGGAATCCTGACGATCATCGCTCCGCTCGACGGCGCTCCGGCCGCGGCCGCGGGACTGCGCCCCAACGACAAGATCCTGAAGATAAACGACGAGAAGACGACCGACCTCGGACTCGAGGAAGCCGTCGGAAAAATCCGGGGACCGAAAGGGACCGAGGTGAAACTCAGTATTTTTCACGAAGGCGGTCATGAGGCGCAGGACGTGACCGTGGTGCGCGACGTGATCAACGTGAAAAGCGTGAAGCTTGATGTCCGTGAGGACGGCATCGCCGTGCTGCGGGTGAGCCGGTTCGGCGATGATACGGACCGCGAATTCCATACCGCCGTGAACGATATGCTCGCGAAGAAGCCCAGGGCGATCATTCTCGACCTGCGGAGCAACCCGGGAGGACTGCTTGATGCGGCCATCTCCATGGCGAGCCTGATGCTGCCCGAAGGCAAGACCGTGGTGTTCGAGGAGAACGGGAAGGGTGACCGGCAACCGGAAATGACCCTCGGTGGGGACGTACTGTCGGGAATACCGACCGTAGTGCTCATCGACGAGGGGAGCGCGAGCGCGTCCGAGATCCTCGCGGGGGCGCTTCGGGAGAATCGGACGAATGTCACGCTTATCGGCAAGAAGTCGTACGGCAAGGGATCCGTCCAGGAACTCATCCCGGTCGGCAAGGACATGTCGGTCAAGATGACGATCGCCAGATGGCTCACGCCGAACGGCAATCAGATCAATGAGAAGGGTATCTCGCCCGATACGGAGGTGAACATCACGATCGACGATATCAAGGCAAGCCGCGATCCGCAGATGGACAAGGCGGTCGAGACATTGCAAAAGACGATAGGAAAGTGAACGTCATGGAACCGATAACCCTGATAATGGGAAATCCCGGAAAGATCGACGAGGCTCGCAGGTTTTTAAACATGGACATCGATCATGTTTCCCTCGATCTCCCGGAGATTCAATCGCTATCCTCGCGCGAGATCGTTGAGGACGAGAGTCCGTTCAAAATCTCATGCCGCGATAAAATCTGAAAATTTCGAGCGAAAACTCTGAAAGTTGAGCGAGGGCTGCATTCGTAACCCGACGAGACTTGAAGGGTTTGTCCGCCCGAATCGCTACGCAATCGTTGCGGACGGGCAGCCGAAATTTTCAGATTTTTCCCGGCAAGCCAAAGTTTTCCCCATTATACATGCGTTGAGATTTTGAATGGGCTCTAGGGTGCGACGCGCGTACCGCGAGATCGGACGTCCTGTGCTTGTCAAAGACGTCTCTTTCGCGGTTCACTCACTCGGCGGACTTCCCGGACCGCTCATCAAATGGTTTGAAAAAAACTAGGTATATCACTGTCAAGCGCCAACGAAAAAGACCCCGGTTCAAGGGG
>JBAXOD010000018.1:0-22233 GCA_037133435.1 Candidatus Moraniibacteriota bacterium | reverse complement strand
CGGAAGTTCACCGCCGGTCCGCCGATATACGCCGCGGCGTTCGCCAGATCGGCCTCGAATACCCCTTCCCATTTCTCGGACGAGGCGACCGTCTTGCCGGACAGGTTGAACAGCTTGTTGCGGTTGGAGAGCACGCCGATGGAGAATCGGTTCTGGTATTCCTCGTACGCGTTGCCGATCGCGACCAGTTTCTTGCCCGGAACGGAGTCATCCGAATTCGCGAGTGAGATCGCCGGGAACGCGTCGCCTTGTATCCGGAAAAAAACGAGATTCGTCAACGGGTCTTCGCCGACGAGCGTCGCCTCCTGGCTCGTCCCATCATGCAAGAGCGCATGGTAGGTAGGGATGACCTGCTGCTTCCCGGCAACCGCCGCCGGAAGACTGCCGGACGTGACGATGAGACCGTCATTGGTCAGAAGCACGCCGGTCCGATTCTTCCCCTCATCCCCGTCACCGGAAACGATGATGGTGACCACCGCGGTCGACGGTTGCGAGACGATCGCATCCACGGAATCGTCCTCGCGTACCACGAGCTGTTGCGTCCGTTCGACGACTGTCACGTTTCCCTGCAAATTTCGGAGGAAATCGCTCCGCGCGATCGCCGGGTACGTCGAAACCAGATACGGAATAAGCCGATCCCGGATCACGACCCCGCCGACACCTCCGACGAAGAAGACCGCCACGACGATGACCAGTATCAATAACGCTTTTCGGATGATTTCCATAGGGTAATGACGAACGGATACCGATAGGGTTTATACCACGGATTCAAATTTCTAGCTAGTATCGTTACGGCGTGAGGCGCTTCACGTCCCGGGGATACAGCACCGCTTCCTTGATGCTGCCCAGATCCAGCAACTTTTGCACGATCCGTTCCGAACCGAGTCCCCATCCGCCGTGCGGCGGAGCCCCGTACCGGAAGATATCGATATAATCCTTGAAATCCGTCGGGTCGAGGCCGAATTTCCGGATATTGTCCGTCAACATGTCCGGTTCATGAATACGCTGGCCACCCGACGCTATTTCCACTCCCCGGAACAAAAGATCGAAGGTCTCGGTCGTCACCGGATCGTCCGGGCTCGGCATACTGTAAAACGGTCGGAGATTCGTGGGATAGTGCGTGAGGAAAACGAGATCCGAACCGAACGTCTTCTTCGCGTATTCGCAGATCAATCGTTCCCCTTCGCTGTCGATGTCGTGGTTCTCCAATTCCTTGCCGTATTCTTTTTTGAGTATCGCCTCCGCGTCCGAAAGCCGGATGCGCGGGATCGCGACGTCGTCCGGTACGGCCGCCCCGTAGAGCGACAGTTCTTGGACGCACGATTCGCCTACCGTTTTGAAGATATGCTTCATCGTCCGTTCGAACTCGGCCATGATATCTTCCATGCCGTCGATGAATCCCATCTCCGCGTCGAGACCGGTGAACTCGTTCACGTGCCGGGTCGTGAAATGCGGCTCGGCGCGGAACACGGTGCCGATCTCGAACACGCGCTCGAACGCGCTCATGCCCGCCTGTTTGTAAAACTGCGGGCTCTGTGCGAGGAACGCGTCACGATCAAAGTACCTGATCTTGAAAAAGTTAGCCCCGCCCTCGGTCGCCGCGCCGAGGATTTTCGGCGTCTTGATCTCGGTGAATCCTCCGGAGCGCATCGCCTCGTCGTACGCGCGGAGCACTTCCGAATAAATCCCGAATATCGCACGCACCTTCACGTTGCGAAGCGCGATCGTCCGGTTGTTGAGCAAGGTATCGAGGTTGATGCCGAGATCTTGCTGCGAAACGTCTATCGGGAGTTCCACTTCCGGCTTGCCGATGATGCGGAGCGTTTTTGCCTCTATCTCGATACCTCCGGTCGGAAGCTCGGAATTGCGCATCTTCTCAGGACGATCCTTGACAAGCCCCACGATCTCCACCAGAAATTCGCTCCGGACATCCGCGACCGATACGATCGCGTCCGATCCGGGCAACAAGACGAGTTGGACTTTGCCGCTCCGATCGCGCACATCCAAAAAGACCAACTTCCCATGGTCGCGCCGTATATCCACCCATCCACGTATCATGACCTCCTCACCGGAATGGGCGGGAGTATCCGCTATCAGTATCCGTTGCATATCATGTATCATTCAACCCTATTTATCCCGGACAGACCGCTCCTTGAACACTTCGTTCACGGCGTATACGAGTTCGCTCGGCGTGATCCGGGTCTTGAGAAATCGCCGATCGATAGGGTGCCCCTCACCAATATCCAGCAAATCACTTTCCTCGATCGATGCGGACAAGACGATTATCGGAACAGTCTTCCCCTCCTCCGTCTGTCGGAGTCGGACGACGATCTCGCTCCCGCCCACTCCCGGCATCATGACGTCCGTAATCAGCATGTCGTATCCACCGGCAAGTGCCGCTTCCAATCCTGCCGCACCCTCGCTTTTGGTCGTCACGTCATATCCCTCGTCACGAAGCCGTTTCCCGAACATCTCGACGAAAACCTCTTCGTCCTCCAGGAACAGGATCTGCTTTTTTCTTGAAGCGGCACCCAGCCCGCTTTCCGATCCAGTCCCACCGGCATCGGATCCGTTTCGCTCCTGCTCATTGAATTGCCGCAGGAAACGCTGGATTTCCTCCACGACTTCCGATGGGGTGAACTCGGTTTTCGAGATGAACCCGTTCGACCCGAGTTTGAGACACTCGTCCCGATCTTCCGCGCTGCTCAGATTGCTAAAAACGACGATCTTCAGGTTCTTATCATATTCCGGATTCGTCCGAAGTTCCTTGAGTACCTCCTTGCCGCTCATTTCCGGTATGACCAGATCGAGCAGGATCATATCGTACGCGTCTTCCTTCACGGCATGCAGTACCGCTTTTCCGGTACCCACATTGAGAGCATCCAGTCCGGACGTCTCGAATTTCTTCTTGTAAATCTCAGCGATAAACGGGTCATCCTCGACAAACAGTATTTTCGCCATATCGGTACGGTTAAATGGAGTACCTCCGAAGATAATCACAGTGTACCCGAATTCCCGCCTGAAATCAAGGGAAATACACCTGAAGAGGAAATATCCGAGTAACCGACCACCGGACTGAGGTCCGGTGGCTTTGTACTTACCGGCTACGCCGGCAGAACAGTTCTCTTTCATTGTTGGTGTAATCCTATTCTGTCTTTGCGAGGTATGAATATAGTTTCATATTCATACCGTGGCAATCCAGATTGTTCCATGCTGGACCGCCACTGTTTTCGAGGACATCCGACAGCTGGCGGACTCGCGGAGACATACGGAGAAATGGTAGAGATATTTATGAAATCATCGAAACCGTCTTTTCAGACGGTCCCGATGTACGGCGTCGCCTTCAAACGTACACCCCAGCTCCGCTGGGGGTTTATAGATTAATCAACTACCCCACGGCAAGCCGCGAGGTATCCCCCGACTTGTCATCCCGGACTTGATCCGGGATCCAGTCCCACTCCGTGAGACATATCCGCGGCAAGCCGCGAGGAATTAACCCTAAAAGAGATTCAATTCTTGGCGTATTCACTATTCGTTACACATATGTGTCCGCAGAATCCTTTCGGATGAGTCCGAGTATCGTCGATACCGCCTCTTCGGCCGATTTCGCCGGAACCGCTTTCATGCGTTCGCGCGCGTCGAAATACCGACCGGCCATCTCGTCCGCCCATCCTCCCGTTCCCGTCACGACGACGACCGGTATACCGAGCTGATACGCGACCAGCATCTCATTCATCGTTCCCGAACCGCCTGAAATCGCGATAACCCCGTCACAACTATTGACCAAGACGAACTCCCGTCCACCGCCCCGTTCAAGTCCGCTCGAAATGATGATGTCGGTCGTCCCTTCCTTGTCCCAGATATCCTTGCCGGTCCCGTATGTCACCCCGACCGTCAGACCGCCCGAATGTTTCGCGCCGCGCGCCGCGGCCGTCGAAAGCGAATCATAATCCTTCTCCGCCCCGTAGACGAGGATATTTCCCGATTCGGCCACCAGCCGTCCGACCGCTTCCGCGATCGCCTCGACTTCCTTGCCATATTTGAGATCCGCCGCCGATCCCATGACGCCTATCTGAAATTTTCGATTCATACTTTTTCTATCTTGATTTATCAACAGTATTAATTAATATTATACGTCATCAACTGTCAATTCCTAAATCTTTTACATACAAAAAGTCCTCCATTTTTTCAAATGGAGGACTGATAAGAATGTCTCTTACACCAACTCATGACACAAATCAGACAAAAAATCTATTATTCGTGTCGAAAGCGAGGGTAATCTTCTTTGTCCTACTGATAATGGAATGGAAATTTGAGGCTTAATTACAATCAAATCCCCAATCAGCATTTTTTTCTTGTTCATGTCCTCAATCTTCTGAAAAAGATGCAATGACCATGTGGCGCAAAACAGCGAAAAATCAGAGGATTTTCCAAAAGGAATACTCGCCCATTTTTCAATCGGAGCAAACGGTAAAAGATAAGGCGCAGAATACGAGCAACCCTCCTCGGAATAAAATGGGTGTGAAGATCCATTGATTGAAACACCTATAACCCTTCCACAACTTGGGGAAAATGGCACGAAATCATGGTCTGGCATCCAATCAACTAAATCGGGTATTTCGTTTATCACAATAATGTCACCGTCGAATTGTCTCTTCACTGCCGCCAATCCGCGAGAAAACGCGAAGCCAACAACGATTGCGTCAATCTTCAATCCTGCATCTCGTACGCTTTGAAGCAGAAAGAGAAGGGTCGAACCACTAAAGATGCCATCTTCTACCAAAATCAACGGGTGAGTAAAAGAAGAACTAATTGCAGCACTTCTTATTCTTTCCATTTGACTCTCTATTGGCGGATAGCCTGGCCTTGATCCGATTCCGATAAAATTCCCAACCCCGTCTATAAGTCGGTTCACATTTATCACATGCCCCTCTTCAATCCAACCTGATTCCGATTTTGCGATTTCAGGACAAGAACTAATCACAACAGCATTCTTCTGGACTCTTTTTCTTTCGAATGCTGCGTCGATAACGTCTTCAGTCATTTTTCTCATCGATACTGGCAATACAGAATAGCCGGTTACGCGCTCAAGCCGCACTTTCAATTCTTCTTGAAAGTCACTGAAGATAGGGTCACTGGCTACTGGAGCATGAATTCCATATTTGTTGAACGAACTGATTTTATCACCAATATCGTGCGTCAATATGTAATTTTTTCCTTTTTTACTGCCAAGATTACTCATGATGAATCTCCTTTTTTTGATGCTGGTTGATGTAACTTACCATTTCACTCAAAGTAAACTTCTTTTGTTCTCCTGTCTTCATGTCTTTCAGACTGACTCTACCCTCTTCTTTTTCTAAAATACCAATCGTTACAACATACGGAATGCCTGCTTTATCCGCATACTTATACTGTTTCGCAAGTTTTTCCTCACGCGAATATATTTCTGTCTCAATTCCATTCTGTCTTAGATGACTTGCCACACCGAGACAATCTTCCAGTAATTTCCCATCCATTTGGGTTACTAGGACTTTCGATGGAGTAGAAGCTAAAGTCTGAATCAAGCCCATCTCCTTCAATTGAAAAAACAACCGAGTCAATCCAATGGAAATCCCGACCCCTGACAGTTGTCTGTCTGAATAATATCCGATAAGATCGTCATAGCGCCCCCCAGAGCACACACTGCCAATATTTGAATTATCATTTAGAACAGTCTCATAAACCGTTCCAGTATAATAATCCAATCCTCTGGCAATAGTAAGATCGAATCTAAAATACTCTTCAGGAACGCCAAACTGGGAAATATACTCTCCTACCATTTCTAATTCTTCAACTCCGATAAGAAACAGCTTTCCTCGAATACCGAGATTTCGTAACTTTTGAATTATCTCGACTCTCGTACCCTTGACATTTACAAATTGAAGAATTTTCTCCGAATCAAATCGAGCAATTCCAAAACCCTCCAATTCATCCTGTACTGCGGAAGTGCCAATTTTTTCTACTTTATCAATCGCACGCAACACTTCTGTAGCTTGTGATTCCAGGCCAAGGCTTTCAAGAAATCCCTTAAGTATTTTTCGGTTATTCAACCGTATCGTAAACGAATCAAATCCCAGTGATTTAAAAACAGAATAAATTACACTCGGTATCTCAGCATCTACAATTATACTTTCGGCACCTATCACATCAATGTCACATTGATAGAATTCCTTGAAACGCCCCTTCTGTGCCCTCTCGGCACGCCACACCTTTTGTATCTGATATCGGCGAAATGGGAAATTTAACTCACTATAATGTTCTGCTACATATCTTGCCAATGGCACAGTAAGGTCAAAATGCAATGAAAGATCGTTTTCACCTTTAGTAAAACGATAAATCTGTTTATCAGTTTCCCCACCACCTTTCGCGAGCAATATTTCTGTGAATTCGATTGCCGGAGTTTCTATCGGAGCAAACCCAAACAATTCATATGCGGAGCGAATTTTCGAAAGCATCAAATTAAAAACAATTTGATCCGCTGGAAGCAGCTCAATAAAACCACTCGGCTTTCTTGGTGTTATTCTTTCCATAATTGACATCCTCCCTAATTTTATGTATGATTTATTTTTAAAGAATCTACATGCCGAATTACTTCAGGCCCTTGATAGTAACAACATTCATATATTTTTGTCAAATCTTTCAAATTCGTTCAACAATTTGACAACTATTCGATAATACAATACAGTCTCCGCATACGCACAAGTATGCGTATTAGCAAGTGCAAGTCTTATGATCCAAAATCCTTTCATGGGACTAAGAAATTGAAGTATTACCACTATCTTGGATTATGATCTTAGTAAATTTGATTTACCTAAAACAGATATTTCAGTATTAAGATGGGATATTTTCAGTGCTGATGTTTGTAGCCTTACTTCAGTTACAGGCTCTCACAGAGCATCACTATTCATTTACAATTAGTAAATTACGCCAATTTAGACCGCTTTGAAATTAAATTAAATAATTATAACTAATGAAAACGAGGTGGCCAAATGAATAACATATCGTTTAATCGATATTCTCCTTCTCAAGAAAATGGAGAATTGCTCATGAAAAAAATCGCAAATTGCTATCGTTCTGTATTTGCAGACCCACCTTGGAATGAATGGCTCAGATGCCCGACATGCAGCAAATACTGGGGAATATCGGAATGGAAACAGCTCAGATCTTCCAATTATAAACATTGCGGCAATCAAGTGGAGGAATTTTGGCCACAGCAAAAAGTTATTTCCGACATAAAACTCGAATTGACATCTGACTCGTCTTGCTGGATTGCCAATAATTCGAAAGTCATCGGCTTTTGTTGGGGATATGAGACCGACATCAATCATTTGGAAAAGAAGTTGGAAATAGAATTGCAAAATGTCATGTCTCACAAATTCGGAATGCTTGGTCCCATTGCTTATCAGGATGAAATAGGAGTGTTGTCAAGATATCGCGGTCAAGGAATTGCAAAAGAAATGTTCATTCGACGCTTAAAGGATTTCCTTGCGCGAGGATTGGATATTGGCATCGTCCGAACAAGATTCGAACCAGAGCCGTCAATTACATATCTCTGGTACAAACATCTTGGTTATGAGATTATCGCCAAATATCCCGATGGCAGAGTAGTTCTTGCCAGAAATCTCAAATTCCTAAATAAACTGTTCATGTAATGCAAAATCTTACATTAAACAGAAAAATCCCGTATGCATATCATACGGGATTTATTTTTCTCTACACAATATAAATCCTTCGGCACCGGATGTATTCCGTTCGCGAGCGAACAAAATAAAACTGTTCTCCTCGGAAGCAATCTCCCGATCACCGTCTCGGCCGATATGTTGTCCGGCTATGATTTTTTCGAAATCTTTGAACGGATGATCCAAAACGAAACGATCCGACTCGGTCCGATAGAGGAAATATGCTTCCAAACGGATCTGCTTCCGTCTCTCTTCCACATGCGTGATATGCCCCCTTGCACCAAGAAAGCCAAAGATTCCGTCCTCGGCAACTCGCACGGACCGTTCATCCCCCATATATCCGCATTCGATACATATACCGATAGATCCACGGGCATTCATATAGTAATCCGCTCCACCAGGCTGGATTCGGTCAAAGCCGGAAACGACGATATCGGTCGGGAGACGTTGCACTATCGATTCGGCATTTTCCTCACAAATCACGAAAGGTACGCTTTCCGGCGTAAAACTCGCATGCACGTCGAGCAAGGCGCTTGACTGATCAAGATACGTCATCAGGTATCGGGATCGGCGGTATTCATAACTTCCTCGTTCCTCCAAGGAGAGGTCGGCATCCTCACGAAACATCCGGTTGAGATCATATCCTGTATGTCGTTCGTTGCGATCAATCGCAGACAGATTTCCATATCCGAACAACACGCGTCCCCGATCAACAGAAAGGGTGGGCAGGATATGTTTCAGCGCCGATATGCCGCACGTTTCGTTCCCATGGACACCGACGAGCACCATACTCGTCGGACCCGGAAGTGCTCCCTCGACGACGACTTTTTCTCCCATAAAACGAAATCGGAATGATACGACGATATGCATTTACCGACACCTTTCTTCCTCCGGAATACCCACCTATTCCTCGATGAGGCGGGGCTTCTCGCTGTCCACAGAAGCCTTGGGATTCACGACTGGGAGTTCGATAAAGAACGTCGCGCCTTTTCCAATGCCCGCAGACTCCGCCCACATATGGCCACCATGCGCCTCGACAAAGCTTTTTCCCACGAACAGACCGAGTCCCGTCCCAGAAACGAACACTTTGGACGTCTCTTTGGTCCGTACGAACTTCCCAAACAGCTTCGGTCCATCCTCCGGGGAAAATCCGATACCGGTATCGGCGACCGAGACACGAACCACCGCATCATCCACCAGCTCGACGGAAACCGTGACAGTGCCTTCCTTCGTATACTTGAGCGAGTTGTCGATCAGGTTCGAGACGGACTCGCGAATCTTCGCCGCATCGAGCATGAGTTCGGGCACCGCCGTCTCGGGCAGACGAAGGGACAACGAAACCCCTTTTTCCCGCGCCAGCGGCATGAACATGTCCACCTTTTCGGCGACGAGACCTACCAGATCGGTCTGTTCATATGCATACTGAATGCGGCCCGCGTCGATCCGCGACACGTTCAACAGATCCTCCACGAGCTGTATCAGGTTCCGGTTCACGAGATTGAGCTTCTCGAGCACGTCAGTGATCTCCGGAGACATCGTTCCATATGAGCCTTCCAAGAGGAGCGAAAGGTATCCCTTGATGGCGGTCAAAGGTGTCCGCAACTGATGCGACGCGATCGAAATGAATTCCGTCTTCGTATTGTCGAGCTCCTTGAGTTTGGCGTTCGCTTTCGCAAGCGAATCCGAGATCTCCTGAAGTTCCTCCTTTCGTCGCATATCCCTGTTCACCGACCGAATCAGGAAATATCCAATTCCCAAAACGGAAGCGAACACGGCGATATCGAGCTGTCTCGATGCATCACGGAAAAAACTTTGCGCCCCAACGAGAATCAGCATCACGACAACCGCGAACTGCGCCGTGAAGGTCTCGATATTCAGAAATCCGTACCGGATAATCGAATACCCGATGATCAGCACGAATGCGATAGGGGCTATGAGTGAAATCGGGAATATCCCTATACCGTACGCCGGCAAAAACCCGAGTCCGCCAACGATATCAAGAATACCGAACGCTATCATCGCCAAGATAATCCTGACTTTCTCATCCTTGTCGTCCACCGTCTTATAATATTTGAACAATGCCCTGAAAAAAACGAAGATATACGAAAAGAAGAGGATCAAAAAAAGATCATGCAGGGAACCCGCAAACGCGTGAACGCCCCACTGATAGCGGAACAGTCCGGACAGGAACAATTCCGACTGGCTCAGAAAAAGAAAAATGATCGAAACGAGATACGCCGTGTACAAGGTACGGTTCGGTTTTCGCTTTGAAAGGACGAGACTGAAATGATATTCCACCGCGGGCACGAACACGACCGCGAGGTATATGAACCGATCCCAGAACATGATCCGTTCGTCATTCCCCGCCTGGGCGCTGACGAACATCATGAACGTCCCAAAAAGCCACATCACGCAGACAATACTCACCAGACCGAACAATCTGTTCAGTGGATTCCGGGGATCCTTTGAGACGACGAAAATACCGAGGCCGGTCACGAATACGGCGCTTAACAGAGGGAACAGGGTGGAGAGGGTTGGGGTGAAAAAATTCATTGAAGCCATATTATACACCTACTGTATATTTTCTCGGCCACGAAGTCAAAAAAACCTGAGAATATATATTCTCAGGCTGTAAACAATACTCGAACCTCAAACGTTGAAATCCGATATCGGTTTTCCGAAACAAAGCGGTGTCGGTGCTAGTCCAAAATACTTGTCATAGTATTTCAGGAGGATCGCCTTCGCCTTTTTGTTCACACTCATCCAATCCGTCTCGGAAACGTCTGTGTCAGATTCCATCTCGGCTCTCAGTATGATCGCTTCGCAGAAACAGGCCCACAGACTCCCTGGAGTCAGACGTAGATTCCGACTCGCTATCCAACCAAGTACGAATCTCAATTCGGACGAATACGCATTGACATCAACCCGTATAACCTTCTTGCGACATACCCTATAAGTCTCCTTATCGAGATTATACGGCTCACTTGGATCGATGACCACTAGTTTTTTTTCAGGTCTACGAATCAGATCGATATTTTCCGAAGTAAGCCGAACAGAATCGAAATGACTCGCCGCGACAACAAGATCAACCATTCCGACCTCCCTGAAATCCGTATGGATGCGAATGCCGAACCGCTCCGCGGTCGCCGTAACCCGTTCATTACTTGCCGCGAGTCCAAGTGTTTCATATCCGTTCGAGAGCAAATATGTCGTCGCCTCGCCGCCAAGAAATCCGGACGGTCCAATGACGAGCACACGGGGTCTTTTCAAACCAGTCATCCGTATGACCCGCTCTATCTCCTTACACAGTATGATAGAGGTGAGGTTATCTCCTATGGTGAATAGAATCCTATCACCGTATTTTGGAAATACTTCCTTCCGGAATGTCTGTTCGCTCCACAGCCGTTTCAATGCCGAAGCAAAAAGAACGACTCTTGCCCCATCCTGTATGGATTCTTCAACAGCGGACAAGAATTGATTCCTCGCACGCTGCTTTCCATGTGCGCCACCAAGAACTTCCTTGGCAGTTGAACCGACCACGAACAGCATGGTAGACATGTTCCGAAAATATATCCGCGTCCACTGTGATACAGCCGGAAGATACTTACGGTATTTTCCACCATATCCGGCATAGAGCACGTCACCGTTCTCTTCACGGAAATTTGAAATGAACGCTACATCGATTATCGCTCTACCCTGCCGTTCATTCACGCGCCGCCTCCAATCAAAAAGGCGTATCAGAAAATGGAATAACCGAGAAAGTGTGGCATATCCATTCACTTTCAACGAGAACGCATGCTCCTTGAACGGAATAAAGCAGCCCTTTTTCACCCGACCATCTGCCACCATATCCATAACTCTCCTTGGTTTTTAAATTACTGAATTTTCTATTACCATCATGATGGCATATAAATAAAAAAAGTCAAGTCATTTCACTGCATAATAAGCAATTTTATCGAATATTATCGCTATTTCAAGGGGATTTCCTTACTTTTGCCACCAAACTGCTTGAGAATTTCGAGTATCCTTTCGATTTGTTTCTCACGTGAACGGTTTCGGAAGTTGTATCGCCAGACCTGTTCTCCGATGAAGTACGGAAGATATTTCTTCCGTACCCCTCCCCGCATCGCAAGTCGGTTTTTCAACTGACCCCAGAACCCGACGAGTCCCTGAGTATGGACTTCCCCGCGAACATATTCTCCTGCCATGCGATCGACCCACTCATGACGGTATCCGTATCTCGGAAGTATCCGATACCCAACCAGTCCGTCCGTGAATACCGTACTTCCTTTCGTGACTAGGTCCTTGATGATCGGTATGACGACTTTCCTCTCCTCCTTTGAGTCGAGCAGGACCCTGACCATATTCATCTCCCGGCAGAGGACACCGAATATGGCTTGTTTCCGGGTTCCCCGGCCTTTTTTCGAACCCCGTTTTCTGATATGGATATGTTTGTTTGAAAACGCACCTCCGACAAAGGTCGCGTCCGCTTCGCAGGTTCCGGAGAATGACACCGGGACATCCTCAGTCACTACACGTCTGATCACACGTACGTGACGCCAGGCGGTATCTTTCGCAAGAGAACATTCTTTCGTGACCGCTTCGACGGACCGTTCCGAGAGAAATGCGGAGATGATTCGACTCCATTGTCTTATGTCCGAACGGAATCCTGGAACCGGATATCGCGTCTTCGGAGGCCACTCCTTCCGACACTTTCTACACTTCCGATGATCCCGTCTCACGACCCAGGAATGAGGATGTCCGCAGGACGGACAACGGCGTGATATCCGCATAGATTTGGTGGCAAATTTTATGAAATCGAATAATTATGCCACTTTTCCGCTCAAACAAAAAAGAACCGCCATTTTTTGGTGGCAAATTTTATGAAATCGAATAATTATGCCACTTTTCCGCTCAAACAAAAAAGAACCGCCATTTTTAGGTGGCAGTTTTTATGAAATCCCCATTTAAAACCAGAAAAAGGCTTTTTCTTGGAGAAATACGAAAAATCAGCTGATTATTCAAGTAGTTACACCCGTTGTTATGATTGCTCTTGTCAATCTGGAGTGTGTTTACATACCGCCATAAAAGGCAAATCATAGAAATTTTCATCAATTACAATAAAGTGACATCCACACTCTTTTAAATATCCCTTTAACTTCTCAGTATTTATCAGAAGAAACATCCGATTTTGTTTGTTCTCCGTTACGGACTGTCTCATGCATGGCTCTCAATATGATATCTAAGATAGATGCAAGAAATTAAGTTTTTTTGTCCAAAAGACGCTATCAATTAACACAATCTGCAATCAACGCCGTGGCAATCCGCGAAATATTGTATTGTGCCCAAATAAGATTAAAACGCCTATAAATTTCGGCAAAAAAATTATGGGCATATATGTGAGAATATGCCCATAAATCAATAAGTCTGATATTTCCATTCGTTAAAGTTGCGAACGAATGGTTTCCATCCATACCTACGGTGAAGACGATATAGTAGGATGGCTATTTTTTTTAAATTGTTCATGATGAGATCTCCTTAGTCGATCTCGTCATATCCGCGTGAAGCGGATTCAAGACTGCGGAAGGCCGGTCCGAAAAGCCTTCCAACTAATATGTACACATTAACACCGACGGACACGACGGCGACGATTCCAACAAATTCAAACATCGAAGTCCCTCCTGATTATGCCTAAGTCTCGAAACGACTGAGTCATTCGGCGATTATTAATATACTCCCTATGCCTATATTACTCCCTATGCCTATATTTATGCATATTCTTCAAAAATAGTCAAGTATTCGCTCTCATTTATATTTTTTTGCCTCTTTCAAAGTATTATTTAATACAACGGTGATCGAAATCGTTGTCGCACCTGCTTCGATATTCATGCCAAATGAAGTATATCGATTCATCCGCCAACTTCGTTTCTATTGGTTATTTCACCCGCGCCTCGAGCGCCCGGATCTCGTCGCGCAGGATGGCGGCGGTCTCGAAGTCGAGGATCTTCACCGCTTCCTTCATCTCCTTTTCCTTGCGACGGATGGTCTTACGCGGATCCTTGTCGAAGCCGACCTCGTCGATCGCGAGGATCGAACGGACCGCCTTGTCGTGCTCGCTTTCGAGGTCCTCGGTGATATCGTGGATGGTCTTGAGGATCGTCTCGGGCGTGATGCCGTATTTCTCGTTATAGGCGACCTGTATCGCCCGACGACGGTTCGTCTCGTCAATCGCGTATTTCATCGATCCGGTCACCCTATCGGCATAAAGCGTGACTCGGCCCGCCACGTTGCGCGCGGCCCGACCGATGATCTGAATCAAGGAGGTCTCGGACCGAAGGAATCCTTCCTTGTCCGCATCGAGGATGCCGATAAACGAGACTTCGGGCAAGTCGAGTCCCTCGCGCAGGAGGTTCACCCCGACGAGGCAGTCGAATTCGCCCTTGCGGAACTGCGTCAGGATCTTGATGCGGTCGATAGTCTTGATGTCGCTGTGCAGATACTCGGCCCGAATCCCCTTCTCCTTCAAATATTGCGAAAGATCCTCGGCCATCTTCTTTGTCAGCGTGGTCGCGAGCACCCTGCCCCCGCCTGCATCGCTATGCAAGCCAACTTTGTCTCGTCCGAGATTATTAACGGAAGCATCGTCTTTCTTATTTTTGTCTCTGTCTTTATTCCGCGAAGCATTGCGGGCAGGTCCACGGCCGACCTCGAGTTCCGTCTCGCGGATGAAGTCGCCGATCTGTCCGGGATACGTCCCTTTTTCACGCACGGGACGCACCGAAATCTCCGGATCGATGAGGCCCGTCGGCCGGATGACCTGTTCGACGATCCGTCCGCTCGATTCACGTTCGTAGAGGCCGGGCGTCGCCGACGTATACACGACCGCGCCCACGCTCAGATCGAATTCCTCGTAGCGGAGCGGCCGATTATCGAGCGCGGACGGCAGCCGGAATCCGAATTCGACGAGATTTTTCTTGCGAGCCTGGTCACCCGCATACATGCCGCGGATCTGCGGCAATGTCACGTGCGATTCGTCGATCACGGTCAGGAAATCCGGCGTCCCGTCCGGAAGGTGCGGAAAATAATCCAAGAGCGTCTCGGGCGGGGCGCCGGCCGGTCGGAACGAGAGCTGCCTGGAATAATTCTCGATGCCGTTGCAATAGCCGATCTCGGCCATCATCGCGAGGTCATAGTTCGTCCGGCGCTTGAGCCGTTCGGCCTCGAGGAGTTTTCCCGTCTTTTCGAAATAGTTCAACTGATCCGCGAGTTCGGCACGGATATTCCCGATCGCGCGTTCCTGTTCATTCTTGTCGGCCACGAAATGCTTCGTCGGGAAAAAATACACCGACTTCGGTAACCCTTGGATCCGCTGCGTGACCGGATCGATCTTCGTGATTTCGGAAATACCGTTCCCGGAAAGTTCTACCATGTACACGGTCTTTTCGGACACCGGCATGATCTCGATCCGATTACCGAGCGCGCGGAACGTCCCCGGTTCGAGGTCCGCGTTCGTCCGCGTAAAGAAGATGGATATGAGCTTGCGCAGCAGTTCCGGGCGTGAGCAGGCCTCGCCGACCGTCAGCACGAGGTGGTTCTTCATGTATTCCTCGGGGCTACCGAGTCCGTATATGGCGGACACCGACGCGACGATGATCACGTCGCGACGCGTGAGGAGCGACTGCGTGGACGCGTGGCGCAAGCGGTCGATCTCCGCGTTGATCTGCGCGTCCTTCTCGATATAGGTGTCGGTGATCGGCAGATACGCCTCCGGCTGATAGTAGTCGTAGTAGGAGACGAAATAGTGTACCGCGTTGTCCGGGAAGAACGTCTGATATTCCTGCGCGAGCTGCGCCGCCAAAGTCTTATTGTGCGCGATGACGAGTGTCGGCTTATCGTACGCCTGTATGACATTCGCCGCGGTGAAGGTCTTGCCGGACCCGGTCACACCGAGAAGCGTCTGCCGCGCGATACCCTCTTGCAGACCCGAAACCAACCCCTCAATCGCTTTGGGCTGGTCCCCTGCGGGCTGATACGGCGATGAAAGTGAAAAGACGGGCATATTATTTTCTGTCATTGCCGTCCCGACAAGACTCTTGATCGGCAGGCCATGATAGCATACACCCTCTTTCCTGGAAAGAAAAAACGTATAGAACACATTTTTTCGAACATCATCTCTCAACGGAATACAACAAATCACAACGATACGGCGTTGCGAAAAATCGAATGAGATGAATCGCGAAACCATTTTCACTTCCGATCATTAGGTATATACTATGGACAGATATTGGATCCAAGTGCATGACTGAAACAAAACGACATTCCGGTTATTTTCTGTTCGGCGACGGTGACGGCGTCATGCTGTTTCATCGCAACGCGGCGAGCGATTCGACGCGTCTCATCATTTCGACAAGCAAGAACGGCACGAAATTTTCCCCAAAGGGACTTTCGACCGATTTCGGCAAGATAGGCGAAAAGGGGCGTCCGTTCGGCAACGCCACGTCGTTCCGGGCCGGTCGATTGGGAGGAAAATTCTTTCTCACCTATTTCGACCGGGACGACGACTCGGTGCAGATACTCCGCTCCACCGCCGGTACGACCTGGAAACAGATCTCGACCCTGCCCGGTCACGGTCACCCGGCCGTACTCGTCGATACCGGTTCCGACATCGCGCATTCCGTCGCCGCTTTCTCCCCGAGCGGAAGAAAATTCATCACACTCGCACTCTCAAGCAAAAAACTCGCGAAATGGAAAAATCGCGGCGTGGTACTCGAAGCCCGACCGCGCGGGTTCGACGCATCCTCGCTCACGCCGCTCACCGCCGAAAAGACCAAAAGCGGTATCGTCCTCGTATACACCGCGAAAAACCGCGACGGGAACCTGACGATCGGAGCCGCGCTGTTCGACGCGAAACAGCCCGAAACGCTCCTCTGGCGAAGTCCCTCGCCGCTCTGGACCGCGCCACATGGGTGGATCGATACCAAGGTGACCGTACTCGGCGGCGCGAATATCGGGAAATATTATTACACCTATTTCCAGCACGAGGATGGCGATATGGAAACCTTCCCCATGTCCCGTTTGTGGGAAATCTATTCGCTGCCACCGTTATTGAAGACCGCGAAGCGGACGGCCTCCAAAAAGAAAAAACCACTTCCGACTCCGTTGCCGCAAAAACTTTCTTTTTCCGTGTCACACCGACTCGCGCGACACGTCATGAACCCGATTCTGTGTCCGCGTCAGGAAAAATCATGGGAAGCGTTCTCGGCGTTCAATGCCGCGGCGATCGTGCTCGGAAAACGCATCCATCTCCTGTATCGTGCCCAGGGACACGACGGCATCTCCGTACTCGGGCACGCGTCGACCGAAGACGGCATCCATATCGCGTCGCGCTCGGCGGACCCGGTCTTCGTCCCGTCCAACCCGTTCGATATCCGAAAAAAAGGCACGCCGAAGTTCACGTTCCCGTACGTATCCGGCGGCGGCTGGGGCGGCTGCGAAGATCCGCGTCTCACCCGACTCCGCGACCGGGTCTTCATGACCTATGTCGCCTTCAACGGATCATGCCCGCCTGGTGTGGCACTCACGTCGATCGCGACCAAGGATTTCGGCAAGAACTGGAACTGGAGCGTCCCGCGGCTCATATCGCGGCCGAACCAGATACAGAAGAACTGGGTCATCTTTCCGGAAAAGATCCGGGGGAAATTCGCGGTCATGCACAATATCTCCCCGTCGATCAGCATCGAATATCTCGACTCGCTCGACGATCCGAACCTGATCATCGACAGTACCCCGCCCCGACCGAAGCCGGAAGACGCGGACCGATGGGACAATATCGTCCGTGGGGTAGGCGCGCCGCCGATACGGACGGACGAAGGATGGCTCGTACTGTATCACGCGATGGATTCACGCGACCCGGACCGCTACAAGGTCGGAGCGATGCTGCTCGACCTGACGCATCCCGAGACCGTTCTCGCACGTTCCCCCGACCCGATACTCGAACCGGAAGCGGACTACGAGAACCGCGGACACAAACAGGGCGTCGTCTACGTCTGCGGTGCGGTCGTCAGGGATGGGACGCTTTTCGTCTACTATGGCGCATCCGACCGCACGCTTGCCGTGGCGACCGCCGATATCAGACGGTTCGTCTCCGCGATCCGCAAGGCGAAACCGCCCAAGCTCACGAAAGTCGTCATATCCTAGCGAAATCATAAACAAAAAAATTTCCGCCTATGCCGCTGTTCGACCGATCGTACGAAAATCCCATCCTCGTCCCGCAAAACGATCTCCCCTGGGAGGCGGAAGGCGCCTTCAACGGCTGTGCGGTCCGTGCCGGATCAAAAACGTATCTCGTCTACCGGGCCCAGTCCCTCGCCCTCCTTCACGACGACGGGCCATGGGTCTCGATATCCTCCATCGGGCGCGCCGAAAGTCCGGACGGGGTACACTTCAAAAACCATTCCCGGTTCATCGTCCCGCAAGAATCCTGGGAACGCTACGGATGCGAGGATCCGCGTGTCACGAGATTCGAGGAAAAATACTACACGTTTTACACCGCGCTCGGCGGCTTCCCGTTCGGGCCGGACAATATCAAGGTCGGCGTCGCGATTTCGAAAGGACTGAAGAAAGTCGCGGAAAAACATCTCGTCACCCCGTTCAACGCGAAGGCGATGACGCTCTTTCCCGAGCGTATCGACGGAAAGCTCTGGGCGCTCCTGACCGCCGATACCGATCGGGGTATCGCCAAGATCGCGATCGCCTCGTTCGATTCCGTGGAGGAGCTCTGGGACGAGCGAAAATGGACGACATGGTACGACGGACTCGAGTCTCATCTCCTTTCCCTGAAACGAAACGAGGATGACCATGTCGAGGTCGGCTCCCCTCCCGTCAAGACCAAGGAAGGATGGCTCGTCTTTTATTCCCACATTCAGGAATACGGGACCGATCATCCCGTTTTCGGAATCGAGGCGTTCCTGCTCGCACTCGACGATCCGCGCAAGATCGTGGGCCGTTCCCACGCGCCACTCCTCATTCCAGAGGAAGAGTACGAGGAATACGGGAAAGTGAAGAACATCGCGTTCCCGTCGGGCGCCGTCATCAGGGGGAAATCGGTATACCTCTACTATGGGGCCGCGGACACCACGACCTGCGTCGCGAAAGGCGATCTGTCCCGCATCCTCGCGGAACTCACCGCCGATCGGAAGCACTACCCCGCATTCGAACGCTTTTCGGGCAATCCCGTCATGTCGCCGATCGCCGACCATCCGTGGGAATCCAAGGCGGTCTTCAATCCCGCGGCGGTCTTCGAACGGGGCAAGACGCGTATCCTCTACCGCGCCTCATCCGACGACGACACGTCCGTCTTCGGGTATGCCGAGAGCCGCGACGGATTC
This sequence comes from Candidatus Moraniibacteriota bacterium, assembly GCA_037133435.1. GTDB lineage: Bacteria > Patescibacteriota > Minisyncoccia > Moranbacterales > UBA1568 > JAAXTX01. The sequence goes on along the minus strand of JBAXOD010000018.1, from coordinate 3,128 downwards.
CGTATCTCCAAGCGACTCCCCGAACCCGTATACGTGCCGCGTGCGGACTTCGAACAGAAGAAAAACCCGGGAAACTCCGGCATCGAGGACCCCCGGATCACGCGTATCGACGACACGTACCACATGTTCTACACCGCGGTCGACGCCGAAGGCCCGCCCCGCGTCGCACTCACCTCGATTTCGGTCAAGGACTTTTTGGCGAAGCGCTTCGACCGGTTCTCGTTCCCCAAGCTCGTCTCTCCTCCGGGTATCGATGACAAGGACGCCTGTCTGTTCCCGGAAAAGATCGATGGGAAATTCGTCGTACTCCATCGGATACAGCCGTCCATCGATATCAATTTCCTCGACGACCTCGATTTTACGGGTCCGCATGCCACGCTCACGCACAACCCGTTCCTCTTCCCGCGCCACGGGATGTGGGATAGCGCCAAAATCGGCATCAATTCCATCCCGATCCGCACCAAGGAAGGATGGCTCGTGCTCTACCACGGCGTCTCCGCGTACGACCGGTCCTATCGCATCGGGGCGTTCCTGCTCGACCTCGCGCATCCGGAGAAAATCATCGGCCGTTCGCGGCATCCGATTTTCGAACCGATCGAACCGTACGATCGGGAAGGCGTGGTTCCGAACGTGGTCTTCCCCTGCGGGGCGATCGTCCGATCGGGAAAGCTGATCATCTACTACGGCGGCGCGGACAAGGTCATCGGTGTCGCGTCCATATCGCTCCGTAAACTCCTCCGGCAACTCCTTGCCGACGGGAACTGATTTCAGGAAATCATAAAAAAGAAAAGACAGGGGAGATATTCCGTTCCCCCGTCTTTATTTCTGTCAATTCGACCGTAAATCGTTCAGCAATTGCAGCTGCATAATCTTCCCAAATTCGACCGCCAACCCTACCGCAGGTTTCAATCCGTGCAGAATCGTATCATACTCCCTCCGATTGATCACTTCTTTCTTGGAAACGATCCTGGAAATCGCCTTATCATATCGCCGTTCCAACGAAATGATTTCTTTGAATCTCTCCAAAATATCCCCGCGCTTCGAAAATCCGTTCTGCTCGGTAAAAATCGTGATCACATCCTGTTTTGAATCACCGTTCGGGAACGGGATCTCATAACAACGGATGGTTTTTCTGGCGACATGCATCGGAAATAAATAATCCTCGCGGCAAGCCTCGAGGTATCCCACGACTTGTCATTCCGGACTTGCCACAGTCGTTCACGAACGACGTGGCTTGATCCGGAATCCAGTCCCGCCTGGCGGGACCTGTCCGCGGCAAGCCGCGGGGTATTAGACCCGGAGAAGAGAATGAACCTGTGCGGGAACGGTAACCGATATCGGCTTCCCGGTCAAACAACCATGTCATTCCGACTTGACAAAATATAGTTAACTGATACACTATATATTCGAAACGACAACGAATGAAACCGCATGGAAAAACCACGGGAAAAAGCCTCGATAGCGGTATTTCCGGCGAGCGACATCATCTCGCCCATCTTGCACGGTGCCTCGCGTATCGAACGGGTCTCGGACCATCTCATTTTCGAACCGCTCGGCCTTTCCTTTGCCGCGTTCAAGATCCTCAAGTATCTTTCCTGCGCCGGACCGACTTCCCCGAAAACGATGCTTCCGTTTATCGGCGGCACGAAATCGAATCTGAGCCAGCGGTTCAGTCATCTGGAAAAGAGCGGGCTCGTGCGGAAGCTCCCCGCGACGGGAAGCGACCGACGATACGTCGCGTTCGGACTCACGCCGGCTGGAAGTCGGAAGCTCGGATCCATCGAGACTCGGGCGAAGCGGGAAGGACAAAGACTCATTGAACATTTCACGAAAGCCGAGATCGCCGCTCACCACGCCTTTTTCAAAAAACTCCTCTCCCTCCTCAGTCAGACGGACGCGGAAGGATGCACCGGCTGCGAAATGAAAAATAAATCGTCGTAAGTTGTCAATTACCAATTGTTGTAAGCGGTTAGTTGTAAGTTGTTAGTCTCATGTATATGAATTCAAAGAAACCCCTCATCGTCGGTATCGGGATCGTCATCGTCATCGCCGGAGCCGTAGCCGTCCTGCGCAAGCCGGCGACCGACGTTCCGGTTCAGGATACGACGAAGGCTGTCACGGTCGGGACCCGTTCGGTCGCCGATAGTCGCACCGCCACGCTCGCCCTGTCCTTCCCCGGAACGGTCGCAACCGACGGCATCGCGACCATTACCGCGAAAACGGCCGGCACGGTCGTCTCCTCGGGTATACGACTCGGCCAGAAAGTCGGCATCGGGACGGTACTCGCACGCATCGACGACCCGTCGGGCAGCGTCGCTTCGAAATCCGGATTCCGAAACGCGGACATCCGCGAAGCAGAGCTCGGCGTCGCGCGCGCCAAACTTTCCTATACGGAAGCGAAGCGGGTGGACTCGGGCACGTCGACGCATGCGAACCAGCTTTCAAAGGACCTGGCAAAAAAGAATCTCGAAGCGGCCGAAGCCGGTCTCGCCGCCCTCCTCGACACGCATACGGCAAAAAGCCCGATTTCCGGTATCGTTACCGAACGATCGGCTGCCGTAGGCGATTCCGTCAGTCCCGGGACCCCGCTCTTCGTCATCGACAGCGGCAAAGCCTCGCGAACCGTCACGTTCTACGTGAGCGAATCGGAGCGGGCCCTCCTCGACCCCGGACAAAAACTTTCGATCTTCCGATCGGCAAGCGATACCGTTCCCGTCGAAGGCGTGCTGAAACAGGTTTCTTCGGTAGCCGATTTGGCAAGCCGCCGTTTCCTTGCCGAAGCATCCGTATCCGATCAGACTTCCGTCCTGCCGGGAACGTCCGTGTCCGTTTCGGCCGAAGCGAAACTTACCACATCCGCATCGGGACATCTGTTCCTCCCCCTCTCGGCCGTCGCCGTCGAATCATCGGGTTCGTCCGCCGTCTTCATCGTGGACGGCACGACCGCGAAGCGCGTGCCGGTGGACATCGTCCGTATCGAGGGTGAAACCGCCGAAGTCTCGGCAGACCTTCAAGACGACGTCCGACTCATCGTCGAAAACGCGAAGCGCGTCAAGGACGGCGACACGGTCACTAGCAAGTAGCAAGTAGCAAGTAGCAAGTAGCAAGTAGCAAGTAGCAAGTAGCAA
>JBAXOD010000017.1:0-28552 GCA_037133435.1 Candidatus Moraniibacteriota bacterium | reverse complement strand
TAGCAAGTAGCAAGTAGCAAGTAGCAAGTAGCAAGTAGCAAGTAGCAAGTAGCAACTCTCTTGTTGCGCCACTCCTTCCCTGTCTACATACTACGTGCTACTGCCTACCACACTCTTGGACTTTCGATTATACAGATCACCTATTATGAACGATGCGCACTCCGAACACGGCAAACCGAAAAGCGAAATTTCTTCTTCTGATTCCAGCTATCTCTCGAAGCTCGAATTCGACCCGGAACTCCGTAAGGGTTTCCTCAATTTCTTCGTATCGCACACGCGGATCATTCTCTTGATGATCGCGCTCATTTCCGGATGGGGCATCTATTCGTTCCTCTCGCTCCCGCAGGAGTCGAATCCCGAAGTGAAGATCCCGATCGCCGTCGTCATCACGCCGTATCCCGGCGCCTCGCCGGGCGACGTGGAGGAACTCGTCACGAAGAAGATCGAGACCAAGATTTCCGCGATCAAGGGCATCACCAAACTCACATCACGATCCGAGAATTCGCTCTCCGCGGTAACCGTGGAATTCGACGCCAAAGAGAATCTCGACAATGCCATACGGAGCGTCCGTGACGCCGTCACGAGCGTCAAGACCGATCTGCCCGACGAGGCGCAGAATCCGGTCGTTCGCGAGATTTCCATGGACGACCGTCCGGTCTTCACCGTCGCGTTGACCGGTCCCTACGACGGGTTCGTGCTTCGTAAGAGCGCGGACGACCTTTCGGATACGCTCAAGAAGATTTCCGGCGTGCGCGACGTGACCGTCTCCGGCGGAGACACACGCGAATTTTCCGTCGCGTACGATCCTACCCGTCTCGCCGCACTCGGTATCCCGGTCGAGAACGCGAACCGCGCCATCGCCGCGGCCAACGTGGCCGTCCCCTCCGGCAATCTCGACGGATCCACGTTCGCGTATCCCGTCCGGACGGACGGGCGTATCTTCACGGCCGAAGCGCTCCGGAACATCCAGGTCGGCACGAGCAAGGCCGGCGCGCCGATTTTTCTCGGCGACCTCGCGAACGTACAGGAAACCGCCATCGAACGCACCAGCCTCTCCCGCCTCTCGATCGGAGGCTCGGCTCCCGAAAACGCCGTCACGATCAGTCTCGTGAAGAAGACCGGCGGATCGATCATCGGCATTTCCGATCAGGCCCATGCGACCGTAGCTGCGGCTTCCTCATCGTTTCCCTCCGGCGTCCGGTCCGAGATCATGCAAGACAACGCGAAACTGATCCGCGAGGACTTCGACCACCTCAAGCGTGACTTCCTCATCACGCTCACGCTCGTCATGGTGACGCTCTTCCTTATCGTGGGGCTCAAGGAGGCGATCATCGCCGGACTCGCCATCCCGCTCGTGTTTTTCTCGACCTTCGGAATCATGTTGCTCTCGGGCATCTCGCTCAACTTCCTGTCTTTGTTTTCACTCCTGCTTTCACTCGGTCTGCTCGTCGACGACGCGATCGTGGTCGTTTCCGCGACCAAACAGTATCTCAAGACCGGAAAATTCACCCCGGAAGAAGCCGTACTTCTGGTGCTTCGCGACTTCAAAGTCGTGCTGCTCTCGACGACTCTGGCCACGACCTTCGCGTTTTTGCCGCTCCTCCTGTCGACCGGCATCATGGGCGAATACATCAAGTCCATCCCGATTACCGTCTCGGTGACGCTTCTCTCGTCGCTTGTCATCGCGCTCACGATCAACCATCCGCTCGCGGCGGCGCTCGAACGCATCCGGCTCACCCGCGGATTCTTTTTCGCGATGTTCCTCCCCGCGCTCGCGATCACCCTCTTCTCGCTTTTTACGCTTCAGGGTGTCACCGGATTCGTCGTATCGGCTGCCGCCGGTTCGATCGCCTTCGGGCTCGTGTGGTGGCGGTGGAAAGGGGGCGGGACAAAGACGCTCCTCGAAAACGAGGCGCTCGTCGAACATGAACGCGTGGACGATGCCGCGATCCGTGAAAAACTCCTGCATCAGGGATCGGCCCACGAAGGATTCCTCTCCCGGCTCATCCACGGCATCATCCACTTCGATGCCGCGATCCCGGTCTACGAGAAATCGCTCCGCTTCATCCTCGCTTCGCGTAAACGGCGTATACTTTCCGTCTTATTCGCCGTATCGCTCCTCGTCCTCTCGGCACTCCTGCCTCTCACCGGCATCGTGAAGTCGGAATTCTTCCCCGCTTCCGACATGGAGACACTCACCCTGACCGCGACCGGCCCGATCGGCCTTACCCTCGGACAGACCGACAAGATCGTCACACGCGTGGAGGAAAATCTCCGCGGATACAAGGAAATCAAAAGTTTCTCGTCGGTCATCGGATCGGGCGGCACTTCCAACGAGGCGACGATCGCCATAGAGCTCGTCCCCAAGGAAGAACGGGCCACTCCCTCGTACGACCTCGCCACGAAGATACGTGACGGATTGTCAGGCGAGACCGACGCGGACATCACGGTCGAATCGCAGCGAAGCGGACCGCCCGCCGGTTCCGCCTTCGAGGCCCGTATCTCGGGCGACGATCTCGCGGAACTGTCCCGCATCGCCGGGCGTCTCAAGGTCATGCTCGCGGACATCCCGGGCACGACCGGCGAAGCCGTATCGCTCAAGGAGGCACCCGCCGAATTCACGTTCACACTCGATCATTCGCGGCTCGAACGGTCCGGCCTCTCCGCGGCCCAGGTCGGCAGCGTCCTGCGTATGGCCGTCTCGGGAACCAAAGTCTCGACCGTGCTCGAGAACGGGACCGAGACCGAAATCGTCGCGCGTTTCGACCAGTCGACGATTCCGACCCTCGGATCGCTTCAGAACCTACAGGTTGTCGGTCCGTCCGGCACGCCGGTCTTCCTCAAGGATGTGGCGAAAATCGAACTCCGTCCGTCCGTGAACGCGATCGAACACGTCGAGCAGAAACGTACCGTCACCGTCTCATCGAATATGGAAGGGACGGCGAATCCCCAGGACATCCTCAAGGAATTCCAGGCGCGCCTCGCAGCGTCCGACCCGCTCCCATCCGGCTACACCATCGCCTACGGCGGCGAGAACGAACAGAACACCGAGTCCGTCCAGTCGATCCTCCGCGCGATGATCATCGCGGGTGTCCTCATCCTCGTGACGCTCGTCATCCAGTTCAACTCCTTCCGGAGCGCGTTCATCGTCCTCATCACGCTCCCACTGGCGCTCATCGGCGTCTTCCCAGGTCTTGCGATCATCGGCGTGCCGCTCTCGTTCCCGGGACTCATCGGCGTCCTCGCGCTCTTCGGCATCGTGGTCAAGAACGCCATCATCCTCGTGGACAAGATCAAACTCAACGAGCGAAGCGGTATCCCCTTCGAGGAGGCGATCGTCGACGCGGGCAAGTCACGGCTCGAGGCGATCTTCATCACCTCGATCTGCACGATCTTCGGCATCATCCCGATCACCCTCTCGGATGCCACTTGGCGCGCGCTCGGTTCCGTCATCATCTTCGGCCTCGTGCTCTCATCTTTCCTCACGCTCTTCATCGTCCCCCTCCTCTATCGCATGCTCGCCCCTCGCCGCGAGCGCGAATCGGCAGAATAGCCCTCGCGTCCTTGTATATTTCAGCGTATTCGATTTGCTCCCCTGCCCGAGGGGAGCTGTCACGTCTTCGTGACTGAGGGGTGGGAATGTAAGGGTTGATGTCTAGAAACGAAAAAACTCCGTAAAGCATCCGTTCTACACGACGGATGCTTTTCATATTCCCCGCCCCAAAAACCATGCCAAAATCATCTCTTTTCAATTTCGACCAAAAAATATCCCTCTAAAAAGCCATTTTTAAAACCAATTTTCAAGTTCGGATAAGATCAGCATTTCAGAAAAAATGCATAGTTATTGCCTTCACTTTCGCAGGCTTAAATTTGCACCTCGTACCAGACGGTACGGGGTTGCACTCTGAACCACACAGTTGACGATCGATCTTTAACTCCGACTCGTCGAAGGAGAAAAAGTGCGGAGCAGGCTACAAACCCGTTCCTACAACAGTCATCACAGGGATACTCCCATACGCCAAGGGACTCTCTTTCATTCATGTTATTTGGTTACCGGTATTTCTCCTTGTTATCTGCGTCTGTGTAGTAAACATAGTATCAGCAGTACGCACTTCGGAAGAACTCGATCGGAGCGGGGCCATCGACACCACGAAACAAAAAAGATTCTCGTACCTCGATGCGCTCGATGTAGAGGGAAAGTTCAAGACATCTCTCGCCCTGATTCCCTTCGGCACCCTCTTGCTCAAAATCGACGCGATCCGAATTCGGATGGAGGAAATGGAAAGACAAAGAAAGCGTTCCTGGATCGGAGAGCGCGGGCGGGTGGCCAGGGAATTCGGAAGTTTTTCAAAGAATGCACAGTTCTGACCATGCGACCACATATCGAAATCAGATCATTTCCGAATCGGGAAACCTTTGTCTCGGTCGAGAACTGTTGAATTACCTCTGAAAAATGCAAAAACCGCTTCCATCAAACGAAGTGGTTTCTTTTTTTACTACCATATTACGTAATATGGTAGTAAATCTGAATCAGTCTCATTCCGATTTCGCCGAAACATCATTAGTCTTTCACCATGATAATCCGGGGCTGACCGTCGCCATAGAAGTTCTCCTTGCGCTCCGTGGCGACGAAGCCGAGCGACTCGTAGAGCTTCACGGCGTGATTGTCCGGATGGACGTCGAGTGCTAGGTGGCGGAAGCCTTTCAGCTCGTCGAGGAGCATGTTCATCGCCTCCCGTGCCAATCCCCGCCGTTGGAATTCGGGAACTATGACCAACCCGGTAATATACGCATAATCAGCATCTTTTATCACGTATGATATGTCCCCGACCATGACGCCATTCTCCTCGATCAGATAGACGACTTCGCTTCGTATCCACTCCAAAAACTCCGAGTCGGTAAATCCCCAACTATAGACGATCAGATCCTTTGCGGTCTCCTCTATCCCAAGCAGTACCGCCATATCTCCCTCCCCCGCCCGTATGAGTTTCATATATATTCATCACACTTCGATACATCATCAGACCCGTTCACCGTTCGAATGTTCATCACAGCATCCGAATAACCAGCGCGACCATCTGGCTTTTTTTCTTCGGATCGCTCTCGGCGATGAGAAGTGCGAGTGCAGTGAGGCTCGCGGGATTGATATTCCGACTCCCCTTGACACCGAACCGGCGGAGGAACCACACGAACGCGAACGCGCCGGAACGCTTATTCCCATCCACGAATGGATGATTCTTCACCATGAAATAGAAAAGGTGCGTGGCCTTTTCCTCGACCGAGGCATAGACCGCCTTGCCGCCGATCGACTGCATCACATTGCCGACGATACCCTCGACCGCTCCTGCCGTACGTTCCGAAGCGAAAAGGTCGGTCGCCTCTCCGCCGCGCATGAGTTCCTGCTTCAATGACGAGAGAGCGTCCCACAATTCCTCGCCGGTCAGTTTTACGTTCTTCCTGGTGGTTTTCCCGATTGTGAGAACGTCGTGGTCGTACGCGTCGAGCGAAACCCAGGTACCGGCAAATTCCCGGATGAGTGAGAGGACATCCTTTGGATCGAATGTCGTATGGTCGGGCAATAGTGCCTGTATATCGGCGACCGATTTCATGAACGCATCGTAGTTTGTGGCGATCCGTTTGCGGTCGATGGTATAGCCCCGGGTGATATGCTCACGCAGGGTCTTCGTCGCCCACTGTCGGAACTGGATCGCCCGTGCGGAATTGGCGCGATACCCGACCGCCAATATGACATCGAGATTATAGAATGCGACCGGCTTATCGGAATTTGCAATATGCATAAAATGCATATTGCTTTTTTCTGAAACTTCCCCGTCCTTGAAGATATTCCGTATATGCCTGGAAACGACCGACTGGTCTATATCGAAAATATCGACGATCTGCGCCTGTGTCGCCCAGACGGTCTCGTGCGAAAAATCGCCCCGAAGCGCAATCGCTCCGGTCTTGGCCTGGTACACCACCGCCACATCCGACTTCGTCTTCATGTTCCTGTTCATACGTCTTTGTTTACCATACTTTCATAGTACAGTATACGACATATCTTTTCCTCGTCAAACGACCCTTCAGTGCGATCGTACCCTCCCCCTATCTACCCATGGCTACCTCTAACCAAGCAGTACCGCCATATCGTTTTCCGTCGCACGGATAAGGCTCATAAAGTGGACATCATTCAGTGAATATTTGCTGATTCTATTTTGCGCTTCCTTTTTTTGCCAATATGCACACATATCTACAACGGTAGAAATCTTATTGGTGTATTCGGGTACTCCTATTTCTCAGAAATCAAATCCGCAATCAACTCTTCCTTTTCGAGGTAGTCAAGGACGAGGTCAAAAAGGCGTTCGTGGCCGACGCTATTCGGATGGGCGCTGTCGACGAGGTGGTCGGCGAAGTTTTCCTTGGTCAAGGTATCGAGCAGTTCGAGTTTCGCGATGCCCTTCTCCCGACAGACTTCCGTGATATACCCATCGTATTCCGCGACAAGTTCGTCCGAAAAGAGGAGTCCTTTGGAGCGTGCCGGGTTCACCGGGGTCAGTCCGAGCGCAAGGACCGTACAACCGAATTCCTTCCCGATGTCGATCAGTCTGCTGTACGATTCCTTGAACGCAACGGGCGGCGTGAGTTCGCCGGTCACCTTGTTGTTCGGGCAACTATCATTGAGCCCGCTTGCAAGGATCAGCAGGTTCTTCCCCGACTTATCGATCCGCGCGGCAAGTTCATTGTGTATCCGATCGGCAAGCCGGATCACGGGCTCACTTGGGACACCGAGAATGTGGACCAGAAGTCCCGTCCGCTTCCCGATATTGTAGCGCTCATCGATATGCTTGCGCAGGCGTGCGGCCCATCCGCCTTCCACGTCCCATTTCCCGTAGACAATACTGTCCCCGACGATAAATATATTCGGCATAAAAGTTTTTATGATTCCGCTTGTTTTTCAGACCAATACCCGATAGGTTCATTCTCCCACCCCGCCGGAATAATGCAAGCGTTAAGATGAAAAGACCCGCATACAATGCGGGTTTCTACCTTTATCCAGAAAACCATTTTTATAAAAACTACAAAAAATCGACTCCTGCGAGCCAACCGTTTGAGGTTATTTTTTCCGTATCAGTTCACGATACTTCGCCACCATATCCCGTTGATCTTTCGCGGACTCGTTTACCGCGCGCCGAATAGCCTTCTTCTGTTTCGAAGAATTGAAATATTCTTTCAAAATTATTTCTTTGGCCTCTCGTCTATCGGCATTTCCGAACGGCCAAATAAGCATTCGTAACATAGGCTTCAATTAATCACAGTATAGCGTCAAACCAGGAGTCGCTGCAAATCGTTCTCCGAATAGTCCTTGATAAGTTGTTTAGCATAGCCTGCTTTCAGATAGTTGTCAATATCTGGCACGTTGAGCCTTACATCAGAATACTCATTTCCTTCCGTTTTCAGGACACAATTCACTCGGACGTTTGAACCAAATTCACTCTTTATCCTGGCTACATTCTCGCGCGAATTGAAAAATTGCCTGATAAAGTTTTCCTTTTGGATATTTCGACCCTCTATATATTCACGGGCCTGCGTAAACTCCCATGCCGATAAGGGATCGAGATAGATGTAAAATATCTGCACATCCCTCTTATGTGCGAGTGATTTCTCAATGAGATTTTTCATCCCATCATAATTCGAAAAAGTGCCGTCATGAATGAACGATATTTCGTTCTTGAAGCAATATTTCCTAAGAATATTCAGTCCATGATTTACCGCCGGCTGCACGACATGAGCATTCCCGAAAACGGCTTTTTCCGGATTCGTCTTATGGTATATGTCCGATGGAAGAAAGTCCCGAATCTCATCGGCATCTATGCGAACCATCAGTGAATCCACTGATTCTATATCGACACCTTTCTCCTTCAAAGAACGCATCAGCTTCCTATCGGCCTTATCCAGTATGGATGGGATATATCTTCGAGAAAATTCAGTTTTACCGGCACCGGGAGAACCGGCCATGAATATTGCCGAAAAGCCGAGTCTCAAGGGATTCTTGCTTGTAACAAATGTTTGAATAAACTCATCCCGATGATCATCGATATAGGTTGCCGCCCGTTCCTGCACTTGTTTTTCATCTTCACTGAATTCCATAGTATTACTTAGTCCGATTCATGAAACGTACTGTTCGCCTCCTGTGCGGCTTCAAATATCGTCCGGTCACGCGGAAGCATATACAGTTCAGCCTCGTATCGCGATTCGTCCGAAACGGAGTCGGCATTCCCAAGAACCGCCCGCAGATCTTGCATGATAAGCCATTTCGTCTCGAAGCCGTGCGCGAGTTCACCCTCATCAAACGCGGGCGAGCCCTTCTCACCGACCACCTCGGCCGTAAAACAATGGGAAATCTGTTTGAGTCGGAACTTTTTCCGGTACTCCGTAACGATACCGATCTCTCCGGTCACCCGCACATCACACCCCAGTTCCTCTCGACACTCACGCGCAAGTGCCGACATCACGTCTTCGGACCCTTCGAACCCGCCGCCGGGAAGTTTGAAATAGCCTTCATTCGTCACATGAAGCAACCCGATGAGACCATCCGCATCGGTCACGACCGCCCGCGCCGCATTTCGAATACTGTAAGTGGCCGCTTCCCCCTCGGAAACGTTTTCGGGGTTGAGCAGTAGGATTTCTTGCATAAAGCGGGCCTATGAATCATATTTATTCTCCCACTACGTCGGAATAATGCAAGGTCCATCCAGACTGCGATACCGCATAATATACGATTTCACCTGAAAAAAAAGGCTACGATAAGCCTCGTTTCCGGTCCGTTTCGATGTCCGGAACAAGGACACATTGACTGAAACGCCGGACCACGATACACTGCGTCTTCACCGTTTTTTTCAAATCAGCACTCATCAATCCAACCCTATACCCAAGGAGGACTCCATGACCATCAGACACCCGCTCGAAGCCTGGTTCTTCGGCACCATAGAAAGGGAACCGTTCGGCCGGCAATTCAGACTCTTCTTCATCTTGCATACCGAAGAGAACGTGAATCTTTTTTGCATCGAAGAAGATTCGTTGACGAGAAAATCACTCATAATAATAGGAGTCACGCCATTTCTGCGTCAATACGATCTCCTTTCTCGCCTCCCCGAAATCGCTGATATCATCGAGGTCTTCCCTCCGGGCATGCACGATGACTTTGGAGAGATTACAAGAAAAGACGGGATCGAGCTCGAGTCCAAACCGACCCGCTTCGCTTCATGGCCCCGCGTACACAACAAATATTCGGTGCCTATCTTTGCACCGCCAGAAGAAAGCATCATGTCGACTGGTACTCTATTGATACCAGAGCGTCGATACCCCGTCGTCTTGATATATGAAAGTATCTTTTCGGATGGGGTTCCGTTTGTCATCGTCAAGATGAACAACGAGGTCGGCGATGAGGATCTTGGACACTTTCTCCTTAAGGAAGTTCCATACTACCTCACACGGACTCCGGAGTGGGGAGACCTCAAGAGAGGCACCGTCAAGAAGTATTCGCTCGTCTGTACCGAAGAACTGGGGACGTACACCTTCGAACTTAAGGATGGTCATTAATCCCTTCCTCACTACAATCAAAACGTCGTTTTCACTCAACCGGAAGCGGCGTTCTTTTTTTTCTGTCACCGGAAACAATGAAAAGATCGGCGGAGTATTTCCCTTCTATCCTTGAATATTCCGCTCCACGACAGCCCCGAAATCTTCTTCGCCCGTCACGAGAACCGAGTCAATGCCGAGACATTTGGCGGTTTCGATGTTTTCTTCCTCGTCATCGAAGAATATCACCTCTTCCGGCGCGAAGTGCAGCGTTTCCAAAATAGTCCCGTAAAACTTCGCTTCCGACTTCGATGATTTCATCTCGAAGGAATAAAAGAACCCGTCGAGCTCGCGCTCCAGTCCGAGATTCCGTTTGATATATTCGCCACGGTATTTCTCCTGGTCGGTCACCAGATAACATTTCAGGCCCTTCACCCGCAATTCCCTGATGATACTCAGGACATCGTCATCGACGATACAATAGGAAAACCAATAGGCAAGGAAGCTCTCGACATCCCCGTCCCAATTCCACAACTTCAGAAACGGCACCAATTCCTCTTTCAGGTCGGCACTCCCCTTCTGACACTCCCGGAACTGCGTCTTGAAAAACGGTATGATCGCCTCGGCCGGAACACCGTACTTCTCGTACAGGATCTCGCTGAAATACCGCTGCTTCTTGAACATCAGCCCATCGGCATCCAACAGGACAGCCTTGATTTCACTCATAGGTTCAGATTTCCAATAAGATACAGATTCTGCACAGTGCTATATAACTCAAATCCCTCCCCCGGACTACCGGGTACTCCCTTTCAGAAAGGGAGAGGCCTCATATTGTCGACAGTGATATAGGATAAAATATTTTCTCCTTAACCCCTGAGACTGTCGTATATCCCGTCATATCGTTTCACCAACTGATAATCGTCCAGATCCGCAACCGTATCGTCATATCGCGCCGGGTTTATATCATGGAGCAAGACACGTTTTTTGGCGAGAAATTCGTCATATGACTCCTGCGTCGTTCCGATCCTATTCATTCCCGACCGCAAAAAACGGGACTCTTCCATCAGGAATAGGAGTTCTTTCCGGTCTTCCGGTTTCGTCATCGGGGAAAAACCCATGAACAGACCCGGCAACGCCTCGCGTATACGGATCCTGAATTTCGGACTCTCTTTCAGGAACGAATCGAATCCCGACCGTGTTTTCAGCACCTCAAAAGCCGCCTTCTGTATATCGTCATTCTTGAAAATGATGTCGTCACGATACACCGAAAACTCCTTGTCTTTCAGGTATGTCCTGAGCACGCTCGAAAAATCCATACCGGGGTGATCCCCCGATATCGAATACAGGGTCTCGACCTCTTTCTTGTTCACCCCTTCCTCGAACGTCTGATATTCTTTCCCGATAGCCTCGACAAGCGCATTCGGCAATCCTTGAGTCAGACCCTGGTGGATAATGAAGTCCAAGGCTCTCGTCGCGTAAAATTGCCGTTCCTCCTCGGGAGTCACCAGCCCTCCGGTATCGCCGGGCGTCTCCATTTTCAGGAGATAAAATGACAATATATGTCGCAATTGCTCGTCCCGTTCCGGAGCGTCTTCCCGGAGATCACGCCCGACCGCGTTGACAATCGGCTCCATACGGCTGAGCGTATAATCCAGACCCTCGGCCTTTTTCGTCTCCAGATTCCGCTCCGCCCAGGTGGCATCGACGATCACGGCGTCGGCCGCACCTTCTTTTGAAACCGTAACGAACGTATTCCACGCATGTCCGATCCTGTCACCCTTCTTTTTTCCCCGCGACGGCGCGAATGAGTCCTCATCGCCTTCGAAGAGACAATACGTGTCGCGAAGACGATTGAACCTGGTCTGGTTTTTTTTCAATGCCTCAAAAACAGCCTTTACCGAATCGGCGAAATTCCGACAGAGCCCGTTTCCCTCCCACCGTTCGTCGTTCCGTCGCGCCTGACCCTCATGCAGGAGTTGCAAGACGGTGCACTGATCGGCCCGCGTTTTCGTTTTGGTCGACTCCCCGCGCAGCTCCCGCTCTTTCCTCGTATCAGACTTTTTGTACTTCGTCAGATCGATGACGACTTCGGTTGCCAATGCGACCGCCTGTTTCGGTGTCAGACTCTCCAGATGATCGATTTCCAGCCGCTTGACCGTCTCAGCCCCTTCATTCTCAAGATACGAGGAAACGAAAGAAAAGAGTTTTCTCTCCCAATCCTGTTCCTTCACCGTTTCCTGATACGTGGACGACCCGGCGTCCGATCCCGTTCGTTTTTTTTCGTCTAACAGGTATTTTTCTATCGAGGCCGGGAGGGCATGGGATGATTCCGAAGGTGCGATCTGCGGATCGAAGGAATCGAAATCGGAAAAAGAGATCTTTTCACGCTCGCCCGTCTGGATTTCAAGGATCGGATTCCTCGAAAGCTTTTCGTTCCCTTCCCGTACCTGCAAATAGAATTCCTTCGCCTCTTTCCAGGTCGCGAAATCACGATTCGACGTCCCGAGATAATAGCCGGTTTTCGAGTTATAGAGTCCCGGATGCGTCACCCGATAACCCCCTTCGGGTATCTCGTCGATCCGGTAGAACGTTTTCGTGAACGTCTTTTCAAGCGAAGCCTTTTCCGCCAACTCATCAGCCCCTTTCCATAACTTGTCCGCTACGGCCAACGCTTCCTCCCAGGTTTCACACGTCCGTGTGTTAAACCCCACGATCTCGCCGGTCTTCGTATCCAAAACACCCGGCAAAAGCACCGAGAAACCTTCACCGCTCCTCCTGACATATCGGGCATACGGATTCACAGGCCGCGATTCCGGGACTTCCGAAACCGTATCTTCGGCCGACACGATGCCTTCACCGGATGAAGTGTTTTCCGTCGCATCGGAACTATCCCGACGATCCTCAAAGCTCATATATTACGTATTTCCAAGCCTTTTCATTCGTTCTTAGGCTCATATCAGCCAATTATTTCTTCGCTCGCATTGACTTGACTTTTTCTCCGTCACGCCCTATACTGTAGCCATCTATCGGTTAGCCATAACTGATAGGGTACTACATCCAAGGGCAGCCCTCCTCGCGGGGGGCTGTTTCTTTTATTCCCGACCGTTTTTCTTGCGGTTCAATATTTCTCGACCCCAGATATCGCCCTGTATTCCGAGCACATCGAAATATCCATCACCTCCGGTACGTAATTCTTGGGAAACGTTATTCTTCGAGGAAAAGATATACACCTTCTTACCCTCACCCCTGAGGTGGGTTATCAGCGCGAGAAAATCCGAATCTCTGGTAAAGAAGACGGCCGTATCATATTTTGTCGAGTGATATACCGCGTCAATCGTCATTTCCACGTCCATGTTTCCCTTTTCCTGAATGGAATCGCCCAAATCACTGTGTATCACGATCCTTTTTAGCGGCTTTTTCCGAACAACGAATCCGAGTCCTTTCTTAAGGAATGTGAAGAATTTATGTTTCCCATCGGTACCATATCCACGGGTCCCGTCCGCGGGATAGGCGGCGTAGTAAAAAACCCGCACTTCCTTGGTCGCGAACATGGAATACAAGAACCGTTTCAGCTTCTCATAATCGAACATTTTCCCTTTCGCCTTCTGAACCTGCCACAGATTCGAGGCATCGATAAACACCGACACCCGCTTCCCAGCCTCTATCGACACCTTTCCATCAAGCGTTTCATTTTCAGTAGGAATCATACAAGTCGTTTCAAAAAGAAGAAAAAAATAGCGTATACGTATTTTTACATCTTCGCTATGACATGTAAAGATAAGACTATTTTTTCCACAATTTCAACGAAAACAAAAAGGAAGGCTATTTGCCTCCCTTTTTCTTGAAGTTGAGATACATCTTGGAGGCGACGGGTTTCTTGTCGCCGAAGTATTTGCTATTGAGCCCCTTGGAGCCGTACGGGCGTTCACAAGGTGACGAGAGCGACTCGAACGCGATCTGCCCGATGGACATGCCATAGTGGAGCTTGATCGGGAGCCGGCCCGCGTTGAAAAGCTCAAGTGTCAGGTGAAGCGAGTTGCCCGGATCGAGATAGCCCGCAGTCGTGTGGATGATGAGGCCGAGCCGCCCGAGCGAACTTTTGCCCTCGAGCCTGCCGACGAAAGAATCGGACACGCCGGTTTCCTCGAGGATGAGTCCGAGCGCGAACTCGCCCGGGTGCAGGATGAAGGGTTCGTTCTTCTTGATCTCCACCGGCTTCATAAGGTCTTCGGCCGGCGCCTTGGGATCGATGACGAAGTTGTGTGTCGTGTCGAAGACGAGGAAATGCTTATCGAGATGCAAGTCGACACTCGACGGCTGCACGTTCTTCTTGCTGAACGGTTTGATGACAATACCGCCTTTGCGCTGTTCCTTGATGATGTCGCGATCGGAGAGGATCATAAACGTAACAATACGGATTGTCCGGTTAACGGGTTCACGCGTTAACGGGTTATCGAAAATATCTACCGTCTGTTCAATGTTATCTGTTATCTGTCCTGAAAGCAAAACGGGCCCTGCGAAAGGCCCGTTGCAACCGTTAAAACGTGATGCGGATGCCGGGCCCCATGGTCGAGCATACCGAGGACGACTTCACGAATCTCCCCTTCACCGAGTCGGCCTTCGCCTTGTAGAGCACGTCGCGAAAAGCCGCGAAGTTCCCGAGGAGTTCTTCGACCGGGAAGGACGCCTTCCCGATGACCTGGTGCACGTTGCCACTGTCGTCATTCTTGAAACTGATCTTCTTGCCCTTGGAGAGCATACCGACCGCCTCGGCGATCTTGGTCGTCACGGTCTCATTCTTCGGGCTGGGCATGAGCCCCTTCGGCCCCAGAATCTTGGCGACCTTGGCAAGCTTGGGCATCATTTCCGGCGTGGCGAGCAGCACATCGAAGTCCGATCCCGGAACGGTCTTGCCGTCCTTGATCTGATCGATGATCTCCTCCCCGCCGACGAGCACCGCTCCGGCGGTCTCGGCCTCCTTGGCCTTGGTCGATGTCACGACCGCGACCTTCTTGGTGCGTCCGGTACCGAACGGGAGTTCGGCTGTGGCGCGCACCGCCTCGTCGGACTTCTTCGGATTGATATTGAGCTTCACGTGGACCTCGACCGACTCGTCAAACTTCGCGCCCGCGTTCCCCTTGATGATGGCGAATGCCTCTTCGAGGGTGTAGGACTTCTCGAGATCGATTTTTCCCGCGATATCGCGGTATTTCTTGCCGTGCTTCATATATTTGTCGTGGTACGAACGTCACCTTTCGGCGGACTCCCACAAATTAATTATCGATAGTATCAGCTCCCTTTTCTCCGTTCCCTGTTTGTCTTTGCGAGGATGTAATCATCCGCGGCAATCCAGCAACCATTTTCTGTTCTTTCTGGTCCTGTCATTCGCGAGCGACTGAACTGGATTGGATTGCTTCAGTCGAAGACTCCTTCGCAAAGACGGAGGGGCCTTCCCCTGTTCCCGTTCCCTGTTATCTGTTATCTGTTCAATGTTCAATGCCTCTTACCCTTCCACCTTGATACCCATCGAGCGGGCCGTACCGGCAATGATCTTCGCCGCCGCGTCCACGTCGTTTGCATTGAGGTCTTCGAGTTTCGCACCTGCGATCTCGCGCACCTGCGCTTCGGTCACCGTGCCGATCTTGTTCTTGAGCGGGTTCGCGGAACCCTTCTCCACCTTGGCCGCCTTCTTCAAAAGCTCGGCTGCGGGCGGGGTCTTGAGGACGAACGTGAACGTACGATCCTCGTACACCGTGATTTCCGCCGGGATGATGTCTCCCATATGCTCCTTGGTCGCCTCGTTGAATTGCATGCAGAACCCCTGGATATTGAGTCCATGCTGACCGAGCGCCGGACCGACCGGCGGAGCCGGGTTCGCCTTGCCACCGGGAATCTGCAGTTTGATGACCGCCTTAATCGCTTTCGCCATAATCGTTGTAGGATCGTTATTCGGGTTATGCCTTCTTCACCTGGAGGAAATCCAGCTCCACCGGCGTCTCGCGACCGAACAGCGACACGAACACCTTGAGCTTGCCCTTCTCCTCGTCCACTTCCTCCACCTTGCCGTCGAAGTTCTTGAACGGACCGTCCACGACCTTGATCATATCGCCCTTCTTCACGTCCACCTTGTACTTCGGCTCCGCGACGCCCATGCGCTTCTTGAGGGATTCGATCTCCGCGGAATCAATCGGGGTCGGGGTCGTGCCGAGACCGATGAATCCGGTCACGTTCGGGGTGTTTCGGACCACGTACCACGACGCGTCCGTCACCATCATGTCCACGAGCACATACCCGGGATAGATGCGCTCCTCGACCGTCACGCGCTTGCCGGCCTTGATCTTGATCTTCTTCTCCTTCGGCACGAGGACATCGAAGATGTAGTCCTGCATGTCCATGGATTCGATACGCTGCTTCAGGTTGCGCGAGACGTTGTCCTCGTACCCGGAATAGGTATGGAGCACGTACCAGGCGCGTCCATGATGTTGTGTCTGTTTGGCCATATGGGAAACGTATGAAAAATGAGGTTATTAGAAAAGATACGTCTCGACGAGCCGACTGAAGGCATAGTCGAGTACCCCGAGAAACACCGCCATGGAAAGCGATATCCCCACGACCAGCACGGTATTTCGGACCAACTGTTCCCTCGTCGGCCAGGCGACCTTCAGAAGTTCCACCTTGGCTTCCTTGAGGAATATCAACACTTTTTCCATATTTTCATCCTCTTAAAAAAAGCCCCGAGGGCTTTTGATACGGGTTAAGCATACCAAGCCCTGCCGTTCCTGTCAACCGCCACGGTCCCGAAACGACGGGTACCGGGACACATCCGATGACGCGTGATTTTCGTGCCTTATCCAAGGGTTATTCCGGACTCCGTCGCCCCGTCCGTATCCGCCCTGTCCTTTCGAGACAGCGTCTACAGGAGCCGGAGTTCCTCGAGCAGCTTCTGGAATTTCGTGAGGGCCTCTTTCGCCTCGTCGTGTGACAGCAAGAGATCCTCCTCGCGGACGATCCGATTGCGGACCTCGTGCGCTTCGCGAAGGGCCTGGAGACTGATGATCTTCCCGTCACGGACATGTTCCAGACGATCCTTGAGATTCTTCCCCTCGTACCCCATCTGACCGACGAGCTTCTCGATGAACGCGTCGGCTTCGAGCACGGCGACCTTGTAGTGGGCGGCGTTCTGCCCGTCGAGCCTGGATTGGATCTCTTTCCATCGTTTCTCGGCGACGGAAGGAGACATCAACGGACGCACGGCGCCGTACCGGAGTTTCTTATAATCATGACCGAGATTCCGGTTGAAGAGGATCAGCACGAAATCGATCAGCAGCACGGCCGAATAGATCTTGAGAAACAGGATGACGAGCGAGAACAGGACCGACTGTTGCAACGCTTTCCACATGACCATCACGATGGCGAGTATCGAACGGAGAATGATATCATTATTCATACTGTTTTGTGTTCGTGTTTCGGATCACTTCGTATCCGACTCGAGGGATCGTTCGAACGCGTGCGCCGCGCGGAGCATCGTCTCCTCGTCGAACCATCCTCCCATGAGCTGCCCGCCGAGCGGCAACGCTTTTCCGTCTTCCTCGACCGTGCCGATCGGGAACGAGATGGCCGGCACGCCCGCGAGATTCGCCGTCACGGTATAGATATCGGACAGATACATGCGTATCGGATCGTCGGCTTTGGCACCGAACCGGAACGCGGGTTCCGGGGCCGTCGGGGAAAAGATGACGTCGACTTGCTTGTAGGCTTCCGCGAAATCGCGGCGGATGAGATGACGGACGGACTGGGCCTTCTTGTAGTACTCGTCGTAATAGCCGGCCGAGAGCGCGTACGTACCGAGCATGATGCGACGCTTGACCTCCGCGCCAAATCCGTAGCTGCGCGTGTCGAGATACGTCTCGAGCAGGGTTCCGAATTCCGGCGAGCGCGATTCCTGGTCATTCACCGGGATGCCAAACCGTATCCCGTCGAAGCGCGCCAGATTCGAACTCACTTCCGACGGCATGATGATGTAATAGGTCGGCAAGGCATATTTCGAATGCGGGAGCGAGATGTCGACGATATCCGCTCCGAGCGAACGGAACCGATCAATCGCCGCTTCCGACACCGTGCGTATGCGCGCATCGAGATCGTCCGCGAAATATTCCTTCGGGATACCGATGCGGAGTCCACGGATATCCGTACTCAGATACTCCTCGAAGCGTTTCGAATCGCTCTCGGCGGTCGTGACGTCCAAGGGATCGTAACCATAGATTTCCGAAAGTACGATCGCCGCATCCTCGACCGATGTGGTGAAGGTCCCGATCTGGTCGAGCGAGGACGCCATCGCGATCAGGCCGTTTCGCGAGACGCGACCGTAGGTCGGCTTGAGACCGACCACCCCGCAAAATGATGCCGGCTGCCGGATCGATCCGCCGGTGTCGCTGCCGAGCGCGAACACGGCCATGTCCGCCGCCACCGCCACGGCCGAACCGCCCGATGAACCACCCGGAACGCGCGAGGTATCGATGGGATTTTTCGTCGGTCGGTAGGCGCTCGATTCGGTGGACGAACCCATAGCGAACTCGTCGAGGTTCGTCTTGCCCACGATGATCGCTCCGGCCTCACGGAGCTTTCGCACGGCCGTCGCGTCGTAGGGTGCGATGTACGAGTCGAGAATCTTCGATCCCGCGGTGGTCCGAGTCCCCGTCAGGCACATATTGTCCTTGATCGCACCCGGGATACCGGCAAGCAGACCGATCTCCTCGCCGCGGGCGATACGCGCATCCGTGAAGTCGGCCGCCTCGAGGGATTCTTTCTCGAGCACGGTCAGATAGGCGCCGAGTTCGCCGTCTCGTTCTCCGATACGCGACAAATACGACTCGGCAAGCGCCCGTGCCGTCGTCTCCTTTCGCTTCAACCGTTCATGTAGTTCGAGAATCATGGGAAGGGAATAAAGAATGAGGAATCAAGAATTGAGAAGTGGGAATGGGAACGGGGGCCGAGAGAAACGAAACCAAAAATAACCGACGCCATTTAGTATCTCTCTCAAATCTCACCACGATAATAAGCCGAAAAATACGGCTTGTCGTCTGAAATCCGTACATTTCGACTGCAAACCCTTCGACTCTCCTCGGGTTACGACAGTAGCCCTCGACGATTTTCAGTGTTTTCGCACGAAATTTACGGATTTCAGTTCGACATGAGATTTGAGAGAGATACTTAGAAAACCGATTTCACCCGGATAAACCCGTCCTTTTTCACAGGAAAGCCACGGACGATACGTTCCCGGCCGTCATTTCCGAAATCCTCGGCGACGTCCTCGCGGAAATCGTTCTCCTTGACCGGAATTCCGTCATTCGCATCACTTTCCGTGACCGACAACTCCTCGAGCTCACGGAAAAAATCAAGGACCGAGGACAGGTCCTTTTGGTAGGCCGCGACTTCCGTGTCGGAGAGTCCGATACGGGCGAGGAGCGCGATGTGTTTCACTTCTTCTTCGGTCAGCATACATGCATGCGATATCGAGTAGTCTCTTTCCCGGGATCCCAAGGCATCGTATATACGATACCATTTACCTCTTTCCGATCATCCGCAAAAATTCGTCTTCGGACAACACCCGCACGCCGAGCGCTTCCGCCTTGGCAAGCTTGCTCCCGGCTTCCGCGCCGGCGACGACGAAATCGGTATGTGCGCTCACCGACCCGGCAGGATGACCACCGTTCTTCCTTATCATATCTTTCGCTTCTTCTCTTGTAAAGCGGGAAAGCGATCCCGTGACCACGACGGTCTTGCCCGAGAACACCCCGTCGGTCTTCACCGTTTCGGTTTCCGGAAACGAGGGCTCCACGCCGAATTCCGCCATCTTTTCGAGCAGTTTCAGGTTCGATCCGTCATTGAACCATTCGGACAGGCTTTCGCCGGACTTTTCACCGAACCCCGGAATGTCCGTCCATCGTTCCCTCGTCACCTTCGGGAACGAATCGATGATACCGCGCAGTCCGGAGAGCCCGTCGGGAAACAGCAAGGAGAGGTTCGACGCGATCAGGATGGCGGATTCCTCGCCGACGTGGCGGATGCCGAGTGCGAACAGGAACCGGCGAAGCGGAACCGTCCGTGATGCCGCGATCGCGGAGACGAGATTCGTCACCGACTTCTCGCCAAAACGCTCAAGCGGCAGGAGATCCCCTTCGGTCAGGTCGAATATGTCCGCCATGTCGGAGATCAGTCCTTCCAGGAGCAGTTGCTCGACGATCTTCTCGCCGAGTCCGTCGATATCGAATCCCTTGCGCGAGACGGCATGGATGATCCGTTCGAGCTCGACCGCGAAGCACTTCGGGTTCTCGCAATACGAGGCGACACTCTCGCGGCCGTCATCCCCGCCCGATGGGCGCCTGGCCACGGGGCCGCCACAGATCGGACAACGATCCGGCATCCGGAAAACCCGTTCCGCACCCGTACGGAGATTCGAGACGACCTTCACGATCTCGGGAATGACGTCGCCCGCTTTGCGGATGACGACCGTGTCCCCGATACGCACGTCGAGTCGAGCGATTTCTTCGGCATTGTGCAAGGTCGCCCGCGAGACGACCGATCCGGCGACACGGACCGGACGCAGGTGCGCGACCGGGGTCAGGACGCCCGTACGTCCGACCTGGACCGCGATGTCCTCCACGACCGTGGTCGCCTCTTCCGCAGGGAACTTGTACGCGATCGCGAACCGCGGCGCCTTGGCGGTATAGCCGAGCGCTTCCTGCATGCTTCGTGCGTCGACCTTTATGACGATGCCGTCGAGCGCGTAGGGCAAAGCGTCACGCTTACCGGACCATTCCTCGTAATAGGCCTGCACCTCGTCGATCGAACGGCACGCCCGATATTCAGGATTCGTCTTGAACCCGAGCCGCTTCAACGTTTCCAGTTCCCGCATCTGCGTGCGGGGAAGTCCTTCCGTCGAATCCGAATCGTCGAGATCATAGATGAACGAATCGAGTCGGCGTGCGGCCACGATCTTCGGATCAAGCTGACGGAGCGATCCGGCCGCGGCGTTGCGCACGTTCGAAAACGGCGGTTCACCCGCAGCCTCACGCTCCGCGTTTATCCGCGAGAGTTCCGGGATCGCGAGCCACGCTTCCCCGACGACGGTCGCCGAGACCGGTTCCGAAAGCGTAAGCGGGATACTCTGGACCGTACGGAGATTGTGCGAGATATCCTCCCCGACTTCGCCGTCGCCACGCGTGGTACCGCGGACGAATTTTCCGTTCTCATAGGTCAGGACGACCTTGAGCCCGTCGATCTTGAGTTCGCAACAGTATGCGGGATCATCGAAGATGCCCGCCTTGACGAGCGCCTTTTTCGTGCGCAGGTCCCAAGCCCGGAGTTCGCGTACATCGAAGATATCGTCGAACGACCACTGTCTCCTCGCATGCCGGACTTTCACGAATCTCTCGATCGGGTCGCCCCCGACGCGGGTCGTGGGACTCGTCGCCGACTTAAATTCCGGGAATTCGTCCTCGAGACGGAGCAGTTCGTGAAAGAGCGAGTCGTATGCCTCGTCTGAGAGGTCCGGAGCGTCTTCCACGTGATAGAGGTACCGATGCCGATCTACCTCCGCCGTCAGTTTTTCGATCCGCTCCTTCACCTGATTCCTTTCCATAACGCGGAAATATCATGTTTTAGCGATTTACCCCCGATCGGAACAGCTCTCATTATCGGGATATCATATAATGAGTATACCAAGTTCGTCGGATTTGCAGTAGACACTCGTAAAAAGGAAAAGGCGAGGATGCATCCCCCGCCCTGATGAAAACAATGCGGATACGAATCAATATCCGGCGTTGTTATAATCGCGTAGTGAGACGGTGGTCTGGATACGGGATGAGAACTGCTGTCCCGAGGACGTTTTTTTTACGGTCGCGAATATGGTGACACGACCGACCCTGGCCGCGGGCGTCGGACCGGGCGAAGACGGGGTCACGAAGAACTGCCCGGTGACGTATCCTTCCGTCAGATTGTTCCATCCGCCAGGACTTCCGTTCAAGTACGTCGCGCCACATTCGTTTTTCGACGCGGTCGAATCGATTGGGTTGGACGCATCCCGCCACCGCGCCTCCAAAACGCCACCATTGAAACGATATTCGTAACAACGGGTGGCCGAATAATCATAGAAAATGACGTATTGTGCCTGATCGGTCGTGGAGAAAGGATCGATGATGGTACTCGTCCGAAGACTCTTCGCCATTGCGTTCATCCCGTACTGTGCCGACTCGATATCTTTCTGCAGATCTCGGGAATTCTTGTAAGAGGAAAATCCGCTCGAAAACGATACCGAAATGACCGAAGCCATGATGACGAACACTCCCATGGAGACGATCATCTCTATGAGTGTGAATCCTTTCAAAATCGACGTTTTCTTTTTTCTCATAGGTATTTATCGCCAAGCGGTCAATGTCCCTCCCGTAGAGACGCACTGGCTCGCCGCATGACAGCCGTTTGCAACCTCTGCGGGGGTCGTCGGCACGAACGTCGTTCCCCAGTATACCGCGCTCACTATCGTCAACTGTTTACTCGCGGCATCATATGACAGGAACAACCGCCGCTTATAGAGACCCGACGTGCTGCCGTGCTCGAACAGCCCCTGATATACGCCACCAGAAACGGGAGTCAGATCGTAGGAACTCCCACTGCAAGATATCTGGTTCGCGACCGGATCCGAGAGGACGGGATCCTTGAAATCAATCCGACAATTGTTCCAGGAACCGTTCACATTGCTCTTGCCGCCCGGCAACCATCCGTAAAACGCATCGGTCACGGTCGAATCGATATGGAGAAACTGGTTATCCCGTACGTTCTGGATGAGTTCGACTCCCTCCTGGGCGAGTCCGGACGCGACGATGATGCGCTGATCGTCGTTCGAAATCTTGATCCCGTGAGTAATCGAGGCGAATATCGGCAATATGCCCGCCGTTAGGACGGCGATCGAAAGCAATACTTCCCCGAGGGAGAAACCGGCCGCGAATTTTCGATGTTTAGTTTTCATAAATATTCGTTCAACAACCGGTCAGATTGTCATCGATTCTACCCAGAGGATATATGCAGACATATCCCGACACACCGCCTTTCGTAAGCGTGAAGACTATTTTGTCATTCCCGGATACCGACCCCAATTCCTGGTCGCTGTCATTGCGCGGTTCGGCTCGCGGTACCGAGAACCGGACCGATGATGTCGCGGACACTGTCACGCCGTTGGACAACGGATAGACGATATTTCCGGCATAGGTAGCGCACGTTCCGGCATCCGACTGCGTCATCGTGAACGACGCTCCGGTTGCGGCAACCCGAAGCACGCACGGCGGGGTAGCAGTCGCTGGATTGATGCTGTGGCCCGTCACGGCGTAATTCTGCGCCTCCCGGATGGCGGCGGCCAGACGTCTCGCATTGCCTTCGATATCCTGTTTCGTTTTCAATCCGGAAAGCGACACGATCGACACGGCCGACAAGATACCGATGATCGATATCGTGATCATGATCTCGATAAGCGAAAACCCGGCCTTTCCGGTCCGATAACCGCGCGTATTGTTTTTTTTCACATCCATAGAAATAATCCGAATTCCTCCCCGATCATTTTACCAAAAAAAATGAAAATAAGCACGCTCGTGACCAGAAACGGCCCGAATGGGATCCGGCTGCTCAATTCCTTCCGGCGAAGCGCAAGTAGCGCCACTCCGACGACGGCTCCGGTTCCGAAGGCGAGTGTCAGGGAATGCAACAGCATCTCCCACCCCGAGACGAGTCCGAGCATGGCCGCGAGCCAGGCATCCCCCGATCCCATCCAGGTCTCCTTCGAAAAGAAGACGAGTGCGTAAAAGAAGAGGAACGCTATACCGCCGCCGACGATGCCGGAGAACAGCCGCGAGGTCAGGAACGGTTCGAACGGTGAGGAAAACAGCCATTGCAAGACGAGCGAGAACAACACCCATGTCGTCCCAAACACCAGCGTCGAAACGGGAATCTCCATGTGACGGAGATCATAAACGAAGATGATGATAAGCGACGGGATCAGTCCGAGCGCAAGCGTGGCCCCGAAGATGGATCCCGTATCCCCGGGAATGAAAAGCGAGTTCCCGACACAAAAGAACAGGATCGCGGTCGAAAGTTCCACTATCGGATACTGCCACGAAATCGCGGCGCCGCAATCCCGACATTTTCCGCGGAGCACCGCGAAAGAAAGCAGTGGGACATTGTCATACCAGCGGATGGTCTTCCCGCACGAACGGCATTTCGACCGACCACCGACGAAATCCTCGTCCGTCTCGAGCCGAAAAATGACGACGTTCAAAAAACTCCCGATAATCAGACCAAGAAAAAACAAGAAAAGTGGCATGGTTTTGGAAACGGGCACAAGATCGGCCGATACGCCGATATGTCCGTCATCGAATGATTTATACGACCGGGTCCGCAAACGGACATCAGCAGCCGCTCCAACTGGTCACCCCTGTCTGTTCGATTGTTCCGACACACTCGGTCGCCAGGTTCGTCGAATGCACGTTTATCTTGAACACCTGGCTTCCCGTCGGACCGCAGTTCGTGGACAGGTCGATGTCACCCGTTGTAAACGTGAGTCCGTTCGGCAGGGTGCCCCCCCTGAGACTGCCGATGATCGTGGCCGCATTCGAAAACACGACCGTATCGCACATATTGACGAGCTGCGTCTTGAGGGAATTCACCTGTTCCTTGAACGAGACGACCTTCGACTTCTCACGGCCCGCAGAAAGATTCGCCAGGATGATTGTGGCGAGGATGCCGATGATAGCGATGACGACCAACAATTCGATGAGCGTAAAGGCGCGCAGCAATTTATTTTCCCGCATACTGCTTTGATGTTCGGAACTTATTACTATCAAATATAACATATCCGGAAGCCGAAAGGAAGTCCCGCTGGTATCCCATCTTCGTCAACACCCCGATTCCGGATCGGAAACCGACGCACCTGGCTTGCCGTACCGACGAAACACGAATATCAGCAGATGCGTGAAGAGGAACGTACCCGCGACGATTCCCATGACCAAAATGACGCCGTGATACGCGTCAGACACGGCCCCGACCCCGTTTCCGGCACACCATCCGACTACTCCGAGCACCGATACATACAAAGTCGACCCACAAGCGTCGTACGCGATGAACTTCCAGAAAGGGATGCGCTTCCGATCAACCAGATAGAGTGTCGCGAAAAAACGTATCCCGAACAGGAACTTGACGAAGAGAAGCGACAGGAACACGTTATGCGTCATCGTCCGTTCCATGACCGATCCAGAGGAATCTTCTTTCCGTTTCATCCGACCCGGCCAAAATCGTGCGAGTGCGAATATCACGGAGTCGTTCGTCAACAGGCCGAGAACGGACGCGGACGCGATACCGGGATATTTTCCGATCACGTCGCCGACCGCAAGACCGAACGCGGACAGGATGGCGCTCTCGTTGAGGATCATGACGCTGAAATAGGTGGCGAGCGCCCAATGATCCGCCACGATGCGCGTCAATATCTCGATCATCATTTTAAACGTGACTGTTTAGGACTGTTTCGGCAGGACGCGGTAAATGCCGCTCGAACTGTTTTCCTTATCGAAGAATTCCTTCCTGAAACGGACCGAATGATCCATGACATCAACCAGGTTCTGCTGGCCGGTCGGGACAACCACTATATTTGATTCAAAATCCGACTGTATGGCATCGGCGATACGGTTCCCTTGATCCGTATACCAGGCCTGCTTCACCGATTCTTGTTTCGACTGAAGGGCCGTCGTCTGAAGATCCGTCAGGTCGACACAGTCCCGCTCGTCGCAATACGCCCCATCGGTACCGATATGGCTCCATAGCCAGAACAGACGAGGATTCAGATCATACAGAAACCGGGGTTCGAGCCCATTGATGTAGCGAAATCGGTCACCGGTAAAATAATAGAGTGTCGGGAACGAACTCCAACTCGTATTGAAAACGATCTTCCCCTGTTCCACATTCCCGTTCAGCCACTGCGCCGGACCTTCCTGCCCCAGATAGGACTGGGTCTCGGCAATGCCGGTGGAAAAATCAAGCGTGAGACTGACGAAGAGATATGAAGCGATAATGACCGTCCCTACGAGCGCGGCTTTTCGGAACGCCGCGCCTCGTACCGTGATGAACCGAATCGCGTCCGTCGCCGCGATCGCGACATAGAGGATGCAAAAATAGAGGAAATAGTCGAGGAACCGGGCACTCAACGTCGATGCGGCAA
Organism: Candidatus Moraniibacteriota bacterium; assembly: GCA_037133435.1. Taxonomy (GTDB): domain Bacteria; phylum Patescibacteriota; class Minisyncoccia; order Moranbacterales; family UBA1568; genus JAAXTX01. The sequence continues at coordinate 2,721 of JBAXOD010000017.1, read as the reverse complement.
GAAACGCGATCGATGTCATGAAGAGCAGCGAACGGAGCGGCTGGAGCGCAGGGTCTGTCAGCTCCTCTTCGGTCTCCATGCCCCGTTTCATCCGCACGTAGAGCGCTATCTCGTATGAACCGAGAACGAACAGCGCGGACAGGAGTCCGTAAAAGGATTTCAAAAGCGAGAAAAAATCCTTGCCGTAGACCTCGTTCCCCTCGACGATGCCGGTGTCCTTGCCGAATACCGTATCGAAAAAGACCGGAAAGATCACGTCTCGCAGATAACCGATCACGCCGGGGGATATGACAAAGGCGAGGAGAACGGCCGCGGCGGTACCGATAAGCGGATACCAGAGTTTCTTTCCGTCGAACTTCTTCCCATAGAATAGCTCGAACGCGACATACCCGAAGGCGAGACAGGCCGGGAACATGAAGGTCGCCGTATGCCAGAAGAAATACGAGAACGCGATCAATGCGGAAATATCGTATTTTTTCGCATGGACCGCGTAGAGCATGCCGACAAGCAGCACCGGTGCCAGGGTGAACGGCCGCGCGAGCGAGAACCGCACCAACCATCCGGATTGCGTCAGGATGACATAGAAGATCAGGGTCCACAGGAATGGATACCGGACCGCGACTTTCCGGAGGAACCAATAGACGACCGTAAACGAAATCGAAAGCGCCATGATGCCGTAGAGCTTGATCCCGAGCGAGAGCGGGTCCAGAAACGAGAACGGGATGAGTGCCAGATAAAACAGGAAATTATAGTACACGAGATATTCGTGTCCGATGCCCATCTTGGAGAAGTAGATCGATTGGAAATCCGAGAACGCGCCCCACCCCTTCTCGACAATCGTCGCCGCGAAACGGATATGGAAAAAATGATCGTCCAAAGAGGCCGTCTTCTCGACGGTCATATATGAAGCGAGAAACAGGCAGACGAAAAAGGAAAAAACAAGCCACGTCCGCAGGTGCCGTTCTTCCACGAACGACCGTATTTTCCCACGGACAAATTTTTCCTTTTCAAGAACTTGGGAATATGTCATCATATGCTTCAATGGCAGATCACACCGTCCAGTATACTATGAAACGTCATTCGGCGAAAAACCCCTCCCAAAAGGCGACGGACGCGGCACGAACGGTATTCGGAAAGCGTAAAGTCGCCCTGTTCATCGTGACCTATAATGCCGAACGACATATAGGACGGACCCTTGAACGCGTTCCGAAATGGTGCCGACCGCTGTTTTCCGAAATCTTCGTGATCGACGATTCGTCACGCGACAAGACCGTCCGGGTCGCGCTGGAAGCGGGGGCCTCACTCGGCCTCCGGAATTTCTCCGTCATGCGTACCCCGCGAAATCAGGGATACGGCGGGAATCAGAAGATCGGATATACATATGCGATCGGACGCGGTCATGACATCGTCATACTCCTCCATGGGGACGGCCAGTATCCGCCGGAATCCATTCCCGACATCGTCGCACAATACTCGGATGACGACGTAGACGCGGTTTTCGGATCACGCATGATCGCGCGGACTGATGCGCTTCGTGGCGGCATGCCGCTGTACAAATGGGCCGGGAACCAGATCCTCACCTCGATCGAGAACCGGATCCTCGGTACCGGCCTCAGTGAGTTCCACAGCGGGTACCGGTCATATCGAACGAAATCCCTGGAAAGCATCCCCTTCCGTCTCAATAGCAACGATTTTCATTTCGATACCGACATCATCATCCAAATCACACTCTCCGGAAGCCGGATCGTCGAAATACCGATGCTGACTCATTATGGAGACGAAAAATGTCATGTGAACGGCATGAAATATGCCTGGAATTGTCTCAAATCCGTCACCAAAGCAAGATTGCACCAGTCGGGACTGTTTTTTCAACCGAATTTCGAATTTCCGGGAAACGGCATGCGGACGTATGCGCTCAAGGAGGCGGAAACATCGCTCCATGCATATATGCTCGGTCTCCCCTTCTCAAAACGGGAAACCGTCCTGGATTTCGGCGCCAATGACGCACGCCTCGCACAAAAGATAGCAGCACTCGGTCCGACCGTCACGGCGACCGATCGAAACGACCTCAAGGGCCTGTCAGGAATCCGTTATGTACAAGAAGACCTCAATACACGATTCGACGAGACCCTCGGCGTTAACGCTTTCGATACCGTCATCGCTCTCGACGTCATCGAACATCTCTTCTCGCCGGAAGAATCCGCGGAGCGTATCCACCGCATCCTGAAACAAAACGGGACGCTCTACGCGTCGACGGCGAATATCGGCTATGTCGTGATGCGTCTCACGCATCTTTTCGGATGGTTCAACTACGGAAAAAAAGGCATTCTCGACCGGACGCATCACCGCCTCTTCACCATATCATCGTTCCGCAGACTCCTCGAGAACGCGGGATTCTCGGTCATCGCCGTCCGAGGATTCGGACCACCGATTTCCGACGGCATCGGAAACACGGCTATTCTCCGGATCATCGACCGGCTGTGCTTGTTCCTCGCCCAGATCTGGCCGACGATGTTCGCCTTCAATTTTCTCCTGACCGCCAAACGGATGCCTTCGGTCGAAGAACGGACAAAAGAGACTGAATCGACCGTCGGATTGCCTGAACGAGAAACGCATCGAAAATAACACTCTGCCGGATATGATAAGACAGCGCTTCGCTTGGTATAAGAGCCTATCCGTTAGGGTCTCCGTCACGAGCCGTACGATCATCGAGCGGAAAGG
>JBAXOD010000016.1:0-32204 GCA_037133435.1 Candidatus Moraniibacteriota bacterium | reverse complement strand
CCCCTTGAACCGGGGTCTTTTTCGTTGGCGCTTGACAGTGATATACCTAGTTTTCCGTTCGTCGTATCGATCGGAGAGAGGCAGCGGAAGGATTTCGGAGCAATCGGTCCGGAGAGGAAGAATTCCATCTGGTTAGGAAAAGCGTCCGGATGGTTGATTTCCTTGAGGATGTCCGGTCCGGATTTCTGTCGCGGGTTTCCGAGGGAAGTTTCGATAACGGTTCCGACAGCGCTGAAGAGTCTTGAAAAGACGTCTTCAAAGAATGATGTAGACATCGCGTCTCCTTTTCCATACGGGATTTACGGTTATTGGAAATGATCGGTAGCTTGAAGAAAGAATGGAATTATCGGTATTGTCAACGAAAACCGGACTCGAATTTCGCCGGTACGGAGATGTTTCTGAAGTTCGAGCAAAAGAATATGCCTATTTAAGCCATAAAAATCGGCTATTTTCAAGTTCGACGAATACCCGTTTTGCCGTAACCTAACACCGCAAACGGCTGGGGAAAGAATTCAAGAGTCTATAAAATCGAAGGTCTATAAAGTCAATAAGAGAAGGCAGAATTTTGTCAGCTAGAGGCCGATCACCTTTTGGGCGAAATTTTGAAACAGAAACGGAAATGATAATCAATAAGCGTGAACGTCACGGTCGAAATATCTTTCCCGTGAGTTTCGTATGAAGAACGGTATCAGGATAGCATAGCGTGTTCCTATCGTCCGATTTTCGTTGTGTCCGAGATCGTCGGTATCGGGAACGGAGAGTATGTCCGGATACGGTAGATTCGTTTTCTATGAGCAAAAAGACATTCATCATTTCCGCGTTCGTCGTCGTGGCCGTCTCGTTTTCGACGGTCATATTTGTTGCGAAGATAAGGAAACCAGCCTCGGCGGAAATGACGTCGGCATCGGTTCCCTCCACCGTTCGGTCCACGACCGTACCCGCTGAAGTACCGAAACCGGCATCGGTCGCCCCAACCTCACATACTTCCGAGTCGTCGCCTCAGGCGGCTGTGGCGACTCCAGTCGCCCCTGCCCAAACCGCTGCCGCCGTTTCGAAACCGTTTACCGGGACGGTCGTCTTGGTGGGGCCGGACGGGAATGTTCCGAAGGGGGCCCCGAAAGACGGGCTCAAACTGTTCTCAGTCCCGGTCCCGGGCGTGCTTTCGCGTTCGGCCCAACCGACACTCGACGGTTTCACGTTCCTGAAAGTGAACGGTTGGAAAAGCATCGTCGATTTCCGGGAGGATGGCGAAAAAAGCAATCCGTATGCCCTCGATTCGAAGCTGCCCGGTTTCGACCAGTTGAGTCTGAAATTCCTGAGTATCCCGATCAAGGATGGCACGGTGCCGAGCGACGCCCAAGCGGATCTGTTCCTGAAATTCGTGACCGATCCGGCGAACCAGCCGGTTCATGTGCACTGCGCGGCCGGGATAGGGCGTACGGGCGTCGCGGTGGCACTCTACCGCTATAGCGTCCAGGGATGGTCCATGGACAAGGCTATCGCGGAGGCGGGATTGTATACGAAAAATCTGAATTCTTCCCAACAGGACTGGCTCGGGAAATGGGCGGCGAATCACGCGCCGGGAAGCTTCGCGAAATAATATAGACGATATGTGGTCTACGATAAGGACATTTTCAAAACGATGCCCATTGTGGTCGTTTTGCAAAGATATGGACATACGGAAAAAAATATTCTTCGCGTCATGCGGCATCATCTTGCTTGTCGTGTCTTTTCTTTCACGTCATAACTTCGCGTATGGCCTGACGACGGTGAGAAACGATGTCAACAGGACTGTGCGGAACGTTTCCCGGAGGTTTATCGTGGACGAGTCTCCCGGGGTCGGTCCCGGGAATACGCCACCCACCGTCGCGGACCCCGAACATTTCTCGTTCGTCGTACTCGGGGACACTCAGCTGTTCAATGTCGACGGGGCTTCCTCAGACGGGTTCGTGAACGCGATGAAACGGCTCCAGACGATACGACCCGATCTGGTCATGACGGTCGGAGATCTGGTCGAGAGCTGTGAATCGGCCGATGATTGCGCCAGCTTCCGGATGTGGAAAAACATAGTGAAGCCGTTCCTCCCGATCACGTACGAGGTAGAGGGCAACCATGACCGATATAATGCCGATTCCACGGACAACGAATGGCGGAAATATTTCAACTTGCCGACAAACGGTCCCGCCGGATACGAAGAGCGGACGTATTCCTTCGATGTCGGTAATTCCCATTTCATCGTGCTCGCGAGTGACTTTCCGAAGGAGCATACCGTGGATCAGAAGCAGCTCGATTGGCTCAAAAAAGATCTGAGTGGTAACAAACGGGAGAACACTTTTGTCTTTTTCCATGAGCCGGCATTCCCGATGAGTTATAAGGTCGGGTCGAGCCTGGATGTGAATCCGAAAAGAAGAGATGCCTTGTGGTCGATTCTCGACGAATTCGCCGTTACCGCCGTGTTCAACGGACACGAGCACATCTATTCGCGGGAAATCATCGAGCCGAGCGAATTCCCGCAGGTGAAGCATTCGGTTCCGCAGATCATCATAGGCAATACCGATGCCAGCGATCGGGCGGATGTCACGATCGGGAACGGGGTAGATTTTTATCACAAGGGACACGATTTCATCGTCGTATCCGTGAACGGGAAGGAAATCACGATCAATACGTACGCGGCCGAGGGAGGCGATCCGGTCGATTCCTTCACGTTGCCGAATTGATCGTCAGCTTCACAACAATGGCTCTGAGTGAATCTGGCCGGTTCGCTTTTCCTTGGCGCCTGTTCGTCGACCTGCGATGACAATACTTGACGTTTCGTCCGAAATGACGTTATCCTTGCGAAAGAAACATGGCCGCGTGTTTCTTTGTTCTTTCAAAATCCTCAAAACCCAAAAAAATAAGTAACCATGAAGAAAAAATCCTTACATGTTTTGGACGCTCTTGCAGCAAGTCGGGTTATCGCCAAATTGAAGAAGCCCATCAACGAAGACGACAAATGTAAAAGGGTCGTGATGACAAAGATGGTCAAAGTGGCGCTTCCTGTTCCGATCGACGGTTGCCATATGTATTTTCGGGAAGTGCTGTTCCTGAAAGTGAATGGAAAGTCGATTATCGCGGTATTGGGAATCGGTCAAGAAATATCTGGATCGAGACAACAGACCAAGTTGAAGCATCTCGATGAATGTCAGAGTATGATCGGATTCATACCATATACCACCCAAAAGGCGGCATGTGTGGTAGTACCGAGACTCGAGAAAGATAAGGCTTCCAAGAGCAATGTGCAGACCATCAGAGTGACCACTCCGAAGTTGACTGAAGACGCAGAATCAAGAATCGCAGGCGATTTGCATGATAAAGGACAAAATTGTCTGTATGTTCATTTCATTGGTGGTCGTTTGTCAGACAAATCCTTTATCGGACAAGGTATGATGGAAGCGGTGGCCGAATCCTTGAAAGAGGCCTTCGAGAAAATTCTATCCTTAAACGGGATAGTAGAGTATGACGCGGGAAATTTCGTTGGCATGATCTTCGAGAAGCTCAAGATTCTTAGCAGTCGTCCGCGATAGGATTTTCAAACTGAAAACAGGCATCACGTGCGTTACGCGTGATGCCTCAATTTTTTTTACAACTCATTTCTCTTCGGCAGACAAACGTGCATCATATCGTAATCATGACACCGTTGTCGTGAGGCGACCTGTTTGTGCCGGTGTCCCGGAGCCGCAGGGAAATATATTCCCCGGAATCCCGTGATGCCGCCTGTCCGCCGTCCTGGTCTGACGCGACTCGGCCTGACGCTTTACATATTTTGGAAATCGCGATAACATGGATACCGTCTTAGTATCCCTCCCAAATCTCACCGCCGATATAAGCCGAGAAATCAGCTTGCCGGCCGAAACCCCGAAATTTCGGCTGCAAACGCCTCATATCTTGTCAGGTTACGAAAGTAGCCTTCCGCGATATTCAGCGTTTTCGCTCGAAATTTCAGGATTTCAACTCGACATGAGATTTGAGAGAGATACTCGCTTTCCCTTGTCGCTCCGAATATGCCTCCGAAGAAGCCGATGATAGAGGTCCGCGGCGCGCGGGTGAACAATCTGAAGAACGTGAACGCGGACGTACCGCGGGATTCGTTCGTGGTGGTGACGGGACTTTCCGGATCGGGGAAGTCTTCGTTCGTTTTCGATACGATCTTCGCCGAGGCGAACCGGCGGTATATGGAATCGCTGTCCTCGTACGTACGCAACTTCATGGAGGCGTTTGAGAAGCCGGACGTGGACGCCATACGCAATCTCGTTCCCGCCGTCTCCATCGATCAGAAGAGCGTCTCGCGCAGTCCGCGTTCCACGGTCGGAACGATGACCGAGATCTACGACTATCTCCGACTCCTGTTCGCCAAGGAGGGCATTCCGCATTGTCCGAAATGCGGCAAACCGCTTTCCAAAAAGACCTCGCGCGAGATTCTCGAGGAGATTTTGTCGTTGCCGAACGGGACACAGATCGTGTTTTTGGCGGAGCCGGAATCGTTCGCGGGCAAATCGTTCGGGTCCGTACTGACGCTTGCCGCCGAGGCGGGATATGTCCGCATCCGCGTGGATGGGAACATCCTAACGCTCGATGAGGCGAGACGTCTTCCGGAGAACCGGGACCGTGCAAGCGCCATCGTGGAAGCGGTCATCGACCGACTGGCGACCGATGCGGCACGACCCGATCGGGAACGGATCCTCGATTCCGTGGAGACCGCGTTCCAGGTCGGACAGGGAGCGTTCACGCTCCAGATCGGCGAGGAAGATCGGGCATACCGGAACATGTTCTTGTGCGACGATTGCGGCGTGAGTCTTTCCGATTTCACTCCGAGTCATTTTTCTTTCAACAGTCCCGACGGCGCGTGTCCACGGTGTTCGGGTCTGGGCGCGACGCTCGAATTCGTTCCGGAACTGGTCATCCCGAATCGAGGTCTTTCACTCCTTGAAGGCGCGGTCCGTCCGCTCGCGAAGACCGGTGGTGAACGCGGCGGCAGTTCGATGCGGGCACTCGAGGAAATGTCGGAGCGGCAGGGTATCCCGCTTTCGGTGCCGGTGAAGAAGCTGACGAAAAAGCAACTCGATATCGTCTTGTACGGGGAGCAGGGCAAAGGGGCGTTCCAAGGCGTGATCGCGCTCCTCGGTCAGAAATATTTCGAGGCGAAGTCCGATCACTTCCGGGCGGAGTTGGAAACGTACATGCGCAAGGACGTCTGTCCCGAATGCGAAGGGAAGCGGCTGCGACCGGAAACGCTCTCGGTACTCATCGACGGCCGATCTATCCACGAGTACGCCGATCGGAATGTCATCGATCTGCGGGTGCTGTTCCGCGAACTTCCCATGCAAGGAATCTTCCGTGAGCGGGCCGTCGTCGATATGATTTTCCGAGAGATGGAATTCCGGCTTTCGTCCGTGGAAAAGGTCGGGCTCGGGTACCTGTCGCTTTCGCGCGGAGCCGACACGCTCTCGGGCGGCGAGGCACAGCGGATCCGGCTTTCGGTCCAGATGCGTGCCGGATTGGCGGGGATCCTCTACGTGCTCGACGAGCCGTCCGTCGGGTTGCATAGCCGAGATACGGACCGTCTCATCGACGCGATACTCGAACTCCGTGAAGGGGGGAACTCGCTCGTGGTGGTGGAGCATGATCGCGCCATCATGAAACGGGCGGATTACGTGATCGATTTCGGTCCCGGGGCCGGCCGTCTCGGCGGGGAAGTCGTGTTCGCGGGAACGCCGGAGAAACTGTGTGCGGGAAAGACCGTGACCGGCCAATACTTGTCCGGCAAGAAACGCGTCTCCGAGGCGCGACAACCGCGGAAAGGCAGCGGCAAAAGCCTGTCCGTATTCGGTGCGAAGGAGCATAACCTCAAGAACGTCGATATCCATATCCCGCTCGGCGTGTTTACCGCGGTGTCCGGAGTGTCCGGATCGGGCAAGTCGTCGCTCGTGGACGATATCCTTTCGAAAGTCCTGGCTCGACATTTTTACGGAGCGCATGCCGAGCCGGGTGCGCATGATTCGGTGAAGGGGATCGAATGTATCGATAAGGTGATCACCGTGAACCAGGATCCGATCGGACGGACGCCCCGGTCGAACGCGGCTACCTATACCGGGATCTTCAATCACGTGCGTGACCTGTTCGCCGGGACGGGAGAAGCGGAGCGGGCCGGTATCGACGCGAGCCATTTCAGTTTCAATATGAAGGGTGGCCGGTGTGAGGCATGCCAGGGGGGTGGATTGAAGAAGATCGAGATGTATCTCCTGCCCGACATGTACGCTCCCTGCGAGGTCTGCCGCGGCACCCGGTACAATCAAAAGACGCTCTCGATCGAGTATCGTGGGATGAATATCTCGCAGGTGCTCGGGATGACGGTTTCCGAGGCGAGGATCTTTTTTCTCGACCAACCGCAGATCGAGGAGAAACTCCGCATCCTGGAGGAAGTGGGACTCGATTACCTCGTGTTGGGCCAGTCCGCCCCGACGCTTTCCGGCGGCGAGGCGCAGCGCGTGAAGCTTGCGACCGAGCTCGCGCGAAAATCGAACGGGAACTCGTTCTATATCCTCGACGAACCGACGACGGGACTGCATTTCGAAGACACGCGCAAGCTGCTCGAAGTGCTCGATGCGCTTGTCGACAAAGGGAATACGGTGCTCGTGGTCGAACACAATACGGATGTCATCAACCATGCGGACTGGGTCATCGAGCTCGGTCCCGACGGCGGCGACGCGGGCGGCGAACTCGTCTTTGCGGGCGTGCCGAAAGATCTCAAGAAATGCAAGAAGAGTCCGACCGCGAAATATCTCTGAAAGAGTCTGTAAAGTCCATAGTCCATAAAGTCAATAAATTCGAGAAACAGTCGAAAGTCTGTAAAGTCCAAAAAGTCATAAAGTCAAGAATAGAGAGAGGGAATATGAGAAGAGTTGAAAGTCGTACAGAGCAGAAAACCGATATTAAAACCTATGACGACTATCGAGCGGTTTGAAGATATCCGCATATCGGATCCCATTCCCGACCTTATAGACTTTTGACTTTCTAACCTTATAGACTTTCAGACTTGAAACATATGTCCCTCTCCGGAAACATCCTTGCAACGCTTGCGTACTACGACGCGCTCGATTCGCCGCTCACGTCGTTTGAGATCTGGAAATATCTTACGGTCGCGGAACAGACAGAGGCAAAATCGACTCCGTCGACGCTTGGCGAGGTGGTTGCGGCGCTCGACGAGAAGGATCTGCGGCGACGGATCGAGATGCGGGACGGTTTTTACTTCCTTTCGGGACGGGAGGACCTGGTTGCCGGGCGGATTCGCGCCGAAAAGATCGCGGTCGACAAACTGCGGCGGGTGCGTGCTTTGGCCGTATGGCTGCGTCTCATACCTTTCGTGCGGATGATCGGTATCACGGGCAGTCTCGCCATGAAACGTGGGACGCGCGGCAGCGATTGGGATTTTTTCGTGGTGATACGCGCGGGTCGGATATGGACGGGGAGGACCGTGCTGACCGGGATATTGCATCTTTTCGGCAAGCGGCGACACGGAGCCTTGACCAGGGATAGGGCTTGTCTCAATTATTTCGTGACGGACGATCACTTGGTCATACCGACGGAGGATTGGTTTTCGGCGAACGAATATTCGTTCCTCATCCCGATACTCGGCAAGGAGACGTTCCGTCGGTTCGAGCTGAAAAATCGCTGGATTGCCCGATTCAAACCGGACTTCCATCCGACGGAGACTGTTCCATCCTGGCTCGTGCCGGATTCAAGGAAGGTATCCGCGATCCGGACGGTGTTTGAACGGATCCTGGATTCGGACGCACTCGAGTCGTGGTTTCGCGGATGGCAGAAGAAGAAGATTTTGCGGAATCCGAACACGCGTATCGACGGGGGGCATATCGTCGCGACGGATCAGTCGCTCATCTTCCTGCCTCATCCGCATGGACCGGAAATCTATGAGAAATTCCGCAAGCGTCTCGGGGAGCTTCGGTTGAGATGATACTTCTTTCCACTTATGAACGGATCGGGAGAGATTTTCATGTCCGTTCACGCCTGTCCTTCAAATGTGATATGCTGTCCGTATCCGGAATGATCCGGATTCGGTCCGCGACGTCGGATATTCAATTCACGTAATAACAGGGTATGAAAGACAGGATATTGATCATCATCTGTGCGGTGTCGGGGGTCGTGATGATAGGATCGATCGTCGGGTATTTCATGACGAAGGGTTCTGCCGTCGCCAAGCCGTCCACAAGCGTTACAAAACCGGTATCGGGTTCGGGTCAGACGCGAACGGATACGAAACCGACGATACCGGAAACTCCGGTATCCGTGAAACCGACGACCGAGACCGCCGCTCCGACCCAGCCGGCGCAGCCTCTCCAGCCGACCAAACATTACGATAATGCCAAATACGGATTTTCCTTCGATATTCCGAAAGACGCCTGGTTTGAGGAAAATACCGATGCCTGGGACGTGGGCCCGGTCTTTTCTGTCGACGTGGAACATCCGAAACTGAAGCCGGAAAGCAAGGATCATCCCACCGGTACGACGACGATGTCGAAATTCGGGACCCTCTTCTCCGTCTCTGTCTGTGACCGAAGTCTCAACAGGGGGAAATGTCTGGTGAACGGGAAGATCGACGGTCTGGATTTCAAACAGCAGTCGGCAACGACGATCGGAGGGCTCTCGGCGCAGAAATTCGATGACAGGGCCTACGTCGTCGAGGGTCGGCGATTCGATTACGAGATCATCCTGAATCCATCCCTGTCGAATTCCCTCACGCCTTCCGATCTCAGGGATATGAAACAGATGTTCGAGGACATCGTAAAGACGATCCGGTTCAACTAGGAACACTCATCTCGATAACGATGGAGTGAAGCGGCCTCAGCGAGGCCGCTTTTGGTTTCCTCACCGGATATGGGACACCGTATAGTGGCATTTTGTGCTATACTGGTATATAGAAACGAACAGGAACACGAAAATTACCTATGTCGAAATATCTCTATACGGCAAAAAATGTGGCGACCGGCGAGTCCGTCTCCGGGGACACGGTCGCCAAGGATGAGCGATCGCTCGCGGCCGATCTCCGTTCACAGGGCCTCCTAATCACCTCGATGAAGGAACTGCAGGAAAAGGAAGTGACGAAGGTGAAATTTTTCGACCGGTTCAGGTCTGTGCCGCTCAAGGAAAAGATGCTCTTCACAAGGAACCTTTCGGTGATGATCTCGTCCGGACTCGTGATTTCGCGTGCGATCAAGAGCCTCGGTCTTCAGACGAAAAATCCGACCCTGAAGATGATCCTGAATGATGTCTATGATGAGGTGCAGGCGGGGAAAACCCTTGCTGACAGTCTCTCGAAGTATCCTTCCGTGTTCGGCGAGTTGTTCACGAGCATGGTCTATGTCGGCGAGGTGTCGGGGAACCTCGAATCCGTCCTCGGCATCCTCGCGGTCCAACTGGAGAAGGAACACGAACTCAACAGCAAGGTCCGCGGGGCGCTCATGTATCCGTCCGTGATCCTCGTCGCGATGCTTATCATCGGGTTCATCATGCTGACCTATATCTTGCCAAGTATTACGAGCGTGTTCAAGGATATGGGTGCGGAACTGCCCCCGATGACCGTTTTCGTCATCAATCTCTCGGATTTCCTCCGGGAAAACACGATTCTGTGTTTCGGGATCATCATTCTGTCCGTCATCGGGATCAGGTTGTCCGTCAAAACTGATTCGGGGAAACGGGTACTCCATTTTCTTATCGTCCGATCGCCCGTTTTCGGCGGCATCGTCGTCAAGGTGAACTGCGCCCGATTCGCCCGAATCTACAGTTCGCTGCTCAAAAGCGGCGTGTCGGTCCTGGACGGACTGTCCATAGTGTCGCGGACCATCACGAACGTCTATTACAAGGACGCGTTCGCGGAATCGATCGACGCTGTCCAAAAGGGAAAGGATCTCAGCGTGGTTATCGCCTCCCACGAGGAAATATTCCCGATACTCGTCTCGCAGATCATCGAGGTGGGCGAGGAGACCGGCAAGACGGATGTGGTGCTGGAAAAACTGGCAGAATTTTACGAGGAGGAGGTCAATCAGATCACGTCAAACCTCTCCTCCATCGTCGAGCCGGTACTCATGCTGTTCATCGGCGGAGCGGTGGGGTTTTTTGCGGTCGCGATGCTGACACCGATGTACAGCGTGCTTCAGAACATCAAATGATATGATCCCAACGGCATACATCCGGGACAGAGGTGATCGGCAGCGGGGATTCACGCTTGTAGAGGCGTTGTTTTTCCTATTTCTGTTTTCCGTCATCGCGATCTCGTTCTATAAGCTGTTCGCAATCGGGTCGAAGCGGATCCTGGATGTACGGCGGAAGCTTGGCGCGACCGAGCTAGCGTCAGAAAGGATGGAAACGGTACGCAGCCTTCCTTACGCCTCGATCGGTACGAAGCGTTCCGACGGATCGGGAGGGTGGGATTACGGTATTCCCGCAGGTGACATCCTTGAGACGGAGTCGGTCGTCAAGACCGGTGCCACGTATTCGGTCCATACGGCCGCGCAATACGTGGATGACCCGTTTGATGGCACGGCTTCCGGTAGCTCGGATACGATACCAACCGATTATAAGCGGGTCAGGATCGAAGTGACATGGGCCGGTGCTGAAGGAAATCAATCAGTGGTTACGTGGGGAAACTTTTCCCCGGAAGGCGTGGAACAGCCTTCGAATACGGGGGTACTCTCCATAAATGTCACCGATCCGTCCGGGAATCCGGTTTCGGGTGCTGGTACCCATATCGTGTCAGCGATCGGAAACGTCGACCTGACCGCACAGACGGACGTATATGGAAATCTGTCGTTGCCCGGAGCTCCACCCGCGAACGATTATATGCTCTATGTCACCAGAGCCGGATACTATGGCGTGCAGACCTATCCGGCCGCCCCGGCGTCGGCGTTCAATCCGCTCAATCTGCCGATGTCGGTGGTCGTCGGTTCGGTCAATCAGAAGTCGTTCGCTATCGGTCGTACGCTCGGTATCACGGTTCGAAGCGAAGATACGTTCGGAACGCTGATTCCGAATGTCCCATTCTCGCTTTCCGGCGGGTATCAGGTCGGGACGAAACCGAATACGACCCCGCTTGAGCCGGTATATGATTTTTCGGCTTCCGATGTCACCGGATCGGACGGACAGAAGGCATATGTCAACCGCTCATATGGCAGGTATCAGCTTTCAGTATCCGGGAGCGTTTCCGGGTACCGGTTTCTGTATCTCAACCCGGGTATTTCGAATACGCCCGCTTCTTTCGATACCGTCGCCGGAACCGATCGGACCGAAAAGATGGTGTTCGCGAAGATGTCGATCGGGTCGGTACTGGTATCCGTCATGACGAAGGATGGCACTGAAGACGTTCCGGTCGAAAATGCCACAGTACGGCTCCAAGACAGTGCGCTTGGTTATGACGCGACGGTGTCGACGGGACCGTCCGGACAGGCCTACTTTCCGACGGCGATGCCTGCCTTGCAAGCTGGGACCTACCAGTATGACGTGACGGCAGACGGGTTCGTGACGGCGACCGGGACCATTGTCGTGAACGGGACGAGTCTGCAGGATCAGACCGTGTTGCTTGTCGCAAGTTAAATATGAAACGAAACTATCCATTATCAACGAACGGGTTCCGGCGGAAATTGATCGCTGGCATGACACTCGTGGAGTTGATTGTGTCCATTTTCATCATGACCGTCGGTATGGCTGGGTTCTCGATGTTGTTCCTCCGAAGTTGGAACATGAACCGATTTATTCTGGAGACGGGAGTCGCATCGGCCGCCGCGTCACGTGGTGTGGATAAACTCGTGTCTGATCTTCGGAAGATCCGTCAGGGAGATGACGGCAGTTACCCGATGGTCCTTGGCAACGGGCTCGAACTCACGGCGTTTCTCGATATTGATAATGATGGAACGACAGAGCGGATTCATTACTTCCTGCAGAACGGTTCGCTCAAACGAGGCGTGGCCAAGCCGGACACGACACATCAACCAGTCAGCTATCCCTCCGGAGAAACCGTCACTACTATCGCGAATTTCGTCGTAAACACTGTGGATAAGCCGATCTTCTATTATTACAATGACAATTATCCGGGTGATACGGTCAACAATCCGTTACATACGCCGGTCGCGGTCCAGGATGTCCGGCTCGTGAAAGTCCGGTTGATCGTCAATATCAACCCGAACCGAGCCCCGGAGGAGACGACGATCGAATCATTCGCCGAATTCAGGAATCTGAACCCGTAAACGAGTATGTTCACACGAGTCTTTCGAAAAAAAACCATCAGCGGATCGGCACTCGCGTTCGCGCTCGTGATCCTGTTGGCCGTTTCTATGATCTTGACTTCGATTCTTATGTTCATCTCGTCGGAGATACGGAATGGGACGTATGTCGCGTCCCGGGAACAGGCGTTCCAGGTCGCCGAGCAGGGCATCCAGTTTTATAAATGGTATCTCGCGCACGAGACGGACGGTCGGACGGCGCAGCAGATCGAGGCGTTCTGGAATTCGGGGACGGCGTACGGTGTCGGTTCGGATTACGTAGCAAACGTTTCGGATCCGTCCGGAGGAGTTATGGGCACGTATCAGCTTACCGTGACGCCTCCGGTTCCTGGATCGACGATCGTTATAGTCAAGTCAGTCGGAACGATGAATAGGTATCCTGACAGCTCGAGGACGATCCAAGTGCGGTTCCGTCGTCCTTCGTGGAGCGAGAGTGTCGTGCTCGCGAACGATGTTATCCGGTTCGGTGATAGTACTGAAGTGTATGGGAAAATCCAGTCGAACAAGGGAATCCGATTCGATGGCCTCGCGCACAACATTGTGTCGAGTTCGGTCGCGACGTACGATGATCCGGATCATAATGGCGGGGCCGAATTCGGCGTACATACGCATGCGAACGCGTCAGGAACCGGAGTGAACGACAGTTATCGTCCGCTTGAAGCCCCGCCGAACGCGATCCCGACGCGGACGGACGTATTCATCGCTGGCCGACAGCTTTCGGTCCCGTCGGTAGATTTCAATGGGGTGCTCGGAAATCTGAACTATATGAAGAGCGAAGCGCAGTCTGGTCAGGGGAAGTATTTCGCGCCCGCGGGACAGGGTCGTCAGATTACCCTGAAGACGGACGATACCTTTGATACCTGTGCGGTCAATTCCTATTCCATATATGATCCGACTCACAAGACCGGGACGAACGGCATCAGTTCCTCGAACGGATACCTGAAGACCTCCGGATCGGGCACGTGTGGCAGTTGTTCGGGTCAATGTTTGCAGAACTTTCCTATCCCGCAAAACGGTATCATCTTCGTCGAAGGGAATATCTGGATTTCGGGACAGGTGAACGGAAGAAAAGTGACGGTGGTGGCCGCGAATCTTACCGGAAGCGGGTCGAATCCCTCGGTTTTCATCCCGAACGATATCCGATACACGAATTACGACGGATCCGATATCATCGGCGTCATCGGACAGCAGGACGTCGAGATTCCGCTCAATAGTGAAAGCGATCTTCGTATAGACGCGGCGCTTATCGCCCAGCAGGGCAGAGTCGGGCGTGCGGATTATGGCACTTCGGATCATAAGAGCGTCATAACCGTGTTCGGTGCGATCGCGACAAACCTTCGGTATGGATTCGCATGGACCAACGGGTTCTCGGATTGGGGATATACGACCCGGAACCTGTATTATGACAATAATCTTCTCTACTATCCTCCACCGTATTTTCCTACTGGGACTCAATATTTTGTGGATTTGTGGGAGGAACAGTAGGGTATCATGAGACGGGAACGTCGCCGGTATCGGGCTCATGCAACTCGGAGTCTATCCGTTAGTATCTCTCTCAAATCTCATATCGTGCTGCAAATCCGAAAATTTCGTTGGAGCGCCAACCAGAGGTCGGTCACCCTCTCAGTAAAAAACCATGAAAATCGAGGGCGGGTATCCGAAGGAGATGAGGATCCCACTGACGAACCTGACGAGTTTTGAATGGTTTGCCCGCCCGAATCGCTACGCAATCGTTGCGGACGGGCCTGCCCGCATTGCTAGGCAAAGCATTGCAGGCGGGTAGCCGAAATTTTCGGATTTCAGCCGGCAAGCGGATTTTTTGGCTTATATGTGCGTTGAGATTTGAGAGAGATACTTAGGAACATACCTCCTGCGCCTACGATCTTCGGCGTACACGCGCGTACCCCTTGTCGCCGTATCTACGGAGAGGCTCTGCTGGTTACCCGCCTTTCCGCTCGATGATCGTACGGCTCGTGACGGAGACCCTGACGGATAGGCTCTTGGTTCATAACGCGTATCCGACAGTTTTCGTGTATCTGCGCTTCGTGGTATCATGGAGAGAGAAATCGACACGAACAGAAAAATGATGGGCCTATTGCAAAAAAAGATTTTCGACTCTTCCCCGCCCCCGTTCGGGCTCGACGTGAGCGATCTCTCGCTCAAGGGTCTTTGGTTATCCCGGGAGGGAAATCAGGAACAGGTCGTGAGTTACGGTTCCGTGGCGGTGCCGCAAGGAGCGATTCTCGACGGCGAGATTATCAAGGAAGACGTGGTCGTCGAAAGCATTCGAAAACTCCTGGCGATAGCCGGTCCGAAGAGGATCAGCACGCGACGCGTCATCTGTTCGTTGCCGGAGACTAAGGCGTTTCTTCGTATCATCAGTGTCCCGAAAATGAGCGAGAATGAGGCAAAAGAGGCGATGAAATGGGAACTCGAGGCGAATATCCCGCTGTCGCTCGACCAGGTCTACTTCGATTGGCAGATATTGCCCGATTCCCTTTCTCTGGAAAAAGGGAAAATGGGCGTGCTTGTGGTTGCGGTGTCCGTTCCGACCGCGGACCAGTTCCATTCAGTGCTCGAGAAGGCCGGCCTCGAGGTGGTCGGTCTCGAGACGGAGTCGATTGCGCAGGCACGGAGCCTGTTGCCGGAAACGGTCGGGAAAGAAGGGGACCAGACCGTGCTTATCGTGGATATCGGGGATCGCCGGTCGAGTTTCGTGATGGCGATCGGCAACGTGCCGGTTTTCACCTCGAGTATCCATCTTTCCTCCCAGATGATGACGGACGCGATCAGTAAACAGATGAATATCCCGTTTGCCGAGGCGGAGAAGCTGAAGATCCGAGAAGGCCTCGGTTCGTTCGCGCTCCCGACCCCGCAGATGCAGGCGATCCGTCCCATCCTGGAAAACCTCGCCGTCGAGATCGAGCGGTCGATGGATTTCTATTTCACGACTCTTCGGTATTCCGACCGACTCGACGCGATCGTGTTCTGCGGTGGCGGCGCGAACATGCAGGGGCTGCTGCCGTATTTCGCGAAACGACTCCGTCAGCACATCGAGTTCGGAAATCCGTGGGTGAACATCCGACTCGGCGGCGCGGTTCCCCCGATCAGCAAGGAACGGTCGTCACAGTATTCAACGGTAATCGGGCTGGCGCTTCGCGGCCTCGACGAGTATGAAAGTATTGCTTAACCTGTTGCCGGAACGGCATAAGGCAATCATTCGAAAGAGATACTACGACCGGTTTTTCCTCCGGCAGACGATTATCGCTTTTTGTATCGGCGTTTTCTATCTCGGCATGCTTGGGAGCATCTATTTCATCGTGTGGCAGAACAGGAAAGTGGTGGACGAGATGAACGCCTCCAGTCGGGAGGCGACGACCGAAGCCCATGATCTTTCGAAATTCGAATCGACCTTCCGGGAGATGAACGCGCTTTCCGCGCGTTCGGACATGTATTATGCCGGTCATCTCTCATGGACGGAACTGCTGACCCTGTTCGATTCGCTCATTCCTGACGGCATCAGCCTTACCAGTCTTTCGACCAAGGAATACCAGGTATTCCTGTCCGGAACGGCGAAGACGCGAGACGATTTCCTGGTATTGGAAAATAAACTCAAGGGAAATTCCTGTTTCTCCGATTTCAAGATCCCGGTTTCGAATCTTTTTTCCAGCGCGAACGTGGAATTCCAGATGGATTTCTCCGTTCATCCGGATTGTCTCAAACGATCATTCGACTTATGAATCTTCTACCTTTCATCCGGGGTCTGTGGGTCCGTTCGCTCCTCGTCCTGGCGGCGCTTGTTTCGCTCGTCGTTTTCGCCGTGATTCCGCTTCAGGGAATGATCGCATCCGAGAACGACGAGGTGCAGAAGGCATACGCAAAAATGGAAAACGAACGGGCGCGCTTGGCAAGCCTGCCTGATTTGAGGACGAAATATGAGAAAATCGCCGATAATAAGGGAAAAATTGGGTACGTACTTCCGCAGGATCGGGTAGTGGATTATATCAAGGACCTGGAGGATATCGCTGCCGCGTCCGGAGGCACCATAAGCGTGACACAGGGGAAGGACCTCGATACCGTTCGCAAAACCGCCCCGTCGAACAAGGCAGACGTGACCGGGAATGAGGGTGGGAGCGCGGGAGCGAACGCGCCGACCGGAGAGCGAATCGTCGATCATCTTCCGCAGGGAAAGACACTCGGACTGACCGTTACGTTTTCGGGCCGGTACCTGGATATGGTCGAGTTCGTGCATAAGGTCGAGACGGCGCCGTATTTCGTGGATATCCTTTCCCTTGATGTGCGTCCCGCGGATGCGACGAATGTCGATCGTGGGAACGCGTTTGTTTCGTCGACCTCGTCCGGTTCCGCCGCGCCGAAGGAAACCGCTCCTCCGACCTCGGCTTCCGTCCAGACCGTGTTCTCATTGGTTCTCTATCTCGAATAACGTATGAAAATATCAGCTGACGTCATTTCCGATCTGGGGCGAAAAGCGGCTTCGTTCTGGGTGCGATACTCGAGAGGGTTCTATACCATCGTTTTTTTTCTCGTGTTCGGACTCGGTCTGTCAGTCTGGTATCGCGACGTGTATCACGGTGACTGGACCGCGGAGCAAAAACAGCAGTATGCGCTGATTGCGTTCCGTACGACCGAATTCCGTGAGGCGGATTTCGATCGTGCCGTCCGGATGACATTGTTGCGGGCGGAGTACCACAAGACGGAGGTTTCGGTAGATCACGACCTGTTTTTCCCGGACACGTCCAAACGATAACCGGCTGCCCTGAATGACCCGATTGTGTTGACTCGGATATGTTTTGGTCGTACGCTGCGCTAGATATGAAGGATTCCCGACACAGCCGATTAGAAACACTCCTCTCAAAGGAACAGCCCTTCCGTCTCAGACAGGCGGAAGAGGCTTTGTATTCGGGACATTTCCGTTCATGGGCCGGGGTCGGATCGCTCCCGAAAGCGATCCGCGATCGGCTGTCGGCGGAAGTGCTATGGAATTCCTTGTCCGTAATCGCGGTACGGCCGAGTGGGACCGGGAATGCATGGAAAGCGCTTCTTTCGACGAGCGACGGGAACCGGATCGAATCCGTGCTGATGAAAAACAGTCGCGGACAGTTTACGGTCTGCGTTTCGACCCAGGTCGGGTGCGCTATGAACTGCGCTTTTTGTGCGACGGGCAAGCTCGGATTCACTTGTGACCTGTCGGGTGACGAGATCGTCGATCAGGTGCGTTTTTTCCGTGACTTCGTGGCGGATGGGAAATACGAGGGCGAGATCACGAATATCGTCTTGATGGGTATGGGTGAACCGCTGGCGAATTACGAGGAAGTGCGCTTCGCGCTTCAGATGTTCACCGGTCCGATGGGAATCGGACCGACGCGGATCACCGTCTCGACCGTCGGTCTCCTGTCAGGTCTCGATCGGCTTGTCACGGACCCTCTGTGGCCGCCGGTTCGGATCGCGATTTCGTTGCATGCGGCGGACGAGATCGTACGGAAAAATATCATGCCGACGACTGTGACGGGTTTCCTTGAGAAGCTCGTCTTGTGGTCGCATCGGTATGCGGACGCGTTTCCGGAGAAACGACGGCATCTCACGCTCGAATATCTGCTCCTTTCGGGAGTGAACGATACCGAAGAGGACGCGCGGAAACTGATCTCGCTCGCACACAAGATCGGAAAGGTACGGATCAACCTCATCCCATACAATGCGACGGACAGCGGATTCGTGGGCAGCAGCGGGAATGTCACGCATCGGTTTCAGGACTGGCTCGAAGCGAACGACATCACTACGACGATCCGTAATTCGCAGGGTGGCGATATCGAGGCCGCCTGCGGACAGCTCGCGGGGAAGACAGATAACAGATAACAGATAACCAACACTCTTGTTCGCCGTTGACTGTTCATTGTTTACTGGTTCATGAATACGTATCTCATCCGGACGTTCGGATGCCAACAGAATACCGCGGATTCAGAACGCATCGCTGCTTCCTATGAGGCACGCGGTTTCGTGCCGACCGAAACGGTGGCCGAGGCGGACGTGATCGTCATCAATACGTGCATGGTGCGTGACCAAGCGGAGGAGAAAGTATACGGGTTTGTCCGGAACATCCGCGAAGGGGAAGGAAAACCGGATGTGGAGATCGTCGTCACCGGGTGTCTGGTGGGCGCGGCCCTCAGGGAGCCGTCCGGCAAGATGCGAACAAAAATCGCATCCCGTCTGCAAGAGGTGACGCTCCTCCCGATCGACGAGGTCGGATTCGAGAACCATCCGAAGCGCGCCACAGGAAAACTCGCCTCGGTCGTCATCGGGAACGGATGCGGGAATTTCTGTTCATACTGTATCGTGCCGTTCTCGCGCGGCAAGGAAGCCTCGCGCCCCTTTCAGGATATCTTGGAAGAGGTGCGTGGAGCGGTCAAAGAAGGTCGTGACGAGATATTGCTTCTCGGCCAGAATGTGAATTCCTACGGTGCTGATTTTCTGGTTGATCGCATACGTGAGGGGGAGTCGTACGCGTTGCCTGATGGTCGCGAGGTTACGCCGGTCATGGTCAGGCACCTCGGCAAAAAACGCATCCCGACCCTGTTCCCGTATCTGCTCGAAGCCGTCGCAAAGACGGGGGGCGTTCGGAACGTCTCTTTCCTTTCCTCGAACCCGTGGGATTTTTCCGATGAGTTGATTTCTGTCATCGCACGAAACGCGAATATCGACCGGATGCTGCACCTGCCGGTACAGTCGGGGAGCGACCGTATTCTCTCTGCCATGAATCGTTTCTACACGCGCGACGAATACCTCGCACTCGTAGATCGGATCCGCACCTCCGTGCCGGACGTGCTTCTTACGACCGATATCATCGTCGGCTTCCCGGGCGAAACGTTGGAGGATTTCGCGGACACGCTCGATATCGCACAGCGCGTGAAATTCCACAAGGCCTATGCCGCCCGCTACTCGCCGCGCCCCGGCACCGCCTCGGCGAAACTGACAGACGACGTCTCGCGTGAGGAAAAGGTCCGCCGCTTCCGTGAGCTGGACCGTCTGGTCCTGACGCTTGCCGGACGCGAATATCTGCTGGAAAAGTAAATGTGTCATTGAATCAAATTTCGCTTGAATATGAAAAGAAAGCATGGTATATATTGATGAAGATAACGTTTTGCAAACAGCTGTTTTTTAAGTATTTCACTCTATAATCGATATGAAAAAAATTACCCTTATTACCGGAAATCCCGGAAAAGTCGCCGATGTGAACCGGTACATTGGTTTTGAAATTGATCATCTTGACCTCGACCTCCCAGAGATTCAATCGCTTTCCTCGCGGGAAATCGTCGAAGAAAAAGTCTTGGTTGCCTATGCGAAGCTTGGAATGCCCGTGTTGGTCGAAGATGTATCGTTTGTCATTCATTCGCTAGGTACTCTACCAGGACCCTTCATAAAGTGGTTTGAGCGGTCTCTTGGGTACGAGGGAATTTGTCGACTTCTTGATGGGAAAGATCGTGCGTGTACCGCATCGGTGCAGTACGCGTATTTTGATGGGGAGAGGACGATATTCTCCGACGGAGAAATGAAGGGGAGCGTTTCACATACGCCGCGAGGCGAAAATAGTTTCGGATGGGGAAAGATATTTATTCCAAATGGAATGAATCGTACCTACGCTGAGCTTACAGACGATGAAAAGTCGGAATTCGCCATGAGGAAAAAAGCATTGTTCTCGCTTCGAAAACAACTTGCCGATGTGGAATAAGCGAAAGAGATGTTCTCTTTATCCCGTGTTTTGGAACGTGGGTATCATGAAAATGACATATATTTATACGGCGGAAGATTTTATCTTTCCGCTGTTTTTTGTTGTTTTTTGTCCATGACTTTGTTTTCGATGTATCTCTTGATTTTTCGGCTTGTACCCTGTACAATTGCCAATATTCAGCATTCATAACAGTCGTATGATAAAGGTTTTCGGACACAAATCGCCGGATACGGACGCGACGGGAAGCGCTATTTTGTGGGCATGGTATCTCAATGAGCACACGTCTTCGGACGCGACGCCGTATGTCCTGGGCGAGCTCAACAAGGAGACGATATTCGTCTTGGACCGGTGGAATATTCCCGAGCCGGAACGGCTCGAATCCGTGGAAGCAAACGATCGTGTCGTGATCGTGGATACCACCAATCCGCAGGAACTCCTCAATGATATCGCGGATGTCGATATCGTGAGTATCATCGATCATCACCGGCTGGCGGGACTCACCACTTTGGGTCCGGTCGAAGCGGTCATACGCCCGGTCGCCTCGACGGCTACCGTCATCCATGACCTGATCGGGGAACACATCGAAGCGGTGCCGGAGCATCTGCTCGGGTTGATGCTTTCCTGTATCCTCTCCGACACGCTCGCGTTCCGATCGCCCACGACCACCCCGCACGACAAGGATGTGGTCGAGAAACTCGCCACGAAATTGGGTATCGATATCAACACGTATTCCGACGAGATGTTCGCGGCCAAATCCGACCTCTCCGACCTCTCTGACAGCCGGTTGGTCAGACTCGACAGCAAGATCAGCAAGCTCGGCGACAAGAACATCCGTGTTTCCATCGTGGAGACGACGACACCCGAACAGATCATCGCGCGCAAGGAAAACATCGTCGCGGCGATCAGGGAAATCGTCGAGGAAGAAGAAGATGTGGACGACGTATTGTTCTTCGTCGTGGATATCTTCCGGGAAGAGGCGACCGTGTTCACTTATGATACATTCGTTTCCGGCGTGATATCCGCCTCGTTCGGTGTCTCCGTCTCGTCCGATACGCACGTATTGCCCGGCATCCTCTCGCGCAAAAAACAGATCATCCCGGTGCTTCGACTGCCCGAGGAATAGGATCTCCAGAGTCTGCGAAAAATGCCTTGAATGAAAGAAATATTCCGCTCGAGCCGTACTACGGGTGAGTTTCGAATTCGTAACGGCTCTTTTATGATAAACATGACAGTCAAATGGAAGACGGTTCTCGTGGGGGTCGGTCTGGTATTTGCGGGTATCTTTTTGGGATTCGCGAGCGGATATCGGCTCGGAGTTCATCGCGGGATAGGGAATTTCGGCGATCGTCGCGGCAGCATGATGCGGGATTTCGGCAGGAATTACGGTCAGAATCGTGGGAGTGAACGGGGTCGTGGGACGGGAAGGAACGGTCTTAATGACAGACAAGTCAATCCGGTTCAGGGAAACGGTTCGGCTCGGAATGTGGTTCCGACTGATCCGTCGCAGGGGAGCGCGAGTGGTTCCGCTCAGGGAGCGACCGGTACCGTGGCGCCGACAGGGTCGGTTTCAGGGTCCGGGAGCGCGATCCAGTCTCAATAAAGGACAAGTGAAAGTCGTCATGAACATGTTATACTGAAAGTGTAATTATTTCAGACAAACCTATGGCTATAACGAAAGAATCGTTTATCGCGGAGTTGAATCACGATCTCGCGGACGAGTTCGGTGCGGCGGTGCAGTATGTCCAGCATGCGGCGACCGTCACGGGACCGGAATATGATGCGATTTCCAAGGAACTCATCATCCATTCCAACGAGGAGATGCTGCATGCGATTTCACTCTCGAATATCATCTGCGACCTGGGCGGCGTACCGACCACCGACGTGTCGGAACGGCATGTCTCGGCGGATTCCAAGGAGATGCTCATGCAGGATCTTGCGGGTGAGGAGGGCGCGATCGCGCGCTACAAGGAGCGCATTGCGCAGGCGGAAACACTCGGCGAGTACGGCGTCCGTCGGTTGCTTGAGGATATCCTCATGATGGAAGAGGAACACCGCCGCGACCTCATGAGTTCGCTCGGGAAGTAGACGGAACAATTGATGATGAATTATGAAACGGGAGCTTTCGCTCCCGTTTTTTGGATATATATGTTGACAATTTCTAATTTATGCGCTATAATACAGAGATTTCTTTAACATTCATTAACGAAACCGGGGCTCTGAAAAGAGTTTTTCAATGGATCTGATAATCAATTTGTTATTCGTTCGATGGGGAGTTCAACTATCCCAGTTGTTATCGGCCGAGCAGATGATTCTTATTTCGGTAGCGGATATCTGCGTCATAGTAGTGGGAATTACGTCGTTTGTTTCTTATGGAAGACGTAATTTTGGTATCAGTATACTTATCGTTTCGTTTTTTTCATCGAGTGTGCTCGTCGCAATGTGGATGTCGCACTTCGGTTTGATTAAAGAATTGATGGTATTTCTAAAGCAGACAGCGATGTTTTAGAATTATCATCATCATTTTTAAAAAGTAGGGAGAATCTCTACTTTTTTATTTTTCTGAAATCGATTAATTCTTCTCACACTTCCATTTTTCCGAGCGAAAAGCTACTATAGAATCGTTATGACAAAACATCGAGAAATCACTATCGTTTCGTGGAACGTGAACGGGCTGCGGGCTGCGGGCCGGAAGGGCTTTTCGGAGTGGATCGGCAAGGGGGAATATGACATCGTAGCCATTCAGGAAACCAAGCTGCAGAATGTCGACCAGCTCCCGGACGAACTGCAGGGACCGGACGGGTACTTTTCGTATTTCCACTGTGCGACGGAGCGCAAGGGATACAGCGGGACGGCGATCTATACCAAGAAGGAACCGCGAGTCGTGCGGACACACTTCGGCGACGACTCGCTCTTGTCGAAAGAAGGACGCATCATCGAGATGGAATTTCCCGAGTTCACGCTTCTGAATATCTATTTTCCGAACGGCGGCGCAAGCGATGAGCGGCTCGCGTTCAAGTTGCGATTTTATGACGAGTTCCTCACCCATGTGTCGGCCTTGGTCGCGGAGGGGAAGAACGTCATCTTTTGCGGTGACGTGAATACGGCGCATGACGAGATCGATCTCGCGCGGCCGAAAGAGAACGAACAACATACCGGATTCCTTCGTATCGAGCGGGAGTGGATGGATACGCTCGGTCCGGCCGGATTCATCGATACGTTCCGGACGCTTCATCCGGACACGGTCGCCTATACCTGGTGGGATATGAAGACCTGGGCGAGGCAGCGAAATGTCGGCTGGCGCCTTGACTATTTCTTCATGAGCGAGAATCTGAGAAGTTCCGTCAAAGACGCATTCATCCTTCCCGATATCGAGGGATCCGATCATTGCCCGGTCGGATTGACAGTGTCGGTCTGAAAACCGTTAAAAAAGCCAATGTCGGGATGAAATTTGAAAATGATGAAAATATCCCTTGAAAAGACCTTTTTTGTAGAATGAAATACAAAATGCGCTATAATGATTAAGTAACTCTCTTGAATCTCTTCGTGATCATATGTGGAGAAATCCGCTTGCCGGCTGAAATCCGAAAATTTCGGCTACCCGCCTGCAATGCTTTGCCTAGCAATGCGGGCAGGCCCGTCCGCAACGATTGCGTAGCGATTCGGGCGGACCCCGACCGTCTCGCCAAGCGATCGTCGAGGGCGGGCAAACCATTCAAAACTCGTCAGGTTAGTTAGTAGCCTTCTCTCCTTTTTCATGGTTTTTTACTGAGAGGGTGACCAACCTCTGGTTGGCGC
The DNA here is from genome assembly GCA_037133435.1 of Candidatus Moraniibacteriota bacterium. Taxonomy (GTDB): domain Bacteria; phylum Patescibacteriota; class Minisyncoccia; order Moranbacterales; family UBA1568; genus JAAXTX01. Next base: position 8,339 of record JBAXOD010000016.1, on the reverse strand, counting down.
TCCTATCGAAATTTTCGAATGTACAGCTCGATATGAGATTTGAGAGAGATACGTATGGATACTCTTCGAACCAGGATGCGGATATATGGACGGGTACAGGGGGTGGGCTTTCGCTCATTGGCGCGTCGTGAGGCGCTGACGCTTAGTTTGTCCGGGTTCGTCCGAAACGAGAACGATGGTAGTCTGATCATCGAGATCGAAGGCGATCGCGCATCCGTGGATTCTTTTGTCGAATGGGCGAAACGGGGTCCGAGTCGGGCGCAGGTTGAACGTGTTGAAATCGAATCGATCGTTTCGGTTTCGGATGACGGTTTCGTGATTACATAATCGTGTCGTATGAACATGGAAACACTGGCGGAAGCGGCAGGGCACATACGTGCGGGAGAGGTCGGAATCGTGCCGACCGATACCTTGTACGGGCTGGTCACGTCCGCGATGATGCCGGAATCGGTCGAGCGGGTGTATGCGATTCGGGGACGCGAGACCGGGAAGCCGTGCATCGTGCTTATTGCCGATATCGACGATCTCGCGCAGTTCGATATCGTGCCGGATGAGGCGACCTCGCGACTGCTTGGGACCGTATGGCCGGGAGCGGTGAGTGTCGTTTTGCCGTGCGATGGGGCGGAGTGGGAGTATCTGAATCGCGGGACGGGAACGATCGCTTTCCGCATACCGGCTGACGACGCGCTCAGGGGCTTCCTGCGTGAAGCGGGTCCGGTCATCGCGCCATCAGCCAATCCGGCAGGATTGGTCCCGGCGACGACGATCGAGGAATCGATCGGGTACTTCGGTACGACGATCGATTTCACCGTCGCCGATGGCCGACTGTTGAATGTTCATTCGACGGTCGCCCGGATCGTGGATGGGAAATTCGAGGTGATCCGTCAGGGAGCGGTGATTCTCGATGCGGCCGTTTGTCTGAACGCATGCTAGGTGACATGCTAGGTGACACTTTACAAATCGACGGTTTCGTGCAATAATACCCGTTCAACATCCGTAAGAATGCATGGGAACGACCGGTCGCATGGGCACCACGGACCGGTCAGTCACTTTATCAGAGAACGTTATGAACCGAGCAGAATGCGTGCTGGATATCGATCCGGGAAAACATGAGGTTTTTCTTATGCATTGTCCGGTCACGTTGCCGCTCAGCTTCGCCTCACATCCGTGGTTCGTCTGCAATGAACGGGGGAATATCTCGCGATGGGAAGTATTGGATCGGAAGAACGAGCACGACGAGTCCTGGGGGTACATACAGCGGGACTATTTCCCGATAGAGAGCGGGATTGAGGTGATCCCGTTCATCCGGAAGGAACCCTTGTGGAAAGGGGAACTGCTCGCGACGATCGAAGGTGATCAGGCGAAGGAAATCATCGATCTTCTCGGTGAGAGCGCGACGCGGTATCCGTATCGGGATACGTATTCCCTGGTCGGTATCAATAGCAATACCTACGCGCAGTGGGTGCTGGATCACTTCGATGATATCGACGTGAGCTTGCCTATAAACAGTATCGGCAAGCATGCGACAAAACGATCGATACGACTTCTCAGTCGGCGGTTGCGGGAGCGGGTAAAGCGGCGAAGGGAACGTGCTCACGTACGCCTTGACACCGGATTATCGTTTTCCCATATCCGGGAATGGGTACATAAGATCGAAAAGCGATGAAAAATAATCAGAAACGAAATCAGACCGCGCCACTTGCGGATCGGATGCGACCACGGACACTCGCTGAGTTTTTGGGTCAATCGACATTGGTCGGCGAAGGGACGTTTTTGCGCAAGGCAATCGCGTCGGATGCGGTGCCGTCTATCATCTTGTGGGGTCCGCCGGGCAGCGGTAAGACGACTTTGGCCACCATCATCGCGAGCGAGACGAAGGCCGAGTTTCTGGCGCTCTCCGCGGTGACGAGCGGGATCAAGGAACTGCGCGACGTGATCGCCGCAGCCGAGAAATCACGTGCCGAAGGAAAACGAACGATCCTCTTTCTCGACGAGATCCACCGGTGGAACAAATCGCAACAAGACGCCCTCTTGCCACATGTGGAGCACGGTACCGTGACGCTTATCGGCGCGACGACCGAGAATCCGAGCTTCGAGGTCAATGCCGCGCTTTTATCGCGGGCACGCGTGTTCATTTTGGAAAAACTTTCCGACGAGGCGATCGAGGAAATCGTACGAACATCACTGGTCGATACCGAACGCGGACTCGGCGGGCGCGGCATCGGGGTGAGCGACGAGGCGGTGGCGCTCATCGTACGTTTCGCCGGGGGAGACGCGCGTATGGCGCTCGGCACGCTCGAAGCGGCCGCATCCGAATCGGCCCAGGTCGCCGGGGAGACGGTCAAAGAAATCCTCCAACGGCCGAACCTGCTCTATGACAAGACCGGCGAGGAACACTACAATATCATCTCGGCTCTGCACAAGTCGCTTCGTGGGAGCGATGCGGATGCCGCGCTCTACTGGCTCGGGCGGATGCTCGAGTCGGGGGAGGACCCGCTCTATATCGCGCGACGGCTCGTGCGCTTCGCGTCCGAGGATGTGGGGCTGGCCAATTCATTCGCACTCCCACAAGTCGTGGCAGCGTATCAGACGTGCCAGTATATCGGTATGCCCGAGTGCGAGCTCGCGCTGGCGCAGGCGGTCGTCTATCTCGCCAAGTCCAAAAAATCCAACGCGCTGTATGTCGGCTATGGCAAGGTGAAAGACGATATCCGCGAACTGCCAAACGACCCGGTGCCGATCCATCTGCGCAACGCCCCGACGAAACTCATGAAGGAAGTCGGTTACGGTAAGGGATACAAATATACTCCCGCCTACAACGCTATGCGAACGGATAAAAAGCTTACACCCGGTAGTATTTCACATGATGATACGGATAAGAAAGATATACATATATCGCGTAGTATTGCGGGCAGGCCGGACTTCGAGAATCCCGATGACGCCAAGCAGGACTTTCTCCCAGAACGCCTCAAGGGCCGCCGGTACGTGAAATTCGGGGAAGAATGATTTCCTGTGAATTTGTAATTTTTCAGATCGTATTATCATGATTCTCCCTTTTGAAAAGGGAGTACCGAGTCTGCGAGGCACGTCGTTCGCGAACGACTGTGTCGAGGGGGGATTTAGCGGTGACGCAGTGATTTGGATTTTATAAGAGTGTTCTTTGGTTTTTCCCTCATGGACCATCCTGACGGCCTTGGCCAGGAGACGGAGCATCTTCGGATTCGTGGTGTACGGCATACGCTTGGATTAGGCTGACTGAACAGTCTAGGGGTTTCCAAGCTATTGGGCTATTACGTTGCTTAATGTGGGGTTGATTTTTTTTAAAATACGGCTATTTCCCCGATCCCTGTCTGATGAGGTCGGAATAATTCGGGACGTCGCCGATAGCGCGAGAGATGGCGGTAATGTCGTATTTTTTCCGTGCGGCATCGATGGGCAGGTCGGTATCGAGGAGGCCGGATTTGAGTGCGAGTTCGTCGGCATGACCCGTGAAGAGAAGCTGCCATGACCAGAAGGGAAGCCGATGCGGGGTTACGTGATTGACATGGCCCGCCAGAAGCGAAGTGCAGTTGGCGAAGAGCGTATTGTACCAGCGGGGATGTATAGCAAGTTCGTTCATCGTCGTCAACATGTCGAGGAGCATCGCACGGGCCTTTTCCGGCGTGGCTTTTACCTGATACAGATAGACCTCGTGCTTGCGGACATTGGCGCGGACCATGACCGCGTCGCGTTCGTCGGTCGCGACGTAGATGAGCGGATACGTCCGAAGCAGTCCGCGGAATACGTCGTAGTCCTGGCCGACGCGCTTGCGGGCCTCGACGCTTATCGCGAGATACTTGCCGTCGGAAAATTCGTAAGTGAAAAACGTGTGGGCGGCATTCTTGGATTCCGAGAACGGTTCCGCGACGAACCGCATGCCGGTCAGTTTGGAAAGGTCGTAGGTTTGGTCGTAGTAATCGATGACACTCGGCGTTTCCTCGTCGGCGTAACGGAAGTTCCGCACGTTGTGGACGGTGACGGTATCGCCAACGATTTCCGCAGAGGACATGACCGCGACGTCCGGCTTCCAGTCCGCATTCATCGGAACGGGTTTGAGCCATTCCCAAAGGATGAAGATCGCGAGTAAGGCGAATATCGTCATGAAAATCTTTCCCTTTCGAGTTTTGGGGAGTTTCATACGGTTTCTTTCAATAACGTTGAATCATCAATTCCATTGTACATCGCCCCGCCCGGAGCCGCTAGAATAGAGGAGAATACGTTCCATGCAGGTTCAGGGTTACACCCTGAACCATATGTTTTACGACCACGGCTATACATTCAGTGTGGCAAAGTCTTCGGCTCGGCAAGGGAGGTAACCGTTACGGAGTACAGTACAACCCTGCTCCTGCAAAACAAGTCTATTTTTGCCTTTTTATCGTGTTTCCGGGTACAATGAACGTATCATTAATCAGGGACATCCTATGAAGTTCACCGTACTCGGGAAGGGAAAGAAAACGCCGATTGGTGCGTCGAAGGTCGTGCTGTCGGATGGAAAGGATGACGATGTCGTCCGTATGCCCGACGGTTCGATAGAAATCAAACTCGCCATCGGGGAGCGTGACACGATGACACGACGCAAGCTTATGCTTCTGCCGCGGCGGGCGGTGATGGCCGCGAAACTCCGAAAAACGGAACGGCTCGTCGTCGATTTCGATATCTTCCGGTTCCCGCATCTCACGCTTGGCGACGGGGAACTCGCGGAGATTTTCGCGGTGAACGCGGAGATGGCCGGATACGATCATGCCGAATTTTTGTCGGACGCCAAGGAACGGTTCGGGGAAGTGAAAGAGATCGTATTTTTGAATGCGGATACGAAGGAAGTGAAAGCCGGATTCGTGAGGGGAAAGATCATCGGCGAAGAGACGAACGCTTGCCGACGGCTGGCAAATCTGCCGGGAAGCGATGTCGTACCGAGGACGCTTTCGGACGAGGCGAAGAAGATCGCGAAGCGCATCGGCGCGAAGGCGAAGGTCAAAGTGCTCGGCGTGGCGGAGATGACGAAGCTCGGTATGGGCGGCGTGCTCGGCGTGGGCAAGGGATCTTCCGAGGAACCGAGATTCATCATCGTCGAGTATGCGGGCGGCAAGAAAGGTGAGAAGCCGGTCGTGCTCGTCGGAAAGGGAGTGACCTTCGATACCGGCGGTTTGAACCTCAAGCCGGACGCCGCGATCTCGGACGGCATGAATATGGATATGTCCGGCGCGGCGGCGACGTTGCACGCGCTTGCAGCGGCGGCGCGCATCGGAATACAACGGAATATCGTCGTACTCGTCCCCGCAGTCGAGAATATGCCGTCGGGTTCGAGTTATCGACCCGGCGACATTCTCCGTTCGATGTCGGGCAAGACGATCGAGGTGAAGAATACCGACGCCGAAGGACGGATCATCCTCGCAGACGCGCTCACCTATGCGAAACGCTACGATCCGAAAGTCGTGGTGGACGTGGCGACGTTGACCGGTGCGGCCATGGTCGCTCTCGGGGAACGCGCCTCGGCGCTCTTTACGCAAGACGAGGAGACGGAGCGTCGGTTCCGGAACTGGGGAGAAGAGAGCGGGGATTTCGTCTGGCCGCTTCCCTTGTGGGAGGAATATGAAGAGGAGATCAAGGGAACCTTCGGCGACGTGTCGAATACCGGTCGTTCACGGTGGGGCGGGACTATCACGGCGGCGGCGTTCCTCAAGCAGTTCGCGGAAGGGTATCCGTGGATTCATCTCGATATCGCGCCGCGCATGACCGCGGTCGAGGACGAGTTTCTCGCCAAAGGCGCGGCCGGCGCGCCGGTACGACTCCTGGTGAAGATGCTTCGGGAATATTGATGGAGAGGTAGACATATCATAGTTTTAATCAATATCTCCTCCCACCCCTCACTTTCGCGGACTCAAGAGCTCCCCTCAGGCAGGGGAGCAGGAAACGACTATCAACACACCGTATGAGCTTTTTCGGTATCACATTCGAACGTGACATTCACCGCGTGCAGGTCGTTCAGGCATCGCATTCCGTGGCGATGTCTTTCATCAGTATCTACGTCCCGGCCTTTCTTCTGTTGCACGGATTTACCCTCTCGGGGACGATACTGTTCTTCGTGGTCTTCCATATCGTCGGGCTTGCGTTCGGACTCACCACCTGTCCGTGGCTCATGCGGCGATTCGGGCTCGCGCCCACACTTCGACTTTCGTTCCCGATCCAATTGCTGTATTATGTCGCGTTGAACCTGTCGCCGAACATATCTCTTCCCTGGATCCTGATCGCTGCGATCGGTGGAATCGCCAATATCCTGTATTGGATGCCGCTCAATATCCTGCTCGTACGCCATGCCGATTACAAGAAGATGGGAAGCGATCTCGGGGTGTTTTTCGCGCTTCCGAAGATATTCGGTATCGCCGGGCCGATCTTGAGCGCAGTCCTTATTCCGATTGTCGGATTCTGGCCGATGTTCGCCGTTTCCGGGTTCGGACTGGTTCTCTCATATTTCCCTTTGTATGGCATCCGAAAGGAGGAGAAAAAGATCAGGTTCAGGATATCTCAGGTCTGGGAGGAACTTCGGAAGCGAAGACTCCTTTTTTTCTTGGAAGGTCTTGATAATATCATCGAGGAGTCGGAATGGTTCTGGGGTATCTTCGTGTTTCTTATCATCGGATCGTTGTCCGTTCCCGGTATCGTCGGCGGATTGGAGGCTCTCGGTGGGGCGCTCTTCGCTATCCTCATCGGGAAACTCGCCGATCGGCATGCGGCGAAACTGGTCCCGATCGCGGCCGTCCTGCTCTCGGCCGTCTGGGTGATACGGTTCTTCGTTGTCTCGCCGGTTGCGGCATATGCCGCGTCATTTGCCGCGTCGTTTCTGATGATGTTCTTTCTCGTCTCGTACTTCGGTATGATCTATCGGAAGATCAAAGGTGACGAAGAAGAGACATTTCTTATCGTTCGCGAGATACCGACGGTACTCGGCCGTCTGGTCATGTTCGGGGTCCTCTTTCTCATCATCGACGATCCGCGAAAGATGTTCTTCCTTCCGATCGCCACGATTGCGTTATTGATCCTGATCCTTGTTATCAAACGGAAACGATTCGAGCCGATTTCCGTCGCTTCAGAATGATAGTATCAGCCGATTATGACCGCATCGAAAATCATCAAACGGTTACGGTCGATCGGTACGCCGGAGAAGGCGAAGGCGCTTTCCGGATTTTTCAAGACGGGCAAGGGACAGTACGGGGAGGGCGATATCTTCCTCGGGGTGATGGTGCCACGGCAGCGTGAGATCGCGAAAGAATTCCGCGATCTGTCGTTTGTAGAAATAGAAAAATTGCTCGCAAGTCCATATCACGAGGCACGATTGACGGGACTGCTTATTCTGACTTATGAGTTCGAAAAAGCCGATGATGGGAAACGAAAGGAGATATATGATTTTCTGCTCGATCATCGATTTGCGATGAATAATTGGGATTTGGTCGATGTGATCGCACCGAAGATCGTGGGGGAGTATTTGTTATCACATCGGAGCGAAAGGAAAATATTGCGGACATTTTCGAAATCGGACAATCTGTGGGAGCGTCGCATCGCGATCGTGTCGACTTTCGCATTTATCCGTGAAGGGGAATTCGAAGACACACTTGCCATCTGTGAGACAGTGCTCGACGACAAACACGATCTCATCCACAAGGCGACGGGGTGGATGCTTCGCGAAGTCGGAAAACGCGATGAAAAGACACTTCGCACCTTTCTCGACAGGCATGCCTCACGCATGCCCCGCACCATGCTTCGCTATGCGATCGAACGTTTGCCGGAGCGGGAGCGGAAACGGTATCTGCGCGCCAGATAACAGTCATGCAGGTAGCAGTGCGGTATTTTTTAAACGACCAGCATGGTCGTTTTTTGCCTTTTATGAGGACGATATTCTAGTATGTCGGAAAGCTTATTGAACAGCGTTCCCAGGAGAAAATACTTCGCGCATTAGAGTCTGCTAAAGATAAGATGAAACAGAAACTGCTTCTTCGACGGCTGGAGCAGCTTTCGTCTGGATGGCTGGAATTCGAAATAAAGGAAATTGATATAATACCTCGTTTTGATAATCGGTTTCCTGATGGAGTCGTGACGTTTAAAAATAACAAGGAATTACTTTCCGCTATGGTTCTCGAAGTCATTTTCCAGGTCGATGTTACCGATGAACTGCATTATAAGGAAAATTCCGAAAAAATTAAGGAGATGATGAGCAGTGTTCGGAATCTGGAGACGGTAACGACTGCACGACTGGGAATGTAAACTCAAAGAAAAATATGGCCATTCTGACTATATAAAAAGGCTGG
>JBAXOD010000015.1:0-39454 GCA_037133435.1 Candidatus Moraniibacteriota bacterium | reverse complement strand
AATTCAAAATTGGTATATTGGGCCTGTAGTAAAGTGGCATTACGCGGCATTCGCAACCTGAGTCGGGAGGTCTCACGTTCCCCGTATGACTGCAGTGATGGTATCGGTCGGACATTCAAAATTCGAAATTCAAAATTCAAAATTGGTATATTGGGCCTGTAGTAAAGTGGCATTACGCGGCATTCGCATTGCTGAGTCGGGAGTTCGATTCTCCCCAGGTCCACACACCGCGATGGAGAGATAACCGGAGCATTATTCCGATTCCATCGAAACGTTCCGTTTCGCTCGGAATCGAGAATCCTCGGTTTTGTGACGAAATCATATTTCGACAAAACCGGGACTGAGTCGGGAGTTCCCAGCCCGCAGAAGCTACGCTTCCAGCGTTGCTGGCGGGGATTCTCCCCAGGTCCACACGCATTCTTAAGGATACGGTTGGAGCATTGTTCCGATTCCATCGAAACGTTCCGTTTCGCTCGGAATCGAGAATCCTCGGTTTTGTGACGAAATCATATTTCGACAAAACCGGGACTGAGTCGGGAGTTCCCAGCCCGCAGAAGCTACGCTTCCAGCGTTGCTGGCGGGGATTCTCCCCAGGTCCACTCCGATAAAAAGGAGATTCAGAAAATCTTTGAATGTCGTTTCGGCATTCACATTAACAGTACTGCTATGGATACGAATACATTGGCGGAGTATGTCGCGAAGCGGGTCAACGTCGGCGCTCCCAAGGCGGAGATCCGCGAGGAACTTCTCGCCGTCGGTTGGTCGGAGGAGGAAGCGGATAGCGCGTATCGAGACGGCGTCGTTTTGCTCGGCGCTCCGGTACCGACGCAAGGAAACCGACCCACGACCGGAAAAAAGTCCTCGACGGTGGATATCATCATCAACCTGTTCTCGTTCATCCTGCTCGGCAATGTCGCGGTCGCGCTGGGCACCCTGTATTTCCAGATCATCAACCGATATCTCCCGGATCCGCTCGCTGCGGTGAGTTTCTACGAGCAACAGGCACTCGTGAGCGCGATCCACTACTCGATCGCGGCGCTGCTTATCGGATTTCCGCTGTATTATCTGACGATACGGACGTGGTTCCGCAAATTCCGCGAGAACGAGGGCCGTACGGAGTCGAGACTATCCAAGTGGCTCACCTATATCGTCTTGCTCGGCGCATCGGTGACCGTGGTGGGCGATCTTATCACGCTCGTGTTCACATTCCTCCAAGGCGAGGTCACGCTGCGGTTTTTCCTGAAGGCGATCACCATCCTTGCCATCGCGGCGGCAATCTTCGGGTTCTATTTCTTCGAGCGGCGCAAGATTCAGTACCGCAAGGACATCCCTGTGAAGGTGTTCCGATCGTTCGGCTCGACGATTTCGGTCTTCGTGGTCCTCGGAGTCGTGTTCGGGCTCTTCGCGGGCGGATCGCCGGAAGCGACCAGAAATCGCACGTTCGACAATCAGCGCGTCGAGAATCTCCGAAGCCTCTCCCAATGCATCGGTACGTATGCGAACAATTACGGGACGATACCGGCGACGCTCGATGAGCTGAACCGGGCAAGTGATTCCGTCTATTGTTCCAATTTCGAGACGGATCCGGAGACGAAGCAAGCGTACGAATATCGGGTCGTGACACCGTCGCGAAGCCATGGGATCGTGAAGGTGGGGGAATACGAACTCTGTGCCACGTTCACGCTTGCATCCGACAGCTCTCTTGCTGGCGGATACGGTACGGTCGATGATGTCTGGAACGAACACGCGGCGGGGCGCTCGTGCGACACCGTGACGGCCCAGCTCGGCGAACTCGCCCCGACCCCGGCACAGCCGACCGCCACATCGATCCCGACGAAATAGGACTGTTCGGAATGTATATCGAAAAATCCGCTTGCGGGCGGATTTTTTGTTTCCATCCGATAGAGAACGAGCGCTTGAATATACTTGATATTTTTGCTGTTTGGTGCTAGGGTTGGCGTACGAAAGGCACATTTGGTTTGTTTAACATATCAATACGGGAGGAATTCATGGATCCGAATCAGAAATACAAGAACGTCATCATCATTGATGCCGCGACACGTGGCGACGCGTTTGCGAGCTATATCACCGGAATTTCGTCGATACGGTCGGTCAAAGTCATACCGGGGAATGGTGGGACACGGATTCGAAAGAATAAGCAACTTGATTTACGGAATCATTTTCCTCGAAACGAGTTTGCTTCCGTAGAGAGTATCCCGGTTCGATCGGGTCCGCACCAACTCTTATCTGGTTATATCGAGTCGATCGTCGGATATGCACAAATGACCTCGTCAAGTCTCCTGATTAATGGGCCTGCTGACCTGTTGGAAGCCGGAATCGTCGATAAGTTCATTGCGGAGGGAATGGGAGAATGCATATTCGGACCGACTCGCGAGGCGGCACGAATCGAATGGTCCAAACCGTTCGCGAAAAAGCTCATGTTCAAATACGGCATACCGACGGCACCGTACAGGGTATTTGATTCATCCAAAGAGGCATCCGCATACATCATTGCACATGGTGCACCGATCGTAGTCAAGGCGGTCGGGCTGTCATTCGGAAAAGCCAGCTATATCTGCCCTACGGTTGATGATGCGCTTCAAAAGGTCTTCATGATCATGATTACCTTGGAGCATGGTGCTGCGGGGAAATCGGTAGTTATCGAGGATTATGTTCCCGGACTCGAGTTTTCCGTCCATGCGCTTTGTGACGGACACGCCAGAAAAGATTCGTTCATCATGTTGCCGCCGACACAGGACCACAAACAGATTTACGAGGGAAACCGGGGTCCGAACACCGGCGGAATGGGGGTTATTTGTCCAGTGCCATGGGTTTCGGACGACATTATGAACCGAGTGGGAGAAGAAATCATTTTGCCGATGCTGAAGGCACTTTCAAGACACAGGTCACCGTTTCGTGGCTGTCTCAACCCAAATATCATTTTGGCGGAGGACGGTTCCCTTTCGGTGGCGGATTGGAATGCGCGATTTGGTGATCCCGAAACACCGGTACTCATGCGGCTCATGGAAGGAGATTTGACGCAGGTGCTGAGGGCATGCGCCGAAGGTCGTCTCAGTGAAGTCAAGGACACGCTCTCGTTTAAAAAAGAGTTCGCTGTCTGTGTGATGTTGATTTCGGAAGGGTATCCGGAGAAATACGAATCAGGCTTCGAGATTACGGGTATTGAGGAAGCGGAAAAGATTCCCGGTGTCGTCGTATATTACGGGCGGACCGATTATGACGAGGGAGAGTTGCTTACGGCGTCGGGGAGGCCGCTTTGTGTTACTGCGGTCGGTGATACGCTTCAAGAAGCGATCGATACCGTCTATGCCGGAGTGGAGAACATTCATTTCACTGGAAAGTCATACCGGCGTGATATCGGTTTGCAGGCAATGGAGTGGATCCGACAGCACTGAAAATGTGAACAAAATCAAATAAACCGGGGTGGACACGTTCCACCCCGGCCTTTTTTTACGAAGAATCGATTATCAATACCATTTAAAAAAATCCGCCCGGAGCATGTGCTCGGGCGGGGGTTCTGGGTTGATGCTTACATTGTCTTCGCGATATGAGCAGCAAAGTCGGAGCGGACACATTCGGGAAGGAGAACACTCCCAGCACCGGGATAGGTCTTTATAGCGATATCGGCGAGTGTTAATCCTGAAGTATCTACCGTCAACTTTGATTTTTTACTGATCTGGTCGATATTTCCAAGGACAACAACTTTTCCCTTTGCTCCCTTTCGAGTGAGAAGCATCTTTGCTAGGTCTCTGTCGGCATCTTCCATCTCATCATAAATGATATATGATTCGGGATATGTAGCTCCTTTCATCTCATTAGGATCCAGGACTCGGATGATGCCCTTTCCGAAGAGCATTTCCGGGGTGACATCGCATAATTTTTCCCCAAACTGCATCTGGATTTTATTCTTTTTCAGGCAAAATCTCAGATTTTCCATGAATCCACCCATCCACTGAAGCAGTTTTTCTTTCGCGTCACCCGGAACAGCCCCCTTGTCCTTACTGGTCGTACTGGCATCGATAAGTGGCCGCACATAGATGATTTCGGAGTACAGTGGTTTTGTTCCAAGAACCTGGTCGAGGCCTGCTGCGATAGCGAGGAGCGTTTTGCCGGATCCGACGATACCTCTTAGAATGACACACTCGTAGAATGGGGTCATTAGAAGATTGAGTGCGACATTCTGTGCCGGGTTCTTCACTGTAAGAAAACCAAAAACCCTATTTGCATAAACACTGAAATCAGCCGCATTTTTGAGTGTCGCCGTATCGCCGTTTACACTGAGAATGGAAGTGACTTTCGCGATGTGATTATTCCCAGAATACAGAAATTCCGACGGTAGGAACGTATGGCATGTCTCGCCACGGATGGAAAACCGTTTTTCCCGTTTCTGTTCCGTCGACTGTTTGAGTAATTCGTGAGTATCCCAGAAATGATAAGGAAGCTCGTGATATCCGTGGCGTACCAGTCGAGATTCGTTTACGCGACGGCGTTCATCGCTGTCGTCATCAACATGTATTTTTCGTTTACGTGCTAATAAATGAGTCTCAACGTTTTTCGTAACGAGAACAACTTTGCGTGACTGATATTTTTTCTGTAAATGTTCAACGAAAGACAAAAAATCGTCAGGACTAGATGTATCGAAGTTAGGTTTCTTGGGTGGTTCCTGTTCACAGTACATGTGACCAGTAGCGACACCGTTTGAGGGTCCAGAGAGAGGAAATCCGTCAATTATTGAACAATCGGAATCATTGATAATTTTTCTTATTAAACTGAGGGCTTCCTCCGCGTTTGCCGCATTCGTTTCGCGGCCAACGCTTTTTTTCTCGAGTTCTCGGCGTGTTCGATACGGAATGTGTACATCACCATCTTCATACTGGAAAATACAACGAGGATTCTGCAACATTGCATCGTCAATCACATAAATCGTGGTATTTGTCCGTTGGGTTGCGGAAGGTTGGTTTGAGGAAACCTTTGTTTTCTTTGGAGCTGCGACCGATGATGTGTCGACTGTAACCATGTAATGCCTCCTGGAATCTTGGTTGATGAAATACCGCTTTTGAGAGAAAACTCGACTTGTTAAAGAGAGCATATCAGGATGACATATCCTGGATGTTCTTGCAAATAGGGGATAACGAAATCACGATCGACTCAAAAAATCAATGTCAGCCGGAACGAGGTTTCATTTTTTCATCTCCAAGACGATGTAAAACGTCGTCGAGACTGGCGTCGAAGGCACCGTGTTTCTCGATCGAAATGGTAGCGACCATGGCTGCGAACGCGCCCCGTTCTTCCACGGTGTCAAAGAGCTCAAGAGAGCGGATAGAGGCCGCCAGATAGGTGTCGCCGGCGCCTGTGGGATTAGTCTGTCAAAGACTGATAAATCCTGCCCGAATCAGCAAAATTTGCCAACAGGCGGATTCCTGTTTATACTGGAAATACATTCAGGAAGGCTGTACGGGGGCATATAACGGAAATATGAAGGTCATACTCAGGAAGGAAGTCAAGAACGTGGGAAAACAGGGAGAGATAAAGAACGTGTCCGACGGATACGCGATGAATTTTTTGTTCCCGAAACGGCTGGCCGAGCCCGCGACGGATGCGGCACTTGCCCGGATAGAGAAGGAAAAGACGGCCGTATCACAACTTGCCGCCAAGGACGCGGCCATGGCCAAAGCCGCGGCGGAGAAGCTTGCCGGGAATCGGATCGTCATCCGCAAGAAGACCAAGGGTCGGAAGCTGTTCGGATCGGTAAATGCGGCCGAGGTGGCCGAGGCGATCGTGAACGCGGGCATTCCCGGTGTCGACGGGCGGCATATCGTTCTCTTGAAGCCGATAAAGGAGATCGGGGAATTCCCGGTCCAAGCGGATTTCGGATCCGCGAAGGCCAAATTCCTGGTCGCGGTGGAAGCGGAAGAGTAGGGAAGGTGTCCCCGCTCTTTTTTTATTTGGGTCAGAAATAAATTTTTCTCACGCCTGCAGGAGGGAGCGGGAAAAACGGTATGGCAACGACAAAAAAGACAAAGCGGTCGAAGTTCATTTTCGTGGTGGGCGGCGTGATGAGCGGGGTCGGCAAGGGCATCACCGTCTCATCCGTCGGCAAGCTGCTCCAATCGCGCGGTCTGCGCGTGACGGCGCTCAAGATCGATCCGTATATCAATGTGGATGCGGGCACCATGAATCCGACCGAGCACGGGGAGGTGTTCGTGCTTTCAGACGGGTACGAGACCGATCAGGACATGGGCAATTACGAACGGTTCATGGGACTCCGGCTCGACCGCGGCAACTACATGACGACCGGTCTCGTGTACAAGAGCGTCATCGATCGTGAGCGGAACCTCGGATACGGCGGCGAGTGCGTCCAGGTGGTGCCGCATATCCCGCGCGAGGTCATCTCGCGGATCAAGGCCGCGGCCAAAAAGGCCGATGCGGACGTGACCATCATCGAGATCGGAGGAACGGTCGGGGAGTACGAGAATATCCTCTTTCTCGAGGCGATCCGCATGATGAAGATCGAGCACCCCGAGGACGTGATCACGGCCATCGTGAGTTATGTACCGACGCCGTCGAAGGTGGGCGAGATGAAGACCAAGCCTACCCAGCATGCCGTGCGCACGCTCAACGGGACCGGCGTGCAGCCGGACATCATCATCGCGCGGGCCGACCGGCCGCTCGACGAAAAGCGCAAGGAAAAGGTGGCTACGTTCTGCAATGTCCGCAAGGAGGACGTCATTTCCGCCCCGGATATCGATAGCATCTACGAGGTGCCGATCAATTTCGAGAAGGACAAACTGAGTGACCTGATCATCAAGAAACTCGGTCTTCGAGGTAGGGCGCGGACGATCAATGAGTGGGCGAAGCTCGTGACACGTGCGAAGAACGCCGTGAAGCCGGTCAGAATCGCGGTTGTGGGCAAATACTTCAAGACCGGCGATTACGTGCTCTCGGACGTCTATATCAGCGTGCTCGAAGCGATCAAACATGCGTCTTATGCGGCCGGATTCAAACCGGAGATTACCTGGCTCGACAGCGAAACGTATGAAAAAGACCCGAAAAAAGTCGCCGAGCTCGATTCATACGACGGGGTGCTCATTCCGGGCGGTTTCGGTTCGCGCGGGATCGAGGGCAAGATAAACGCCATCCGTCACTGCCGCGAGCACAAGATACCGTACTTCGGTCTCTGCTACGGCATGCAGCTCCTCGTCATCGAATACGCACGCAACGTTTTGGGGATCAAGGGCGCGAATACGGCCGAAATCGATCCGGATGCAAAAGACCTCATCATTGACATCATGCCGGAACAGAAGGAAAAACTTCGCAAGAAAGACTACGGTGGCAGTATGCGACTCGGCAGCTATGAGGCCGTCCTCGTGCCGAAAACCGTCGCCGCGGCAGCGTATGGCACGACCGGCACGTTGGAACGGCACCGACACCGATACGAGGTGAATCCCGAATATGTCGAATTGATCCGTGAGGGTGGGCTCGTCTTTTCGGCCACATCGCCCGACGGTATCCTGATGGAGATCGCCGAGCTGCCCAAGTCCAAGCACCCGTTCTTCCTCGGTACGCAGTTCCATCCTGAATTCCAGTCCTCACTCGCGGCTCCGCACCCGCTCTTCCTCGCGTTCATAAAAGCCGCCACCAAACGGGGGAAGTAGGCCCGCATGATTCATATTTCGGATGAAAAAAATTGACTTCCGCGTTTCGAAATGGTATACATTCCGCAATGCTTATTTAACATTCATTTAAAATATACCGGGGGTATTTCATGGATATTCGACATATTCTTTTGTCATTTCCAAGACTGTTTATCGGATTGTCGGCAGTCTGTTGTCTGGGAAAAATCGGATGTATCGCCGTTTGTTCCATCCATATGCTGAAGCCGTTTCTCGGTATTCCGGCATTGGGAGCGACGTTCTACATGCTCTGGCAGGGCATATTCACTTTTTTTCCTTTCGGCATGTTCATAGACAGATTCTACAAGGATCTGCCTGACTATCCGTTTACTTCAAAAAAATATTACGAGACGGCGATGTTCGGCATGTTCGGAATGATATTCCTTTTCCCGCTCGTGATCATCGCGCCATGTTTGTCGGTGTATCTTGCGGACAGATCGGCGGAATATGTGAGTCTGTTTTTCTTCGCCGTCGGTCAGAAACGTGCTCTTGAACTGAAAAATATCAGCAACGCGTACAATCTGCTGAGCTGGATAAATGTCATCTGTATGCTGTGCGGTATTCATTTCGGAGCATGGCGACGAACGAATAATCCGATCGCGAACGAAAATTGAACCTTCGAAACCAAATAATCCGTCGAAAAAGGGAGGGGATCATGGAAATACCGAAACGGAGAAATCATTTTTTTCGTACCGCTTTCCACTCTGCGGATGAGCGGCACATACCGGGGACGATGAGGCGCATGGAGATCGTATTCCTGTATTCTCTCAATGTCGTCGCGATACCGCTATCACGATTCGTCTATCATCCGCTGATATTCATTTCGAGTTACGTGTTCTCGAAGAAGCACAATAGTCTGAATAGTATCAAACGAGTATTGGGGAGTCGGTCACGTTTCTCATAAACATACATGCCGCCCTCATGATTGGACGGCATTTTACTTATTTATAAGCCAAGATTTCTATTTTTTACTTGACAAAATGAATAGTAATGTCTATCATAAATTCACTTTCATTTTCAGTCTCTTTAATAATTAATAATCTGCAAAACGAGGAGCCGAATATGCCGATATTTACGAGAAGGTCACATGGGGAATATCAGCTCGCAAAACTGATGTTTGAGGATTCCCTGAAGCGAAACCTGTACTTGCACGTCGATTTTACGCGTATCGTGGTTCGGGGCATGGAGCCGGGAGAATACTACTGTTCGTATTTGCCGGGTCCTGGTCAACGAGCAGAGGGGCACGTCATCATAGATGCATCGGTAGGATCGGTACGGATTGAGGCGATGGTGTCGCTTGTAGGGGGTGAAGGATTTCCTTCCGACGCGTGTGCGGTTTCATCGGAGATAGACTATTTTGATTTATCCTATGATGTTCCTCAGCCGGTATTCGGCCTGATCGATAGAATCGTCGTCGGCATCGGCGAAGTGATACGGTCGCCATTTTCGTGGTTTTGCGCTCTGTGCGGTGGAATGAAGGAATCGGTGCTGGTATCGGACCTGATCACTGAACTTGAACAAATCTCAGTCCCGTTTGTGGCAACGGATACCGTACTTGAGGCAGCGGATGATCTTTTTCACGAGATGGTAAACGACAAGGCAACGATCGGGCGCGATGAAGCGGGTACCGGGTCTAGACCCACTCTATTACAGCAACAATTTTTTCCAAGCTGTAAAGCGTAACAAGATAGGATAGGGCGATTTTTACAAAAGCGGTCAGGTAGTAAATACTGATCGCTTTTCTTTTTGACCGATACGTCTCTTTTGACGGGAGGGAGACGACCGATGTGACGCATACCGAAGAGCGCGGAAATAAAAAGACTCAGGATCGGTCCGGAGTCTTTTCGGTCTGAATCGGAAGTGATACTATTTCGTCGCCTCGGAGACTTCCTCCTTGGGGAGCACGTTCACGAAGACACGCTTGGAGAGCTTGCCGGTGAAGGCGATCATCTTCTTCTTCTTGAAGGAAACGATGCCGTCGATCATGGACATGAGGGTATCGTCACCGGTCTTGACGACGTTCTTGCCAGGGTGGAATTTAGTGCCACGCTGACGGACCAGGATATTGCCTTTTTTGGCCGGCTGTCCGCCGAACAGCTTCACGCCGAGGCGCTGTGCCATGGAATCACGGCCGAGTTGGGTAGATCCGCCTGCTTTACGATGTGCCATAGGGGTTCCGTTCTTATTACTTTCGGTATATACTAGGATAAAACAGGGAAATCGATATGTCAACCCCGATCGCATCGAAGCTCAAGGATATGCGGATTCTGGTGTCGAATGAGCGGCAACGGATCGGTTTTTTCGTGGCCGCGATCCTGATCGGTATCATCGGATTCGAGGCGGGAATCCTTCGAAACGGCATGAATTCGTCCGCACCGCTGGTCATAGAAAAGCCGGTGGGAGAGCTCGCGGCGGCGGATTGCACGTCAACGGGGACGGTTGCCGGCGCATCTGCCGAGACGACTTTTTCGTCGGCACAGAAACCGGGGAGTGAAGGATGTAAGTTTATCGGCAGTAAGAATTCCACCCTGTACCATGCGCCGAGCTGTGCCGTGGCGAAGCGGATCAAGCCGGAAAACATCGTCTGTTTCGCGGACGAGGCGGCAGCGACCGCCAAAGGATACAAGCCGGGCTGTCTGAAATAAACAACGGAAACATACCCTATGTCAGGACTGCTCGACGTCATTTTCGGTAGGAGAAAAAAAACGAATCACAAGAAACACTCGCGAAGCATCAATCTCGTCTCCTTCCTGTTCGGTTTCACGGAATCGTTCTACGTGTACGTGCTGTCCGTCTATTTTTCGCGCGTGATCGGCAACGACAATGTCGGCGGATTCTATCTCGTCGCGTACGGATTCATCTTCGCGTTTCTCTGGTTCCTGCACCGGATCATGCGCCGCGTCGGGGGGAGCATCATCATGTTCCTGCTTTCCATACTGTCCGCCCTGACGTTCGCGGTCATCCTGTCCGTCGTTCCGATCGGCTGGCCGGGTGCGATCCTCGCCATCTTGCTGCTTATCGCGACCAATGTCGCCTGGGTCGCGCTCGACGTGGCGCTGGAGCAGGTTTCCGATGACAGCGTGACCGGTCGGGTGCGCGGGCTTCATCTGACCATGATCAACGCCGGGTTCCTGGCAGCGCCGTTTTTGGCGTCGCGCGTCGTGGATGCGTACGATTTCAGCGGGATATTCTTCGGGGTGACGCTCGGATTGTCGATCGTGCTGGCCATCGCGATCGTGCTGTTGCACGACCGGGACGGATCTTCGAGTGCGAAGATGCGGGTGCAAAGCGCGTGGCAGAAGATCCTTCGCGAGCCGAACCTGTTCAATATCTATGTCGTCTCCTTCGCACTCGGTTTCTTCTATTTCATCATGGTCATCTACACCCCGATCCACCTGGTGAACCTCGGATTCTCTTGGAACGAGATCGGAGTCCTCTTGACCATCATGCTCGTGCCGTTCGTGCTCATCCAATATCCTCTCGGAGTGCTCGCGGACAAGGAATACGGCGAGAAGGAATTCCTGTTGGCGAGTATCGGATTCGCCCTGATCGCGACATTGTCGTTTTCCGTCTTCTCATCGAAGAGTCTGGTCTTCTGGGGTGTCCTTCTCTTCATTTCACGTATCGGAGCCGCAGGCATCGAGGTGCTGCGCGATTCGTATTTCTACAAGCACGTCGACGGCGGGGACGACGACCTCATCTCGTTTTTCCGCACGGCGTATCCCGCCGCGAACATCGCGGGCGCCATTTTGGCCACGCCCCTGCTTCTGTTTTTCCCGTTGCCGAGCGTCTTCGTACTTTTGACGATCGTGCTCCTCATCGCGCTCTTTTCCGCGTTCCAGCTCGAGGATACGAAATGACGTTGAATCATCATATTCAGATCGATGTACGTGATGTTTTCGTGCATCGTTTTTGGATTCGACCGATTATGGCGCAAATTGGGGGAATATGATATGTTGTGTGGAGGTTCCGGCGGACATTTCGTTCCACCGGATTGGTGGTATGTATGCTGTTTTCCGCACCTATGCCCTGTCATATCCGCATCACGCTTTTTGAGGGCCCGCTCGAGCTTCTGCTCGCGCTTATCGAGGACCGCAAACTCGACGTGACGCGGGTGAGTCTCGCGGAGGTGGCGGACCAGTACCTCGCGTTCCTGTCGGCCGAACGGGACCGGATCGATCTTGCCAATCTCGCGAGTTTCCTCGTCATCGCGTCGCGACTCATCCTCATCAAGTCGAAAATGCTCCTTCCCGTGCTCGAATTCACGGACGAGGAGGAAGAAGCGATCGAGGATCTCGAGATACGGTTGGCGGAGTACCGGAAATTCCGCGAGGCGTCACTCGGTCTCGCCCGACTCTTCGAACGGGGGTCTCGTTCGTTTCCCCGGGAGAAGTTTCTCGGCGCCCCGGAAACCTTTTCCCCGCCGAAAGGCCTGACAGTCGACGTGTTGGCGCGACAATTCGAAAATCTTCTCGGCGCCATTCCCTCGAAAGAACGGATTATCGAGGAGACGATAGAGGAGGTGATGAGTCTCGAGGAACGCATCGCGACCTTGCAGGATTCGCTCCGGGTCCGCGCGCAGATGACGTTTCGAGAACTCGCGGCGGCCGGAAACCGGATGGAAGTCATCGTTTCGTTTCTCGCGGTGCTGGAACTCGTGAAGCAGCGATTCGTCGTCGCGGATCAGGGAGACGCGTTCGGTGACATTCGTATTTCCGTCGCGGAGCGCGAGTCAGCCGTATTTTTTTAGACTAAACGTATGTCGGAAACCGGATCAACATCAACGGACGCCGCCATGATCGCTTCACGTATCGAATCGATCCTTTTCACCAACGGTGAGCCGATCACCCGCAAGCGTCTGGCGGCGGTTTTGGACGTGTCCGAGGATTCGGTCCGCGAAGCCGCGGGGATTCTTCGGCATCGACATGAGGACGATTCGTCCGGACTGATCCTTATCGAGCTCGACGACGCGATGGAACTCTCGACCGCTCCGAAGAACGCGTCGCTCGTCGAGTCGTTCGTCGCCAAGGACCGGGAGGAAGGTCTCGGCAAAGCGACGCTCGAGGTATTGTCGGTCATCGCGTACCGCGCTCCCGTGACACGCTCCGAGATTGACGCGATCCGCGGGGTGAATTCCTCATTCGCTTTGCGTAACCTCCTGCTTCGCGGCCTGATCGAGCGCGAAACGAATCCGCTCGATACCCGCGAGTACCGATATTCGCCCTCGTTTCGGATGCTCGAACTGCTCGGTATCGGATCGGTCTCGGAACTTCCGGACCACGCGTCGCTTTCGTCCGACGAACGCGCGGCCGGACTCGTATCGGCTTCGGAAGAGGTGAAGCCGGACGATTCGGAATCCGGGTCCGATCCGCTTTCGGCCGATGATGATCGCTGAACGACGTTTCCTATGAAGTATTTTTTCGTATCATTGACCGTTTCCGTCGCGCTTTTCGTATCGTGGCTGTTCATCGGTTCCGGTATGTACGCGGACGGGAATTTCACCTTCACGCCGACCGATCGGTTCGACGGCCGGGTAGCGGGTGTCACCGCGCCGGACCCCGTTCCGGTCGTGGACGAATGCCGGGATCAGTCATCCGATTTTCTGCCGATAAAGAAGCCGGGAATGGGGCAGTTCGCGGTCCCCACGGCGTATTCGGCCGTCTTGCTCGATGCGACGACGGGTCGGGCGTTGTTCCAACAGGATGCGAACGAACATCGCGCCATCGCATCCATCACCAAACTCATGACGACGATGATCGTCGTTGAGAGCGTGAAGAATCTCGACGAGCCCGTCACGATACAGGAAGATGCGGTGTACGCGGAAGGGACGCGGGTCGGCTGTCCGCGCTCCGGCTACTGCGTGAGTGAACGGCTTCATGTCGGCGAAAAGGTCTCGGTACGGAACCTTTTGAAGGCGGCGCTCATGAACAGCGCGAACGATGCCGCCATCGCGCTCGCGGAGCACATATCGGGGAGTCAGGACGCCTTCGCGAAGAAGATGAACGATCGCGCCGCGGAGCTCGGTCTCGAGAACACGCATTTCTGCACCCCGTCCGGTTTGGAGCTCGATGACGCGGCCGCCGAGGAGAATTGCTATTCTTCCGCGCTCGACGTGGCCAAGATCGCCTCGTACGCGCTGCATTATGATATACTCTGGGAAACGATGCGCCTGCCGGGAACGACCATACCCTCGACGGACGGGAAATACGAACACACCATCTTCAATACCGATCCGCTCATCGGTCAGTATCCGAACCTGGTCGGGACGAAGACGGGATTCACGCCACGGGCCGGATATTCCCTTCTGGCGGTGGCCAAGGATCCCGCGAGCGCCAAACACATCCTGATCGCCGTCGTCTTGAACGATCCCTCGCGTTGGCAGAGCGTCCAGAGCATGCTGTCGTGGGGGTTTTCCGCGTACGAATGGCTCTAATGGACGCGCTGGGAGCCTCTAAACCGGTTTTTACGAAACACTATGCAGGAAGCGATCGATGTCGTACAGGTAGCCAGGATACAGGATATTCCCGCGGTGGTGAATACGCTCAAGGTCATCGTGACCGGTTTTCTCGGCTTCGTGATAGCGTTCGCCATCACCCCGTTGTGGACCAATATCCTGTTCAAATATAAGATCGGCATAAAGATCAAGGACACGGACGTACGGGGAGAAAAACTCACGTATGTGAATGCGCTTCACGCCGCAAAATCGGGGACGCCTACGATGGGTGGCGTGATCATCTGGGTCGCCGTGCTGGTGCTCGCGTTCGCTTCCGAATACCTGTTCGCGCCCATTGCGGATCTCACCGGTCGCGCGTTCATCGCCAAACTCGATTTCCTGAATCGCGCCCAGACATGGCTTCCGCTGGCGGTAATCGGCGCCGCGGGCGTGCTCGGTCTCGTCGACGATTACATGAGCGTCAAACAGAAAGGAAGGAACAAGGGCGGCGGCATGCGGTTCGCTTCGCGCTTCTGGTGGCTGATCGTCATCGCGGGTACCGGCGCGTGGTGGTTTTTCGCGAAGCTCGGTTGGGATTCCATTCACGTTCCCGCGGTCGGGGATTTTGTTATCGGTTGGTGGTATATCCCGTTGTTCATCGTCGTCATACTCTTTTCCGCGATCTCTTCGAACGAGACGGACGGGCTCGACGGACTCAACGGCGGCGTCATGCTGATGGCCTTCGCCTCGTTCGCGCTTATCTCGTTTTTTCAGAATCATGTGGACCTCGCGTCGTTTTGTGCCGCTATCGCCGGCGCCTTGCTTGCCTTCCTCTGGTTCAATATCCCACCGGCACGATTTTTCATGGGTGATACCGGCGCCATGGCACTCGGAACGACACTCGGAGTCGTCGCCATGCTCACGAACTCCGCGATCGTGCTGTTCGTGATCGTCTTCATTTATGTCCTCGAGTCGGGCAGCGTCGTCATCCAGCTCTTGTCGAAGAAATTCCGCGGGAAAAAAGTGTTCCTCGCGGCTCCCATCCATCACCATTTCGAAGCGAAGGGGTGGCCCGAGTCGAAGGTGGTGATGCGTGCCTGGATCTTCACGGCGATGACGGCGATGATCGGGGTGCTCATCGGCATCATTGGCAAGGGGAAATGAATCCGATATACTGCGTAGTGGGAAAGAAATCCGTAACATAAATCTATGGCGAATATTCGGAGTATCGACTCGGTCGATTTCACCGGGAAAAAGGTGTTGGTACGGGTCGATCTGAACGTGGAACTCGATCAGAAAGGCGACGCGATGGAGCGGTTCAAACTGGAAGCGTCCAAGGAAACCATAGACAAGATCCTTTCATATCCGGGGACGCGTGTGGCACTCATATCACATTTGGGCCGACCGGATGGCAAGCGCGACGAATCGTTCTCGCTCCTCCCGCTCGTCGACGACGTTTCGCGGGCGCTCGGCGGCGTGACGGTCCGATTCGCACAGGACTGCATCGGGGAAGCGGTCACGGAGGGGCTTGCCGCCTTGGCCGACGGGGAAGTACTGTTACTTGAAAATGTTCGTTTCTATCCCGGAGAGGAAACGAACGACAAGAATTTCGCCGCGTCGCTCGCCGCACCATTCGAGATATTCGTGAACGAGGCATTCAGTGTCTGCCATCGGGATCAGGCCTCCGTCACCGCCATCACGCACATCCTTCCTTCGTATGCGGGAAAACGCCTGCTTGAGGAACGCGCTAAACTTGATGAGATACGTGCGAATCCGGCACGGCCGGCCAACGCGATCATCGGCGGGGCGAAGATCGAAACGAAACTCCCGCTCATTCGAGAATTCGAATCGACATACGACGCGGTGCTGGTCGGGGGAAAGGTCGCGAACGAAGCATTCGATCAGGGAATCACGTTCTCCGAGAAGGTTCTGTTGCCGCTTGATTATCAGGGTGGTGACGAGCGGCTCGATATCGGACCCAAGACGACCGCGGTCTTCGTAGAGATCATCAAGAAGGCCAAAGCGATCGTCTGGAACGGGCCGATGGGAAAGTTCGAGGAGAAACCGTACGATTCGGGAACAAATGCCATCGTGTACGCGATGTCGGAAAGCGCCGCGAACATCGTGGTCGGAGGCGGGGAATCGCTCACGATCCTCGAGCGCGGCAATCTCCTCGAAAAAGTCGGGTTCGTCTGCACCGGTGGAGGAGCGATGCTCGAATACATGAACGGCAAGACGCTCCCGGGACTCCTGGCACTCGAATCGGCGGACGCATAAATGACGGGTCGTAATTCAATCGTAATCAGAAATGAATATGTCGAAGATATCAGAGGTAGTGGCGCGGGAAATCCTGGATTCACGTGGCAATCCGACGGTCGAAGTGAAAGTCGTCCTGGAAGACGGCACGGTCGGAGTGGCCGGGGTTCCTTCCGGCGCGTCGACGGGGAAATTCGAGGCGGTCGAACTTCGTGACGGCGACAAGGCGCGGTATCAGGGACTCGGGGTGCTGCAGGCCGTGACGAACGTGAACGGCGAGCTCCGTGAAGCGGTACTCGGACTCGATGCCGCGGATCAGGCCGCGCTCGACAAGAAAATGATCGACCTCGACGGGACCGAAAACAAGGGACGTCTCGGAGCCAACGCGATCCTCGGTATTTCGCTCGCGGCCGCCAGGGCGCAGGCGAAGAGCGCCGGCGTGCCGCTCTATCGTCATATCCGTTCCCTTGCCGGTCTTCCCGAAACCATCGATACGTTTCCGGTACCGATGTTCAACGTGATCAACGGCGGGAAGCATGCGGATTCCGGACTTTCGGTCCAGGAATTCAAACTTGTCCCGTTCGGCGTCGAAACCTATCCAGAACAGCTCCGCGCCGGCAGCGAGATTTTCCATTCACTGAAGAAGATCCTCGAGAACGACGGCCTCTCCACCGGTGTCGGTGATGAGGGCGGATTCGCACCGCATCTCGAAAGCCACGCGCATGCGCTCGAGACCCTGCACCAGGCGATCACCGCGGCCGGATACGCTCCCGGCAAGGACGTCCATATCGGACTCGATGTCGCGGCCAGTTCGTTTTATGACGAGAAGGAAGAACAGTATTTCCTGTTGCCGGAAAACGTGAAACTCTCGCGCGAAAGCATCGTCAACATGTATCGTGATTGGATCGCGAAATATTCCGTCATCTCGATCGAGGACGGACTGAACGAGGAAGACTGGTCGGGCTGGGCGCAGATGCGTGAGAAGCTCGAGAAGGAGCCGGCCGGGTGGGGCAGGAAGGTCATGCTCATCGGTGACGATCTACTCGTCACGAATCCGAAGCGTCTCGAGAAGGCGATCGCCGAGCAGTCGTGCAACGCGGTCCTTATCAAGGTCAACCAGATCGGCACGCTGTCGGAAACGATCGAGTGTATGAACCTGGCGCGGAAGAACGGATACGATGCGGTCGTATCGCATCGATCGGGCGAGACGGTGGACGACTTCATCGCGGACCTTTCGGTCGGTGCCGGTGCCGGATTCATCAAGACCGGTTCGCTTTCGCGCGGCGAGCGGCTTGCCAAATACAATCGTCTCCTCGCTATCTGGGCCGAAACGCGCTAAACGTTATGGAGAAGGAGCCTTTCTACAAAAAGATAGGACTTTTGATTCTTGACGAGGACGGGAAACGATTCATGGTCTGTGAAAAGGCGAAAGAGAACGTGACGGACGACTATATCATGCCGGGCGGACAACTGATGGAGGAAAGCGATATCGCGTGCCTACGGAGCGAAATAGGGGAAGAGCTTGGCTGCTCCGTTGATACGCCCTCGCTCGAACTTATCGGAGAATATCGGGATGTTGCCGCTGGCCGTCCCGATAAGGAAGTCATGATAAGGTTATATCGTGGAAAAATAATCGGAGATCCGAAACCGCATTCCGAAATTCAAAGGTTGCACTGGATAGGTGTCACGGACAGAACGAATCCTCGTATATCACCGATAATCCGGAACAAGATCATTCCCGATCTGATACGGCGCGGAATTATCACCTGAAACTTCGTATTATGTGGAGAAAAAAACATCAGGTCGTCTGTATCGGTTCCACGTCGAAGGATATCTTTTTTCCGACCGACGAAGGGGAAGTATTGGAGACTCCGGACGATCTGACCGCGCAACGCAAGGTCGCGTTCGAGCTCGGCGGAAAATACCGCGTGGCGGACCTTTTCGAGGCGGTCGGCGGTGTGGCGGCCAACGTCTCGTGGGGTCTGACCAAGCTCGGTATCGATGCCGCGCCGTATAGCCGGATCGGCGACGACGAGACGGGTCGATGGATTCTCGGAGCGTTCCGTCAGGCGGGAATACCGACCGATCGGATGTTCATGGACCATTCGGTCGGAAGCGACCTTTCGGCGATCATCGTGCTGACCCAAAGCGGTGAACGGACTATCTTCCATAATCGCGACGCGAACGAGAAACTGGATATCGTTCCCGAGCGTTTGGGTACTCCGGAATGGTTTTTCCTCAGCTCGCTTAACGGCGAGTGGGAGGATAAATTGCGTTCGGCCGTGAAAATCGCGCAGGAACGGAATGTTCATCTCGCCTTCAATCCCGGACAGCACAATCTGCGGGGGAATCCGTTGCTCGTCTCGGAATGCGCTTCACGGTCCGACATGTTGCTTCTCAACAAGGACGAGGCGCTCGAACTGGTCATGCTATCGCATGGCGAGTCGACCCCGGGCGAGCTCAATGACGAGAAATATCTCCTTTCTGCGCTCGTCGAAGCCGGCGTAAAGACGATCGGTATGACCGATGGGAATCATGGCGCGTGGGGGACGGACGGGACCGGATATTGGCACTGTCCGATAGGCGAAGTTTCCAAAGTCGTGGATACGACCGGAGCCGGAGACGCTTTCGCAGCGGCATTTTTCGCGGCTATCGCGTTTCATGAAAAGTCGGTTCCCGATGCGCTTCGCTTCGGTGTCGCCGAGAGCGGCAGCGTCGTGACGGAATACGGTGCGTCGGCCGGACTCCTCGATCTGGCGGAACTGGAACGACGCGCCGAAGTATTAACAGTTAACTGTCTTTGAGAGAGTATACTAGTTTTTTTATCCTTTATGAGCCTGGTGTCGTTTGGATTCGGATGCGACAGATTACATATATGTGTAGATAGATATATCGCAAAAAATTTTGAACATATGAAATTAGATACCAGGCAAACAAAAATTATCGGTCTTGCGGCGGTTTTCATATTTATTTTCGTTTTAATCACACTGTTAGTTGACGTATTTATTAAGAGCGATTCGCAAAAAATCGGTTTTCAACGCAATACATCAGATACGGAACATAAAGTCGAAACAGCGACAACGGAAGCTCCGATTCCAGCTGAGAATTCTTCCGACAGTATAGAAAAACTTCCGGATTACAGGGATCTTGAAATTGATGCATCGCTCATGAAGGACCCAACGGCACTCATGTTAGCTATCGACGGTGATGGCAGTGATAGATACGATAATGGCTTAATCACAAAATGGATGAACGCCGGCACTGTACCACTAGGCGAAAAAAGGCCAGCAGGTGAAACGGTTTCACATAGAATCGAAGAGGCCGCTAAATTTGATGATGTATATATTAAGGCTTTGCTGATAGACGGATGGGAGTCAAACCCAAACTTAGTAGCGTGGGTGAATCTAGTGAAATCTATTCACGAAGACGTAGTGACGTTTAATTTTGCCACGTCTAACGGCTTGCCTGGAGACAATATTCCCTATAGACGCGGGGTTAAGGTAAAAGTTATTTTTGCAGCCGACACTCTTGATGACGGCTCGATGAAGCTTAAGGTTAGAAGTAATGATTACGACGAAACCAATAACCGCGTCAGTACCCAATTTGGTGGCGGCGTAACAGGTCAGGATAACGACGTCATATTTACAGTAGTCAACCAGGGCGGAAAAGTAAGAATATTTGACCACGTAGTAGCAAAGTAGTTTTACGTTTAATCACTATCTATTAAAATGATTGGGTTTATGTTTCATCTGATTATGCAAGTGAAAAGTAATTGACACGAAAGAAGAGTAATTGCTCGTAAGTGTGCTATACTGAGGAAGCAATACAAACATTTTTTCTATGGGATTGTTTTCCTCCATCGGGGAGAAAAAAGACGTATATCTTTCCCTCGACATCGGAACGGAGGTCGTAAAAGCGCTTATCTGCCGCGTTGACAGGGAAGCGAAACGGGCCGACGTCATCGGGGTCGGCAAGGTCAGACAGAAGCCCGGCAATATGCAAAGCGGGGCGGTTTCTGATATCTCGGGAGTTATCAATTCGGCTCGCGAGGCGATCGCCATTGCCAAGAAAAATTCCGGGGTGAAGGATATCCGTCGGAGTATTATCGGGATCGCTGGCGAGCTTGTGAAGGGAACGACCACGACCGTGCATTACAACCGCGTGGACAAGAACATTCGCATCGGTATGCAGGAGCTGCGCATGATCATCGAGAAGGTTCAAGAGAAGGCGTTCGAGCGTATCCGTCGGCAGCTCGCATGGGAAACCGGGCAGGAGGATATCGAGGTGAAACTCATCAACGCGGCGCTCACCGACGTCCGTATCGACGGCTATCGCATGACCAATCCGCTCAATTTCCAGGGCGGCGACGTCTCGATGAGCGTGTTCAACGCGTATGCGCCGATGGTGCATCTCGGCGCGCTCGAGACGATCGCGGGCGAACTCGGACTCGACCTGATGAGTATCGCGGCGGAACCGTATGCGGTGGCGCGCGCGGTTGAGGTCGAGGACATGATGGATTTCAGCGCCATTTTCATCGACATCGGCGGCGGAACCACGGATATCGCAGTCGTGCGAAGCGGCGGACTCGAAGGGACGAAGATGTTCGCGATCGGCGGTCGCGCCTTCACGAAACGCCTTTCGCAGGCACTCGATCTGCCGTTCGAAGAAGCCGAGAAGCTCAAGATCGATTATTCGCTCGGACGATTGGATGCCGAAAGAACGGCTCAGATAGGGGATTTCTTTCTGCAGGACTGCCGAGTCTGGCTTGGCGGCGTGGAGCTCTCTTTGCTCGAATTTGCCGAAACCGATCTGCTTCCGAATCGGATATTCATCTGTGGCGGCGGGTCGGGTCTTCCCGGTATCCGACCGGCGCTCCTTTCCGATAAATGGATCAGTCAACTGCCGTTTTCAAGCAAGGTCGAAGTGAACTATCTCCAGCCGAAAGATATCATCCGCGTCCGGGATACGACCGGAGAACTGAACAACCCCCAGGACATCACCCCGCTCGGCCTCGCGAATCTCGCGCTTCTCGACGAGGTGGAAAAGGAGAAGATGCTCGCAAGCATTCTTGAGCGGAGTATGGAAGCGCTCGATAAGAAATAAGACAAAGTCATGCCACAAGTCTTCTACGTCGCACAGGACGAGGAAATCCTCTCGATTATCGGGCGGCTTCACCTATCAAACATGCTCGAGATCGTTTTCGTGATGCCCAAACGTGCGCTGGTGCTCGGGAGCGTCGTGAATCTGCGTCTCCTCGCCCGTGAAGCGGTGAAGGCCGGCAAACATATCACGATCGTCACGCAAGACGACGACGGACGCATCCTGGCGGAAAAGGCCGGTATTCCTACGCGTCCCTATTCGGAAGAACTGCTTCGTGAGGACTCCGTCCGGCACCAGCAGCAGGAGACCGTGACCATCCGTCAGGCCGAAGTGGCGGAACCGGAACGCATCGTACCTCGAGGGATTTCCGCTGATTCGCTCGGCTCGTCCGATTTCTTCGTCGAAGAGTCGACCGTAGCGGAACGCCCGATCGATCATTCCCGGAGTCGCGAATCCGTCCCGATTACCCTTCGGAGCGGTGGTTTTCGGAAATCGACCAAGGAAGTCGTGTTGCCGACCCGTGCCCCGCTCGTTTCCGTACGCGGGACGGATATTCCCGGTCCGGCTCAGGGCGTCGGCCGACTGACGGGCATGTTTAAAAATTCGCAACCGGCCGCATCCGATCGTCCGGTGCGTGAACGCGCGGTTCCCGTGCATCGCATCGAGCCCAAACCGAAGCAAGACGAGGATACCGCTCATCCGACCGGAAAGAAGCATCCCTGGTTCTTTTTCTTCGCCGCGTTTTCCATATTGACGCTTATCGGAACCGCTGCGATCCTGTTCATACCGAAAGCCGTGATAGATGTCACGCCCAAATCCGCTTCCAAAAACATGGAACTCGAATTTCAGGGGAAGACAGGTGCCGCATCGGGCGGTGACGAGATACCCGTTCGTGTCGTCTCGTTCGACGAGGAGGAGACCGTGACCGTCGATGCGTCGGGGGCGTCCTCGTCGAGCGGTCAGAAGGCGACCGGGACCGTGGTCATGTCCAATGAATACAGTACTTCGCCGCAGCAGCTCGTCGCCACGACCAGACTCGAATCGTCCGACGGAAAGATCTATCGGATCACCAAGGGCGTGACGATTCCCGGAACGACGGTGTCGAACGGAAAAACGGTGCCGGGAGTCGCGGAACTGACGATCGTCGCGGACGCCAACGGTGAATCGTACAATATTCCGGCCGGGACCTTTACGGTGCCCGGTTTCAAGGGGACGCCGAAATTCGACAAGTTCACCGCGAAATCGACGCTGCCGATCAAAGGTGGGTCTTCCGGTGGCGGCGGAGGGATCGCCACGATAACCGATGCCGATCTTGCGAAAGCCAAGAAGGCGGCAACCGACCAGTTCCGTTCCGCTTTCGAATCGTTCGTAAACGGCGGACTTACCGGTGATGAACGGTTCGTTCCCGAAAGCGAATCCGTGACCGTCGTCGGAAACCCGATCCATCCCGAAACGGGTTTTGCCACCGCTTCGTTCGAATACCGTGTGAAGCAATCCGGCAAGGTGTTCGTGTTTTCCGAATCCGAACTCAAGCGCAAGGCGAACGATCTCATCGCGAAGAACGCTTCGCTCGGAGCGGGATATTCCGTCCAGGATCTCACGCTCGAATATCTTCCGAGGCCTACCGATTATGTCGCGTCGACCTTTCCGGTCGCCGTACGCGCGACCGCCCTCTTCATGGCATCGGTCGACGTCGGAACGCTTCGGAACGATTTGCTCGGCAAGCGCATGAGCGATGTCCAAAGTGTTCTCGACACGCATCCGGAGATCGGCAAGGTGGACATTTCCTGGCCGTTCCCGACTTCGCTCCCGTCCAAACCCAACCAGATCACGGTGACCGTGAACGGCGCCAAATGACGCACGGATTAACTTGATAACGGATGAACGTTATGCTATCCTCCCGTAACGATGAAGAAGGCAGGGCCAGGAGGCTCAAACTCCAGGAACTGCAGACCGAATCGGTCACTCTTGATCAGGATTACCGAAAAAAGACCCGCAGGCTTCAGGCGGTCGCGATGGAGGTCCGTAAGCTTGACCGGAACATGTCCCTGATGAAGGTGGAACGGGGAGTGAAGAACGACGAGAAGGTGAAACTTGAACGCGACATCTTCATCCTCGAGACCGAGATGAAACGCGTGAAGAAAAAGATCAACCTCATGTCCTGAACAGATACCAGAGTATGCATGCAGACGAACTCCGACGGAAATACCTCGATTTTTTCGCGTCCAAAGGCCACACCATCATCCCGTCGGCATCGCTGGTCCCGAATGAGACCGATGCTTCGACCTTGTTTACGACTGCCGGGATGCATCCTTTGGTGCCGTATCTTCTGGGTGAGAAACATCCGGGCGGAACGCGGGTCACGGACGTCCAGAAATGTGTCCGTACCGGCGATATAGATGACGTGGGTGACAACCGTCACCTGACGTTTTTCGAGATGATGGGAAACTGGAGCTTCGGAGACTATTTCAAACGCGAGGCGATCGAGTGGAGCTTCGAATTCCTGACCGATCCAAAGTGGCTCGGGCTCGACAAGAACCGTCTCTACGTGACGGTTTTCAGGGGAGAAGAGAATATTCCGCGCGACGAGGAATCGATTTCGGTTTGGAAAGAAGTTTTTGAAAAGGCGGGAATATCGAACGGGATCGCGGGCGAAGACGAGCGTATTGGCGAGGGCATCCGCATCATCCCGCTCGGAACCGATGACAATTTCTGGATCGCGGGGGCGACCGGACCATGCGGCGGCGATACCGAGATGTTTTATGATATGCGACCCGAGGAAGGACCGCTTTCGGGGAAGTTCGGCGACCTCGTCGATTCTTTCCGGATCATGGAAGTCTGGAACGACGTCTTCATGGAGTTCAATAAGACCTCGAAGGGCGAGTACGAAAAGCTTGAGAAGCCGAACGTCGACACCGGCATGGGAGTCGAACGCACACTCGCGGTACTCGAAGGCAAATATACTGTGTTTGAGACGGAGCTTTTCAAACCGCTTTTCGAAAAGATCGCGGGGCTTTCCGGTTGCGGCTATCAAGACAGCGAAGAAACACAGAAGGCATTTCGCATTATCGCCGACCATATTCGGGCGAGCGTGTTCATGCTAGGGGACGGCGTGACGC
Organism: Candidatus Moraniibacteriota bacterium; assembly: GCA_037133435.1. Lineage (GTDB taxonomy): Bacteria > Patescibacteriota > Minisyncoccia > Moranbacterales > UBA1568 > JAAXTX01. The sequence goes on along the minus strand of JBAXOD010000015.1, from coordinate 14,852 downwards.
CGCTCAATACCGGCGCCGGGTATGTGCTTCGCCGCCTGATACGCCGCGCGGTACGGTACGGGAAACTCTTGGGAATCAAGGAAGATTACACGGCGGATATCGCCGAGATCGTCATCCGGAATTTCGGTGGGTTCTATCCGGAACAGCTTGTACGGAATGATTTTATTTTGTCCGAGTTGAAGAAGGAAGAGAAAAAATTCACAAAGACATTAGAGAACGGATTGAAAGAGCTTGAGAAGGAATTATTGGGGTATATGAATTCGGTCGATACGCTCGAATATATTAATGCAAAATTAAATATTTCTGCTCGCGCGCATCAGAAATTTACCAAAGATAATTTATCCGAGGGGTTGGATGAATATCTTGGGTCGGTTTCGTTTGATATGTATCAAACTTCTGGATTTCCGTTTGAAATGACGATCGAGGAGTTAAAGAAGATATTTGATGATATCGATGAGATTAAAATAAAGGAGGCATATAACGAAGAGGAACGTTATCATCAAAATCTCTCCCGCACGGCGTCGGCAGGGATGTTCAAGGGCGGGCTCCAGGAACAGGACGAGAATACCGCGAGACTCCACACCGCGACGCATCTTCTGCAGGCGGCGCTTCGGACCGTACTCGGGCCGCACGTGTCGCAGAAGGGATCGAACATCACTCCGGAACGTTTGCGCTTTGATTTCACCCATCAGGCGAAAATGACTCCTGAAGAGCTCACAAAGGTACAGGACCTCGTGAACGAGGCCATCCGTGCTGATGTTCCCGTAACGTGTCAGGAGCTTCCGGTCGACGAAGCGAAGGCGAGCGGTGCGCTCGGTGTGTTCGATGCGAAATACGGTGATATTGTTAAGGTATATACAGCCGGGGAATTTTCCAAGGAAATCTGTGGCGGACCACATGCGTCACGTACCGGCGAACTCGGCCATTTCCGTATACAGAAAGAAGAGGCTTCCTCGGCCGGAGTTCGTCGGATAAAGGCCGTATTGGAGTGAATCTAAGGATAGAGATGACTATGTGATATGGCTTTGTGATATGGCTTTGTTGACAGGGAAGCGGAAACAGGATAGACTTGATTGGTATTCTAAAACTCTCACTGAAGGCTATGTTGGCGATTATACGTACCGGTGGAAAGCAATATCTGGTTTCCGAAGGTGAAAAACTGAAGATCGAGAAGATTGAGGGCGAAATCGGGGCGACGCTGTCGTTTGAGACGCTCTATATCGGGGATGACAAGGACGCCGTGGTCGGTGTACCGGTTCTCGAGAAAGCGAAGGTCGAGGGCAAGATTCTCGCCCAGAACCGGCGCGATAAGGTCTGGGGAATCAAGTACAAGCCGAAAAAGCGCTACAAGGTGAAGTTCGGCCATCGTCAGCCCTATACCGAAGTCGAGATCGTCAAAGTCTCCGCAAAGTAGTCACTCAATAAATCCCCGAAAGGGGATTTTTTTATTAATCCTCTAAACCCCCAGCCAAGCTGGGGTGTACGTTTGAAGGCGACGCCGTACATCGGGATCGTCTGAAAAGTCGGTTTCGATGATGTCTGAATACATAACGATTCCCGTACGTCTCCGCGAGGTTTTCTGTAATTCAGAAAACCGTAGCGGTCCAGCATAAAAAAATCCGGATTGCCACGGTATGAATATACAATCATATTCATACCTCGCAAAAGACAGAAAAGGATCAAGTAGGCGATGAAGGGGAGCTGCCCCGCCCGTATCGGACAAGCACAAAGCCACCTTACCTCATTCCGGTGGTCGGTTACGTGTAACCGACACCATTCCCTGTTCCCGTTCCCCGTTAACTGTTCAATGTCATCTGCTCTCTGACCTATCCTAGCTGTTCCCGATTCTTGAGTGCCGAAGCGAGGGTCGCCTCGTCCGCGTATTCGATGTCGCCGCCGGTCGCCAGGCCACGGGCCAGGCGCGAGACGCGTACGCCCGCGTCGATGAGTCTTTTTTTGAGATAGAGTGCGGTCAGATCACCCTCGGTCGTGGGATTGAGTGCAAGGATGATTTCTTCGACTCCATCTTCCTTGATACGTCGGAGCAGTTCCGGTATACGCAGATCGTCGCCGGCGTCCCCCGGTCGCATCACGCCGCCCAGACAATGATATCGCCCGTCGAAACTGCCGGAGCGTTCAATCGCGATCACGTCCATCGGTTCCTCGACCACACAGATGGTCTTCGTATCGCGTTTCCCATCGAGGCAGATATCGCAGAGTTCTCCCTCAGCGATATGGAAGCATTTTTTACAAAACGACAGGCTACCGAGCGCCTCCAGGCTTTCGGCGAAGTCGGTCAGTTTGGACGCGTCCTGCTTGAAGAGCGACAAAACGATCCGCTCGGCCATCTTGGGACCGACGGACGGCAGCGCGGCGAAATGCGTGATCAGGTCGCGGAACGGCTTGGGATAGTGCATAGGACGGATGCGAAATGTTAACGGGTTAACGCGCTAACGAGTTGGGAATTAGAGAGTCATTGGACTCAAAAAGTGAAAAAAACAAATACCAAATTTCGTATCCTGAATTTAACCCGTGAACCCGTGAACCCGTGAACCCGTTAACTCGTTAACTTAACATATGAACCGAGTCATCCGTGAACACGCTAACGGAATAACAATTCATGGTATTCGGAATGCTACATCTCAGTCCCAATCGCCTTTTCGAGGTTCTTGAACGTGGTCGAGCTTTCCTCGAAGTACAGCGATACCTTGCCGACGGGTCCGTTACGGTGTTTGGCGATGATGACGTCGGCGATGTTCTTGTTCGGGCTGTCCGGCTTCACTCGGTCTTCGCGATACAGGAACATGACGATGTCGGCGTCCTGTTCGATGGAACCGGATTCGCGGAGGTCGGAAAGTTTCGGGTTTTGGTCCTGACGCGATTCGATGGATCGGGACAGCTGTGAAAGCGCGATGACGGGTATGTTGAGCTCCTTGGCGAGCTGCTTGAGTCCGCGGGAGATCTCCGAGATTTCCTGGACACGACTGTCTCCACCACGCGAGCGGCCTTCCATCAGCTGGAGATAGTCGATGATGATGAGTCCCAGATGATGCTCCGCCTGCAACCGTCGTGCCATCGTACGCATTTCCATGATATTCGCCGAGGACGTGTCATCGATGAAGATCGGCGCCTCGGAAAGGATGCCGATCGCCTCGCCGATGCGCTGGAAGTCGTTGCCGTCACCTTCGGTACTGAGTTTTCCTGTGCGAAGTTTCCAAAGGTCCACACCGGCCTGCGCCGCGATCATACGGTCCACCAGCTGATCCGAGGACATTTCGAGTGAGAATATGCCGACCGGTACTTTGCCGTACACGCCGGCCTGACGCGCGATGTCGAGCGCGAAGCTGGTCTTGCCCATCGCCGGGCGGGCGGCCAATATGATAAGGTCGGACTTCTGCAATCCGGAAAGCATGTTGTCCAGATCGGTGAAGTGGGTCGCGACGCCGCGCAGCGCTCGATCACTCTTGTGTAGTTCATCGATACGGTTGAACGCCTCTTCGAGGATGGTGTTGATCGGCACGAAATCCTGCTTGATATATTTCTGCGAGACCGAGAACAGTTTTTGTTCCGCGTCGTCAAGGACCTTCTGGACGTCTTCTTCCTCGTTGTATCCCATCTCGACGATCGTCGATGCCGCGGTGATAAGCCGGCGCAGGAGTGATTTCTTCTGCACCACTTTCGCATAGTGCACCACGTTCGCCGCGGAGGGGACGATATTCACGAGCGATGCCAGGTAGCCGGAACCGCCGACGGAGTCGAGCTTTCCCTTCTCCTCGAGCTTGTTGGCAAGCGACAGCACGTCGATCGGTTCGCGCTCCTCGTAGAGCTCGAGCATCGTCTCGTAGATGATGCCGTGATCGCCCTTATAGAAATCGTTGAACGTCACCAAATCCGCGACCTTGATGATCGCGTCCTTGTCGAGCATGAGCGCCCCGAGCACCGATTGCTCTGCCTCGACGTTGTTCGGGGGAATGCGGAGATGATCTTTGTTGCCTGCCATAGTGCTTCCCATTCTACTACGTATTACTCCTCCTGAAAACCGTTGACAGGTCATGCTTCCCGTGCCATGACGATGTCATCGGAGCGCATTCGTTAAGGAGTCTTCCGAGACGCTCTTGCCAGGATCACCTTCCGATGATATAAGAAAGAGTCGACAAAACATATTTTTCTTTAAAACCCAAACCAGAAGGAGTATTCGATGAGAAAAATTGCAATATCAGTATTTATCGCCGCTTTTTGGTTCATGTCGTTTTCGCCCGTCGTATCCGCACAGGAACGGTATTGGCGGACATATCCGACAACGCTGCAAGTAGTCGATTTCGTTCAAAATGCTCCGGATAATTTTTTTCCACTGACAGTACGGGTCAATGACGGATTTGCGTCCTCTCCTCTTTGTCGGCAAGACGCGATAATCCTGTTTCAAAATCGCTATTACAATGAAATGATCAAAATCGTTCAGCCATGGACAAATATTTTTGTATCAAGCCATAATCCCGGTATCCAGGATAGTCGTTCTTTGGTCCGGACGAGCGTCAATAATCATTAAACATCCGTCGTCATAATAAACGCACCCGTATCGCCGCGATTGGCGCGGGTGCCTTTTAATTTGGGGCGTGATGGATATGGCATGTTTACAGATGTTCAAACAATCAAATTCACGTATACTTTTCGAAAAGAACTCAGTCCCTGATATGAACTGAGATAAATCGTATTGATATGTTTTAAGACAGATCTTTCTTTACAAGGCATTTTATGTGGCTTTGACACTCATAGAAATGTGAGTCTCGATTTTTTTACAATAATAGCGTTCTAAAGAACGCTATTATATGCTTACTACTCGCTGCTATCTGACATCTCGTCCTCATTCCCTATTCTGCTTCATGCTTTTTTCTTATTTTCATATCGAGTGGCAGATCGCGGACGGAGACGCTATCCTTGACGGTGACGCCGAGCGCGGCGATCTCGTCACGCAGCCTGTCGGAAAGCGCGAAGTTCTTGTCGCGGCGGGCCTGTTCCCGTTTCGCGATGAGTGTCTGTACGTCCGCCGAGATGATCATCCGTTCGAAACGAAGTCCGAAAAGCTCGAAGGCCTCGTCGAGAAAGGAAAGCGCCGCGCGCGCATCGAACGGCGTACCGGTATCGAGGGCCGTATTCACCGCTTTTACGAAACCGAGCAGGACCGAGAGCGAGAGCGGCGTGTTCAGATCGTCACGAAGCGCCTCAAGGAACTTCTCCTTGTATTCCGGCGTCAAGTCTTCGCCTCCGACATGAGTATGCTGCGACAAGCGTACATGAAGGGAGCCGAGCGTCTCGCGATTTTTCCGTGCCTGACTCATGCTGTCCCATGTGAAGTTCATTTGGCTGCCGTAGTGCGCGGAAAGATAGAGAAGTCGCAGATCCATGGGGGAAAATCCTTTGGCAGTGATATCGGCAAGCGTGTAGAAATTTCCTTTGGACTTCGACATTTTGGCCCCGTCCACCAGGATATGCCGCTCATGCATAAAAAATCGTGCGAACGGTTTTCCTGTCGCGCCCTCGGACTGTGCGATCTCGGCCTCGTGATGGGGGAAGATGTGGTCCTCGCCGCCGGTATGGATGTCGAGCGTGTCACCGAGATATTCGATACTCATCGCCGAGCACTCGATATGCCACCCCGGATACCCTTCGCTCCACGGCGACGGCCAGTGCATGATGTGCCCTAGGGGAGCGGCGAGCCAGAGCGCGAAGTCCCACGGATTGCGCTTGTCAGGATGTTCCTCGAGCCGCGCGCCCGTCTTCAGGTTTTCAAGCGTATTGCCGGACAATTTTCCGTACTCCGGAAATGACGTCACATCGTAGAATACGTTGCCGTTCACCACGTAGGCGTGCCCGCGTTCGATGAGTGTCTCGATCATCTTGATCATGAGCGGGATATGCGCGGTCGCTCGCGGAAAGAACTGTGCCGGGATGATGTTAAGCGCTTCCTCGTCGTTGTGAAACGCTTCCTCGTAGAACCGGGCGATTTCTTCGGGAGTCTTCTTTTCGGCCTTGGCACGCCGTTCCACCTTGTCCTCACCGGAATCTCCCTGCGCCAAATCGTCCGCCGTCAGATGGCCGACATCGGTGATGTTCTTGATATGCTTCACTTCGTATCCGTCGTGCTCCAAAAGGCGCCGTATCGTGTCGGAAAAAACGTACGCCTTGAGATTGCCGATATGGGCGAAATCGTAGACCGTCGGCCCACAGGTGTATATGCTCACCTTGCCGCGCACGAGCGGCTGAAACTCTTCCTTTTTCTTCGTGAGGGTGTTGTGGAAGCGCATACGTCATTGAGTCAAAAATTCCGTCAGGTCAAAAAGTCAAAAACTATTTCAGCCGAACGCGGAAAACATGTATACACGAGCATAGGGAAAAGATACCATGAAAAAAAGGCCGTATCAAGGCCCTTTCAATTGAAAGAATTTTGACAAGATCAACCCTAAAACCATCGCTTCGCGCGGAAAACGACGATGGTGACAAGCGCGATGACGAGCATGACGGCCGAGTGGATCCAGAACCCGTTCGGATCGCCCGAAAGCGGGATGGAAGCGCTCATGGACATCACGTTCGAATAGAGCGTGATCGGCAACAGGACCGCGGAGAAGATCGTGAGGACCTTCATGGTCAGGTTAAGCTTGTTCGACAGGAGCGAATTGTTCGTCGCCTCGAGCGCCTCGATGGTCTCCTTGGCGCTCTCGAGGATGTTCCAGATGCGGATATTCGTTCCGATCATGTCCTGGAAATAGATCTTGAGCTCGAACGGGATGAACGGATGTTCCTTCTGCGAGAGCGAATCGAGGATCGAACGCTGCGGCTTGAGGGTGCGCCGGAAGTTCAGGATGTCGCGCTTCACGATGGAAATCTCGATTACCATCTCCTTCTCATGACCCGCGAAGACTTCTTCTTCGATGTGGTCCAGCTTCTCCATGACGTGGTGCAGCCGGGGAAAACACGAGTTGAGCAGGACGTCGAGAACATGGTACAGCAGATGCGCCGGGGTCTTGGAAAAGAATTCCTCGCGCTTGGCCTTGCTATCCGAAAGCTCATGCAACAGGCCGGTAAGCTGAAAAATGGCGAACTTGTGCGAGGTGATGAGCGCGTCGCGCGTCAGGATGATGTCGAGCTCACCGGGATAGGTCGTTCGCGAAACCGTGTCGAAAAGCGGGATATGGATGGAAAGAAAAAGACACCCGTCGTACTGGACGACCTTGGGGTGGTAGGTCGGTGTCATCAGCTCCTCGATCGCGAGGGGATGAATGTCGAAGTTTTCCTGGATGAAGGTGATATCCGTCTGCTGCGGGTCCTCGAAGTCCAGCCAGACGAGGTGTTTCGATTTGACGATTTCCATATTTCTTTTCGTATGTCCGTTCGGTTCCAGTATACCAGCATTCGCGTTTACAACAAAGGACGCATGGGATACTATGATCAGACGATCATATCGGTTAACGTGTTAACGAACGATTCAGTTGATCGGTTAACGAGTTAACGGGTTAGGGAATGTACTAAAGATTTGATAAGTGGATTGATTCGTTTTCAACGCGTTAACGCGTTAACCCGTTAACAGAGTAACATTTTTTCAATATGAAAAAATTGATCCTGATTTTCATCCGTCTCTACCAGAAGACCCTGTCGCTTGATCATGGGTTGCTGGGCAAGATCGTTCCCGGAGGGGCGTGCCGGTTTCATCCGACCTGTTCGGAATATACCTACCAGGCGATCGACCGCTTCGGCGTCTACAAAGGCGGCTGGCTCGGTATCCGTCGCATCCTCCGCTGCCACCCGTGGAATCCCGGCGGGTACGACCCGGTGCCGGAAAAATGATTGACCGGAGGCGATATGTTTGATATGGTATCTCGTCGGTAAAGAAGCTTAATAATAAGTAGAAACGGGAGGCGTAATGGCCAAGAAAAGCAATTCGATTGATTGGGTCGCGGTTCAGAAAAATGAACTGGAAGCGATCTTGAACATCCCCGAAGTCGTCTCGGAATTGCATGATGTGATCATGAGTGGTGGGAAATATCGCGATCCGTATCACGATATGGTCATGGTCGGCGGACATGTGCCGATCGGACGTCTGCGGCAATGTGAAAGGGTCGTACTGACCGTTCTCGCATGTCATATGGATACCTATCCGAATCTCGACGACCGCGTGATGGAAATGCTCGATAGATCGGCATTCAATTCCATGAAGATCCGCTTCGATCCGCACCAGCGATACGATCTCTCTTCGGAATGCGGATTCCTGGTCACGAAACGGACCGCGAGTCCGAGAGATCTGCAATTCGGAGAAAATGAGGCGCTTCGCAAACTCGTGTATGTCTCCGATGGCATACTGGATATGCAGGACCTTCGGGCATATATCGAGCAAAACCATCAATGGATCATAAATCCGTTTTCCGAGCTGAAAGGAGAGGATTTCATTGAGCCGGAACAGGAAGTCTCGGACGGTGAAACCGTCCTCGGGTCGATGTCACCGGATGCGAAGAATCTTTTCACGCTGCTTCGGAAGTTCCAACTCTGTTTCAAGAAGGGAGTTCGACTTTCCGGGATCGTAACAGTATTAAACGATCTGGAGGATGCGTTGCGGGAATGCCTCGAACTGGCCTGGGGCAAGGGCGGAACATATGCCGTCCGAAAGGGGTATCTGGTCGTCTCATTATGATGAGAGAATATGAAGGTGTGGTAAAGGGGCGCAATGGATCATAAATATAAAACGGCCGGAAGGCGGGAGGAAACAATGGGTACTGAAAATTACACATCCAAGGAAGGGATCGTACCATATATCACTCTGGAATCAACCATCCAGGAGGAGGGCCGGAGAGTGTATTGATTATTGAGAAAGCATTGGCACAGGCAAAGATCGAACGACTGTACTTCGCACACGTTTCGGAAATGAACGGACGATGGCATCCTTCAGGACCGAATAGCTATGTGTTCTATGCGAAAGACGATGACGTAGCCAGGGAGATCTGTTCATATATCGGACATCCTGATCACACTCGGGTGAGCATCCTCTATCGGTTCGCCGATGATCGGCAACTGAAAGTCGTCGACAAAGACCTTCCCGATCCGATTTCATGGAGTTTGTCGGCTCAAGCGTCAAAAAAAATATAGTTGACGATTGCCTGTGGCTTATTTTTTCCGTAAAATTCTGTCGATGCCGGTGACAAAGAAACTGAAAGAGAATCTGTCAAAGCTTGAATGACCTTTGCTATCACAAGAGGAGTCAACCGACTCCATTTTTTTGAGTACAAATCATACGTAATGTATGTCGGACGGAGCTTAGGTTGGAATAGCGATCGTTCACATACTTCAGCGCCAGTAAAAAAGCGACCCAGTCGTCCATTTGGATGGGTCGCTTTTCGAGTTGCATATCGATTCAGTCGGGAACGGAAATACCGGATCCTATGCCTGAAGAATGGCGGAAACGATATTCGCGCGTATCGGCTTCAGGTGATTGTTGCTGCGGCTCGTTTTCCCGATCCTTGCCTTGGCCGAAATTGATACCTCTCGGAGAAGTGGGTGCAAGATATCGGAAACGGGGATCAGGTTTGATCGAAGCGAGTAATTTCCATACCCATTCGTTTTCGGGTTGCTCAGATGGAGTAGGTTTCATGACGGAATGTTTATTTGTTGAAAAAAACGGCATGTGAATTATCAGATATACACTACAATCGAGTATCGAAAAGTCGGAAGAGTGACTCCGGATTGATTTCTGATGACTTCGGTTTGGTCGTATCATATCCGGTCGCTTCGTAAAGCGGAAATCCGTATGACGGCTCTTCGAATGTATCGCAGTCGATGCGGATCCCGCCAGATTGAGGGTGTATTTCGCCTTTGATTCCTTCCATGTATCCTCCGTTGGAATAAGTTGAAATGGCTTGGTAAGGCACAATTATTATGATTAAACATAATAATTTGAATTTTGTCAAATACGCATTAGCACTCTACTTGACAGAGTGCTAATCCAGGATTTATACTGTATCCGAAAGGTATCAGCTTCGACTTTATAGACCTTACGACTTTATAGACTTTACGGACTGTCATCTTATGAATGAACGGCAAAAGCAAGTCCTCGCCGCCATCGTCGAGGAATACAGCAAGACCGCGGTTCCGGTCGGGTCGCGTCTCCTGATCGAACAGTACGGGTTCGACGTCTCTTCGGCGACTTTGCGCAATGACATGCTCGCCCTCGAGAACGCAGGTCTGCTCTATCAGCCGCACACGTCGGCAGGGCGTATCCCGACGGATGCCGGATATCGCTTCTTCGTAGAAGAGATCATGCCCGATGTTTCACTTTCGCTGTCCGAACAGAAGTCGATGCAAAAAGAGCTCCTCACGCTTCGTGCCAAGCATACCCGACTCGGACGCAGCACGGCCAAGCTCCTCTCGGTGCTTTCTGGCAATCTTGCCGTAGCAGGTCTCGGAGACAGCGAAGGGCTCTACGATTTCGGGATGAAGGAACTCCTCGAGAATCCGGAATTCCGCGAACTCGACGAGCTCTGCCGACTGGTGGAGGCGCTTGATTCGCTCGACGAGAAATTCGAGGTCATCCTCGCCCAGCTCGGAGCCGACGAGACGCGCATCTTTATCGGCAAGGAGAATCCGATCGTGGAGATCTCGAACTGCTCGATGATGGTCGCGCCGTACGAGAACGAGGAAGGACGGGGAATACTCGCGATTATCGGACCAAAACGCATGCAGTATGCCAAGAACAAGTCGCTTCTCGATCATATGCGCAAACTCCTCTCCGCCTCGCTCGTCCTGATGATATTCATCCGATAATTGAAATCCTGCTCACCTGCCAGAGGGGAGCTCCTGAGTCTTCGAGACACGTCGTTCGCGAACGACCGTGCCGAAGGTGAGGGGTGGGAGAATGAAATTGCAGTTACATATGAATAACTAAAATATGAATAAACCTATGCCGAAACATGCTGAATCAGCGAAGATACGACCCGAACTTCCCGAGGTGATAGTGGGGGCGCTCGTCGTGAATACGGAAGGAAAGGTTCTTTTGGCGAAGGGAGTGAAATGGGCCGACAAATACGTGATTTTCGGCGGACATGTCGAATTCAGGGAGACGATGGAAGACGCCGTCAGACGGGAAACGCTCGAGGAGGCGGGAATCGAGGTAAGCGTGATCGATCATCTCGGATTTTCCGATCATATCTCAAGCGACGGGCATTTCGACGGCAGGCACATGGTATTTCTCGATTATCTCTGCCGGTATGACGGTGACGATGATGCCGTGAAATTCAACCGTGAATATACCGGCGAATACGGATGGTATACGCTTGCGGAAACGGAGAATCTCGATCTCGGCGGCGGAACACCGCTCATCCTCGACAACTATCGGACGTATCTTGCGGAACATGATGCGCTCGGGGGATGGAAGCGATGCCTGGCGGACTTTGATAATTACAAGAAACGGCAGGAGGCCTCGCAGAAGGAGATGGGAAAGTTTCTCGTGGAAAGGCTCTTGAACGACCTGGCACCGGTCCTCGACAATTTCCACGCTGCGGCCTCCCATGTGCCGGAAGCGTCGAAGGGTGATCCATGGGTCACGGGTATCGGATATATCGAGAAGCAGTTGGAGGATGTCTTGGCCCAGCATGGCGTGCACGTGATCGAGGTGAAAGAGGGTGAACCGTTCGATCCGAACCGACACGAGGCCCTCAGCGATGAATCGACCGGCGAGGATGCGGACGGGCAAGACACACCAAAGACACAGACAGTCGTGAAGGTCCTACAAAACGGCTACATGATCGGCGACAAAGTCGTAAGGGCGGCAAAGGTGAGTGTCAGGTGACCAGATAACAGTGAACAGGGGCACAGTTTCCTGCTCCCTTGCAGAGGAGGATTATCCGACCAAAAGGAGGATGGTCTCCTGGCCGCGGGGTAGGGGTGGGAGTTGTATGTTATCAATTAAAAATGAAAGGAGGTGAAAGCGTATGCGAAGTATAGTACCGATGAACCCGCTGTTTCTCGATCTCGACCGGCTGCTCGGCGACGAGCTGGCCGGAAGGGGAAGTTCATTCGTTCCGGCCGTCGACATATTCCAGGAGAAGGACGATCTCGTTGTCGAGATGCCCCTCCCGAATATCGACGCGGAACAGGTGGATATTTCCGTCGAGAACGACGTCCTCACCGTCTCCGGACACATGAGGACGAAGTCCGAGACGAAGCGGGAGGACTATTATCGGAAGGAGGTCCGCGAGGGCAGTTTCACGCGGTCGCTGATTCTCCCGATGTCGGTCAGAGGCGAGCAGGCGGAAGCAGTCTACGATGACGGGATCCTCCGGATCACCCTTCCGAAGAAGGAAGAGGCCAAACCGAAGAAAATCTCCATCAAGACCAAGGCGAAGGCGAAGCCGCAGGTCGTAGCACCGAAGAAGAAGTGATTCCGCCCCGAACGCGGCCTGACCGCACAAGTCGGGTCGCGGGGGGACGGAATAACCGTCGATATAATGAAATAATCAAAGTAAGTATAAACATATGGCCTCCCAGAAAAACTTCCGAAGTCGGTGAGAAGATATACTCTGCCGGTGACACGGAAGCGCCTCCGGCTCAGTTGGTTGATAATGTGTAATTGATAATTATGAAGTTTGCGGGATGCTCCCACCCGAATCGCTCCGCGAATGCGGTGCGGGCGGGCATAGCGTAGCATTTCGCAGACTCAATGACGAATATGGCAAAGATATTAGGAATCGACCTCGGGACGACGAACTCGGCGGTAGCAATCGTCGAAGGCGGAAGCCCGTCGATCGTGGAAAACAAGGAAGGCAACCGGACGACCCCCAGCATGGTGGCCACGTCCAAGAACGGCGAGCGCCTCGTGGGACTCCTGGCCAAGCGCCAGGCGGTCACGAACCCGGGCGATACGCTCTTCTCGATCAAGCGGCTCATCGGACGCCACTTCAACGACGAGGAGGTGCAGCGCGACCTCAAGACGCTTCCATACAAGATCAATCAGGCGGGTGAGGGGACCAAAGTCGTCATGGGTGGTGTGGAGTACACCCCGCAGGAAATCTCCGCGATGATCCTCGGCAAGCTCAAGGCCGATGCGGAGGAGAAGCTCGGCGAGAAGATTACTGAGGCGGTCATCACCGTCCCGGCGTACTTCGACGACAGCCAGCGCAAGGCGACGATGGAGGCGGGTGAGATTGCCGGTCTCAATGTACGTCGCATCATCAACGAGCCGACGGCGGCCGCGCTCGCGTACGGGTTCAACAAGAAGAAGGATGAGAAAATTGCGGTCTATGACCTCGGTGGTGGTACGTTCGACATCTCGATCCTCGAGGTGGCCGAGGATACCGTCGAGGTGAAGTCGACCAACGGCGACACGCATCTTGGTGGTGATGATTTCGATCAGCGCATCATGCACTGGATCCTCGACGAGTTCAAAAAGCAGGAAGGCATCGACCTTAGCAAAGACCCGCTCGCGCTCCAGCGCATCAAGGAGGCCGCGGAGAAGGCCAAGATCGAACTCTCGACTGCGCAGGAAAGCGAAATCAATCAGCCGTTCATCACGAGCGGAGCCGACGGACCCAAGCACCTCGTCATGAAACTCTCCCGCGCCAAGCTCGAAGAGATCGTGCATGACCTCGTGGAGGCGACGCTCGTCCCGGTCAAGAAAGCGCTCAAGGACGCCAAGCTCGATGCCAAGGATATCAACGAGGTGGTCCTCGTCGGCGGTATGACCCGTATGCCGCTCGTCCTTGCGACCGTGGAGAAGTTCTTCGGCAAGAAGCCGAATATTTCGGTCAACCCGGACGAGGTCGTCGCGATGGGTGCGGCGATCCAGGGCGGCGTGCTCGAAGGGTCGGTCAAGGACGTGCTCTTGCTCGATGTCACCCCGCTCACGCTCGGTATCGAGACTATGGGCGGCGTGCGCACCGCGCTCATCGAACGCAATATGACCATCCCGGCATCCAAGTCGCAGACCTTCTCGACTGCGGCGGACAATCAGCCGTCCGTCGAGATCCACGTGCTCCAGGGCGAGCGCGAGATGGCCGCGGATAACAAGTCTCTCGGACGATTCATCCTCGATGGCATTCCGCCGGCACCGCGCGGCATTCCCCAAGTCGAGGTGACCTTCGATATCGACGCCTCGGGCATCCTCTCCGTCACGGCCAAGGACAAGGCGACGAACAAGAGCCAGTCCATCCGTATCGAGGCCTCGACCGGTCTCAAGGACGAGGAGATCGAGCGCATGAAGAAAGACGCCGAACTCCATGCCGAGGAGGACAAGCACAAGAAGGAACTCGTCGAGGCGCGCAATATTGCTGACACGCTCTCCTACACGACGCAGAAGGCGATCAAGGACGCGGGCGACAAGCTGACCGAGGACGAGAAGAAACCGGTCGAAGAAGCGCTCGCCGAGCTCGACAAGGTCAAGAACAGTGACGATCTCGAAGCCATCAAGAAGGCGAGCGAAACCCTCTCCGAGGCGGCACAGAAGATCGGCGAGAAACTCTACAAGGCGGCGCAAGAAGCCGAGGCCACGGCCAAGGCAGGGGAATCAGCCGACGGCGCCAAGCCCGAGCGTGAAACTCCGAAGGATGCCGAAGTGGACGACAGCGCCTCGGCGGGTGATGAGGAAAAGAAATAGCCACTCTTCCAGCTCCCCTTTCTGAGGGGAGCTCCCGAGTCCTCGAGGGTGAGGGGTGGGAGAACTATGAATGTACAAGAACCGCTCCAATCCGGAGCGGTTCTTGTTTATTTGGCGCGGAGGGGATATTGTGATAGTGCTGATGGGGAGTAGAAAAGGTACCTGACCTGCTCTGTAGAAAACATATCTCAACGCAATACCATCACGTTGTAGACGAAGAGCC
>JBAXOD010000014.1:0-40136 GCA_037133435.1 Candidatus Moraniibacteriota bacterium | reverse complement strand
AGCCCCATAGAGGGCTATTTTGTGTGATGAGGGGTTTTTAGTGAGACACGCATGGATTATAAGCCTAGACTGTTTTTTGTAAAAAGCAAGCATTACTTATGAAATATCCTTGACTTTTCCCTTAAATAAGCGCACCCTGAATTGATTTACCGATCTATCCTATGGCCAAGCGATTTTCCCTTGAGGCTTAAGTCTATCAGAAGATTCTTCCCTTGCAGGCCAAAAGGAGATAGGGTCGAATCCTGTCCCTACAACCATGCCGAAAAAATACGACTCCCCGATCGGAGGAGTCGTATTTCGTATATTTGAACGAAGTTTGAACTTATTTTAGGCAAAACTCCACAAAACGTTATCTCTCAACCCTTTTTCTGAGTTCCTCTATGACGGCTTTCTGCCAGAATTTCATGGAAAACCAACCGATGAGCGGTTTCGCGACTATGCGGAGCCAGCGTTTATGGATGGCAACCTGATATGTGTAATCGATCTCGGTTCCTTCTGGATGTTCGGAGAGCAAAAACTCTTCGTGGCCGGAAGTGCCGAAAGCTGGGCTTTCATTGTCCGAAATAAAACCCTTTCCGAGAAGAATCCGAGTTTTCATTATGACCGGAAACGATCGGCCGAACGATTTGACAGTTGCTTCCATTTCCAAAGTATCCCCTTCATGCCACATGACCCGTATGGATTCCGCGACTTTCGGAAAATACTCGGGCCATTTTTCAAAGTCGGTCATTATGCCGAACACCTCCGAAAGAGGAGCCTTGATAAGCCATGTGGCATGGAGGGTGATATTGTCTTTCATACTTTTAAAGTAAGTGTTTCATGACGAACGCTCTGCCTGAGCCGGACTTGATATATTTCTCGAATTCAAATGCCTTGTACTTCTCCTTGATAGCGACGTAAAAATCCAACTCGACCGGGAGTCGATTTTTCGTCGCTGGAACATACCCATTCTGATGCCGACTCAAACGTTCCTTCAAATCGTCGGTACACCCGACGTAATACCCATCCCGGCATTTGAGACTGTACACGTAATACATATTCGTGCATCTCTTGCGAACCTCGCTTTCGCGTATCTAGGCGGACTGTGTCACGCTGGAGTCCAAAGGACGTAAGCGGACTGTGTCACGCCGTAGCTACGCTTCAGCGTAGCGAAGGCGGAGAGGACAGGATTCGAACCTGCGTAGAGTTGCCCCTAACGCGCTTTCCAAGCGCGCGCCTTCAACCACTCGGCCACCTCTCCGTATTATCACTCCGTATTATCGCCCAACGATTCGAACAACCTACGCCGCAAATCTTTCTTTCCGTCACTGCTTTTCAGATATCGTTCCCGTGCCTGTGCTTCGCTCTTGTATGTATACGCCTCATAACAGAGAAGTTCAAGCGGGCGTCTATGTTTCGTCGATTCGATGGCACCGTGCGAATGCTCCTCCATTCGCCTTTTGAGGTCTCCTGTCGATCCGACATAGAAGCGATCATCTTTTCCGCTTCGAAGGATATACACGTAATACATCCGTTATATGGTCAGGATTCGCCCCGCATCCGCGGGGCGCCCGGCGAATGCCCGGGCGAACCTGCGTAGAGTTGCCCCTAACGCGCTTTCCAAGCGCGCGCCTTCAACCACTCGGCCACCTCTCCAATAGCAACTGACGACTGACAACGTACAACTAACAACCGTACTCGGGCAGGCGCGCGCCTTTCCGCGACATCTCCGCCTTGCGGAGTGAGCGCCCGCCTGCACCGATAGCATTTCGGGCAGGGACCCGTTCGTAGGGACGAGCGGGCAACCACTCGGCCCTGTACCGTACGGTTCAGGGCTCGGCCACCTCTCCGTATTTTACTGACAACTAACCACTAACAACTGACAATACTCACTTCGGCACCCCTCACCTTCGAAGACTCAGGAGCTCCCCTCGGAAAGGGGAGCGGGGTGTGGTTGATAGCATTCGGATGTTCCCTTTTCTCCTATTTCAAACCCTTTCTTCCCATTTGTTCCCATTCGCTCCAGAAGCTAAAGAAGCTTGTGCAGCTCATGCAGCTTTCGAAGCTTTCCCCAAGAATCAAGCCTATCGTATTTCGCGGATTCCGACAAGCCGCATCATGTCGCGTTCGCCGGGAATGCGACCGAGGAAGACCACTGTCTGGTCCCCGGCGGCCAGATTGCCGTCTTTTTTGGCCCGATCGACCATCAGATCGATGTATGAATCAACCTTCTCGTCGCCCTCGAACAGGTACGGGCGTACCCCCCAGACGAGTGCGAGCTGGTTGTATGTCCGGCGGTCGTTCGTGGCCACGAGAATGCCCGTATCCGGACGGAAGTGCGAGGCGAGTTTGGCGGTATAGCCGCTCATGGACAGAAGGAGTATCGCCCGGGCCCGGAAACTCTTGGCGAGCTCGTACACGCTCCGGATGAGCATGGCGTATTCGGAATGGATATTGAGGTCGAGCGCGCCGTACACGTCGTCGAAGGGCGATTCCTCCGTCTTGGCGATAATCTCACGCATCATGGTCACGGTCTCCACCGGGAACTTGCCCATCGCGGATTCCTCGGAGAGCATCACCGCATCGGCATGGTCCACGACCGCATTCGTCACGTCGCTCACTTCGGCACGGGTCGGAATCGGTTGCTCCGTCATGCTTTTCATCATCTGGGTCGCCACGATGACCGGTTTGACCGACATCAGGCTCCTGCGAATGATGTCCTTTTGCAGAAGCGTCACCTCGGATTCCGGCATCTCGATGCCGAGGTCGCCGCGCGCCACCATGACCGCGTCGGTCGCCTTGATGATCTCATCGATATTCCGGATCGCTTCCTTGCGTTCGATCTTGGAAACGATTTCCGGCAGCCTGGCCCCTTCCGGCAGTTCGGCACGCATCGCCTCGCGCGCACTCTCGATATCCGCCGCGGAGCCCACGAACGACAACCCGACGTATTCCACCCCTTCCTTGAGGACGAATGAGAGGTCTTTGCGATCCTTGTCCGAAAGGATCGGGAGGTCGAGCACGGAGTCCGGCAGGTTGACGCCTTTCCGAGGCTTGATGAGGCCGCCGGTTTCGACGAGCGCGATGACGGCCGCGTCCGATTCCCGCTTCGTGACGGAGAACCGCTTCGTTCCGTCCTCGATCAACACCTGATGCCCGGCCGCAAGCGATGTGGAAATACCCGCGATATCGAGGAAGATCGTCGGAGTGTCGTCGGAAAACGATTCACTCTGGTGTGCGATATCGCTCACACGGACGGAGGATCCTTCCGAAACGGTGAGTTCGGCTTCGTTGCCGATGCGGATGCGCGGTCCTTGCAGGTCCGCAAGGATACCGATCGGCTGCCCGAGTTCCTCGCTGACCTCGCGGACGCGGTTGATGATCTCGCGATGCGACTCGTGCTCCCCATGAGAAAAGTTCAGTCGGACGACGTTCATTCCCGCCACGGCGAGTGCCCGAAGTATCTCCTTGGATTCCGAGGATGGCCCTATGGTCGTGACGATCTTGGTGTTTTTCATAAGTGTTTCCGTTTATGGTTGAGTGTGTATCGCTCTGTGACACCAGTATAGCCCGCGACGGACAAAAAGAAAACGCCCCGGCGGATGCCCGAGCGTTTCCGAAAGCGGACACTATTTGATGATATTGAATCCGCCGATGACCGGGAGTTCCTTCGTCTCTCCCTTGGATGCGCCGATGAGACCGATGATGGCGAGTACGATGATCGCGATCGATCCGAGCGGCAAGATGATGAACCAGCCGAGAAACGGAATGATCGTACCGACGATATTCACCACGATTCCCGCGAGGAGCAGGTTCAGCTGCTGCTTGGCGTGGAACATACCGAACGGGCTCTTCTTTTCCGCAAGCATCGGCACGAAGAACAGTATCGGGATGATGTATCCCACGATCGCCATGACCTTGTTCTGCTCAAAATCCGACGTCTCCATCTTCGGAGCTTCCGGGGCGGCAGTCGCGGCACCGGTCGTCTCCTGTTTCACTTCTTCCGACATATTCGTATTATTACCATATTATACCCTCGTCCAGCATACTCCCTTCTTCGATTTCACGCAAAATCTCCTCGGGAATGGGATTCCCTTGCGGGCTTATACCCGGATACCTCCATGCGCTGATGACTCTGATCCCTCTGCCGGATCCGATTCCGATGTTTTGACCTTCGACTCTATGGGCTTTTGGCTTGGGACTCTTCGCCTGAACGAACATCACCCAGATTTCCTGACTCCAGGTCTCCTTGCCGTCCTTTCGCCTCGTCGAAACCGGCTGCATCACCGCGATGGTATCCTTGGCGATCCCCTCCTCGCGCCGCTTCGGATTGCGCATCACCGTCTTTACCCGCTGCGCCGACAGTCCGTACTGTTTCATCTTGAACTCGGCATGCCGCGTAAAAACGACGCCTCCCGTCGAGGCGCTTCGTTTCCCCTGCCGTTCCCGTGCCATTTTCAGAAAGTCCTGATAGTTCGGCATATCATCTACTCACAACTTACGACAAACAACCCTGCTCTTTAGTACACGAATATACTTGTGTCGTTCGGTGTTAGTTGTCGGTTGTTAGTTATAGGTTGTCAGTTGTCAGTACCCAAAAGTGCCGCGATACGTTCCTCGACCGGCGGGTGCGTCATAAAGAGCTTCGCGCCTTTACCGCCCTTGAAGGGATTGGCTATGTAGAGGTGAGCGGTCGCGCGATTCGCCGCTTCAAGCGGTTCCGTATCAGCCGAGATCTTACGAAGCGCGGAAGCGAGTCCTTCGGGATAACGTGTCAGCAGTGCTCCGGACGCATCCGCGACGAATTCGCGCTTCCTCGAGATGGCGAGTTGGATGAGAGACGCGGCGACCGGCGCCAAGATCGAAAGGACGATCGCGAGGACGAAAAAGATGATCTGCAACTGTCCTCCCCCGTTGTCATCGTTGCTTCGTCGTCCGAACCAGAGCGAATTCCGGAACCAGTCGGCCAGAAGCGCGATGAATCCGACGAGCACCACCACAACCGTGGAGATGAGCGTGTCACGGTTCCCGATATGGGACAGCTCGTGCGCTGCGACCCCCTCTGTTTCGTTTTTCTCGAGTCGTGAGAGAAGCCCGGTCGTAAAGCAGATAACCCCGTGCTCCGGATCGCGACCCGTCGCGAACGCGTTCATCGCCGTATCGTCGATGACATAGACCCGAGGCATAGGCAGTCCGGCGGTGATGGACAAGTTCTCCACGATCCGGAAGAGTTCCTTGTCGTCTTCCGGGCCGATCTGCCGCGCGCCACTCATCGAAAGCACGATTGTGTCGCTCCACCAGTACGAACCGAAGCTCATCAGTACGGCGAAAAAAACCGCGAACGGCAAGATGGCGGGAGAATCGAGCGCGGTTGCGAAAACGTACCCGATTCCGATCACGATCACGAGAAAGGACGTGAGGTAGACCCAGGTCAATCGGACATTGCGGTCATAACTCGTATAGATCGACGGCATAGGCTTGATATGAGGAAAAAATCAAAAGAGGCGGATATCCGCCTCTCCTTTATACCCCAGAGTAGCCGTTTGTTCCAGGGGTCATTTGGCATCGAACGAGACCGCGACCGGGTTCTTGGCCGCTTCCTCCTCGAGCTCGAAGAAGTCCCGCTTCGAGAATCCGAGTCCCTGCGCGACCAGATTTGTCGGGAACACCTGGATCTTGGTGTTGAAATCGCGGACATTCGCGTTGTAGAACCGGCGGGCGGACTGGATCTTGTTTTCGGTATCGGCGAGTTCCTGCTGGAGCGAAAGAAAGTTTCCGTTCGCCTTGAGGTCCGGATAGCTTTCCGCGACCGCGAACAGACTTTTGAGCGTCCCGGAAAGGGCGTTCTCCGCCTCAATCCTGGATTCCGGGGTTCCGGCCGACATTGCCTTGGTCCGCGCTTCCGTCACCTTTTCGAACACGCTGCTCTCATGCGCGGCATATCCCTTGACGGTGCTCACGAGATTCGGGATGAGATCATACCGACGTTTGAGCTGCACATCGATGTCGCTCCAGGATTCGTCGGTGCGGTTCTTGAGGACGATCAGCTGGTTATAGACCATCACTCCCCAGAGCGCCAACGCCAGGAGGACGATAAGAAAGATGAATATCATAGGGTTCGTTTACGAAAATTATCTTCGACTGCAGTATAGCAGGGAACGGTGAGCCTGCAAATACGGGCCTGGCCTCGGATCGGCCCTGATCTGGATCAGGAACTTCTTCAAATACTCCGATTGGCGCTATAATGGGAAGCGTTATCCCGCACTCCCTCACTATGATCAAAAATATCCATTTCAAATCGGTATCGAAGACCGTCGCCGAATGGGTGAAAACTCTAATAGAAACGGTCGAGTCGGCCCCGTTCTCGCTCGGTTCTTTCGTGATATCATTCACGGCGCTCATCATCGTCCGGCTCCTGATCGAAAGCGGTATCGGTGGCTTTTCCACGGAATCGCTTCCGTTTTTGTTTTCCGAATTCTCGCACACGTTCCTTTTCTTCCTGTTCTCATTCCTCTTGTTCCTTCCCCTCGCGCGACTGGCGGGCGCTTCATCCTGGTCCCGTGCGGCCAATCTATTGCTCTTCGGATTTCTCATCATCTGGACGCCGCCGATTATCGACAAGCTCATCTTCGGAGACCGGATGTTCTGGAGCTTTTACGCGCTCGACGGACTCCAAGGCCTGTTTTTCCGCTTTTTCCAATTCTTCGGCGGATCTCCGAATCTCGGCATCACGTACGGTGTCCGGGTGGAAGTGGCCGTCATGAGCATCGGTCTCGGCCTCTATGCATACATACGATCGAAAAAAGGAGCAAAAGCGATCGGCATCGCCTTCCTCTCCTACGTCCTTTTTTTCATTCTCGGCACATTCCCTTCCTTCGTCGCCATCATAGCACTCGCGCCGAGCCGCGGGTTGTTCGGCATCTCCGAACTCGACGTCGTCGGTTTCATGCTGACCCCGAGAACGTTTCTCGGCAAGGAGATGGTGGATCCGCGCATGTCGCTCGGCATCCGGATGAGCATCGTCTACGCGCTCCTCGCTTCCATCACGATGGGAGGCCTCCTCTATCGCATGTCCAAAAAAACGTTTCTGGCGCTTTTGGGTAATGTACGGTGGCCGCAGATCTTCTGGCATGGCGGTCTTTTCTTTCTCGGTGGCGGCCTGGCGCTTCTGTATACCGCTGTGGCCGTGCGATTTGATTTTTTCGAGGTACTGGGACTCTTCCTGCTTCTCTCTTCCGTCATTTGCGCCTGGTTGTCCTCCGTCATCGTCAATGACCTCGCGGACCGGTCGATCGACGCTCTCACCAACGCGAAGCGACCGCTCCCCGCAAACGTCATATCCATGACGCTCTACCGTACGATCGGTATCCTGTTTTTTTCGGCATCGCTCCTCTTTGCCGGAATCGTCAGCCTGAAAGCCGTTTTGCTTCTGCTCGCCTATCAGGCGATCGCATACCTCTATTCGGCGACACCCTATCGGCTCAAACGCGTTCCATTCGTCGCGACCGTGCTTTCCGCGATAGCCGGCATTCTGGTTCTCCTTATCGGATTCTTCGCCATTTCCCCCTCGGCGGACAGTCTCCCCATTCCCCTGACCCTGCTCGCGTTCCTGACGATCGCGTATGCCGTGACGATCCCACTCAAGGATTTCAAGGACATAAAGGGAGATCGGGCCGACGGTGTCTATACGATTCCCGTCATCCTCGGTGTCGGGAACGCCCGTGCCATCATCGGCAGTACGCTCTTCCTGTGTTATGCCGCAAGTCCGCTCATCTTGCACGAACCCCGTCTCATCCTGCCTGCCATCGTCTTCGGCGCTCTCGCGTTCCTGTCCGTCGCGCGGGCCCGCGATATCGCCCAGGGAAAAGATTCCTTCCGGGCGCTGCCGGCATGGAACATGCTTTTTATTCTCCTCTACGGATGTATTGTGACGCTTTTTCTGCTGTTCTGATGACATTCATTCACAACAAAAGACCGACCCTCGGTCGGTCTTTTTCGTATCGTTCACTTCCGGTTCAGCGATGATTCTTCCTGACCGGCTCCATCCGCCACATGTGGACAATCATTCGGATTTCCACGTTCCGATGTTTTCCGAAAGCGACTTCCATTCCTCGACGGACAGCTCCTGCGCGCGGATACGACTCTCAAGACCGAGGTCGGCCAGCATTTTTTCCACTTCCGATCGCGGTATCCGGAAGCTCGAGGAAAGATTGTTCGCAAGCGTTTTTCTCCGAGCCGCGAACCCTGCCCGCGCCACCCGGAACAATTCCTTGTCGTCATCCATCGAACGCTCCGTTTTCGGTACGAGCCTGATGACGGCGCTGTCCACCTTCGGTTCGGGATCGAACGCGGTACGCGACACCACAAGTTCCTTCGTCACCGTGGCCGTATGTTGCGCCATGAGTGACAACAGGCTCATATCCCCGGGGCGGGCGGCCAACCGGTCCGCCACTTCGTCTTGGACCATGAGGACGATCCGTTCTGGTCGTATCGGCAAGGAAAGCAGCAAACGGATGATGGGCGCCGTGATGTAATACGGGATATTGGCCACCACCTTGTATGCCGAGTCCGCAAAACCAGCCTTATACAGTGTGGCACCGAGATCGAGCTTGAGGATACTGCCTTCGAGGAGGGTCAGATTGTCCGCACCAGCGAACCGATCGTCGAGCCGGAGCACGAGATCATGATCGAGCTCGATAGCCACGACCGAACCGGCGCAGCGCAGGAGATGTGCCGTCAGCGCGCCGGTGCCGGGACCGATTTCGAGAACCCGGTCTTCCGAACCGATCTCGGCGATCGCCAAGATGCCCTCGATGACCGACTCATCGTGGAGGAAGTTCTGTCCCAATGATTTTTTCGCCTTTACCTTTTCCATATATGCAATATACAGTATTCGTTTCCTATTCCCATATTTTCGCCTTACGCTTTTTCTAATTCAGGACCGGTTCGACCTTGACGTCGATCACACCGGCACCGATCGATGCGATCTCTTCGAACGCGACCTTGTCCAGGTCAATGATACGTCCTTTCCCGTACGGTCCACGGTCATTGATAACGACGATGACCGATTTTCCGTTGCTCGGATTCGTCACCCGAGCGTAACTTCCCAAAGGAAGCGAGAGGCTTGCCGCCGCAAGCTTACCGGTATAGGAATACCAGGTTCCCATACCGTTTTGTGCCTTTCCGACCTTGACGTACGTTCCCTGCACGATGATTTCCGGGACCGGGTCCTTCGTCACTTCGCTCCCGAGCAGCTTCCGCGCGACTTCCTTGCCGTCGTGATAACTCACGCGATAACGATAGGTACGGATACCGTTCTCACCCTTTTGCCGCGTGATCTTCTTACGCCAACTCAGGGTATCGTCCTCTTTCGACTGGGTTTGAAACGCGATCTTCTTGTCCGCGCTCTCCTCACGGATCTCCACACGTGTCACGACGATTTTTCCGCTCCGAGAAAGGAGTTTCGAGCGGTCCGGAACGACCAGGTCCTCATCTTTCATCGGAATGCCGGATCCATCTAGCGCTTCGACCACCGTTCGTGCCGTCGTACGGATATCCCTGACGTTTCCGTCCGCCTTCACGGAAATCGTCTTTGATCGCCAGACAAATACGGTCATACCCGAAGAGAGCGTTGTCTCTCGCGCCGGGATCACATCGTCATCCGTTGAAATATCCATTCCCGACGCGCCTATGAGCTCTCCGACCGTACCGGCATCGATCGACGGAAACGGCACGTCATATCCGTCGATATCGATCGTGACCGACTTTGGGGAAGAGACATCGTATGTGCGTGCATCCTTGCGTATGAAGAGAAAAAAGGAGGCGACAGCGGCGCTTCCCAGGATGAAGATGAATGTTATTTTTCGTTTTCCTTTCATGTTGGGTCCGATGAATGATGGCCTTCTTATTGAAGCGTTTCCGCTATCACGTTTTCGGGCCGAAGTCCTTCCGGATCATTCGTTCCGGAAACGGTATTGCAAGGCCTCGGCGACATGCGACCGCAGGATTTCCGGCTCCGATGCGAGATCGGCGATCGTACGGGCCACCTTCAGGATACGATGATAACTTCTCGCCGACAACCGCAAATTCTCGACTGCGGCCCGAAGGACTTTTTTCGATTCATCATCGAGTCTGCAGAATCGGTTGATCGCATCCGGTCCCATTTCGCTGTTCGTCAGGTACGGAAGTCCCGCAAACCGCTCCGTCTGTATCTTCCGTGCCTGTTCGACGCGCTCGCGGATATCCGCACTCGATTCACCCCGATTCGTATCCTCCAATTTTTCCACCTTGAGTCGCGGGACCGAAACCTGAAGGTCGATACGGTCGAGGATCGGTCCGGAGATCTTCTCACGGTATCGCATGACCTGAAACGGCGAGCACGAGCACATGCGTTCCGGGTCGCCCGAATATCCGCACGGGCACGGGTTCATCGCGGCAACGAGCGAGAACCGCGCCGGAAACCTGCTCGATCCCTTCACGCGCGATACCGTCACGAAACCGTCCTCAAGCGGTTGGCGAAGATTCTCCAACACTGATTTTGGAAATTCCGCAAACTCATCGAGGAACAACACCCCGCGATGTGCGAGACTGACTTCTCCAGGCTTCGGCACGGTACCCCCGCCCACGAGCGAAATGGCCGAAGCACTATGATGTGGCGTCCGGAACGGTCTCGAACGGAAGAGTGGCGTATCGGTCGGTAATTTTCCGGATACCGAAAATATCTTCGTCACTTCAAGACTTTCTTCGAGCGACAAAGCGGGAAGAATTGAAGGCAAAGCACGTGCCAAAAGCGTTTTCCCGGATCCAGGCGGGCCCACGAGAATCGTATTGTGCCCACCGGCCGCGGCGATCTCAAGCGCCCGCTTCGCATGTTCCTGACCACGGACCTCCGCCATATCGAAATCGTATTCCGTTTTGTTCGCATCGATGAAATCCTCCCGCTCCTGTTCTTTGATTCGTTCCTGGTTGGAAAGATGTTTCACCAGAGAGAAAAGATGCTTGACCGGATACACCGTGATTCCCGGTATCAGAGCCGCTTCGCGGGCGTTCTCTTCCGGGACATACACTTCGGAGACGCCCGTTTCCGCAGCAAAAGACGCGGCCGGCAATACGCCGTTCACCCGACGGACGGCCCCATCAAGGGCCAATTCTCCCAAAAAGAGCTTTCCTTTGTGGTTGAAATTTAGCTGTTTGGTGGCCAAAAGGTATCCCAAGGCAAGTGGGAGGTCAAATGCCGGGCTTTGTTTGGGAAGATCGGCCGGGGCGAGGTTCGCCGTTATCCGTCCACTCTGGTGCGGTGGCTTGAATCCGCTGTTTTTTATCGCAGAACTGACCCGGTCACGGGATTCCTTGACCGACGTATCCGGCAAACCGACCAGCGTAAAATGATGGAGTCCTTGAGAAAGGACGTCCACCTCGACTTCGACGGATACTCCGTCGAGCCCTACCGTAGCGACCGAAAAGATTCTTGCCGGCATATTCGCAATATTCACGTCCCTTCTACCGTACTATACCGTGTCCGTGGCATGCAAGGAAGGGGAATCATTCCCGATGCTCCGGTTTCAGGGTATCATACGATAGTGGCATAATTCGAGAAGATTGCAAGCTATGAATATGGAAAGTCCGGTTATCCGTTACCATCTGGCGCATCGCGGAAAAATCGAGGTCCGACCGAAATCCCCGTTCGAAACGTCCGAGGACCTCTCGCTCGCCTATACGCCCGGTGTCGCCGAAGTCTGCAAGACCATAGCCGCCGAACCGGAAACCGTCCAGTCCCTCACGAACCGGGGAAACACCGTGGCGATCGTTTCGGATGGAAGCGCGATTCTCGGACTCGGAAACATCGGCCCGTCCGCCGGGCTTCCGGTCATGGAAGGCAAGGCTATGATTTTCAAGAAGATGGCGGATGTGGACGCGGTACCGTTGTGCATCGGCACGCAGGATACGGAGGAAATCATACGTTTCTGCAAACAGATAGAACCGTCCTTCGGCGGAATCAACCTCGAGGACATCGCGGCTCCGCGTTGTTTCGAGATTCTCGATCGGCTGGAAAAGGAGCTTTCCATACCGGTCTTTCACGACGATCAGGATGGGACCGCTATCGTGGTGCTCGCCGGTTTATTGAACGCTGCCAAATTGAGGAAGACCCCGCTTCAGGATATGAAAATCGTCATCAACGGCTCGGGTGCCGCGGGTATCGCCATCGCGCGTCTCCTCATGGCCAGCGGTGTTCAGGATATCATCCTCGTCGACAGCCGTGGAATCGTGGAGTCGTCCCGACATGATCTGAACGGATTCAAGATCATCATCGCCGAACAGACGAATCCCCGCGGCCTCAAGGGAGACCTTCCGACAGCGTTGAAAGGAGCGGACGCGTTCATCGGTGTGTCGGTACGCGACATACTCGATGAGGCAAACGTTCGCGATATGGCCGATCGCCCGATCGTCTTCGCTATGGCCAATCCGGATCCTGAAATCTTGCCGGATGCGGCGCTCCGTGGAGGCGCATTCATCGTCGGGACCGGCCGCTCGGATTTCCCGAATCAGATAAACAACGCGTTGGTCTTCCCGGGCATCTTCCGCGCGCTTCTCGACTCGAACGCGAACCCATCCGCATGCGTCCTCAAGGGAAATATGACCGAGGTCAAACTCGCGGCAGCGGCGGCGATCGCTTCGGTCGTCGAACCGACCACCGACCATATCCTCCCGTCCGTCTTGGACCTATCCGTCGCTTCCGCGATCCGAAACGCGGTTTGTTCATGATCAAGTAGAAATCCTCATATTCTTATAAGATACAGCGTCATACCATATCGGTATGACGCTTGTATATTACTCAAACAATACATGTCATTAGAAATCACGCTCTCTCGATATTGACGTTTTTCGTTCATCCACCAATATGTATATGCCCAAAATGATGACTCCGAGCGTCAACATCACGTCCGAAAGGTTGAAAGCAGGAAACCACGAGACGAAACCGTAGTCGGACACGCATCCGTAGAGTACCCTGTCGTACAGGTTGCCGAATCCTCCCCCAAATATCATGATGAGCGCCGTACGCGAAACGAATCGTTCTTCCCGGACCCAGAAGAAGGCGACGAAAAATAGCACTATGGCGGAGACGATACCGACCGATACCGAAGGGAGCGGGGCGCCCCAGGGACCGAATGCGTTGCAGACATACCGATCGGAAGCGATGAAGATCGCTTTCACCAATCGGTCAGATACGAAAAGAGCCCCGAGTAAAATGACGTCGGGAACTCTCTTCCTCGGATTGAATTGACTATTTCGCATGCTGGATACATTCCTGTGCCGCGGGATAGGCATTCAGCCGACCTTCCTCGATATCGTTCCCGCAAACCGAACACGTCCCGTAACTGCCGTTCTCGATGCGTTCGAGCGCCTCATCGATTTCGGCAAGCTGGTTCTCGAGGTTTCCTTCGAGCGCGACATTGTCCGAATACTGGTCGACTTCGGTCGCGTTGTCATCCTTGTCCGTACCGATATCCTCGAATCTGGTCTCATATTCTCCGGGTACGTCGGTCGGGCGTGCCAACCGGATAAGTTCGCCCTCAAGGCGGGCCTTCGAAGCGACCAGCTTCGTCTTCAATTCTTCCTTCAGATCGTTTGGGATAGCCATAGGTCTTTCATTCATGGAGTTACACTCGCTGCCAGTATAGGCGAAAATCGGCTGTACGTCTAGAGGAAAATACTCCGTATATGGCGTACGTCCGGTTCCCGCCCATCCTCAAACAATCGTATCGCGATCGCGTCGAATCGGTATGGGCAGTCCCTATTCCCGCGTTCGATCATATATGACTCGCCGATACGGGATAATCTACGTAACTTTTCCGTGGTGATCGCCGATTCGGGCAAGATATCCTCCTCGGATCCGGCCGTAGTCCTTGCTTTCACTTCCACGAACACGATCTCGTCGCCGTCTTTGGCGATGATGTCGATCTCACCGAGTGATTTTCCCGAAAGATTCCTATAGTTACGCTCCAGGATTTTCCATCCATTGCGTTTCAAATATCGCGTAGCGGTATCCTCGCCTTTTCGGCCGGTATCGTTTCGAAGATGGAATCGGCGAAGCAGTCTCATAGGGCAAGCGGTTTCCCCTATTTTAGCAACAAAAAAACGCCCTTTCAAGGCATTCGTCCCGTACGCCCGGCAACCAATAGCGGTGTTGGTGCCGGGCACTCAGGCCCTATAGTCCGATATAAAATATTTGACTGGGCTGAGTGCCCGACTGCATGTCCCAACATGTGGCGAGACTATTACACATCTCCGGGTGAGAAAGATGTCTCGTAGTCATTTTCTGCCGCATGCAGTTTGTAGACATGACTTTCAACTTTATCGCGTTCGTCTGACACTTTTCCGCGATGCTTTCACCATTCTCTGGTCTTTGACCTTTGAATGAAAGAACAATTTTTCTTTTTTTCTTTTTGTTTTACTTCCGTCGAATATATTATTTTTTCGACGTCGGTTTGTTTTTGTTTTGGTCCCCGGTCAGAACGGGGCGGCCGAAGCAGATTCACTCCGGCACTTGAACAGTGAAAGAATCCTCAGTCACAATCAGGGGGTATTGTGACTGAAAGTTCTTCCTCCGTTCACCAACACGTTGTCAACGTTCACTTACAAAGCCAGTATAGCAGAATTTTCGGACACGGTCAATCGTTTCTCTCATCGGTCGCGCAGGAAAAGCATTTGTCATGATTTTTCTTTTTCATATTCCTCATCCGGAAAACGCGATCGAAAAATTAAGTGCGTGACTTAAATTTTTTCGCTTGATTCCGCTCCCCGTGAACACTATTTTGAACTCACCAACGAACCGAGGACGGAACGGAACGAGTCCTTGCTTGAACCGACGACGAGCTTGTCATTGAACACGGTGTAATCGAGCGAAGTCGCTCCGGTAACTTCGATGTTTACGAATCGTGTCGAAAGCGTTCCGTATGTCCCGTTCTTGAACGCGACGCCTGCCGGCGTCGTCACCTCGGTCCCGTATATCATCGGTCCGAACCAGGGGACCAGAGATTTCTCATTCGGCAAAAGCAGCTTCATCATATCCCGGCCGGCCTTCACCTTGACTGAAAGTATCCGTCGGACCGTATTCCCATCGGTGACGAAGTATATGGAGAATCCCTCATCGAATGCAGCAACCGTATTCGCGGGCAGCTTCAGCCCGAGCAGATAAGCGAAACGTGAAAATGCGATGGGGTTATTGCTCGTATCTCGAATGACGAACTCGACCGGAAATGACGGCTTCGCGGCCAAAACGGCGGCATCGGTCTCGGCGAGCTGGGACTTGATGGCTGCCGGGGTGGCTTTTTCCGGCGACTCGATATCGATCGTCGCGTAGTTCGGCATCCCCTGCACGTACGCACTCTCAGGATTCGTAGGCTGAACTTCGGGCTGAACGACTTCCGGCTGTGGCAGAACCGGTTCGGTTACGGGAGGATTCTGATTTGCCAAGCCACCGAAAAGATACAGATATCCCGCCGCCCCGCCGACAAGCGCCAACAGTCCCAAACCCGCGATCGGCAACACCCAGGAACGTTCCCTTGAAGTCGGCTCTGCCGAAGCGGATTCATTGATGATAAGGACCGGCTCGGCTACCGGTCGTTTGGGAGCCGCTTCCACCTGCATGGAAAGGATGTCGGATTCCGGCCGCTCGCTTTTCCTGTCGGAAATCTCGATTCGACCTTCCGAAACGATCGGGGGAAAGGGTTTCGAATCGCTCAAGAACGGACTCTGTTCATTGCCACCGCGAGGAAGCGTCGGCTCATTTTCAATCTGAGCGGCAGCGGACGGTTTTAATCCGGAAAGTTCATCCAGGTCGTCTTGCATCGTATGAACGCCATGAAACTGATCTGGGGAAAGCTCCGCGTTTTTCATGGAGATCTTCTCCGTCTTCTTTCCAAACATAATGCGGTTTATTTATTGGAGGCGAACCGTGAATCTTTTTCTCATTGTACCACATCCGATGAATTTTTTGAACACCGAAACGCCACGCTGTTTGGCGTGGCGTCCGTGACGAACCGATATCCGACAAACTTATGCCGCCCCGTCTTTCCCTTCTTCCTGGGCCAGACGATACAGCGCGGCCTTTCTCGAAAGGTTGATACGACCTTGACTGTCGATCTCCTTGACGATGACCGGCACGACATCGCCGACGTTGACGACATCTTCCACCTTCTCTACGCGATAATCCGCGAGTTCGGAGATATGGATGAGGCCTTCCTGGTTCGGCAGTACCTCGGCGAACGCGCCGAAGTTCATGAGTCTCGTGATGCGGCCCTGAAACAGCTCGCCGGCCTTCACCTCGCGGGTCAGGTCGTTGATCCATTCGATCGCCTTCTTGGCCCCTTCCGCATCGGTCGACGTGATGAATACCGAACCGTCATCCTCGATATCGATAGAAACACCGGTCTCGTCGATGATCCTGTTGATCATCTTTCCGCCGGGGCCGATGACATCGCGGATCTTTTCGGGATTGATATGGAGCGTGATGATGCGCGGCGCATGCTTGGACATCTCCTTTCTCGGCTCAGCGATCGTCTCGAGCATCTTTCCGAGGATGAACAGCCGACTTTCGCGTGCCTGAACCAAAGCGACGGCAAGCGTCTCCGGGGAAAGCCCGTCGATCTTCACGTCCATCTGCATGGCCGTGATACCGTCCGCGGTACCGGCGACCTTGAAGTCCATGTCACCGAAGTGGTCCTCGAGTCCCTGGATGTCCGAAAGGACGCGGTATTCGCCGTTCCCCTCGATAATACCCATCGCGATACCCGCGACCGGCTTGCGGATCGGCACACCGGCATCCATCAGCGACAACGTGGACCCGCAGGTGGAAGCCATGGACGATGAACCGTTCGAGGCGAGCACCTCGGAAACGAGGAGCATCGTATACGGGAACTCCTCATAGGGCGGAAGTACGGGCAGAAGCGCCTTCTCCGCAAGCGCACCATGCCCTATTTCGCGCCGTCCCGGGCCGCGCATCGGCCGTACTTCGCCCACCGAAAACGGCGGGAAATTGTAGAAGTGCATGTACCGCTTCTTCATGTCGACTTCCATCGTATCCACGATCATCTGGTCGCCAGGGGCGCCCAAAGTGGTTACGGTCAGGGCTTGCGTCTCGCCACGGGTGAAAAGTCCTGTGCCGTGTGTCCTCGGCAGTACGCCCACATGCGACGTGATCGGACGGATCTCGTCGAGCTTACGGCCATCCGGTCGCGTATTTTCCTTCAAGATCTTCTCGTGCAGTATCTCATCGGACAACTCGTCCATGACGAAAGAGGACACTTCACCCAAAGAAGACGCTTCATCGGGATACTTTTCCGCGACGAATGCCTTCATCTTCTTGTCGATGTCGGACAAGGCCGCTTCCTTATCCTCCTTTTTCGAAAGTGAGAAGAGCGCTTCTGCCAATCCCGCTTCGTTCAAAAACGCCTTCAACGCCTCGTCGAAACCCTCGGGCCCGGCCAGCATGATGGCCTCCGACTTCGGTTTGCCGATTTCCGCGCGTATACCCTCGATGAACGTGGCGATCTTTTGGATGTTCTCGAAGCCGAATTTGAAGGCTTCCGCCATTTCCGCCTCGGTGATCTCGTTCGCACCGGCCTCGATCATGTTGATCTTGTCCTTGGTGCCGGAAATCATCAGGTCAAGCGTGTTCGTCTCGCTTGCACGCTGTTCGCTCGTCGGGTTCAGGACGAAGTCGCCGCCGGCGTTACGCCCGACGCGCACCGCGCCGACCGGACCGTTCCACGGGATATTCGAGATCGCGAGCGCCGCGGATGCCGCGATGATCGCCACGAGATCCGGATCGTTCTCCAAATCGACCGAGAGTACGGTCGCGATGACCTGCACCTCGCTTCGCATCCTTCCGTCGAAGAGCGGGCGGATCGTCCGATCCACGGCACGGCCCGAAAGCACGGCCGTATCGGACGGACGTCCCTCACGCTTGATGAAGCGCGATCCCTTGATCTTTCCCGCCGCGTAATACCGCTCTTCGTAGTCCACCATGAGCGGGAAATACCCGCGGGACTGTCCGGCGTGCTTGGACATGACCGCCGTCCCCAAAACGACCGTCTCGCCGTAGCGCACCGTCACCGCACCGCTCGCCTGCTCCGCGAGGAGTCCGGTCGAGATGCGCAGTTCCCGGCCGCCCAGATCGAGCGACCAGCTTTTTGCGTTCTGCATAGCCTTGTGCTCCCGAAATGCGTAGGAAGCCCAAAGCGCAAAAATAAGAGAAGAAACC
Source organism: Candidatus Moraniibacteriota bacterium (assembly GCA_037133435.1). Taxonomy (GTDB): domain Bacteria; phylum Patescibacteriota; class Minisyncoccia; order Moranbacterales; family UBA1568; genus JAAXTX01. The sequence continues at coordinate 21,895 of JBAXOD010000014.1, read as the reverse complement.
GTTTCTTTCCTCGTTTTTGAGATTTGAGCCGCGACACGCGAGTCCGGAAGCGATATCAATGATTACCTTCCTTCTTACTGTACGGAGAAAATCGGGTAAAGTCAATGAATGAACTACCCCGCAGCAGAGCTGACGGGGTATCTGTCATATAAAGGATATAGTCCTCCGTATCCTGTATCATGGGGAGAGGCTGGGACGGAACATGCTTGTCATTGGCTTCGTGCCACGCGGGATGCTTTTCCGCCCCGCCTCCTCGGAGGACACTTCCCTAAACCCCGTTATTGGGTCAGGCCTCGAGCCTCGTTCACACATATGATCGGGATGGGGAGGAATGAAGTCCTTCGTCTAATCCGTATCGAAACGAGTATGAAACGAACTTCGCAGCCGGTTGCCATCGGCATTGATGTCGCGAAGTCGAGTCTGAGTGTCTGCGTCCGGTTCCGAAAAGGAACTGAACGAGCACTTTCGCTTCGCAACACCGAGGCGGACATCAAGAAGAGACTGCTCCCTTTCATTCAGGATTGTACCGGAAAGACGGTCATGGAGTCCACCGGCCACTATCACTTCCTTGTGGCACTCCTCCTTTCCGAGGCGGGAGTCGACGTGCGGGTCGTGAATCCGATCCTTGCCAAACAATATACGAGTGCTTCCGTCCGGAAGGTGAAGACTGATCCGGCGGACGCTTCCGGACTTGCGAGGATGGCCGAAGTGGCAGACAATCTGCCACCCTCCTTCTCGTTCTCACGGGAAGCGCTTTTCCTCAGGAAAAAGCTGGGTCTCATCGCATCTCTCGGCCGACAACTCCAAGCGGCGCAAGCCGCACTCACAAGTGTTGAGGAGGCACGTGAGATACTCGGCCGGGATGTTTCCGAAGCCGTCTCCGCAATCCGGACAACGGTCCTGACGCTTCGGAAAGAAGTGCGCTCATTGGAACGCGAATGTGTCGCGGAAGCGAAACGAGTCGAAACGGTCCGGGAACGAGCGGAACTGCTTGAGACTATCCCGGGCGTGTCTGAATTCGGTGCCGTCCTTTCCCTGCAATGGTTCGCTCCCGGGAAGACGGCCAAGTCCTTCGTCGCCTACGCGGGCCTCGACATCTCTTCCAGGGAGAGTGGGACGTGGAAAGGAACGTGTCGACTCACGAAGCGTGGCAATGCTTTCCTTCGCGCCCGACTCTACGCTTCTGCCTGGGGTGCCGTCATGAACGACGACTCTTTCCGTTCCTACTACGACTGTCTCCGACGTGAGGAAGGGCGCGCACACGTGGAAGCCCTCACTATTATCGCCCGGAAAATCATCCATATCATGCACCGTATCCTGGAAACCGGACTACCCTATGACCCATCGAAGTTCTCGCACAAGTACCTGGGACAAGTATCTACTTGACGATATCCTTTAATGGGTATCCCGGGCTTGACCCGGGATCCAGTCCCCGTTTCACGGCGACATATCCGCAGCAGAGCTGCGGGATATTATCCCTCATAGAGAATAAAATAATCTGCCGAAATGAATTCCGGCAGACATCCGATTTTTTTGGTTACGATCTAAATGTTCTTCCGAACCCACATGTTTAGGTATTTCGGGTCGGATTCCAGATCAAGGAACGAGCTAGCGAAACTACGAAGTGCCCTGTTGACGTTTGATCTGAATGCGACGACTTCCACGACACAGGAACCCCTATTCCGAATCTTCTTCATTAGATCCAAAAAATCCCCGTCTCCGGTGACCAGGACGATGACATCGGGCCGCTGTTCCTCATCTCTGAGACAACTGTCGTAGGCATCTAAAGCCATTCTGATATCCCAGTCGCATTTAAACCCTCCTGAATCACGCATGGAATAGCGCTTCTTTCTCAGGGAAAATCCTGCGGCAGCAAGTGAACAATTTCGCTTCCCGTAGGTTCGTGCCGCACACGTATATGCGATGGCCTCCATCAGTCTCCTTCCATGTATGCAATCCTCAAGAATCTTTCGATAATCGACCGATCCCATGAGATTACGGCTTCGAAGAAGTTTTTTCGCATGAATGTCTATATTGAGTGCATCCAAGAATATCGATACCGATACGTTTTTCTTATGAGCTAGATCTTTCTCATACACTTTCCCTCCTTTATTGTTAAGAGTTCTTCAACCGCCTCCATATTTTGCACTATCGTGCATCAATTGATGCTCTCTACTTATCGCTTGTAATGGCAAATATGTCAAATACAAAACGCCCCGTATATACGGAGCGTTTGAGTTTCATGAACCATTCTTTCTCTATCTCCCACCCAAAAGGAATTTCTTCCTATCGGAAGAGAGATTGAGGAATTCGTCCGCGATCTCGACAAGTTTGGAGCTGGCCGACTCGGAAAAGCCGACGACCTCCACGCGGCAGCCGAACGTGCTCTGCAGGTACTCAACGAGCGGGATATAATCCCCGTCGCCGGATGCGAGTATCACGACATCAAGTTTCGCGGCCATCTTGATCGCATCGACGGTGATACCGACGTCCCAGTCGCCTTTTTTCGAACCGTCCGGGAAAATCTGCAGCTCCTTCGTCTTCACGTCGTATCCGTACGTGCCGATCGTCTCGAAGAATTTCTCCTCCGTCGCCTCGCTGGTCGTGATCCCGTATGCGATTGCGCGGATCAGTTTCCGCCCAGCCACGGCTTCTGCCAGGATATTCTTGAAGTTCACTTTCTTCTTGTAGACGACCTTCGCGCTGTGATACAGGTTGGATACGTCCACGAACACGCCGACGCGTTGTTCCAATAGTTTTGCCATACATTTATTCAAATTACCGATCACTAAAACCTCGATTATAATATTCTCAACAGACCTCAGAAACAAGAACTGCTCCCGAAAAGGAGCAGTCAGAGTAGCTAGAGACCGAGCTTCTTTTTCAACCCCTTCGCCGACTTTTCATCCGTCTTCTCGAGATAGGAAAAAAGCTTCTTCCTCTTTGCCACCATCTTGAGAAGTCCGCGGCGCGAGTGAAAGTCCTGCTTGTTCTTCTTGAGATGCGCCGTAAGACGCTTGATCTTCTCCGTGAACATCGCGATCTGGTACTCCGGCGAACCGGTGTCCGTATCGTGCCGCTTGACCTCCTTCGTCACCTTCTCCTTCTGCGCATGTGTAAGCGCCATACGTTTTCGTAAGCCGCACCGTCGTGCCGTGACGAATGTCACGCGACCCCGAAAGGTCTCCACCCGCACCACTGTACGCTTCACCCTAAGAAATTAACATACAAACGATAACACGGGTCGGAATTATCCGCAAGTCATCCGTTTTGACTTGTAAAAAGCAAGGAGCGAAGGCCGTTTTCGGCTTCGCTCCGTTTTCATTACTCATCAGGCGCTTCACGTGCATTTCATAGCCGTTCTATCCGCTCGCGTGCCTTTCGCATCAATTCCGACGACAGTATGCCGGCCCTTTCACGGTACGGGCAATCGTGAAATGCGGTTTTCACCTTGAGCCGGTAGGGATTGCGGAGGAAGATATCAGCTATCGATTCCCCGGCATTGACATCGCCGTATTGCTCATCCCCACCGCAGCAACTCATGACTTTTCCCGATAACGTCAGGTAGAGACCATTCGGAAGCTGTGAACAGGGCATATTCCCGATGAATGGCGACACTCCCTGAAATGGAACCCCGTAACTGTTGTTAATCAGATAAATCCGCTCATACAGCTCTAAAAGCTTCTCTCGAGTGAGTCCAATGTGTTCGCTTTGTTCCTTCGTAGCGGTTCTACCCACCGGAATAGGCGGGTCGATGTCGACATGAACATTCCGATACACCTTGAAGAACTCATATATCGCTGCAAGCTCATCCACGTCTTGAGTAGCAATCACGTTTTCCAGTCCCAAACGGGTCGGCGAATCCGCATTGAACCCACCGTGCTCAAGAAAAAGTCGTAAAATCGCATCTCTTCGTTTCGGATATTCGCTCCAACCGACAATCTCACCTTCCCTTTCACGATTCAAGGTGTGGAATTTGATCATCAGGGAAACCTTGTGTTGAAAGAGGAAATCAACGACCTTTTCCGGATTCCGTCCGAACATTTGATCTCCAAGCGTGTATGCGGCCGTAAAAATGACGAGATGAATATCGTTCGCGGAGGCAAACTCGATGAAGTCGAATATCTTCAAATTTTCAAAGGGCTCACCGAATCCGACAACCTTGGCACTTTTCAACCCCATTTTTTTGGCTGCTAGGAGGCTCTTCTTAAGTTTCACTATCGTAAATGGCCTGTCACCGGCCTTCGGACGATAGTAGGCGCTCTCTTTCGCAAAACAATAATTACAGTTCAGTTTACAGGTACATGGGATATCAAGGTCCATGGTAAGAAGTTTGCCCTTCCCGTTGTACTCCTCAATAATTTCAACAGGAAATTGCCAACCCTCGATTCCGTCGAAATATTTTTTTCCGAAGCGTTGGATGACGGTCATACTCCCCGTGATCCCGAATCGCCTGCGAAGTTTCGCTACATATTGGTTTCTCATATCGACTCTCCTCTCGTTGTAATTCGTAAATCAGTCGGCTGACTCAACATTAAATTTGTCTGCAGACGCTGTTCTGCCAGTTTTAAAATGACCTTTCAGGAAAACCTCTCATCCTGCAGCTAAAACATACATCATTTCGATATATCTCGTTCGACAGTACAGCCACACAAAATCGATTATTGACATTATCTAGCTCATATAATATCGTATTTCTGTCGATACTATTTCCACAACTATGCTGAATAGCTTACTTCGAAATCTCGATTTTTCTGAAAAAGAGTCTCGCGTCTATCTGGCGCTTCTTGAGATAGGTTCGGGTAAAGCCAAAGATCTTTCCAAGAAAACAGGTCTGAACCGAACCACGATTTACGACATTTGTGATAGTCTGTTGCAAAAAGGCCTTGTAAGCAAGTTCAGAAAAGGCGCGGGCACATATTTCAACGCGCTTGAACCGAAGCAGCTCCTAACCTATCTAGACCGGGAAAAAGTGGAGCGGGAAAAGGAAATCGAGAAGCGTAAGCAAAAGGTTACAGAGCTGCTCCCTCAACTTATCTCGCTACAGAACATCTATACGTCAAAACCAAAAGTAAAGTTCTTTGAGGGGGAAAAGGGGATGAGAGAAGCATATGAAGACACTCTGACGTCGAAAGGGATGATTCTCGCATACGCAAACGTAGAAACGATGCACGAAGGCCTTCCGAATTTTTTCCCTGAGTATTATGGGAGAAGGGCAAAAAAACAGATATTCATTCGGGTTATCGTCCCCCGTAACAAGTTCTCGATCGAGCGAGCAATGCATAATCAAGAGGAGATGCGGGATACCCGATGTCTATCTGAGGACAGTCTCTCCTTCTCGCCCGAGGTGAATATTTACAATGACAAGATGCTTATCGTTTCCTGGAAAGAAAAGATGGCGATCATCATCGAATCGAAGGAATTAGCAGATTTGCAGCGACTGACGTTCGAACTTCTCTGGAAGACGCTTCCGAAGCACATTCCGGAACTGGATTCTTGACCGAAATATTCCGACAAAAAACCCGCCTTTCGGCGGGCTTTCGTTTTCTTTTCTTCCGTTCCCCGTTCCCCGTTCCCCGTTTTCAGTTGTAAGTTGTAAGTTGTAAGTTCGGATCTAGAGCATCGTGAACGCCCCGACCTTGTCACCAGCTTGCGGCTTCATGACGCGGACACCCTGCGTGACGCGGGAAAGGAGCGGCACGGATTTGAACGGGATGCGAATGATGGTCCCCTTCTCCGAGGTGAGAATGAGGTCGTCCTCGATATTGGCCATCGAGGTGATCGCCGCCCCGACGAGCTTGCCGGTCTTGTCGGTAACCCGCATGGTCTTGATACCCGATCCACCGCGCTTCTGCACCTTGTAATGTTTGAGATCGGAACGCTTGCCCTGTCCGTTCTGGGAGAGGATCAGGAGTTCAAGCCCTTTCTCCCCCTTGTTGATGACGTCCATCGCCACCACCTCGTCGCCTTCGCCGAGACGTATTCCGCGCACACCTGCGGCCGATCGGCCCATGGCGCGCACGTCGGTCTCCTTGAAACGGATAGCCTGACCGTCTTGGGTCGTCATGATAATGTCGTCCCCGCCGTCCGTCGGACGCACCCAACTGAGGAGGTCTCCCTTCTCGAGGTTGATCGCGATGAGCCCTGAACGGCGGACGTTCTCGAATTCCTCGATCTTGGTCTTCTTGACGGTGCCCGTTCGAGTGGCCATGAAGAGGAATTTCGTATCGTCGCCCTGCTTGCGCGCGACGAGCTCGGTGATCTTCTCCTCCGGGCTGATCTGGATGAAGTTCACGATCGCGGCCCCCTTCGCGGTTCGCGAGGATTCCGGTATCTCATATGCCTTGAGCTGGAATACCTTGCCCGTGTTCGTGAAGAAGAGCAGGTCGGCATGCGTCTCGAGTGAGAGCACGAGGGCGATCTTGTCCTCTTCCTTGGTGACCGCGCCGATGACACCCTTGCCTCCGCGCTTCTGCACGCGATAGGCATCCGGATTCATGCGCTTGATGTACCCATCCTCGGAAAGCGTGATGATCGCATCCTCATTCGGGATAAGGTCTTCCTGCTTGAATTCGCCGATACCGGTCCGCACGATACGCGTCTTCCGGGCGTCGCCGTATTTCTCACGGAGCTCCAGAAGTTCGGTCTTCACCACCCCGAGCATTTTCTCACGGCTCGAAAGGAGGTCCTCGAGATACGCGATGATCTTGCGCTTTTCTTCGAGTTCATCATCGATCTTCTGCCGCTCGAGTCCGGAAAGCGTCTGCAGTCGCATTTCAAGAATTGCGGTCGTCTGCCGTTCGGAAAGTCGGAAATTCTTCATGAGGTTCTGATGCGCCTCTTCCTTGTTCTTCGACTTCTTGATGGTCGAGATGATCTCATCGATGTGATCGAGCGCCTTCTTGAGCCCCTCGAGGATATGTTCCCGGTCTTTGGCTTTGGCAAGCTCATACTCGGCGCGTCGCTTCACGACCGTCTGCCGATGGATGATGTAGTGCTCGAGGATCGACTTGAGCGAAAGGATCTGCGGGTCGATACCGTCCACGAGCGCGAGCATGTTCACGTTGAAATTCTTCTGCAAGTCGGTGTGGGTGTAGAGCTGGTTCAGCACCTTCTGCGGATACGCGTCCTTCTTGAGTTCCACGACGACGCGAACGCCGTCCTTATCGCTTTCGTCGCGCAGGTCACGGATACCGAGGATCTTCCCTTCCTTGACGAGGTCGGCAAGCCGCTCGATAAGCGTCGCCTTGTTCGTCTGGTACGTCATCTCGGTGACGATGATCTGGAACAGACCGGCCTTCGTCTCGACGATCTCGGCCTTGGCCCGCGTCGCGATCTTCCCCTTTCCGGTCACGTACGCCTCGCGGATGTCCGCCGAGTTATATGCCGTACCACCCGTCGGGAAGTCCGGCCCCTTGATGAACTGCATCAGGTCGTCGATCGTCGCGTCGGGATGATCGATCAGGTGACAGATCCCGTCCGCGAGTTCCTCGAGATTGTGCGGCGGGATGTTCGTCGCCATACCGACCGCGATACCGACCGTCCCGTTGAGCAACAGCTGCGGGAGTTTCGCGGGAAGCACGGTCGGTTCCATGTGGACGCCGTCGAAGTTCGGAATGAAATCGACGGTATCCTTCTCGATATCGAGAAGCATCTCCTCGGCGATCGGTGCGAGCTTCGCCTCGGTATACCGGTACGCTGCAGGACTGTCGCCGTCCATCGATCCGAAGTTCCCCTGACCCCACACGAGCGGATAGCGTAAGGAAAAGTCCTGCGCCATACGGACCATGGTGTCATAGACGGCCGTATCGCCGTGCGGATGCCATTTACCGAGCACTTCACCGACTACGGTGGCGGATTTGCGGAACTTGGCGGTCGAACGCAGTCCGGTCGACCACATCGAATAGAGGATGCGTCGGTGCACCGGCTTCATGCCATCGCGGACATCGGGCAACGCTCGCGCCACGATGACGCTCATCGCGTAATCGAGATACGACTGGCGCACCTCATCCGTAATCTGCCTCGGCTCGATACGTCCGTTCGTATCGATAAGCGTTCCCTGCGTTTTCTTCTCACTCATAACCGGATGCATAATTCGCTGTTTACTCTTCAGTCGCCTCCCTTACTGTCCGTTTCCGATCTGATACCCGTCACTCGGAAGCGTCTCGCTCAGTGAAGGTTTGTCAGGCACGGTCGGTACCGGAACCCTCTGGACCGAATTCTCTATCGATTCGACCTGATCTCCGGAAACGGATGCTCCCAAATTCTCCCGCAGCGTGAAAATCCAGATGAACACGACGAAAATCATAACGATTCCCACCATACTCCAGACATAGACGATCCGGACCGATTCCGGCTTCCGACGAATTTCCGCCACGTGTCTCTCCAGATATTCGAACATACGGATCACGTTCGCTTGAGAAAGACTATTTCCATGCTTTTCCCGTCAAGATCCTTCTTTTTGAAATTGAATTTCTGCAATTCCTCTCCGACCTGACAGCCTGTCTCCTTACAAAATGTCTCGGGCGTCACGGAATCGACGGATATACCTGAAATCGCGTAATGCATCGGGATGACGATTTTCGGTTCGATATCATGGATGATCTTATCGACCACCTTCGGAGAAAACGCCTCGCTGCCACCGATCGGCATGAAAAGGACGTCGATATCCCCGATCTTTTCGACGAGACCGTCATCGAGAGGGTGACCGACTGCGCCAAGGTACGCGAATCGCATTTCCTCCGAGTCGAACACGAATATCGTATTCTGACCGAGTTCGCTTCCGCCCTGTCCGTCCCGAAAACTCGGGAAGCCGAGCACCGAAATGCCGTCCACCGAATATTCACCGGGGGAATACAACAGTTCCGGATCGTCTTTGAGGCTCGAAAGCGCCTCATCGGACGCGTCCATATGAGACAGGAGCGCGACGTCCGCATGCCCGAAAGGGGTACGGATACCGGATTTTTTTTCCGGGAGGTCGGTCCAAATAACGACATCCTCCGTCGCCCTTCCAGCCGGTTTCGTCGTCAGTTTGAAGCAATAATCCCCGTAATACTGGATATTCATAGGTGCCAAAAAAAGAAATACCGACTGTCATCTCGGCTCGTTTCAGTCTATCATAGGACATCTTTTTCTGCCAAGACCCATTGCCCCTTGCCAAAATCCGAAATACCGGGTATCATCCTTCTACTGATTCTTCGGGGACCGATTCGGAAGATTCGTGCAATAATCATTCATCGGGACGGCCGCACACCGACCCACAGAAAAGAATATGTCGAAAGCGAACGATTCGAAGGTTTTGGAAAGTCTTATTGAGGAAGATTCCGTTGAAATCCCGTCCGTCGGCGATGTCGTCGTCGGTACGGTCATCCACGTAGCGTCAAATCATGCGCTCGTCGACCTCGGGCCGCTCGGCACGGGAGTCGTGTTGGGCAAAGAGATGAAAAGCGGGCTGTCAGGCGGAGCCAAGTTGCATGTCGGCGAGGACGTAAGCGGCACTTTGGTCAGTTTCGAAAACGAGGACGGCGATATCGAGATATCGATCCGGGAGGCATCCTATGAGAAGGCTTGGGAGAACCTGTTCGACAAGCTCGAGAGCAAGTCGGTCGTCGAAACGAAGGTTCAGGATGCGAACAAGGGCGGTCTCATGGTCGAACTCAACGGCATCATGGGCTTTCTTCCGGTGTCACAGCTTGCAAATGAACATTATCCCCGCGTCGAGGATGGTGACAAGAACAAAATCCTGGACATGCTCCGCTCCCTCATCGGAGAGACTATCAGCATCCGGATTCTCGACATCGACCGTGAGAACGAGAAGCTCATCGTGAGCGAGAAGGCGGCACAGAGCGAACGCGACCGCGAACTGATCGGAAGACTCCGACCGGGCGACACGATCGAAGGAGAAGTATCCGGCGTCGTCGATTTCGGCGCTTTCGTGAAATTCGACGCCCCGATCGATCCGAGCGGCAAGAAGGCCGGCCAAAAGCTCGAGGGCTTGGTCCATATATCCGAGCTTGCGTGGCAGCTCATCGACAATCCGCGTGAAATCGTGAAAACCGGCGACCGCGTGAAAGCCAAGATCATCGGCATCGAGGATACCCGGATCTCGCTTTCCATGAAAGCACTCCTGAACGATCCGTGGACGACGGTCCTCGAACGGTACCAGGTCGGACAGATCGTGCCCGGGAAAGTCGACAAGATCAATCATTTCGGCGCATTCGTCTATCTCGACGACGACATCCACGGACTGGCTCACGTTTCCGAATTCCAAGACGTCTACCCGCGGCAGAAAATGGAGGATATCTTCCAGACCGGGCAGACCTATGACTGGAAAATCCTCTCCATAGAGCAGCAAGCCCATCGGATGGGTCTGCTCCCGGTCAAGGAGACTGTCAAAAAGAAGAAGGCTGTGGAAGAAAAGACCGAAAAACAACCGAAGGAGACCGCAACGGAGTAGTTTCGCCCCAAAGTCCCGCCACGTGCGGGACTTTGGCTCTTCCCATCAAGTCACTTTATGAACACAGACAATCTTTTCGTCATATTCGGTCCGTCGGGTTCCGGGCAGGATTCGGTGATCGAAGGCATCGCGAAGAGAATGCCGATCGAACGCGTGATAACGAGCACGACCCGTCCCATGCGGACCGGTGAAACGCAGCAGCATCCGTATTGGTTCGTTTCCCGTGAACACTTCGAGGACGGCATCGCGAATGACTCCTTCATCGAATGGGCAAAGACGTACAATGACGAATTTTACGGAGTGACTCGGGACGAGATCGAGCGTGTCGGTGCGACAGGAAAGGTCGGGATATGGAAAGTCGACTGGAGAGGCGCCAAAAGCGTGCGGTCATTGTTTCCGGAAATCCCGGTGCTTTTCATTACGGCACCCCTCGAAAACATACGGGAGCGCATTTTCAAACGGGATAACCCCACTGAATCCTATTTCAAAGAACGGATGGAGTATATCGAGGATCTCCTGAACCGTTCTGACCTCGTGTATGACTACGAAATCAAAAATCCCGACGGAGGGCTTGAAAACGCCATCGATCAGGCAGTGGAAATCATCCGAGGCCGATTCGGGCGCTAAAACGGCTGAGCCGAAATTCATTTTTTCCACACCTTTCGGCCGCTCTCTCGTCAAACGCGTGCAAAATGACGATGCGACGCATACGTCGCTTCCTTTTGGCAGTTCCATACTCATCGCATGCTCGGGCGGCGCCGACAGCGTGGCACTATTGCATATCCTCCTTTCGCTTCGTGAGAAGCTCGGGCTTCGTCTCGGAGTCGTCCACATGAATTACCGTCTTCGCGGAAAGGATTCCGACCACGATGAAAAACTGGTACACGACTTTTGTACCCGATATGGCCTACCGATATTCCTTTCACGGCCGAAGGATGCGACAGGAAAAAACGAGGAGCATCTCCGAGATATCCGTTATCGATATTTTGAGCGGATCCGAGCACGGGAGCACTTTGATCGCATAGCGACAGCCCACAATGAGGACGACCAGGCGGAAACCGTTCTCATCCGGCTGCTTCGGGGAACCGGACCGGACGGACTCGCTGCCATGCGCCCGATCAACGGCCGCATCATCCGGCCGCTGCTTCGGATTCCGAAAAGTTCACTCACGGAACTTCTCGCAAAGGAACATATCCCGTTTCGTGAGGATGTGACGAACCGCGACGTTTCGATCCTGAGGAATCGTATCAGGCATAACCTTCTTCCCTTGCTTGATAAAGAATATCGTCCAGGAATCCGATCGGTGCTGGCCCGTACCGCGACACTGTTTCAAGGCGAAACATCGGTGGCGGATTCGCCATCATTCCACCTCCGGACGGAACCCGTCGATCTCGGTGTGTCGTTTTTCCGAACGGAGTATTTGTCGCTCGCCGACTCCGAACGCGCACATGAACTCCGCCGACTGTACCGCATCGTTTCAATATCGGTGAAATTTCCCAGCCAGTCCTTTGTTCATGAAGTCGACAAGCTCATTCGAAGCTCGAAAGGGAAAATCAGATCATACGCCTCAGTACGGTTGAAAATCGTCGCAAGAGGTGATAAAGTTACCATGATACGGAATCAATAACGAATCTACTCCTATGGATAAACTCATGAAAAATATCGTCTCGATCATCATCTTGTTTCTCATCATATCCGGTATCCTGCTGCTCTATCAGGATACTGTCGAAAAACCGCAGAAGCTTACCCTTTCCGAGCTTGTCACGGAAATCAACGCGGATCACGTTTCACGGATCGACGTTTCCGCAAACGATCTCGCGATCAGCCTCTCCGACGGCCAAAAGGCCGAATCCCTGAAGGAATCGGAGTCTTCCCTCACGGAGACCCTCAAAAATTATGGCGTCAATCAGGACAAGTTGTCAGCCGTTACGATCGAGATCAAAAAGGAATCCGGCACCTCGTTCTGGGCGTCCACCCTGTTGCCATTTCTCATACCGCTCCTGTTTGTCGGCGGATTCGTCTGGTTCATGCTCAAACAGGCTCAGCACGGCAACTCCCAGGCGATGAATTTCGGTCTTTCGCGGGCTCGGATGTCGGATCCGAAAAACAAGAAGAAGCAGGTGAATTTCGGTGATATTGCCGGATCAAAGGAAGCCAAGGAAGAGCTTCGTGAGATCGTCGAATTCCTCAAACATCCCAAAAAGTTCATCGCGATGGGAGCGAAAATCCCGAAGGGCGTTCTTTTGCTCGGTTCTCCCGGTACCGGAAAGACCCTCATGGCCAAGGCCGTCGCCGGTGAGGCGGGAGTTCCGTTTTTCAACATTTCCGGTTCCGAATTCGTGGAAATGTTCGTCGGCGTCGGTGCATCCCGTGTACGAGATCTCTTCAAACAGGCAAAAAAGAATGCTCCTGCCATCGTCTTCATCGACGAGATAGACGCGGTAGGCCGTCATCGCGGAGCGGGTCTCGGCGGAGGGCACGATGAGCGTGAACAGACCCTGAATCAGATCCTCGTCGAGATGGACGGATTCGAAACCGATACGAATGTCATCGTTATCGCGGCGACAAACCGTCCGGACGTGCTTGATCCGGCACTTCTTCGCCCGGGTCGTTTCGACAGGCGCGTCACGATGGATCTCCCCGACATCAATGACCGTGAAGCGATCCTCAAGATCCATCTCAAAGGCAAGCCTCTCGCGAAAGATGTGAACGTGCGTCGTCTGGCTGAGCGCACGCCGGGATTTTCCGGAGCCGATCTCGCCAACCTTCTGAACGAAGGCGCCATCCTGGCCACCCGCCGCGGCAAGAAGACCATCGCCATGGATGAATTCGCGGAATCTATCGAGAAGGTCATCCTCGGTCCGGAACGCAGAAGTCGGGTCATCAACGAAAACGAGAAGCGTATTATCGCCTATCACGAAGCCGGACATGCGCTTATCGCGGCCATACTGCCCGAAGCGGATCCGGTTCAGAAAGTGTCGATCATCTCAAGAGGCCATGCCGGAGGATACACCCTGGCCGTGCCGACGGAAGACAAGATGCTTCATTCGTCGCAATACTTCCGCTCGGAACTCGCGACGCTCCTCGGTGGATTTGTCGCCGAGCGGCTTGTCTTCAACGATACGACGACCGGCCCTTCAAGCGATCTCGAGCGGGCGACGAGCATGGCACGGAATATGGTGACCCGCTATGGCATGAGCCGTCTCGGCGCTCGGACCTTCGGAAACAAGGAGGAGCTTATTTTCCTCGGCAAAGAACTGCACGAAGAGAGGAACTATTCCGATGACACGGCGAAGATGATCGACGCGGAAGTCGCGAGCATTGTCGCGGAAGCGGAAGAACGCGCGACCGCCATCCTCAATGAGAAACGCCCCGTACTCGACCGTATCGCGGAAACGCTTCTCGAACGGGAGACGCTCGAGAAAGACGAGTTCGACGCCATCATTTCCGGCAATCCCCTTCCCGAATCCGTTCCCGATGACATTCAGACCGCATAGGGTTTCGTCGTAATCGGGAAATCAGAACATCATGAACGCTTCATCCGGAGAACATCCGACGGAAAACGATTTCTTTGTCTTTCTCGGATTTTTTCGGGAGGCATTTCTGTCGGCATTTCGAAATGCCGGTGCCATTCTCTTCGCATTGCTGTCGGTACTGTTCGGTACCGACAGTATCACTCTCCTTGATAAGGGGATGCCGCTCGAATCGTTCGCGGAAACTATGACGTCGTATCTTCAAAACCATCCGTGGACGGCACTTCTCATCATTCCTTCAGCTTTCCTTTCCGTCATTTTCAGATCCTGCGTCATACTCACGCTGTCCGAAAAGAACGTTCGGGTGCTCCATACTCTTCACAAATCAGTACACGCGTTCGTCCGACTCTTCGTACTGGAGTGTCTGGCGATATTTTCCATGATATTTTTTGGATTCATACTCCTTTTCCCCTCGACACTGGCCGCCGAAGGCGGAACCATTCAAAACATTCTTGCCGGATTCGGCACACTCATACTGATCGTATTGTCGGTGATCCTGCTATTTTCGATGATATATTCTTCCTTATACATCCTGTTATCCGATGTCTCGTTACGATCAGGAATGACGCTCGGTTATACGCTGTTTCAACGAAAGGCGTCATCCAGTCTCGGATTCGGTGCGATTTCGATAGCGGTCAGTCTTCTGTTCTCGCTCCTCCTTTCCACATACGTCATTGTCATGCAATCCTTCGTTCCGGGCGCATCCGGCACGGAGGGACGATTCCTCACCGCTGGCAGTGTCATCATCTTCTTCACGCTTCTTTCGAAAGTACAGAATCACGCATGGTTAAGCTTTTTCCGTCGTATCGTGAAACCGAAATCGCCCGAGGTTGTCGAAGAGACTTCACAAGAAGAAGATATCATGATACAAAGGGAAATACGTGGAACCGAACAGATTTAGAAATTTCGTACGGATTCGCGTCATGAGAATTTTGATATTCAGCGGTTCGTGGGCGGCTAGCTCAGTTGGTTAGAGCGCCACATTGACATTGTGGAGGTCACAAGTTCGAATCTTGTGTCGCCCACGAACCGCTCAATCCAAAGTGATAAAAAACCTTCGCGAGCGAAGGTTTTTTTGATTCCCGTCTTGGACGTATGATTATTTGATCGGCACGGCCGAACTGCCGCTCGCGGATGAGGATGCCCCGGACGTTCCGGTCTGCTGTTTGACTTCCGTCGTATAGGTCGACTGCGTCCCCGACGATATCGAGATATTGTTTACCTGCACGCCGGTGTTACTCGAGACTCCGTTCACTTCCCTCTGAATATTCGCCTGGACCGATCCGATCCCGCTCTCGATAAGACCCGAAACGGTCTTATTCACGAGAGAAAGGATCACTCCCCCGGCAAGTTCATACGGGCTTTGGGCGGAGGCGATGACCTTGTTGCCCATGTCTTGCGAATTCGCTACGATCATCCCGATGGTACTTCCCGGAAGGATCACCTTTCCGTTCGATTCGGTACTGTTATAACCGTGCGAGATGGACTTCGTGAATTGCTTCTGCTGTTCCTGTTCGAGTTTCGCCTGCTCCTCGTTCTGCGCCATGAGCGTAAATCCGTACGGATTGTTCATCGGATTGCTCCAATACGCGTCCATGGCGAGCAGGCTCCCGTTTTCAAGCGAAGTCTTCGGATCCGAAACGACTTCCTCGATGTTCGTAGTCGGAATCGACGAATCCGACAACGTTACGAGATTCCCCTTTGCGGATGACTGCAGATACAGGCTATATTCGCTGCTGTAATTTCCCGTAGCCCGTCCGTTCGTCGCGCTGGTCAGATAACTGGTCATGTACGTTTTGGTCGTATTGCGCGGCGTATCATACAAGTACACCTGCCAATCGGTAATGATCTTCGAGTCGGTGGAATTCGTCCCCCCGACGATACTGTTCACCTTCGATTGGATCGTATTGAGCGCGGTCGTCTTCAGCGCCGCCAATGTGACGCCCTCTATCTGCTTCTGGATTTTCGTAAGTGACTGACCGAGAATCGTCGCTTCGATCGACATCCCCCAGAAATCCGCCCGTGCGGACGGAGCCGAAACCACGAAAAAGAAAATTCCCGTCGCGATTGCCGAAAAAAAACGAGTTGTATACATTCCCTTCCCTCTTTTCATAAATCCGTACGCTAAAGATCCAACGGGATATCGGAAATCCCATATTCCGACAATTTCTTCTGAACATCGATGGCGAAACTGCTCGTCACGTTCAGCAATCCCTGCATATATGACAATGAGCGGATCGATTGCATCGGGTCCTCATTCATCGTCGACGGTGCGGTGTCATGAAGCTGTGCCGCATACATCGCGAGCTTGAGCGCCTTCACATGGACATCCAACATGACCTCGGGAACTTCCACTTCTTTGATCTGATCCAGGGTCTTGTTCGCGTTCTCGACCAACGAGTCCAATTGGGACAGACTACCGAGTGACAATGCCGATGTCACCATGCTTACGAGATCGTTCGAGGCTCCTTCGAATTCAGTCTGCGTCTTGAATGATTTCGGCGAGTTATTCGCGAAAATATAGGCGATCTTCGTGAGATATTCGGTCACGTCTTCCTTGATTTTCTGTTTCCGATCATCATCCGAGAGACTCGAATACGATTCCTTTTTAACTTTGATTGATGATATATCGACATCCGGAAGTACGATATCCTTTTGATTCCCGGATATCAGGTCCTCTGATATGCTGTTCAAGTCGTCCAACGAAACCTCGCTCGTTCCGTCGTCCTTCACCGGAGCGTTCTTGACGATGTCAGCGATCTTTTCCGAGACCTGATCGGTCAGGTTCGTTTCCGTACTCTTCTGATCCGTCGCGGCTTTCTCCGTATCGGGAATGATCTTATCCCCGGGTGCTTTTTTCAGCGGGTCATATCCGCTTTTAATCTCTACGCCGTCGGTGTATCCGTCACCATCGGTATCGGGATTCATCGGGTCCGTTCCGTAGAGCTTCTCTTCCGCGGTAGTGAGCCCATCCTGATCCGGATCGTCAACGATGTTCGAACCGGTTATCGTATCCGATGCGCGAGCAAAAAAAATACCGCTTCCAAGCAGTAGTCCGCAAAAAACAAACAGGAGCTTCCCTGGCACATTCAAGTATGA
Source organism: Candidatus Moraniibacteriota bacterium (assembly GCA_037133435.1). Classification (GTDB taxonomy): domain Bacteria; phylum Patescibacteriota; class Minisyncoccia; order Moranbacterales; family UBA1568; genus JAAXTX01. Next base: position 4,807 of record JBAXOD010000014.1, on the reverse strand, counting down.
TGTGATTCTTCTTTTGTGTTCCATATCATATCCCTCAATGAATTCATTGTACCATTTTTTTTCGATTCGGACAAATTACATGTCTTGTTGTACTTTCATAGCTTCCGTTCGGTACCTATCACTGCAGGATAATCCTTTGCATACGGTTTTATGCATTCATAATTTTCATTGATGTCTATATCTACGTACGTTGAATGTATTCACGTTTATATGTTTGATTTTTTGCTTGTATTTTTTTCATTTCTTAACATGTTAACATTTTTGTATTGATTCGTTTCTCTTTGAATATTTTTTGATTAATTATTGTTTTTGTGATGTATTATAATATATTATGCATATTTGTCAATATGAATATTTGTATTCATTGTTCTACGTAGAACTATTGCAGACTATTGGTGCTTTATTTACGAGTATTATTGATACACATTGATGATTTTAAATGAGTCCAACAAAAATATTTATATTTAAGATCGATATTCTTCAATTACGTATTATTAATCATAGATGAACTCTTTTTCGAATCTGTTTCACACATCTCTATGAATGTTCCACGAGAAACAATTCATTCGACATATCTTATTTGTTCATCCTGTTTCAAAATTCGTATACCAAGGACCTTTTTTGATGCTGTCTTTGTTATATGATCTCTTAACTGAAATCCGTAATTCAATTTCAAGTAATGAATAATTGTTTCTCGTGGAACAATTTCAACCGATGCTTTTGATATTATTACCAAATCAGATGAACGATATCAAATCTTGCATTCATAGAAAGAAATCGAAAATCAAAACTTTTGAATCATCTGTGCAAATAAATTGTATGAAAAAAATATTCGATTTGAAATATGTGAATTGATTTAGATTATGAATTTCGCAGTTCCACGTAGAACAATGAATTTAGAAAAAAAATCGAATAGATTTAAGCACATCACAAAAGTACTCAATATATTCTATTGACAAATACATCTCTTTGTCTTACTGTGTTAAATTGACGTCATTAAGAACTCCGTGTACTATAAACGAGGAACGGGCCTGTAGCTTAGTTGGTAGAGCGCCTCCATGGCATGGAGGAGGTCAGGAGTTCGAGTCTCCTCAGGTCCACCTGTCACCAAAAATTCACAGTTGGTACACGAGTCGCAAAAGCATTCTTGCGACTGTAGTCGCGTGATGAGACGGTAATATCCCATAGAACTGCCTCGATAGCTCAATGGATAGAGCAAATCCGTCCTAAGGATGAGATCTAGGTCCGATTCCTAGTCGGGGCACAACAAGACGATAGTCGTCAATTTCGATCGTAGGTAGCTGAATTTTAGTTTTCATTCGCATTCGTTTGGAAGTATTTTCATAAGAAAGGCATCATCTGAACGGACTTCTTCTCCGTATCCTTTGACATTGTCTCATTCTTAGGCCATACTGGTACGATTTATCAATATCCCCACATGTCACACCGAATACTGCAGATCAACGGATTGCTCCGAGAACACCTGGCAAACATCCTGCTCCGGGATGTTAATTTCAAGGAGTCCGTACTCGTGACGATTTCAAAGGTCGAAACAAGCCCCGATCTGCGAAACGCCAGGGTATATATCAGCGCTCTCCCGGAAACCGAATATGACTATGTCATGAAGACCCTCCGGCATGAACGGGGTCGTATTCAAAAGGAACTGCATGCCAAACTGAGCATGAAGCCGATGCCGAAAATATCGTTTACGTTCGACCCTACCGGCAGCAAGGCCGATGAAATAGAACATCTGCTGAAAATCCTGGAATCAGAAGGGGAATAGGGAGTTATCCACGACTTATGCAGAATTTCTCCTCTGAATTCAATAATCTGCGCTTCGTTCTTCGCAATTCACGCAAAGTCTTGCTTTTCGCACATTCACGGCCCGACGCGGATACGGTCGGAGCGAATGTCGCCATGCAGGAATATATCGAATCACTGGGAAAGCAGGCGGACATAGCCTGTTTCGACGCCGTCCCGGAATTCGCAAAGGAGCTCTTTCCAAGGGTCTCTTTTACGCATCCTGATCGGCTCGAATATGCTACATATGACGCCGTCATCGCCTGTGACAGTGTGAATCGGGGACTGGATAGGATTCGCGAGCACATATCGGAGCATACCGTGCTGATTCTCATAGATCATCACCCCATAGAGCAGCCGAAGGGGGATATCATCATCATCGACTCGACCGTCTCATCCGCTTCGGAGTTGGTATTCGTGTTTCTCAAGGACAGATTGAAGCGATTCTCAAAGAACATCGCGACCGCGCTTCTCCTCGGCATATTGGGCGACACCGGTAACTTGCAGCATTCTTCCACGTCGACACAGACGTTTGCCGCGGCGTCTCATCTCATACAAAGCGGGGCTCGTCTGTCCAAAATCACCGCGTCGGTCTTTTCAAACAACAAGATCTCGACGTTGAAGCTCTGGGGGAAGGCTTTGGCCAAAGCTCGGATCAATCATGAAAACGGGATGATTTTCGCCGCAATTACCAAAGATGACATCAGCGAGCTCGGTGATCCGTCCACGGAAGATCTGTATATCGCTTCCGAACTGTTGAACCACGTGCCCGATGCGAAATTTTCCCTTCTGTTTTATCAGGTGAGCGACGACACGGTACGAGGCAGCCTGCGGACGGAACCTCACAAAGGGGTAGACGTTTCCGAAATCGCGAAATCGTTCGGTGGAGGAGGACATCGTTATGCCAGCGGATTCGAGATACCTGGGCGGATATTTGAAACCTCATACGGCTGGGAAGTCCGCTGATAGAAAGGATATTCGGACTTATCAACCACTTATGAACGAAACGTCACCCAATGAGAAAGAAGCGCGTCTTCTCGAGCTCAACGAACGGATGGCCTTGGAATGTCGTTGTACGCTCAGAATGTCCGCCACTCAGGCGGTACCGGGGAGTGGGAGCGCTTTCGCTGATATTCTTTTCATCGGTGAAGCCCCCGGGAAAAACGAGGACCTGCAAGGAGTGCCGTTCGTCGGTGCCGCAGGCAATTTCCTCGAAGAGATGCTTCGCTCGGTAGGATTGTCCCGCAAAGATATCTACATAACGAATATCGTCAAATATCGTCCGCCGGAGAACCGCGATCCATTGCCGGATGAGATTTCGGATTGCGCGAAGTGGCTCCGGGAACAGATCATCCTTATCGATCCGGCACTCATTGTCACGCTCGGTCGGCATGCGCTGAATCATTTCTTTCCCGACTTCAAGATTTCGGACGTACATGGGAATTCGTTCCGGAAATCATTTCCGGATATCGGGGAGCGGGTCTTCGTTCCGCTTTATCATCCGGCGGCAGCGCTCTACAACGGCGGCATGCGCGATACGCTCAAGCAGGATTTTCTCGGTATTCCAACCATTCTCAAGAAAGCGAAGCTTAAGAAATGACTCTCAGATGTATATCGTTCATTGACGCTCGGTGCGTGGTTTGATACCTTGGAAAGGCCTTCATGGAGAGAAGGTCGCGTGGCCGAGTGGTTAGGCACGGGTCTGCAAAACCCTTTACCCCGGTTCAATTCCGGGCGCGACCTCCGTCATACATCGCCGCGGTGGTGGAACTGGTAGACACAGGAGACTTAAAATCTCCCAGCCCAAAAGCTATGCGGGTTCGACTCCCGCCTGCGGCACCAAAATGGAACTTAGCGGTTGAGAACCAACCAAGGAGTGGGCGTGCCGTAGGCACGCCCACGCTGTTTCGCCCGTTTTCGCCAATGAATTCGGATTCCCGCCTTCGGCGGGACGGAGGATTTTTTCGCCAAGAAGCAGGTGCGAGCCAAAGATTTCTTTGGCACAGACCTTTTTCGCAAAAAGGTCTGAATCAGAAGCAATTTTGTCCAAGGATTGAGCGTCTTTTAGCCAGTTTTGGAAAGGTGCGAGCCAATCATTCTGCTTGTGTGAAAGAGAGGTCATTTCTTCTTGGAGCGACTTCTTTTCGGATAACAGTTTAGCTTTTTGTAAACAATAATCTGGTTGGTCAATTACTTGGTCTAAATATCCCGTAAGAAGTCGTTCTAGTTTTTGTGAAATGACCGATAGTTTTGTTTCTTTCTCTTTCGCACTAGCAGTCAAAGACGGGGCGGAGTTTTTGTAGTCTTGCAAAGCAAGACGATTCAATTCCTCCGCCCAGTCTTTGGGCAAAGAAACTTTTTTGATTAGAGATGATAACTGCTCATCTAGTTTTTCAGAACGAAGCGACATTTCAGGACATCTAACAGTTTTAGATTTTTTCGTACAACGATAGTAAACATAATAATGAACATTACCATTTTTCTGTCGCTTCGTTTTGTTTTCAGCAGTTATCATCATTCCGCATGAAGCACAGGAAATTAGACCGCAGAAAGGTTGCGGTTCGTTTTGTGGTTTCCGTTCAGGTTGTCCACGAAACTTCAACATTTCCTGTGCTTCATCAAAAAGTTTCTTTGAAATGATTGGCTCGTGCTTTCCTTCGTGAAGTTCACCACCATATTTGAATAGTCCGATGTAAAATGGATTGGAGAGGATAAAAGACGCTTTCGTTTTTGAGATTCTCTTTCCGGTTCGGGTTGTAACGCCGGATTTCGCCAAAAAGTTTGATACATCTTCCAGTCGCATATTTCCTTTCGTGTACTTCTCAAAAGCCAAGCGCACAATACGAGATTTTTTCTTTTCCACCACGATTGTTTTTGTTCTACTGTCATTCAAATATCCCAAAGGCGCTTGGCTCGGAAATATTCCCATGCGTACTTTTTGGCGAAGTCCGCGTTTCGTATTTTCGGAAAGAGAATCTACATAGTATTTGCTTTGCCCGAAAGCCAT
>JBAXOD010000013.1:0-42571 GCA_037133435.1 Candidatus Moraniibacteriota bacterium | reverse complement strand
TCGGAATCCATCTCATTGTACCAGATTTCGTGTCCAGGATTTCCCGACCATTATAGACAAGACACCCGAGTTTCATATTGTGTGCCCTTATACTGACGTCGCCTACCTGTGTATCTACGGCTGAAACCCGAGATACTCGACCGCACCTGATTCCAATGTCAGGTGTGTGTTTTTTTATTCTCCTCTCTGGGTCTAATACCCGTGGCTTGCCGCGGATAGGTCTCGCGAAGCGGGACTGGATTCCGGATCAAGCCATGTCGTTCGTGAACGACTGTGGCAAGTCCGGAATGACAAGTCGAGGGATACCTCGCGGCTTACCGCGAGGAGTTTCATCATTGACACCGGCCCGTTCTCTCCCCTATCATGGATTGGTGCATTATTCAGCTTTTTTATAAAAAAATATACATCAAAGGGAGACATATGAACCCGTTTGAACCCCAAAAACGAGCCTTCTACCAAGGAAACTTTTTCTACGAACCATTCATCAATAAGGAGGGTCGGAAAATTTCCAGATTTGCCAGATGCGATATCATGATTCCGGGCGACTACGACTTCGGACTCGCAGAAGAAACAGTAACCATCACCGTCGAAAGCGGAATGTTGATCAGTCGCGGGGTCCATTATATGAAACACGGAATCCGTCTCATTTTTCAGCCCAATCAGATGGTCGGATTCAACTGTGAGGAAAACGCCAGAGTCAGTGTCAATTACGGATGAACTCATCCGGTCAACCGGAAACGAAAAACACCCGTCGAGCAACTCCGGGTGTTTTCGCTTTTTATCCGTTATTTTTTTCCTCCGTTACCTGCTCACTATTATCTGTTCCTTGACTCTCTTTTCCTTTGCCTCCTCGCATTTTCCGAAATGTCGAGACGAGTATAGCGCGGGTCTGTTCGGGAATATTTATGCCTCCGGAAAGCTCGGTAAAAATCTCAATGGTAGAACCGAATCGGACCGCGTCCCGAAGCCGTGAACAATCCGGACCGATCTGTGCCGATATGAGAAACAGACACGTTGAAACGAGTGCTTCTGTCGAAGTTATCATACCATGCGACCGAGCCTTTTCGAATACTTCACATATTTCTCGGTCTTCACCCTGCAACTCGCTCCACAACGTTTCCAGAAGATTCGTGTCACTTGAGGTAAGTTCCTGACCGGAAGCAATTTTCTGCGCGACGTCATTCAGCAAAAAATGCGCCTCCGAAGAGACCTTCCGAGGCTCTTCAAGTTTCGCTTCCATCAATATATATTTCTCACGTCGCGCTTCGAAATCCGGATTCATAGTTGTATTCGTTCGGAATATCATATTTCTAACGCGATTTTTTCTGACACCGGCATCCGCAACAAACGTTCCATTTCGGAGTTGAACCGGTTCAGAAGAATCTGTGACTTGTGGGTGATCATCTCCTCGGACGCACCTTGTATGGAATAATACCCGTCACGAAGTTTTCCGTCCGTTCGGTCGAATATCGAATCCTGCGGGCGACCGTCCAAAATATCCCGGCTTCCCGCACGCTTCATCGTCTGGAGGACCGATTCGGCATTGACGGAATTATTCGATCCGGTCTTCGGCCCCTTGAGGAAAATATTGTTCGTCCGGATAAGAGCGTTCTCGAAGCCCGGTGTCGGCTGATGAAACAATCCGTCAGGATCGATATGAAGTCCCTTGCCGAACGATTCCGACACGCGCTCATCTTCGCTCACGAGTTTCTGATTCCGTAATACGTCGATCTGATCGGTCGTCTCGACATATTCCCCTTTCGGATTCACGAACGAACCATCGAATTCACTTTCGAAGAATGACGAGTTATGCTGTTCGACCGCAGAAACGACATCGCGCTTCAGAAGCATCCAGGCATGGACCATATCCCGCTCCCTGGTATCGGAAAACGGCGTCGCGAGATTCCCGGTCATGTCCAACATCCGTTCGAACGCTTCCGGGTCATCAGGAACTTCGGAAAGCGCATCGACTGGAAAATCGGGAATGTACCGGTCGCAAAGCTGCATGACGACACCGGCACGGTGCGATGTAAGGATAGCCCGCTCGAATTGTTCGACCGTATCGCATCCACCCCCTTTCATCTCTACCCGCACCCCGCCCTGATAATTTCCCTCAAAAACTTTATCGAGTCGCTTTTCATATATACCTTTTACCGATGAAACATCCTTTCCCGCCATGACCCCGTTCAGTTGAGCCAAGGTCAAAACGTTTGAAAGAAAGAGCGCATCACGGTTCAGTTCCAGTCCGGATTCGCCGCCGATATTGAGGTGATATCCCCGGGATGCCTTCGGATACCGCTCAAAATTGAAATCAAGGAATCCCGCATCCTGCAACAACTTCCGTTCTGCAAGAAGCATATACGGATTATAAGTCGGCTTCGTAGCGATCTCATATATGGCACCTGGTCCACCCACGCCTTTGCCGATATTACCGGACATGCTGGCAAGTCCGATATCACTGACATATCCGAGTGCGCTGCTCTCGGCATATTCGTTACCGATGGATTGTGTCACCTCATATTCGATACCCGTCGAAACATGCGCTCCATCCGGAATATCTTCCTCATAATACCGGTCCAACGCGTGTTCGATCGGCAGCATCCGCTCCAAGAATCGTTCCGGGTCACCGGCACCATATGCCGTTATCGCGAGCGCGATCAAGTGCTTCCCTTTCTTGCCGTACCGCTCTTCGAAACGTGTCGCAAATTCGCCTATCGCTTCCGGTAACGTTTTCCGAGAATCAAGAATACGGAACGAATCACGAATGTTTCTCATCTTCGTATTCCTCATGGTCGATATTGAATTCAAATCTTCACCTTCGGCAGAATCAACCGAAAGCCTATCGAGTATCCCTTCCTGATATTCCAGATTCCCTATCAATGACGTATCGAGATATCCTTTCTGAAGCCGGGAAACCCCCAATCTTTCAAAGAATGGCCGAAGATCGTTTCGCATCGTTTCCGATACATCGGAAGGATCGATGAACACACCGGATTCAAGCAGCACCTCAAAATCGGCCTTATCGAATGACGCAAAAAATTCCTCATGCATCCCTCTATCGAATGTCCCCCACCGCAACGCGATATTCGTGACAAACGCTTCCTTCATATCAGCCCTGGATTCAACGGGTATTTTCGACAAGTCCAAACTCGCTCCCGAAAGCAACGCTTTTCTCATTCCCTCTTCGTCCAAAAGCGGGGCCACTACGTCGAGGTCCGGTTGGAGCAAAGATACATATCCTCTTGCCTCGGCAATATCACATATCTCTTTCTTCAGACCGCTTCGGAATCTGCTCGGAATCCTCGTAAGCGCGACAGTGTCTACTACGTTATCGATCAATATCATTCGGATATCATCAATCGTAAATGGGGCCTTTTCCACCTCATGCGTCGCCAGAGAACGGAACACCCATTTCTTTCTCCGATTGTCCAGATCGGAAAATGAAAGACCGTGACCGGAAAGGAACGCTTCCAATTGCCGAGATGTCGTGTGATTCCCTTCCGCGTATTGATCTCTCAGGAATTCTTCCGTTTCCCAGATTTTCACAAATCGTTCTGGAACGAGTTTTGAAAGCGATGTCTTCCGATTGAAATTATTCCCGATATGCCGATCATAGAAGTCCTGACTCATCTTTCCCTCGAGAATATCTAAAGTATCCGCAATCGACACCTCATATAACGAAATTTCCGGGAACAATCTCATGACCTGTTCGTGCGGAATATGCTTTCCGGACGCTTCCATCGTGCGTTCATCAAGCGAACGCAGTTTCCCGGTGATATCGCTCAGTCTCGAAAGACTTCCGGACTCGAGAAGACGTTCAATTTCCTGACTGATACTTTCCATAGCCGGCCCGAGTCCATACGGACCATCTTTCACCAGCCGTTCATCCGACAGGAGCTCATCGAACATGTCGTCTATCGGAAACGACTTCAAGAGGTCTTTCTTATCCGATATGATCCGATCGACAATCCGGGACTCGAATACCGGGACTTCCATCCCGCCATCGTGCACCGCCTCAATCAACCGTCGGATAGGAACCGAATCCTCCCTTCCGAAACCGATGCAGCTATCGATCAAAATAGCGCGTGAGACGGTATGTCGCGAATCCTCAGCGAGATCAAGGATTTCCTCGTTGTCGAGATCCATCAGCATGTTCATACCGTATGACTGCTCATCCGAAAGCTTTTCGAATGTTTCCGTCACTTCCTTCAGGAGATCACGCTCCGTCGCATCCTCAGACGAATCCAATCTAGCGAATGAACGGTAGTCATAGCCCCGCTCTTCGATCCTCTTTGCGATTCGGTCCGTCTCTTTAAGCACCGATCGTGCCGCTTCGGGCAGATCCGCCCGTCGTTTCCTTTCTCTCGGAACGGCTTCGGGCGCATCCGTGTACAGCCATTTCGTCTTGTTCCGAAACATTTCCAGATCGATGCAGTCTTTCTTCAGTTTCAGATAAGACAGTTCATTGTTTTTCGAATCCTCATCGATATTTTTTGAAGCCATTTCAGTCATTTGAGTCTCGGTTTTTTTCAATTCCTCGCGAAGTGAAGCAGCCTCATGAATCAGTCCATCAATGAAGTCATCCGATTCTAATGCACCTGCTTCACGGTCGATATCCCGAAGGGATTCGGAAAGTCCGATTTCCTGCGCGGCTTCCGATATCTCCTTCGGAGAAAGACCGGAATCGGTCTTCATGCGATCGAGTTCCGTGACCGTTTCCTTGCGCAATGTTCCGATCTCACGTTCAAGATCATGCAAAAACACTTCCGGAGAATCCTGCTCCGGGTGTGGTCGTTCTGTTTTCGGGATACCCTTTTCGACTTTCACCCGTTCGATACTCCCGCGATGCTTCTTTTCAGAAACGTCCATAGTCACTTATACAGCAGTGTCTTGCGTATCTTGGCGACTTTTCTTTTCTCCAACGCCTTCAAAAAGTCGGACAGCACCGCGTCTCGCCTTCGCCGTAATACGGAAAGTCGGTTCATGATGTGCTGCTTTCTCGGTATCCCTTTCATATATTGTTTGCCCGCCACGATCAGCGAACGATGTTGAGTTCCCCCCGTTTCTCCCAGGTATTCTCGTCGTAGGAAGAAATGGCGGTATCGCCGATCACATAGAGCGTGTCGCCGACGAAGATCGCTCGTCGGACGCCTTGGCCCGCGATCGCCTTCTTGAGCGAAAGCGCGTTGCCGGCATACGAGATCACATATCCGCCCTGACTGCCGGGCAGAAAGAAAACCTGATGCTTCGGATCGGCCAAAAACGCACGGTGATCGTCGGTCGCCTCGGACCAGTACTCATCGAGAAGATACTTGGAGATCTCGACCGGATTCGCCGGATCGGCCACATCGAAGAGTGAAAGCTTCACCTTGTTCTGGTCACGCCCGATCCCGAGCACGAGGTGCGTGCCCAAGGGATGCAGGTACGAGGAATATCCGGGGATTTTGAGTTCTCCCGTTTGCTTCGGATGCGTCGGATCGGACAGATCGAGTATGTAGAACGGATCGGTCTGTTTGAAGGTGACCAGGTATCCGCGGTCCCCGATGAACCGTGCGGAATAGATACGCTCACCCGCCCCAAGACCGGTGAGTTCGCCCGACTTTTTCAGACTCTTATCGAGCACATAGACGTCGTTTTCGCTCTGCACGTTCCCCGACATCATGAAGTATCCTCCCCCGTTTCCGCCGGACGTCGTCGCGATCCGCAGATTACCATCCTGTTCGTCGAGCGAATAGTCGTTGAGCGGCGTCCCGGGCACGGATCCGTTCGCTTTGACCGAGAAATCGGAGAGGGCGATCTTCACGATACCGGTCGAACCGAAGTCGCGAAGGTGTTTCTTCCCGTAATCGGTCATGCGGTTCTCCATTTCCGTCTGGAGTCGCAGCTGCTCGTCCTGGCTCTTGCCGAGCATCTCGTTTTGCAGGAGCCGGGCGAGTTCCATGGACTTCGCATCGACACCGATATCGTATCCGGCGAGTTTCTCGAGCCTCGTGCGGAAGTCCGTGGAAAGCAGGTCGCCGTTCTCGCGAAAAAAGCCGAGCATGATCGCGACCGGATCGGTCGGCAACGGATACGTGACAAAGAGCGAATCGGCGCTCACGTACGCGACCGACTGCCCGGACGATCCGACGAACGAGACCGTATCGCCGACCGAACCGTTCGAAGGATCCACGTACAAGGCCGTAAACACCGAATCCGCCGAAGCGACGACGCCGGGTCGGTAGATATCGGTACAGGCGATCTCAGAGACTTTCGTACCGGATGTCATCGGGCGTATCGGACACGGTTCCGAAATATTCACGCCGGTGCGCTCCACGAGATAGAGCTTGTTTCCGGACTTGCGCGCCTCGAGGATGCTGCTGTCGCTCCCGACGGTGATATTCCATTTCTCCTTCGGATTTTTCCGATCGGAAATGTCGAATCCGAGGATATTCTGTCCGGTCGATTCGAACAGTACGAGCGTGTCACCGTAAAGCAGGGTCTCGCCGGTCTTGCCGATCGTACCGAGAAGCGCAGCCTCGCCCGTACCGGACGTCAGGAAAATTTCCGTCTTCGAAGTCGGTACGGGGGTAGGCGTCGGAGGCATGATGCCGATTTTCTGCGAATCGACCGGCATCGCCGATCCCGATGAAGCCGGAACGTCATTCTGCAGCATGATAGGGCCGCCACGATAGTAATACTGTGCCGGGCGCGAGTAATAGATATGACTCCCATCCGTCTTCACGATATCCGGTTCGTCCATGCCTTCGGTACGTACATTCGTCTCGGACACACGAAGCCCCGTCTGTCCGGATGAACCCGAAGACGCGGTCGAATACGCGAGCGGATTGGTGAATGTCACTCCCGCACTGTCCTTCGCCGATGGGGCCACGGCCGATTCCGCCATACCGAATGCCTGTGCGCGTCCACCGCCGAAAGCGCCATTCCCCGACGATTGTGACTGCGAAAGATACTGCCGAAACTCTTCCGCGGAAGAGAATTTCGCGACTCCGGCGTCCACGCCGTTTTTCGGCAGGATCGCCGCAAACGGAGATACCGAATCGTTGACGGATCGCAGCTGTGGGATCGAGAGGAAAATCTTGGTAATGACCGCACCGAGCGCGATCACCGCCACGGCCAACCCTGCCACAGCCAGCACCTTGTTACGTTCCATAATAAAGCGTTAATGTTGCATCCATTATATCACGAAACGAAAACGGCGACGCCGTAAGGCGACGCCGTTTCGATTTTCTCCGGGAGATTACCGGCGTCCGCGACCGAAATTGCGGACGTTCGGACGGGCGACCGCACCGGAACCTTCCTCGATGAAAGTCAGCGCCTGTCCCATCTTCGTCCCGCGGCCGGTCCGGCCGATACGATGGATATAATCCTCGTAGTTCTCGGGAAGATCGAAGTTGATGACGTGGGTGATATCGGCGACGTCGAGTCCGCGTGCCGCGACATCCGTCGCGCAGAGCGCCTGGACATCCCCCTCGCGGAACCGGCGAAGTGCCCGTTCGCGCTGTCCCTGCGACTTATCCCCGTGGATCGAATCCGCGCGGAAGCCGCGCTTCTCGAGCGCGATCGCGAGATTGGCCGCACCACGCTTGGTCTTGCGGAAGATAAGCACTTTCTTGAAATCCTCCTTCAAGAGAAGATCGTGCAGGATCTCGACTTTCTGATCCGAGTCCTTGACCGTGATGACGTTCTGTTCGACGTTCTCCGAGGTCGCCCGGCTCTTTACCTCGACAGTGATCGGCTCATGGAGGAATTTCTTTGCCAGCTCGCCGATCTCCCTCGGCATCGTCGCCGAGAAGAACAGCGTCTGCCGCTTCTCCTGCAGCATGGCGAGAAGTTCCTTGATGTCCTTGACGAAACCCATGTCGAGCATGCGGTCCGCCTCATCGAGCACGACGTTGTTGAACGGCGCGAGGTCGAGCACGCGACGCGCTACGAGGTCCTTGATCCGTCCCGGCGTACCGATGACGAAATCGGGCTTTCTCGAGATGGCCGCTATCTGTTTGGGAAATCCGGTGCCGCCGATGACGACCGCGGACCGGAGTCCGAGGCCGCGTGAAAAATCACGGAATTCGGATTCGACCTGGAGCGCAAGTTCGCGGGTCGGCACCATGATGAGTGTCCTCTGTCCGCGATGACGGAGCGTCTTGTCGATGAGCGGGAGCAAAAAGGCGACCGTCTTGCCCGTGCCGGTATTCGCGATACCCACCACGTCGCGGCCGTCGAGCGCGTGCGGGATCGCTCCGTCCTGGATCGGCGTCGGATTGATGAATCCGCGCGAAATGACATTTCGTTTGATACTGTCTTGCATCTTGAAATCGGCGAAGCGGTGTTTCGGATCGAATGCCTCGACCTCTGTCGTCAAAATCGCCTTCTTCACGAAGCGGCTCGGATCAAGCAATCGCTGATCCACGTTTTGCACCTTTCTCCGGTTGCCACCGTATCCCGGCGGACGCGACGGTCCGGTCGGCTGACCGCTTCCGTACCGACGTCCTTTGCCTATCTTCGAGATCATTCTCTTTTCTACGCTCTTTCTCTGCATACTAAAATTCTTCAGGGATATTCCCTATGACTTAATTCGGCGCGCATATCGCACCGTTTCCCACCTGGAAAGTCACATGAGATGAATCTCTGAAACTGTCGAAGTCGGAAGTTATTAATGATAACACGGATCATATTCCCCGTCAAGGAAATATCGATATATCGAGAATAATAACTCGGTCATGAGCGCATTCTCCTCCCGCAAAATGTTTTATTATTCCTTATTCAAGCCAATTCGTCAATATTTCACAGCACGAGCACGTATGCCTTTCCATCAGTGAAGAACGGGTCGCCGGAAAAGTTCTTGCCAAGCACCGGGTCGACGAAACGGATTTTCTCCGACGAGACGACGGATCCCGATGCGGACAGGTCGCCGAAGAGCACGTCACGTTCGGTGTCGATGTCCGGCGCGATGCGATGCGTGACGAGCCACTTGATGCCCACGTCGAGACTGGCGGTCCCGGCGTACACGATGCTCCCGTCTTGCGTCCGGATCGGCGTTTTCCAGAACCGCGCATGGTGACGTTCCCGGACGGAACCGATACCGGTCTGCTTCTGGAATCCGAAATCATGCACGCCCGTATTCCAAAACGACGGCGTCATGGGTGCCCGGGGATAACTCCCCTTCGAGATCGACGCGCCCGCGAGCGCCGTCATGTTCGAGATGGTCACCGGATCGGAAAGGTTCCACCCGGACGTTTCCATAGCGGTGATGAACGATGCGTCATCGCGTGCGACGATGATGAAGCTCATGGGTTCCTGATGCGTCCCGGAAAACGTTTCCGAATACCGCGGCAGTCCGAGCCGGCCGAACGCGCTCACGACGTCGTCCGACACCGCCGTCTGTTCGGAACGGTCGACCGTCAGTCGCGCCGGGGCATAGTTCACACCCCGAGAGACGTACCACAAGAAAGGAACGGCGAGAATGACGGCCGTCGCGAGCCACGATTGCAAGGACGGCTTCGGCCGATCGGTCTTCGAGGCGGCGCGCGTATGTCCACCCAATTCCGCGATACTGATCCCGATGATGAGCCACAGCGCCCCGAGCAGGTACCCGCTCCAAACATCGCTCAAGAAATGCACGCCGAGATAGAGCCTCGAGAGTCCGACTGCGGCGATCACCGACAATGCCGTGAACAGGACGAGCGTCCGGTATCTCCATCGTTTCGACTCGTTGCGCAACAGGATATACGCGACGAATCCGAAAAACGCGGTCGAAAGCGTGGCATGTCCGCTCGGAAACGAGAACGACGGCTCGAGATAATACGCGATCGACGGCCGCGGGCGATGCACCATGATCTTCCCAAGCGAGGCGAACAGCTGGCTTCCGCTAAGCGTGACGAGAAACGGGACGATGTGCGACCGACGGCGCCACAAGACAAGAAGCGCTATGACCGCCACGATCGATATGATGAGGACGTCGCGCCGTGCCAAAAGCGTGATCCACAGGAACATATGGATGAACCCGGTGTCCCGGAAGGCGAACATGAGATTCGCGACTCGCTCATCCACCGATACGATCGGCTCGGCCGTAACGACGCCTTCCACTACGCCGGACAGCAGAAACAAAAAGTAAGCGGCCGCGAGCGAAAGCATCGTGAGCGGCAATCCGGAAAACCGTTTCCGATCGGAGCGTCGGACCATGAAACGGGTGATCTCGGGGTGTCGGTTCAGGAATCGACGGACATCGGGATGATCGACGACGGCACCCCACATCGAACGGATCACCGATGTGGCGACCCGGATGAACGGACGGAGCCGTTTGGCGACGTGCCAAAGCACGACGAGCAGCAATCCGGTCGCGATCAGGAACACGGATGCCCGGGTGAACCATGTCTCGATCACCGCAGCCGCACCCCCGAAAAAATAGCCGAGCGTCAGATGCGACCACGACCAGAGCAATCCGACGACGATATCCCAGATCAAAAACCGCGTCCACCCCATATGCGACAATCCCGCCACGAACGGGATGATCGGACGAAGCGGCCCCACGAACCGACCGAGAAAGATACTCTTCTCCCCGTGTGCCTTGAAAAATTTCTTCCCTTTTTCCAGATACTCCGGACGAAGGAAGCGGTTCCCTTCGCGGAACAGGTTCTTCCCACGAAGACCGGACTTGTACCCGATGACGTCGCCGAGGATCGCTCCGGCCGCGACGAACCAGACCAGGATCCGGAAATGCAGATACCCTTGCGATGAGAAAAAACCGATGATGACGATCAAAACCGTTCCCGGAAACATGAGTCCGATGAACGGTAACGATTCGGCAAGCGCGATCCCGAACGCGATGAAATAGCCGAGAAGTCCCAGATGACTGATCGATCGCATCAATGCGTACATGAATTCCATAGATTGGATTGGGCGGGACTTTCAAAGGGTCACTCAGCCATTTTCACGTATTCCACCCAATGATGCAAGCAATATCAGATAACAGTAAACACTGAACAGCCAACAAGAGGAGAAAACAATGCATAACAAACCAGAAGAGGTAAATGCTCACGCTACATAGCCCCTGTTCTCCGTATCATATTATCCGCTCAATGATATCCGCTCCATGTTACCTGTTCTCAATGTGTTCCATGGTATCTGGTATCTGTTCCATGTTATCTGCCATCTGTTTTCTGTCTCGGAAACCGCTCACGCAGGAGTCGCATGGAGTTCGCGATCGGCAGGAAGTCGGTCAGGAAATTGTACGCGGCGGCGGTCTCGGGTCCCAGGATACGACCGAACACGAGCGCGAGTCCGATGACGTTCACGGTCCCCCAGATGACGAAGTCCTGCCGGGCGATCTTCGCCACGTCGCGACCGATTCCGATCGCCTCGGGTATTTTCGAAAAATCGTCCTTCATGAGCGCGACATCGGCCGCCTCGATGGCCACGTCCGACCCGATGACCCCCATCGCGATGCCGATGTCGGCGAGCGTGAGCGAGGCGGCGTCATTCACTCCGTCTCCGACCATCGCGACTTTGCCTTCCTTTCGCGCGATGTATTCCTTCAGATGTTCCAACTTGTCTTCGGGCAACAGGTTCGCGTGATAGGACGTGATACCGACCAGCTGCGCGACCCGGCGTGCCACCTTCTCGTTGTCTCCCGTAAGCATCACGATATTCTCCACGCCGAGTTCCCGCAGTCTCGCGATCGATTCCTTCGCTTCCGGTCGGATCTCATCCTCAAAGAGGATCGCGCCGATCAGATGACCGTCGTACGCGACGGGCAACACGCTGCCGGCGCCGTCTTGGGCGATATCCGTTATCCTTTCACGATCCGCCTCGGACAAATAGACACCTTCTTCCTCGAGGAACGGAATCTTGCCGCAGACGATCTTTTTGCCCATGAACACCGCATGCGTCCCTTTTCCGGAAAGTTCCTCCGGTTCGGATACCTGCTCGAATACGATGTTTTCCTGACTCGCATACCGTATGACCGCCTTGGCCACCGGATGGGTGGAAACGGAACTGGAGCCGGCGGCCAGCATGACCAGTTCGCGCTCCGACCGGCCATCGAACACCGTAACCGTAGCGAGGCGGAGTTTGCCACGGGTAAGCGTCCCCGTCTTGTCGACGACCACGGTCCGAACATGCGTCAATCCCTCGAGGAATGATCCGCCCTTCACGATAATCCCCCGTTTCGCGGCATTGCCGATCGCGACCAGGAACGCCATCGGAAGCGCCACGGCGATATCGTCCGCACAGGTGACGAGCAACACGGACAGTACCAGGTCGAGGTCACGCGTAAACGCATAGAGGAGCGCGGTGCCGATGAATGAGAGGACGATATACCAGGCAGCGAAACGGTCCGCGGCCGTCTGTATGCCCGCCTTGCGGTCCTGCGATTCCTCCACGAGCCGGACGATCTTCTCGAACGCTGTATCCCTGCCGACCTTGTCCGCACGGATGACGAACGACCCGGATACGGCCAGGGTCGAACTCAGCATCATATCGCCCACGATGCGATCCACAGGCAACGATTCCCCGGTCAAAGACGACTGGTCCACTTGTCCTTCCCCTTCTATCACGACGCCGTCGATCGGGATCCGTTCCCCGATGCCGATGACGATCAGGTCACCGGTCCGCACCGAGGCGATCGGCTCCTCCGTCGTTTTCTCCCCCCGTCTGATCCGGACCGTCTCCGGACGGAGTTTCATAAGGCTTTTGATCGCGTTTCTCGCGCGGTTCTCGGTATACGTGTCGAAAATACGCGCCGAGGCGAGCATGAGTCCGATAAACGCGGCCGACGCCCACTCACGATTGAGAAGCGACACGAGAAGCGCCACGCTCGCCAAAAGATCGACGGTTATCCGTTTTTCCCGAAGCGCCGCGATCGCGCTTCTGAGTACCGGCACCGTCGCGATACCCGCAAGAATGCCGAGGGTCGCATCCCCGATCGACGCCGGAATGATTTTCGCGTAATGCGAGGCAAGCACGACCGCTAGTACCGCTAGAAGCGGCTTATCGAAACCGATCGAACGGATCTTTTCGGATATTTTATTCATAGATTCATATCGGATTGTTCACGCTCTTTCACATATTCCTTTATCCCGAGCCATCTTTTCAACCGGTCCCACAAAATCATCCGGAGTCCGAGCAATTCCAGGCCGATCACGATGATCCATGATGCCGGGAAGAGCGGAATCAGATGGAGTAGAAGACCGATCACGACTACAAGCACACCGAGCGATTTCCTAAGCCGCGAATCTATCTTCGATACGTTCGGCATTCCATTCACGAAATCGATCATAGGAGCGCTCGTTATACGGTGCCAGTATACCCCGAATCGGCCTGCCATCGCAAAAATATCAATGAATGGTAGCGACCTGACGCTCTGTTCCCATCGTGTGATTTATGGTCTATACTACATCCATGAATCACTTCGAGGAACCGGAGACTCTCATTGCCGCTCCGCCCACGCCCGCCATCGAAAAGATCCGGGACTTACGCACGTTCAAAACGATATTGGATGCTCACGAGCAAGACCCCGAACAGCTCAAGAGGATACTCGAGAATCCCGATATTCTGCTGGACTACCTCGATACTGCGAACCGGCATCATGAGGAACGTTATGGGGAAACCTATAGCGCATTCCGTGAACAATTGCTTCGCCTGGCCGACACGCTCGATACCGACGGAAGAAAAGTCGGCGATGGCACGTCGAATACGTTCCATGTCTTCGATCCGACAGCGGTTTCGGAACGCGTATCGCCTTCCGTTGCCGGGGTCATCGGCGAACGGAAACTCAAACGGATCACGCTCACCGGACCCAAAGGCGAACCGTATCTGGGCATCCCCGTGAATGCCGACCAACCCGACCCCGTCGGCGCGTATCGCAATGGCATGGCGATGCTCGCTTTCGGATATGCCGCGAAAGGCGTCTTCCCGCAGCCGTATTTTTTCGTCGAGGAGACCGGGGCACGCGATCTGCGGACCGGAAATCTCATCGTGGGATTGGAACACGAGGTCGTGGGAATCCGAGCCTATATGGAAGCGATCCACGGGCCTTCGGTCGCGGATATCGTGGATCGCGACGGGCTTCACTGGAAACGCCGGTATTCCGCACGCCGCGAGGACGACCTTCAGGATTTTCTTCAACAGAACGAGGAGTATATCGCCTGGAGCGTCCAAGAGGCCGTTTCGAAATGGCCCGGACTCCGTTCGGTCGACTGGGGCGAACTCCATCAGACGCTCGTCGCAAAGGTTCGTCGGATGAACGGCATGGAAGGAGGATTGAAACTGTTTCACTTCGACCTCCATTTCGGCAATACCATGCTCGCATTCGATATGACCGGGCAGATACTCGATCGCCGCGGTATCGTCCTCATCGATCCGGATCTGAGTACGCTCTCCGCCGATCCCTCGTTCGGCATGAAACTGCGAGACTACCGCTACGAGAAAAAATCAACCGACACGCGTGACGAATATTTCATGCCCGATCGCATCCCGGACAAGATGACGGAGCGGAAATGGGGCGGACCGTTTCCCATGGATGCGATGCGGCACCACGCCATCGTCTTTCAGGAGATTGAGCGGCATATCCGAGACATCACGCGGGCAGACACGGTATTGCAAAACAGGGCTGCATGACTTATTACAAAACCCTATGACTGGACACGGACAAGATGACATCATCGCCCCTTCCACTCAGGAAGATCGATTGCGCGACATCGCCCTCGCTTCACTCGACGTAAACGGCACGGACGGACCCTGGCCCATCGTCGCACCGTGGCCGGACGGACCTTTGCAGGTATTCGTCGCGCCCGCCGAGACCGACGGCGAACATATGCCCAAAACCGCGTTGCTCCTCATCGACTTCGAATATCATAACCGCGGCTTCGTCGCCTTTCTCGGCGGCAACGACTGAATCAGGTCTCTATAAAAAAATTCGGATACTTACAGGGCAACGATCGTCGTCGCACCGATGATGACGAGAATCATGCCGAGAAACTGCCGAACCGACAACTCCCCCTTGGCCACGATACCCGCCACACCGACACCGATGATATCGGTATGCAGTCCGCCCGGAACGATGATGGAAACCGGGTTCGTCATATGCCAAATGATATTGATTATACGAAACGCTTCCTCGACGATCGCCTACGGATTATTCGCATCATTTCTACCTCCCTTTTTCGTCCCGTTACCTGATTCAAAGCCACAATCAACCCTAGGGACGCGAGGTGACGACCGTCCGCTCGCGCCCCTTCTTCGAAGGAGACTTCTTGCGGTCGAAGAAGACATGTTTGAGTTCCGATTCATTATCCAACCAGTAAACCGTCATGATACGGACAAACGACTCGGCTTCATACAGCCGTATCAATTCCGCAAACGGTTTCTCATACGGGTAAGGCGAAACAAACACGCTTTTTTGAAGTTGATAAAACCCGGTCTCATACAGATGTTCCCGCAATATTCGACGAAACGCCCGGCTATTCTCGGGTATATCGAACGAAATCACCCGCCACTTCCCGTCCCACTTTTTCGGCTTCGCAAGCCGTATAGTCGGACCAAAAAGAGCGAGGGAATGTGCCTGCCGTCTGCCTTCGGTGGTAAGCACGAGTCGTATCGATCCGTCCGAAAGCACTTCTTCCGAAACCAATTTCTGGTCGGAAAGACGTCGAAGCGAACGGGTTACGGTTTTTTGATCGATCGCCTTCCATTCTTTTCGAAGTTTCAAGAGCAGTCTGAAATAACGCTTTGGCGAATGTTGACATCCGAGCGCGATACCGCCAAGAAGAGCAATCAGCATTTTTTGTTGTACCGGTCCGAATCTTCGCATACAATTCTCCATTTTTTGACTCCCGTGTTCGCACCCCGGCATGACCCGTTCAGTCGGATATGACACACTGATAGTACCCCAACGGACGACCGTCCGCTCGCGTCATCCGAAATAACACCCTTTCCAACTGTCGACGGTCTCTTGATATCCTTTTTCGACGGCGTACCGGCATATCGTCCGGAAAACCTCTTTCTGTAATTCGATATCCTCACCCTCGATCAGCCTTGCGAGTATCGATACGAATTCGCGGCCGTTCCATGGCAGGTGTTCCAAGGGATATGCTTCCAATTCCCATATCACGTATTTGCTATAGGGCTTCAGTCTCCCCTCCGTGGAGAACACGAACGCGATCAGCCATTGGACGGATTCCGTGGCATCGAGGCGCGACGCGAACACATTGCCGTCCCGGTGATTCTTCACCGAACGATAGAACTGGTTGATATAGTCGTCGAGATTCACCTTCGAGATCTCTGCGATCTTGTCCTGTGGGATTGCCCCTTTCTCGTCGATGATTTTCTGAATCTGCCCGTCCGTCCGATCGAACATCGTTTTCACATACGCAAAATTATAACGATCCCACTCGTGGGAAGTGCCCCATGCCGCGTATTCACGCAATGACCGAAGCGAATGAACGGAGATATCGAACTTGTACGGGGTTATCGTCGAAGGGAACTTCCGCTTTGCGGTCTCCACATATTCGTCCGTCACGACGATGCAGATATCGTAATCGGAGTGTTCGGTCACAAAGCCCTTCCCCCTGCCTCCGGTCAAAACGAAACCCAGGACTTCGGAATCATTCCTCGTCTCTTCCAGTATCCGTTCGTATGTCTCGTCTTTGGTCATATCGTTTCAGTATTCAGGAATCCACACGGATCAAGACTTTTCTTATTCGTATACGAAAGCACTCTCTCATTCTCCCTCGACGTAACTCCGTTGTAAAGCGTATTTTCTTTCATTCGAACAACTTGGTGATTACCATCCGATGATCCACTATCACGATCTCAGGTTTTTTTCATACAGCATCGTGTCGTATCCTTTCGTAACCACATCTTCCGGCGCGATTCCAAGTGAGAGGAGAAAATCGTTCAATCGAATTTGAACCGCTTCGTCGTTTTCGGCGTCCGACAATCGCTCGATCTCGATGAACGCGCCGAGTCCGGTCACGTCGTCGAGACAGACAGTCATACCATCGTATATGCATTCCTTCCGTTGCTTGCCGACGCGCATCACCTCATGAAAACCCATAAGCGTCACGATTTCGATGATGGTCGCGCCATCACCGACGATCGTTTCCTTCTCCAGCTTGATCATCTCCCGCTCGGCGATGATGCGCATCTTGAGCGTCAGGGTCGAAATGCCGTCCGCATTCCGGACCCGAACCACCGGTACACCCTTCGTGATTTCCGGAAACTCGATCCCGACCGGCAGGAATATCACGTCATCCTGAATCGTCGGGCTCCTGAACTCGCACCCCAAACCGGCAAGTGACTGAGTCAATGCCTCGATGTCCCGTATTCTCGCCTTGACCTCGATTTCTTTCATGTGCGCATCACGATATCGTACCTCATCACGATCAATCCTCCCGATTGTTCGTCAGGGCCTTCTTCTTGCGATGCCGGAGGTAGGCGAATATGAACACGCTCGGCCAATAGACGGCAAACCCACCCAGAAACGCCAAGATGACGAATCCGTAGGCGAAGGTCTGTTTACTGTCCGGAACGAAGCCGACCGTCAGCGCGACGAGAACCGTGAAGGTCAGAAGCGGCCCGGACAGGATGACTATCCACCTTTTCGTATCCTTCAATACTACGGCAAAGAGGACGGTCATCAGCAGTCCGAAAGCGACGAGCGCGATCGGTGCGTTCTCGAAAAAGGTATTGGTCATACGCGTGTGTCTTCAAGGATAGATGACTTGCACCCCCGTTTTACTCCGATATGCCGCCGTTGTAAAGCGGGTCAGGGAACGGAAAACGGACAGAGGCATAGGCCTTCGCCGTACGACGAAACGGGATTACGGAAGCGGATAGATCACCGCGATCTCGTCACATTTATGTTTCCCGTCGACGAAGACGTTCTTGGGGCATCTGGAACAGACCTGAATCACCTTCGGATCGAACATCTGTATGCCCACTTCCACGAAACCGGCTTTGGAAAAACTTCCTTCGAATACCTTCCGGGTCGTCAGCGAGAAGATCCGCTTGACGGACTCCCGCTCCTTCAAAAACTCAAGTTCGATATGGAGAAGTTCGGTACCGATGCCGATGCCGGCAAAGTCCTGCCTCACCCGGAAAGAGATGATTTCCGCGTCGTGACCGAACATCTTGGCACTGATACAGCCGATGATCTCCCCGGTCTCGGCGTTTTCGGCCACGTGATAGCACGGGAGGAGTATTTCCACGTCCTCCGGCGAACGAAAGAGCAGATTTTCCTGTCGGGTCAGCTCGCTGATCGGGTGTATGTCCGCATCCTCAGCCCTTCGCAGTGCCACTTCGCCTTTGGGCGTGGATATGATTTTCCGTTCCGCTTTTTTCATAGATCATGATTTACGTATCCGCATCCTCACATGACTCATTCCCCCTGAAAGCATCTTGTGACGCGACCGAAGGGAAATTCATGTACTTCAAACAGCGACCCCGAATCGGAGTCGCTTGTCACGTATTCCTACGCGATCTCGACGAACCGCTCCTTCGGGACATGGCATATCGGGCAGGTATCCGGAGCCGTGCCGATCACCGTGTGCCCGCAGACCGGGCAAACGAAAATCTTCAGATCCTCGATATCGTGGCCGGCATTGATCGCTTCGAGTGCCTGCGTATACAGGTCATGATGCTCGTGTTCGACCGCGTTCGCATTGGAAAACGACTTGAGTGCGGCCGCATTGCCTTCGGCTTTCGCATGTTTGATGAACTCCGGATACATTTCCGTGAATTCATAATGCTCCCCCGCGATGGCCGCCTCGAGGTTTGCCGTGGTATCCTTGATGCCTCCAGCCGCGCGCAGGTGCGCATGTGCATGAACCGTTTCGGCCTCGGCCACCGCACGGAACAGTTTCGCGATTCCCGGATGTCCTTCCGTTTCCGCCTGTTTCGCGAACGCGAGGTACCGCCGGTTCGCCTGGCTTTCGCCCGCGAACGCCGCCATCAGGTCTTCTTGTGTCGCCATAGATCTACGTATGAATGATTGCTTCGGATATTTCCATTTTCCGTCAAAAAACGCCGATTGTAAAGACAATCACGCATAAACCCGTCCATTGGGTTCAAAACGATAGCAGTTGCATGCATGTCCGGCACCGAATGTCCCCGAAAAATGACTATCCGACTCAAGTCACGTTTCTCTTCTCATGCGGCCGTATCTCCACATAAATCAGTTTCTCCGAACTCTCGCCGCTCTCTGCCAAATGCGCACGCAATCGACGGGCGAGCATTTCATCCGTATGACTCGATCCGAAATAATAAATCAGGTCGTCCCGCAATTCGTCCCCGTCGGGAAAGATATTTCCAACACCGGAAATCGGTTTCATCACCATCGTTCGGACGTCTATGTGATGTTTTTCAAAAGATTGTCGTTCCGAATCATTGAAACACGGAAAACAGGTAACCCCCGCCGAAAATCGATCCGTTATGATAGAAATGTTTTTTTTCTCTTTCGAACCCGAGGCGGCGTTCCGGCATCGGATCAGGGACCGTAATTCTGAAAAACCGATTTTTTCCCGTGAAATAGCGATCACGTCTTTCACGGCTCCATGCATGAACGCATGGATGAAAGCGTTTATTTTCTCGTCCGTATCAACCAGTACGCCGTCGATATCGATAAGAAAGCGCAAAGACGGTATTTTCCCATCCGCCTCAAAACGCTGCCAGATCTCCCGTTCATAAGCGGAAAGACGTATCGAAGGCGAAGGAAATATCTTCGATTCCGTTTTGTCCTGTTTCCTGAACGATTCCACCAACGGAATCAGGGATTCGTTCACGGCGTTGCGAAACGATTTCGCGACCCGTTCCCCTTCCCTGCGGTTCAATGGCTCCAATCTGGCCTTTTCGATATCCGCGGGCGGTTTCTCGACCCGTTCCCCTTCTCTGTTGTTCAGCGGATCAAATCTCACTTTTTCGACGTTCATCATACCATTTCGTTTCAATGACTCGACAATATCCGTCCTTCCCTTCCGTCCTTCCCTGTCGGGTGGAATCATAGTATCAGACTGTGAGCGACGTGTACACCATCTTTTCCCCATTGTCACCGGAAAGACTGAACCGTCATAGCCTCATTTTTTTCGCGATTTTCAATCGGAATTTTCTTATTTTTCCGGATTGAGAATCATAGGCACTACTCGAACCGCAGATCGGGAATAGCATGCAGATCGATACCATATTTCCTATAGATATCCCTGGTTCCGAGTGTTGTCATTTCGTCAGGCATAAAACCGAGTAGCTCAATCATCGCTAAGTATCTATCTCAAATCTCATGTCGAGCTGTAAATTCGAAAATTTCGTTTGAGCGCCAACCAGAGATTGGTCACCCTCTGGGTGAAAAACCATGAAAAATGAGGACGGGTATCCGAAGGAGATGAGGATCCCGCTAACGAACCTAACGAGTTTTGAATAGTTTATCCGCCCGCGACGATCGCTTGGCGAGACGGTCTGGGCCCGCCCGCAACGCTTCGCGTAGCGATTCGGGCGGGCAGTCGAAATTTTCGGATTTCAGCCGGCAAGCGGATTTTTTTGGCTTACATGTGCGTTGAGATTTGAGAAAGATACTAAGACCTCCCCGACCGAGCGGCCTTCGATCTCGAGATACGTCGGGATGAGCGGCCACGAATCGATCTCTATCTCGATACCATCAAGAACATAACTCGTCCGTCGGTTTTCCTGTCTCCACCGGGGCAGGTGTCCGAGCCGTTCGAGCAGGAATCCCGCTGTCTCAAAATCGCCTACGACGACCTCCAATTCCCGCATACCGTCGATCGCTTCCGCCCGACGTTCCTTGATCGTAAACGTAGATATAGTCCCGTCCGTGCGCAACCGTATCCACGCGTCATCGTTTCCCGGTTCCAAATCATATACGAACCGTCTCAATTCCCGGTCGGCGACTTTCTCGGCACCGAGCGCTTCAAGCGTTTTCGTGATTGCCGCCACGTCTATCTCCAATATCCTCGCCTCGAATTCGGTCTTCATAATTCATGAACATTGAAAACGCCGTCCGCCCTTTCCTTCCACGATGATTATGACGGGAATCCTGAATTTTTACCGGGCCCCAATCCGCTATACGAACGAAGAGAATAGCACCAAGGCGGCAAGCGCCATCAATACGAACGCGGAACGGACGAAGAAATTCGAGATCCTGCCGTTTTTGTATTCCCCCATGACGTCGGGATTGTTGCCCACTTTGGCGATCACGAACAGCAAGGGTACCGCCGCGATACCGTTGAAGACCGCGGTGAAGACCAAGGCCTTGATCGGATCGAGGCCGACGAAGTTCATCACGAGGCCGACCGCGGTGGCAAGGATGATGATCCCATAGAAGCCTTTCGCGTTCCGGAACTTCCGATACAATCCTTCCTTCCATCCGAGCGCTTCACTGATCGCGTACGAGGACGACCCCGCCAAGACCGGCACCGCCAAAAGCCCGAGTCCGAGGATACCCACGGAAAAGATCAGTTTCGCCGCGAATCCGGAATTGGGAAAGATGCGGACCAGCGGCTCGAGCGCACGCGCCGCATCGGCGGCCGAGTTGATCTCCGTCACGCCGGCCGTATGCAAAGTCGAGGCGCACGCGATCACGATGAACCACGCCGTCAGGCTGGCAAGCGTCATCCCGACGAAATTGTCGATCTGCAAATCATGAAGGAAACGCATCGTGGCCTTGGGGACCGTACCGATCTGCGCCCGGTTATGATGCATGATTTCCTCCTCGACCACCTCCGACGTATCCCAGAAAAACAGGTACGGCGAAATGGTCGTACCGAGCATGCCGACGAACAGGTAGATCGTGTCGAAGTCGATCTTCGACGTGAGCGTGAACGTTGAGCGGAGGACCTCCAGCCAATCCTGACCGACCACGAATGCCGTCACGGGATAAGCCAGAAGCGCCACGGCGAGCCATTTGAGAATCTTCGCGTATGTCCGATAACTCACGAACACCACCAACAAGACGATGACCAGCGCATAGAAGATCGCCAAAAACGCGAATGGAAGGTCGACGAACAACTGGGTCGTGGCCGCCATCGCACCCAGATCGGAACCGATATTGATCGTATTGGCGACGACCACGAGTCCGACCGACATATAGAGGAGCTTTCGGCTATAGTGCTCCTTGATGACGGCCGCCAGACCCTTGCCGGTGATCGCCCCGATACGCGAACAGCTTTCCTGCACTGCCAGGAGGAACGGATACATGAGCGGGAACGCCCACAACAATCCGAGGCCATATCCGGCGCCCGCCTGCGAATACGTCGCGATTCCCGACGGGTCGTCGTCCGCGGCTCCGGTCACGAGACCCGGCCCCAGCACATGCAAAAACCGGTTGAACCGCCTGCGGCTCAGCATGTTCCTGAAGATATCGTTTGTCCGCTTCTCCGTCGTGGTCGGTTTGCCTTGTACGCCGTCTTTTCCCGTCGTTTCGGGATGATCGATCACATGGTCCATATTCGGTATTGATTCACTCACCAATCATGCTTCCAGTGTACTCTATCAGCCATTTTCGGGAAAGTGACTTTCGGACGAATCAACATATTCGAACCATCGATTCCATAGACCACTCCTTCATTAACATCGCATTCTATCGGATGTCCTTTCCGTTCACCATCCGTTTTCACTCCAGGGATTGCCACTCCGCCTCGCGCCAGGCAGACTGCCCGAATACGGGCACGCAAAGTTCCACTATTCACTGTTGCCCGTTTCCTGTTCAATGCTGTCCGATCACTTTCGACTATCATCATCCGATTTGCTATACTTTCATCGGATTCATCCGTCACGACAAACATATGAATAAACTGACCGTAGGAATAATCGGCGGCGTAGTCGTCCTCGTGGGCGTATCGGCGATACTCATCGCACGAAATGGCGGCACGGACGATGCGACCGTTTCCGATATGAAAACCGGAAAGTCGGAAACCGTAAATGTCGGCGATAACGCCGTAGTGGCCGTCGATGCCTGCTCCGTATTGACGGAAGCCGTCGCAAAAAATATCCTCGGCGAAGGAGCCGAAAAAGCAGATTTGCCGGCTGCGGGTCAGACCTCTACCAAGGACGTATCGGTAAGCAATTGCGTGTACACCGCGAAGATCGACCCGACGGCTGCCGTACGCATGTCGAACACCAAGGGGGTCAGCTTGCTTATCAGGTCGGGGAAAACCAAGGACGGAACGGATTCGAACAAGGGACAATTCGGTTCGCAGAAACCGACCGGGGTACAGGACGTCGCCGGACTCGGAGAAGCCGCCTATTTCAACCCGCAGTTCGGCCAGCTCAATGTCCTGAAAAACGGCAACTGGTACATCATCTCGAATTATTCGGGAACCGTGGGCAGCGGAACCGCGGAGTCAGGCCAAGTACTCGCCAAGGCGCTCGGTATGTAAATACAAATCGTTTTCGAAAAAACGGGATTTCATCGGGAATCCTGTTTTCTTGTCATCATATCGCTTTAACGGACGATATGTGAGCAATGAACATCGAAACGACGAGAAGCTATTTCGAATATGACGAATAAAAAAATCCCGTGCGATGACGGGATTCAGAAGGGTGAAAATTCATCAGGGAGACTTTGGAGATTTTCAATCGCCTTCCGCGCTGCCTCACGCGCCGCTTCGTATTCGGGTTCACTGAGCCTCTCTTGGTTCCACCTCGGACCGGAGAGGACACGACGATTTTCGGCCTGTTGTTTCGGCGTCGCCCACCGGACATTTCCCTTTTCATAGTTCCCATATGGATTCATCCGATCGATGCTCCACTTGATCTTTTTATCGGGCGGATCGCCGACATGCGCATAAAACGCCACAAAACCTTTCTTCGGCACTCTCCATTCATCGCATACCAATATGCCTTTCCCTCCGTAATCGGTATACGCGGAGCTCTTCGGATTATGACAGCGTTGGATCATACCCTGCCATATACGGTATACCCTCGTTCGGCTTTTCCCATGTCTGGTCTTCGAACAGCTTCTACAACTTCTTGCCTTCCCTAACCTGAGTTTCGATGCGCACACGATTCGCTTCTCGCCACAGGCGCATACGCACAGATATTTCTTCTTCCTGTCTTTCCCGCTCGGGCTCCTCTGGATAACCGTCCAGAGCCCGAAAACGTCCCCGGTACGGATATCCGACTTACTCATGATTTTCCTGTTTTGTTGTTGACCATGCCGTTCATTGAAAACGTTTCTTATTCGATGCCGCTACTTATCGCCGAAATCGTATTTTTCACCCTCTCCTCGTTCACGTACGATATTTTGTAAAGGAATTCCACCCCACAACCCTACCAAAAAAATCGAATGATGCAAACAAGGGTCCGTTCGGGCTTTGAATTGGTTCCGATACGAAGAGAATAAGAGGGAGAAACCGTCTGATGGGTGATTTTTCTTCTTCGGGCCAGGGAACGAAAACGTGAAACCATTCACGTTTTCCTTGCCCTTCGAATCACTCTTCCATCCTCAAAGATACGAATATCCGCCCCCTTAAGAAAGGACGGATATTCGCTTTTGCGGAGAGGGCGGGATTCCACTCCGTGCCACTGATTTCCCTTTCAGGGGAAATCCGTTCTCATCCCACTCAAAAACGAAGCCTGCCCGCAATGCTTCGCCCATTAGCAACGCTTCTCGTAGCGATGCGGGCTGGCATAGCGATGCAGGCGGGCAATTCGCTTTCTCCTCTTCCTCGTTCATTTCATTCACTGCGGAGAGAGAGGGATTCCTCCTCCCTCGTCGATTCGCTGTTTAAGCGAATCTCCTCATCCAGAGCCCGGGTTTCCAAAAATGCAAAGCAGTTTGCTTTTTTGGAATACCCTTCGAATCCCCCTTCCATCCTCAAAGAAACAAAAATCCGCCCCTCCAGAAGGGGCGGATATTTGCTTTTGGCGGTGTTTTTTGGACGAAGTTCGAACATTTTTTGACGAAAATTCGAATTTTGAATTTTGAAATCCAATCGCTCGGGCGGGCAAAAAGGAAGGGGGTTGGGGGGAAGGAATTTTTGCCCGCCCTCGCTTTCCAATTCCAATTTTTTTCCGCCGCCGAATTTCGTGCCAACAAAGTTGGCGCGTCGCCTTAAATACTACTTTGAATTATCCTCTTAATTTCAAATATTTCAATCGGTACAATTCTAACATTTTCTATATTTTTTTCTTTCAACCAACCTCGAACTTTTTTAATTTGATTTTCCGGCACACGAATTTCCCTAATGTCTTCGCCGCGAAAAGTATCCCAGTAGAAATCTTCAAAAGGAATATGTGTAGGATTTTCACCTCTAGATACTGTCGTCAAATGTTGTTCTTTGCCAGCGGATTCAAGTGTTATCATGCACGGGAAAGAATGTTCTGCTTCCTGCTCTAACTCCTGTTTTAACTTTTCGTCGGCAATATTTGGTAACACTTCTTTTTTTACTTTTTCAATATTCGGTGCATATTCCCTCTTGTTGAAATCGTCTATGAATGCTTTTTGCGCTTCTTCCCCGGTTGCTTTTTCTACCATTTCATCGCCTACTTGTTCGGGCTTTAGTCCCATTCTTTTTGCTAACATTTTCTTCATCTCTTCTGGTTTCATTGTTCCGAGCAACTCCTTAACAAATACTTCAGATAAACTCTTACCTGTTAATTTTTCTGAATCAATTGCTAAACTATTGGGTAATTCAGATTTTCTTGCGCTTAATCTTGCAAAAAGCTGTTGAAATGTTTCCGCAGAAGGATGATCGGGGTGCGACACAGATAATCCTTTTTGTATCCATTCGCCTTCTTTGTTTGTTGAGCCAGCTTCTCCGGAAAATTTTCCATGGCCTCCAGCCAAACCGTCTTCCAAAGATTTTCTCAACGAATACGAACTTGTAGAGTGAAATAACGGTTTTTCTGCTTGAACTGGGCTTGAATAATATTCTAACGCTTGTCGGAATAATTTAATCCTATCCGCTCTTGGCAATTCAATTTCAGCATCTAATATTTTACTTAAAGCTTTTCCAAATGTAGCTTCTGAAATATTTTCATTATCTAAAGGAGAAATTCTTTTTTTAAAATCTGGGTTGTCTATATTTTGCAAAACTATTTTTTCAATGCTAAGGCGGTCATAATTTTCATTTTCTCCTTGAGCTTGTTCAATAACACGATCAACTAGGTTTTGATGAATTTTTGTTTTTGATTCTTCAGATAACGGTTGGCCCAAACCAGATTCAAGCTTTCTTAATTCAGTTTGATATTCTTCTTCTCTTGCTTTTTGGATTTCCACTATTTCTTCCTCAGATTTTAGTGAATAAGTAAAACTACCTAATTGTTGGTCGATTAAATTTATCCGCTCTACTCTTTGCTGTTCGGGTGTTATATTTTTTTCACCTTCTGCAACAGTATTTTCCATTTCGGTTTTTGGCTGATTTTGTTTTTCTATGTTATTCATAATTTATCATTTCAATAAATCGTCAACTGAAACATCTAGCGCCTTGGCTATTTTTTGTAAAGTATCAATTGTGGGATTAGTAATTCCGCTTGTTTCAAGTTTGATAATCGAATTATAAGAAACATCGGCCAATTTTGAGAGCCGATCTTGAGACAAGCCCTTGGCTTGTCTTAGTTTCTTTATGTTCTTGCTGATTTTATTCTCTTGTGCCATACTTGTATTATAATACTATTATTGATAGAATAAAGTTATGCGAACTTATATTGAAATCATATTATTAGAATACATCTTTTCTTTAATTTTAACAAGGGAGTTTTGTTTGTTGTGTGCGCACGGGTGGGCGGGGCAAACACAACATCTTTTCTCTTGGCGGCGCATTTCGCAAAGCGAAATGCGAAATTCGGCGGCGGAAAAAAATTGGAATTGGAAAGCGAGGGCGGGCAAAAATTCCTTCCCCCCAACCCCCTTCCTTTTTGCCCGCCCGAGCGATTGGATTTCAAAATTCAAAATTCGAATTTTCGTCAAAAAATGTTCGAACTTCGTCCAAAAAACACCGCCAAGTTTTACATTCAGCGAAATTGAAAGATGTTGCCTCGGCGCAAAGCGCCTCGGCATGGTATTTTTCCGCAATTTTGAAGGCATTTTTGAAATCCAAAACCAAAGTGCGGTCGGCAATGCGGAAGTTCGCAGAGCGAAGCTCTGGCAAAATGAAATTTTGCAAACCAATCTTTTTTCTTTCGCTTTCAGCGAAAGGTTGAGCGTATTTTTGCCCCAGGGCACTCTCTCTTGCTTCGCAATTCACCTTGTCTTTGATTGCACAAAAACTAATTTCAAAACAATATGGACAACATAAATTTACAAACCAAAAAGATTTTTCTCTATGCTCGTAAATCCACGGACGAACCAGAGCGACAAGTGCTTTCCATAGAGGCACAAATGTTTGAGTTGCGAGAATATGCCAAGAAGGAAAACCTAAATATCGTCCGTGAATTTGTGGAAAGCAAAACCGCCAAAGAACCAGGCAGAGAGATTTTTAATGACATGATAGCGTGCATAGAGAAAAATGAAGCCGAAGGAATTTTAGCGTGGCACCCTGATCGCCTTGCTCGTAACTCCATAGACGGCGGAAGAATAATTTACTTGGTAGATACTGGAAAAATAACCACGCTAAAATTTCCTACTTTTTGGTTTGATCCGACACCGCAAGGAAAATTTATGTTGTCCATTGCTTTTGGGCAATCAAAATACTATGTTGATAATCTTTCGGAAAATATAAAGAGGGGTATTCGCCAGAAATTGCGAAATGGAATATGGCCCGCTTGGGCGCCACTTGGCTATGTAAACGACAAAAACGCCCGCTGTATCGCCGTGGACAAAGAAAAGGCAAAGTATATCAAGCGGGCTTTTGAAATGTACGCCACTGGCGAATACCCCCTCGCTCAAATCCGAAAGATTATCAATTCCTTGGGCTTGGTTGGCAAGAAAGGCAAAATGCTTTCCGTCTCAAATTATCAGTATATGCTGAAAAATAAAATCTATTACGGAATGATTGAATATAATGGCGAATTATATGACGGAAAGCATGAACCGATTATCACAAAGAAACTTTTTGATTTATGCCAAGAAGTGATGGCGAACAAGAGCAAACCGAAATCGCCAAAACTTAAACCTTACATTTTTAGAGGATTTTTCCGTTGCGGAGAATGTGGCTGTTTCATCACTACCGAAACGCAAAAGGGTCATAACTATTTGCGATGCACTAAACGGAAAAATCCTTGCTCGCAAAGATATGCGAGAGAGGACGCCATCACTTCTCAAATAAAAGAGGAAATCAAAAAAGTTTCTTTGTCTTCCGCTTGGGCAAATGCTTCAATTAATTATTTTGAAAACGAAAAAATTAAACTTGCCCAAGCGGAAAGCTCTTCCGCCCAAAAAGCGAGAAATGAACTTATAGAGATAGAAACAAAACTTGATCGTTTGCTTGATTTACAACTGGACGGCAATTTGTCGCAGGCAGAATATACCGCTAAAAAGCACAAGCTCATTCTCGCTAAAAAAGATTTGGAAGAAAAAATATCCGCTTTTGGGCGAAAGAGCAATAATCGGTTCGAACTTGCCATTACCTTTCTGAAAGACGCCAACCAAGCCGAAAAATACGCTCAACAAGAAAATCCCGAAAGGATTCGGGATTTTCTTAAAAAGATTGGTTCGAACTTCCGCATTGCCGACCGCACGCTGGCGTGCGATTTCAAAAATGCCTTCAAAATTGCGGAAAAATACCATGCCGAGGCGCTTTGCGCCGAGGCAACATCTTTCAATTTCGCTGAATGTAAAACTTGGCGGTGTTTGTTGGACAAAGTTCGAAACTATTTCGAGCAAAATCCAAATGATTAAAACTACTAAAACGGACTCGGCAGGGCGAAACAATTTGTCTGGGGTTTCGGATTCGCCCTGCCTCGACTGATTTCCCGCCCGCAGGAGGGGTCTGGGGAGGAATGCGGGCGGGTTTCGGACTGGGGGTTTTCGGAAATTCGGCGGCTAATCTTTTAATAAATTCTGCAAATTCAATAATGACTCTTTCAAATTTGAATTGCAAATTTTTGATGTGATTGGAAAATTATTTTCGATATGTCCTTTATTCGTATGAGCAACAAAATTATGTCTTTGTTCGACGATATATTTTATAATTTCTTGCTCCCTTATTTTTTGGAAATCTTGATTATTCGAAAATAATTTTTCAAAAGAAACTACCTCATCAACTCCTCCTTTTGCTTTGTACTCCGTTTTATCAAATAAGCCACCAACACGAATAATCAAATAGTCCTGAATCATCCTATTCATTGCGCCTAAATGATTTACATCGGCGTTAGAATCAAGGCGCATTCCTTCAACGAGTTCCTTGTTTACTTTACACAGCTCGTCATAGGCAAACATACAATTTTCGAGAATGTAATTTAGAATTGCCTTCTTTTCTCTAACAGGGTCTAAATATGCAGGTGTAATAACTTCATCGTTCATACTTTTTCATTTAGGGAGGTTTCTATAACAAACCAAGTTTTGTAGTTTATTTTAGAAATATTTTTTAAAAAGAATTTGTAAAAATCGAACCAATAAAAGACAAAAAGAGTATCATTTTCTTTAGCATATTTGTTTAAAAATAGTTCTATTGCATTACTCAACCTAAGATAAAATAATCTATTTTTTACTAATTCATCGTTTGTACCACTTTGAATATTTAATTTATATTGATGTTCGATTTTTTCAAAAACATTTTCATTTTCTGATTCATAAATACCCTGGTATTCATTTACAGATAGATTATGCTCTGGGGTGTACAAAATATCGTGTCTTATCCGAGTAATCCAACATATAAATATTTCTAAAATAGAAATACCCGTCTGTTTATAATGACTAGAATACAAATTTACAAATTCTTTTATTTTTTGTTTAAAAAAAGTATCTTGATTGATATTTATGTTATCTGTCAAAAATGAAGTGAAGTTTCCTATGGGAATTTTTTTATCTTTTTCTTCTCTCAAAACACCTAATACTTTTTTGTATCTTTTTACTGTTTGCCATTGAACATACTTTTTTATAATCATTTTGATAAGAAAAAATAAAATTGAAACAAGCAATAATAATTTTATAATATTCATTATCATGTGTAGGTTTGTTAAATCCTTTTAAGAATTTCTTGTTTCAATTTATCTCGATGTTCTTGTTTTAAATGATTGAACATCATCAATATCTGATTATCAACTGTTTCTTTCTTGAAATTTTTACTATCAAGTTTGCCAGCAAGTAAATCTTTATACATTCCGATTTCTCCTTGCAGTTCGCTGACATTCTCTTTTGTTACTTTAATATCTTCGCGCAAATAGGATTTTTCTTTTGCCGTCATTAACTCATCGGAATGCCAATGAGCAATCAAGTCGTCAAATAAATCGTAATT
The DNA here is from genome assembly GCA_037133435.1 of Candidatus Moraniibacteriota bacterium. GTDB lineage: Bacteria > Patescibacteriota > Minisyncoccia > Moranbacterales > UBA1568 > JAAXTX01. The sequence continues at coordinate 12,230 of JBAXOD010000013.1, read as the reverse complement.
CATAAAAACGAAACCATCACCGCCACGTTTTTCACTCGTAAATAACTGCCTGTTTTCGGTCAACCATTTTTCGTGTTCTTGTACAGGTGTCATCAAAGTATCTTTCAATAATTCATATTCAACGGATTCTATAATTTTTTTATAGGGTATTGGTAGTTTCGTATTTTGCTCTGGTACTTCGTCTAAATCTGTTTTGTCTGTTGTGCTCACATAGTCGCTTACGCTACGAACAAGACCAGCTATGAAGGCTTGCAAAATACGATTTCGTTTTTGCTCTTTTTTAAAAGTAGACCATATAATAAAACTAAAGATGATATTTCCAGCGATCAAAATATAAATTGTCATAAAATTTAAAATTATTTTAATAATTCCTCTATTGAAACGCCTAACGACTTGGCGATTTTTTGGATTGTTTGAACGCTCGGTTTGGTAACGACACCACCCTCAATTTTGGTAAGCGTGGAATATTTAATATCGGCTTTCTTCGCCAAGTCGTCTTGCGTCAATCCTTGTTTTGCTCGCACCCTTTTTATGTTTTGTGATATTGTTGACATAGTATGCTACTTTTGATAGTATAGAAATATGAGTTATTACTTTCTTTGCTCACAAAATAAGGATAGCATAAATAATAGATTTATTCAACTTTTAATTTCTGATTTTGTAGCCGCCGAATTTCCGAAAACCCCCAGTCCGAAACCCGCCCGCATTCCTCCCCAGACCCCTCCTGCGGGCGGGAAATCAGTCGAGGCAGGGCGAATCCGAAACCCCAGACAAATTGTTTCGCCCTGCCGAGTCCGTTTTAGTAGTTTTAATCATTTGGATTTTGCTCGAAATAGTTTCGAACTTTGTCCAACAAACACCGCAAAAATTCGGAATTCAAATTTCCGCCAAAAATATGGTCGGCACGAAGTGCCGTCTGTTCTGAATTCCCCCCAAAAAATCCTGATTCTGCAAGGATTCGCCACGCTCCGCGTGGCTCCTCGTTTGCCAATACAATTATGAATAATCAAACCAAAAAGTTTTTCATATATACTCGCAAGTCTACGGACGACAAAGACAGACAAGTCCGCAGTATTTCAGACCAACTTGCAGAGTTAAAAGATTTAGCGTTGAAAGAACAAATTGAGGTTGTTGATGTCTTTGTCGAAAAGCAGACCGCCAAAATACCAGGTCGCCCTGTGTTTAATGAAATGGTAGCGAGAATGGAAGCGGGCGAAGCGTCTGGTATTTTGGCGTGGCATCCCGATAGACTTGCGAGAAATAGCGTTGATGGTGGAAAAATTATCTACCTCGTTGATACTGGAATAATTAGCGAAATGAAATTTCCAACTTTTTGGTTTGACCCGACACCGCAAGGAAAATTCATGCTTTCAATCGCTTTTTCGCAATCCAAGTATTATGTAGATAACTTGTCGGAAAATATTAAACGAGGTCATCGCAACAAAGTGAAAGACGGAATATGGCCTCAAATGGCACCGCTCGGATATGTAAATAAAAATAGAAAGATTGTTCCCGATGAAAATATTGCACCTTTAATCAAGAAAACATTTGAGGCATATTCGTCTGGGTCTTTCACTTTGCGACAACTCCGCGACAAATTTAACGCACTTGGATTGAAGCGAAAAGGCGGAAAGGAACTTGCGGTGTCGAACTATCAGCAAATCCTCAAAAATCCTATCTATACGGGACTAATGAGATATAACGGAGAGATTTTTGAGGGTAAGCACGAACCGATTATCACAAAGAAACTTTTTGATTCCGTTCAAGAAGTGATGATGAGAAAAAGTAAGCCGAAAGGTAAAGGTTTGAAAGAATATATTTACAGAGGATTTTTCCGTTGCGGAGAATGTGGATGTTTTATAACTACCGAAACGCAAAAAGGTCATAACTATCTCCGCTGTACAAAACGGAAAAATCCTTGTGAGCAAAAATATGTTCGTGAAGAAATCATCACTTCTCAAATTAAAGAGGAGATCAAAAAAGTTTCTTTGCCACTCGATTGGGCAAACTGGATGATTGCCGAAAATGAGAAGGATCGGCAATCAGAAGTCCAATCGAGTGAGATTTTTTCTCAAAAAACAAAAGATGAAATTTCTCTTTTAGATTCCAAAATTGAGAAGCTGATGAACGCATATCTTGAAAACGCACTTTCGCTAGAGGAATATCGCGAATCTAAAAATAAGCTAATGTGCCAAAAACAGCTTCTCAAAGAGAAATTACTAGCTTTTGAGAAAAAATCTCATAATCGGTTCGAACTTGCTGATAGGTTCATAAAATCCAGTATAAACAATATGGAATTGGCAAACGAGGGAGTTCCCGAAAAGATTTTTCGGGAATTCAAAAAAGTCGGTTCGAACTTTCAAATTAAGGATCGAACCGTACTTTTTGAGCCACGCGGAGCGTGGCGAATCCTTGCAGAATTAGGATTTTTTGGGGGGAATTCAGAACAGACGGCGCTTCGTGCCGACCATATTTTTGGCGGAAATTTGAATTCCGAATTTTTGCGGAGAGAGAGGGATTCGAACCCTCGATGGGTATTACCCCATGCCACGTTAGCAGTGTGGTGCCTTCAGCCGCTCGGCCATCTCTCCATATGTAACGAACAACGAACAACTGACAACCGATAACTTCCTACTCGGACAGGCGCGCGCCTTTCCGCGACATCTCCGCTTTGATTCGGTCGTTCGCGAACGATGTACCACGCAGATAAATACAAACTGCCTTCGGATATCCCACATTAGGAAACAGAGCCATGGTATCATCCTTTATCAACGTCATCAAGTATTTCATTTCTTTTATCTGTTCTTTATGGCCAAAATCATCCATCTGCTATTGACTTATTTATAATAATGATATATAATATAACGTTACCTTAATATTTCAAATCACGACGATGTGGCAACCGCTATCAATGTCTAAATTATTTATTGATGAAAAAGACAATAAAACACAAAACGGCCTTTGTCCTCGTCGATATGCAAACCGACGTCGGTTCAAAAAAGGCAAAAAGGGCTATCATACCTCATCAGGTAGCCATCCTGAAAGATTGCATCCGACTCAGTATTCCGGTTGTGATTGTAGAATTCGAGGGTCGAGGAGCGACTCATTCGGAATTGACAGACGCCATATCGGGGTATCAGCACGGGCACATCATACAAAAATGTGGCTGGAGCGCCCTTCGAGAAACTACGCTTGCGAAGATTCTTACCGATTTCAGAGTCGACACGTTCCTCCTCGGAGGAATAGAAGCATGTGCCTGTCTCTATGATACGGCGAGTGATGCGAGGCCACAGGGATTTCGGGTCGTCGTATGCGGAGACTTGACTGCGGGATATGAACGTCGATATGCGGGTTCAAATCGACGCGACCTCTGGCAGACGCTTGGCGTGCATTACCTCGAAAATCGAGGGGCGGCACATCGCTTTCTGGAAGCATCATAAAGATCCTTGAACACAAGGATCTTTTTTTTCTACTATACTTTTCCGAAATCGACTATTTCTTCTCCTCCGCCTTCTCTTTCTTCTTGTCGAGCTTGTCGAGGCCAAGCCCCTTGAATCCGAAATAGACGACCGCCGCGACGATCAGGAAGTCGATAAGCACGCTCGCGAAATCCCCCCAGAGCACGTCCACCCCGAAGACGTTCACCGAGGCCTGGCGGAATCCGTCCGCCGAACCGAGAATGATGCTCATGATCGGATTGATGATGTCCGTCACGAACGCCGTGACGACCTTGGATACCGCGCCTCCGAGCAAAAAACCGGTCGCGAGCCCGACCACACCCTGTTCGCGAATGAACTGGGTGAATCCGTGAATATGCGTTCTGGTCACTTTCTTGACGGTTTTCTTCATAGATTCTCTCTTATTCATTGCCCTCATGATACCTGAAATCCACCCAGGTGCAAAGGACAGGCGGCTGATCCGTCCTCACAGGTACTCTCAGTCGGAGTGAAATCCGATATTTGTCAAAAACTGTCGAGAAGTCCTAAGCAAACGCCGGAATGAGAACCGTTTCGCCAGTATGCGTCGCCGGATCGACGGGATGGCCGATTTGGTCGTCTTGTATCCCACGTCGATCAATTCGTCCATTCGTTTGAAATCGGAAACGGTAAAATCCTCGAGATGCGGACGGATAATGATGCCGCCCTTGCAAGTAGACGGGTCGGACTGATTGTCCACGAGGATACTGTATGAGTTCGTAATGACATCGAGGATGGTCTTCGTCTTCTGGAGCGTGCGCCAGTATCCGAGATCGATGCCCACCCGTATATCGGCGCGCATGGTTCGAAGTGGCGACATGGGAAGGTTTTCCACGATCCCGCCGTCCACCAAGAGACGCCCGTCGGTCTCGACCGGAACGAAATACCCGGGAATACAGGTACTCGCCATGACCGCCTCGGCCAGATTTCCTTTCCTGAAGACAACCTTCTCCCCCGTATCGATGTCCGCGGCGACGATGGCAAGCGGAATGTGCGCATCCTCTATCCGCACGTCGCCGACGAGCTTCTTTACGAGATCGCCGACCGGACGGTTCGAATTCAATCCGAGTTTCGAATACCCGAAATCGGACACGTTCGACCAGCTGAGTTTCCTCGATATCTCGAGCATCCGTTCTTCCGGCACGTCGAACGCGACACAGGCGGCCACGACCGATCCGGCGCTCGTCCCGGAAATGCAGGCGATATCGATTCCGGCCTCGCGAAGCGCGCGCACCGCACCGACATGCGCGATTCCGACCGCCGACCCGCCGGAAAGCGCAAGTCCGATCTTCAGGCTCCCTTTTCGATTTGTCCGGATCCGTTCGGTTTTCCGTTCGTGTTTTTTCATATTTCCATTCTATCCCATTTCTTCAAAAGCCTCAAAACGGCCTCGTTCAGGCTCATTTTTCATAACATTCACAGTGGGTCCGATCTCCTGTTCACAAAACACGTTCGGCGAGAATACCGTTCCGAACAAAAAAATGGAAGGGCTCCAATCAGCCTTTCCATTTTTCGAAAACGATACGGGTTTCGGAATAAATCCACGGTCACTTCGCCAGAGCGGCATGGATCGTACGTGCGGCGATGGCGCCCTCGGCGGCGGCGGTGACCACCTGACGGAACTTGTCCGACCCGTCGGTGATGTCGCCTGCGGCATAGATTCCGGGAACATTCGTCGCCATATCCGCCCCGACCTTGATGAATCCGCCCTCGTCCATCCCGACTCCCAGATCGCGGGCGAAATCGGTGTTCGGGTCGGACCCGATCTCTATGAACAGTCCGTCGGTCGGGAGCGTATCGGATCCTTCGAATGGAACATCGAGCACGACGGCTTCGAGTTTGTCCTGTCCGACCAGCGAGACGACGTTCGCACCGAGAATGATGTCCACATTCGGATGTTCGCGAAGTATCTTGTGCTGACATTCCTCAAAGCGGACCGCAGCTCCCCGATACACGAGCCGGACCTTGGCCGCGATTCCCGAAAGAAATACCGCTGCCGAGGCAGCACTATTGTTGCCGCCGATGACGGTCACGGTGCGATTGCGGAAAAAGAACCCGTCGCACGTGGCACAATAGGAAACACCATGACCAAGAAGTTCCGACTCGCGGTCGAGACCGAGTATCCGCCGCTTGGTCCCGGTAGCCAACAGAAGCATCCGACTCCTGATGACACCGCCGCCATCGACCGTGATGACGAAGGCGCCGTCCTCCTTCGCGATATGCGTCACCATCTTGTTCTCGATCGGTGCACCGTACTTGGCCGCATGCGCCACGAGCGACTGTGAGAACGCGAAACCGCCCATCGACTCAACGCCGGGATAATTGTCGATCTCGTGCGTCTCGGAAATCTGTCCGCCCGGAAGATGCCCGATCACGATATGCTCGACACCGTAGCGCGAGGCGTAGATGGATGCCGAAAGCCCGGCCGGACCCGTGCCGACGATGGCGAGCGGATAGATTTTTTCCGTATTGAAGATATCCATATCATCGATACTACACCGTTTACAAGACATCCGCCAATTCGGATTCGAAAGCCTCTTTCGGACGGAACCCGACGAATTCTTTCACGACCACCCCGTCCTTGAACAGTTTCAGGGCCGGAATGCTCTGGATACGGTACTGCATCGCGAGCGCCTGATGCGCCGGCACATCCACATCGAGTTTGGCGATCTTCACCTTCCCCGAAAGCGATGTGGCGAGCTCCTCGAGCACCGGTGCCATCATCCGGCACGGCCCGCACCACGGCGCCCAGAAATCCACGAGGACCGGGATATCGGACTTGATCACCTCCGCCTCGAACGTCGCATCCGTCACATTGAAAACCTGACTCATATTTTTTTCAGCACGACGCGTCCCGTTATCCGCGGGCCGCACCGCACTTTTTTTTCAAACCTCGAAATTATGACTGACACCGACATTCCCGTCACCGCATCTTGAAGAGCGTCTTCAGGAACTTTTCATCTTGATCTTTCCCGCCGCGATGACAGACGAAATCATCCTTGAGAAGTTCTATGCCAAGCATCGAGATCGCCTCGCGGACCGCGGTCACCTGCTGGATGATATCGAGGCAGTCCCGCTCCTCCTCGACCATCTTCCGGATCCCGCGGAACTGTCCCTCGATACGCGAGAGACGACGTAAGAGACACTCCGACGCCTCAGCGCGCGACAAAACCGCCCTCTGAACGGCTGCGGGTTTCCTGCCTTTTCCCACCGCGTTTTTGCTTCGTTCGTTCATACTCCCCTCCAGTATACGAGAGGCGGTCAGACGCGTCAAGGGCGTTCCGAAAAGTGGCGTCAAAGCGTGGCTTTCGGAATCCGATACGTCACCTCGTCATGAACTTCGCCCCGGGAATTCGTGAAAGTGCCCGTCCGCGCCACGATGCCGCCGAGCGACTCGGCAAGTTTGCGGCTGGCCGGATTCTCCGTCGCGACGGGATACGAGAGGAAGTCATAATCGAGATTCGCATCGGCAAAGTCACGAAGTGCCGCGACTGCTTCGCGCCCGAAACCCTTGTGCCGAGCGGACTCGGAGAGCCAGATACCAACCTTCGGCTCGCGCGTATCGATGAATCTCAGATTGGCATATCCGAGAAACGCCCCGGTCGTCCGATCAAGAATGACCGTCTTGAGACTTTTCCCTGATGCCATCTCTTCCCGAGAACGGCTGATAAAATCACGCGTATCTTCGATATTCCCGGTCGGTTGGAAGACGAGGAATCGTGCTACCTCGTCGGTAAGCCCATAAAACAGATCATCCTCATACGAGGACGATATCGGCTTAAGTGTCAGTCGTTCGGTAAAGATGGTGACGCAGCAAAGATTCGACACAATGGACCGAAGAACATATCATGCGAAGAATCCGAAATAGAGCAACAGCAATCCGAACAGGATCGCATACCACGGGAACACCTTCAGATACCCGTCACTTCGGGTCATTTTCTTTGATACGGCAAAAAGGGACGTCGGGAAAAGAAGAAGCGACAGCCCCTTAAAAAGCGCGGCCCATCCGACGATCGTGATGATAACCGACCGGTCGAAGTACCACACGTTGTGAAACGCCACGAGGACATATCCCATAAAGAGACTGACGAAGCCACTCAAATACACGGCGACCGGCCCGTGTTCCAGATCCCGGAACATTTTTTTGAGCACGTCGGGATGCGCGAGCATACCGACACCGATCGAAAACATCGCGAGGCCGAGCAATTGGAACAACTGTATATCGGACATATGTTTTATATTATGGAAACCGACAACGTCAGTATATCATAGCCGGATCTCAGGAATGTTCCGGAAAACGATTTTTCGATTCCCAAAAACGAAAAACCTCCCGGGTGGGAGGTTTGTTCGTTCGTGAGTCTGTTAGACTCTGGACACGTTCGTGGCGTTCGGGCCTTTCGGGCTCTCGCTCACCTCGAACTGCACCAGGTCGCCTTCCTTCAAATCCTCAAAAACTACGCCGTCGAGTTCCTTGGAATGAAAGAAGAGATCCTTGGACTCTCCGTCGCGGGAGATGAAACCGAATCCGCGATCGGAAACGAGTCTCGCGATTCTTCCTTGCTGCATATTCATTGTATGACCAGTTAGATACACATCTTACGGCGCTGCCAAGAAAAGTTCGACGAGGCTGTTGTTGCTTGCCAATGTGTCTGACTATTATAGCACGGGAAAATAATCTTGGCAAGTGTCTCGTCCTGGCCAGAATAATGGCCTCTATGAAGCATTATATGAGCCGCGCCACGTAGACCCTGGACGCGTCATCCGACAACTTCCTGCCGGAAATCGATATAAGCAATCAAGCGATCAAGTCCAGGATATCGCTCGCGGCTGTCACAGAAATCGCCCCGGGATACCGGTTCGGCAAGAGGAGATACGCCCGCATGCCTGCCGACAAGGCGCCGATGACTCCGGATATGCCATCCTCGACAACGATACATTCGGAAGGATCGGCTCCGAGCGACGCACGGATCCAGGTCTCCGGATCGGGTTTCCCGTGTGCTACCATATCCCCGCCGATGATACTTTCCGGATTAAAAAATCCGAGCAGTCCTTCGCGTTCCAAAATAGTTACCGGCCATCGTCTTGGCGAAGTCGTTCCGATGGAAATGCCAATCCCTTTTTCGGTCAGGGTCGAGAACACATTCCGAAGATCACCGAGCGGCCGCGCTTCGGAAAATCGTTCCATGAGCAACTCCCATTTCCGATCCATCATCTTTTCCGCCAAAGAGCGGTCCCCAAGCAGCCCGGTGAAGTAATCGACCGAGCGCGTACCGAAATACCGCTCTGTGATCTTCTCGGGATCGAGGAATATTCCGCGAGTGGCAAGCAGCGACGATTCGACTTCCGCCGTCAACCACTGCGTATCGAACAACGTCCCGTCGAAATCGAACAATACCCGTCTAATATTTTTCTTCATACGATCTATCGGATAAACGAAACTCGGATCATATAACCAGTATAACATCATGCAGCCTTCATCATCACGAATACGAAAAGCGACCCATTCCTGGATCGCCCTTCTCATCCCGACGCAAGCCGAAACTCGGCTTGCTTCCGGACCTCTTATTTTCTGTGTTTCTACGGACTGTGTCACGCCGTAATTTCACGCCAGTGAAATGAAAGCGGACTGTGTCACGCGCGCCGTAGGCCAAAGCCTTTTGGCGTCGTGCTACCGTAGCCGCGCGGGAGCGCAGCGAAGGCGGACCGGACGAGACTCGGTCACGAATAGTCCATCGCCGTCGCGATGAACTTTCTCGACCCCGGCTCGCGGTTTCGTCTGCTGACGAAACATCGCTCCGCCTTTCTCGTCCCGACACGAGCCAAGCAGTTGGCTCGTTTCCGGACCTCATATTTTCTGTGTTTCTACGGGCTGTGTCACGCCGTAATTTCACGCCAGTGAAATGAAAGCGGACTGTGTCACGCCGTAGCTGCGCGGGAGCGCAGCGAAGGCGGACCGGACGAGACTCGAACTCGCGACCTCCGCCGTGACAGGGCGGCGCTCTAACCAACTGAGCTACCGATCCAACATACCGACACCGATCTGATACGGTCACCTCCGTACCAGGGGAGAGATTCGAACTCTCGACCCCAGGCTTATGAGTCCTGTGCTCTAACCAACTGAGCTACCCTGGCGCCTTCAAACCAAAACAAAGCACGCTTAAGCGCTTCTTCGAGTATAGGCGAGTCCGATTCATTCGTCAATGAATCCGCCGGTCTGACGGTTCCAAAGCATGGCGTAGTGCCCGTCTCGGGCCAAAAGTTCGCTATGCGTCCCCTCTTCCTCGATCGTACCATCCTCACCCAAGACGACGATCCGATCCATGCGGCGGATGGTCGAAAGACGATGAGCGATGATGATCGCGGTCTTCCCTTTCATGAGCTCCACGAGCGCTTCCTGGATCGCGTGTTCGCTTTCGGAATCGAGCGCGCTCGTCGCCTCGTCGAGAATCAGTATCGGCGCATCCTTGAGGATCGCGCGAGCGATGGCGATACGCTGGCGCTGTCCGCCCGAGAGTTTCACGCCGCGCTCTCCGACCAATGTCCCGTATCCCTCCTGAAGCCGCGAAATGAAGTCGTCCGCATGGGCGCGTTTCGACGCGGACATGACTTCCGCCTCCGTCGCGTTCGGATCGCCATAGGAGATATTCTCCCATAACGATCGATGAAAGAGCAACGGGTCCTGGGGCACATATGCGATGGCGCCGCGCAGGTCGTCTTGTCGGACTTTCCGGATATCCTGCCCGTCGACGAATATTCCCCCGTCCTGAGGATCGGCGAAACGCAGGAGAAGTTTGGTGATCGTCGACTTCCCCCCGCCTGACGGACCGACGAGACCGACTTTTTCCCCGGCACGGACCGAGAACGAAAAATTCGTAAACACTTCCCCGCCTCCGTCATACCGGAACGACACGTCGCGGAATTCGATCGCCCCCTTCGAGATACGGCAAGGTTCCGGATCGGTCGGATCTTCAAGGTCCGTCGGCAACTCGAAGATTTCGACCATCTCGGACGCGTTCGCGAACGCCTTGAGTATGCGGGAGATCGAATTCGAAAGATCCCACACGAGACTCCATATTCCGGTGATAAATGTCTGCACGACCACGACCGTTCCGGCCGTTATCTCTCCGCGCGACCAGGCATACAGCGAATACGCGAACATGCAGACCTGGAGCGATATGGACAATCCGTTCTGTACGGCGCTGAATCGGATGAACGCGACCGAGGCATTTCTCCTCGCCCGTTCCTCCTTATCCGTGCAGCGACGATAGGATTCCTTTTCGGAATCGACCGCCGAAAACAGCTTGACGGTGAGAATATTCGAAATGGCATCGGAAAAGAATCCGGTCACCTTGGTATTTTCGGCTGCCTCTTCGGCATTACGCTGCTGCTGGATCCGCAAAAACGGTGACCCGGCGATAATGACCACCGCGATGGAAACGAAGAACAATAATCCCAAGGAAGGCAGGAAAAGCGTCAGGACGACCAGTATGCATGCCAGCCGTATCCCGGAAAGCCAGAACGTCCACACGGCCACGTCTTCGATCGTCTCGAACGCGTCGACGAACCGCCGAGCCTGGGAAACGAGACTCCCCGAGAACCGGTTCGAGAAAAACTCGTACGAGTGCCGCTGCAACTGATCGAACGCGAATCGGGACAGGTCGCGGCGCGCCTTGCTCTGCGAGAGAAAATAGAGGAAATCGCCCACACGAAACAGGAGATATATGAGCAGTTGAAATATCGCCAGGATATAAAACTGTCCCCAGATATCACCGTGCGAGTCGGTCACCGCGTTCGAAACGATATCGATGATGCGTTTCAATACGATAGGCATCCCGGCATTCTGGATTACGGATCCGATGCCGTACACTATCACTGCCCCGATAAGCCGGAAACGGTACGTGCGCACGACGTGCCAATACCAAGACAGGATCTTCCGTGCCGGAAGCCTCGAGACGGGTTGTTGTATCTCCTGCGACATGTGATTCGATTATTTTTGAATATTTTTCTTTCCGAAATGATTCGCGAGTTGCTTATAAATATATTTTCTCCCCGATCCACTTTTCAGAAATTTCTCACGGCCAAGCGCGTCGGACTTATCAGGATAACCTTCGAAATATATCAGTTTCCAATCTTTTTTCATCGCAGTCGTACGACAACCTTTTCCTGAAAGATGATCCAAATACCTCTGCTTAAGATTCTCAGTATACCCAATATACAAAGTATTATCGCCCGCGCTTTCAAGGATGTATACATAGTATGCCATATGATTCTGAATCACACGGAATCGAGATGTTCACCTGCCCCGTAAAATCGGTGTACGCGACCACGGGACGCTGCCCCGTAAAATCGCGAAACGCGACCACCGGACGCTGCCCCGTAAAATCGCTGTACGCGACCACGGGGCCACGAAAAATTGCTTTCACGCTCTTAACGACAAAGAACGCCGAATGGCGTTCTTTGCTTCTATCGTTAGCACGCTTCACTTGCGTGCCACGAGATGCGCAGAGCGCATTTTTCGTGGTTGCGGGGGTGGGAGAAATCCCCTCCCAGGGGATCTCTCTCCTACGGGCCGGGGATTTTTTACAAAATCCGTTCTCATCCCACTCGCGAGTGAAGCAGTTCACTCGCTCCCCTCCACTGCGTTTCACTTGTTGCGGGGGTGGGATTCCTCTTCGAGCCACTGATTTCCCTTTTAGGGGAAATCCGTTCTCATCCCACTCGCGAGTGAAGCAGTTCACTCGCTCCCCTCCACTG
>JBAXOD010000012.1:0-43721 GCA_037133435.1 Candidatus Moraniibacteriota bacterium | reverse complement strand
CGACTCGCGATCCTAATTCCCCGTCGGGGCGACTTCTTTCCAGTTCTGGTCGCAGCTTTGGGTTCCCTGACAGTTTTCACCGCATGATCCCACAAACGTCTTTCCCTTACACACATTTGCGGCACCGCTTGCGGCACAGTCGGAAACACACACTTTCGGGACCGTCACTCTCAGAACGGCCGGGGCCGAAGTACCATACGTCGCCGTAACCGGTATCGGACCACCCACAGCCTCCCCTCTCAAACGCTTCGTATTCGGCACGGCATCATTCGGAAGTACGGAAACGATCGATGAGTTCGCACTGACAATGGTCGTTTTTTGCGACGTCGTGACGTTTGTTCCCGAACATCCCGTACCGGTGTCGTAATACGCCGTGAGATTCCTGGTATCGCCGATGGCATTCATCTGAAGATCCCTGGTCTGTCCGGCATTGACCTGCAACGATTCGACGCACATGCGGAAATTCCCGTCCGCGACAGTGATCGAATACGGAGTGAATCCCGAACGGGAACCGTTCTTATCCTCGGCAAGTACCTGGAACGACTTCACGCCGATCACCGTCCAGGAATAATCCGCGGTCTGTGCGGATCCGGATGCGACATAGCCCGTTCCGGGTACCCACTGATCGACTTGTCCGTCCTTGTTCCAATCGAAACCGTATCGGAGCGTATCTCCGTCCGGATCGGTCGAAGTGGCCGTAAAATCATATGGCTGCGAAATGAGGCCGGAGACAGGTCCGGTGACGACCGGATCGGTCGGAGGAGCGCTCGGGGATACCGCGTTCAAGGAGAACGGGACGGACGTCTTCGGAACCTGTAGCTTGAATGGATAGTATAAGGTGGAAAGTTTGAATTTTTTCGCTAGGGAAAGCGGCGTATTATTCCCCTTGCATGCGCTATTGTCATACCCCTCCATGATGCGCCTGAAGTAGAACTGACCGAACGTATTCCCGAAGTCGACGGTCGCACCGATCGTCCCGGATGATTGCACGAGACATTCCGCACCCGAACCGTTGCACGATAGCTGGGCACTGCCCGAATGGGTATACGAGACCGACGGCGGATCGACCATGAACGGGATGTAGACGTGCGTATAGCCAGCAAGACCATACTGACGCTCCACGTCGCTCATCTCCTCTTCCGGATAACATTGTACCGGCGGTGCCGAGGCATCCTGCTGCCAGTGTCCGAACGGGGTATCGTAGCTCATCCCGGTACCGAACCAGGAAATGTCGGTATTCTGGAACGCGATCGGTTCGAACCGCACTTTCGAACCCACGAAGACGTTATCCCCGTCATGATATTCCCTGCCGGTGGCCGCATCGATCATCCGCGCATTGTACGTGATGGAGACATTCGAGTTCTTCAACGCCGACGGCCACCGTCCGGGAGACTCCGTCACATTCACCCCGACCGTGATACTCAATCCGTCGATCGATGCCGAAACCGTATACGTCCCCACATCGATCGCCGAAAGATTCATCGAGTCACCGTCACGAGAGAACGTCGCACCGTTCGATGAAGTGGTAAACAGCATATCTTTCGTGACTCTGATACCGCCACATTGCCCCGTCGTATTCTTGTAGATTTCCACCTGATATGAATCCTCCTGATACATACCCAGAGTGGACACGCCTCCGTTTCTCGCGACGACCTTTCCCTCGATACACATCGTCAGGGTTCCCGTAGACGACGGTGCGGAAAAAACGAAGTCCTCTCCGTAGATCATACGGCGGTACAGCAGCGTATCGGTGACCTTGTTCCAGGTCACGCTTTTCGCCTCCGCACCGTGCGGGGCGGCAAACAGTATCGACGAACCGATCAACAGGAAAACGAATACCCCGGCTCCCTTTCGCCGACGGACCAAAAACCACAAGACGAGCCCGAGCGGGATAAGCACGAACAAAAGCGCGAGTATCCGGACCGGCGTACCGCTCCCGAAGACGGATCCGACGAGCGAATTCATTCCCGGCTGCACGTCCAACGGACAGGAGGCCGGGTCGATGTCCTTACAATCGTATTTCGTCTCGTAGGTCTCGACGATTTTCCCGTCCTTTTTGAGTTCGGTCCGAAGAATGAAGGTCGCAGCGGAAGTTTTCGGCGTGAAATCGTGTTTCACTCCCATCATGGCTCCGGTGATATCGCCCTGATACGTATACGAATCCAGAACGGTTCCGAAGGAATCCGTCAGCGTGAGGAGCAGTTCACCGCCCTTGACGACATCCGCATTGGTCGCATGCAGACACGAGAACAGTGTAGCCGATTCACCCCTCCGTATCGGATAATTCAAGACGCCGGGGAAATTGAGCCGGACCTCATCGAAACCGTCTCGGATGAACCTGATACCGAGAATGGATTTCGTGTCCTGATAGGTCGCTTCCGCGGTAAGAACCGTCACAGACCCGATCGATTTGGACGGATCGGCAACATAGCGGAGCGACTTATTCTCGTTCGGAGCGAGCGTAACCGCCTCTGTCTTCCGATCCAACCGGTTCTCTTCGCGTTCCCCGGACCAATTTGAAAGCGTCCAGACGACGTTCACGACACGGGATTCCGCGGACGGATTCTTCAGGAACACGTCGGCGTTGACCGGATCGGATTTCCCGAATCGCAACGGGGCGGCAGCGAAGGAATACTCTTTCCCATTGAGTTTGACGTTGTTCTTGTCGAATTCGGGCGTGGCCGGCATGTCACTTTTTACCGAAAACGGGGTCTTATTCCCGGTCACATCATCCGTAAACGACAGTCCGAGCAGATTGAACCGCTTGCCCGTCATGAAATAAAAGTCCGCCTCGTAATCGCCCGCCGAAATATTCCGAGGCACTTTCCATTCGAAAGAGAGCGGGACCGACTGCTTGCCCGCGGCGACGATATTTTCTTTCGCGAAAAAGGCATCCACGACCTGGTATCCGTTTCGCTGGACCGAAGCCGCGTCGCTTCCGCTCTTCCGAAATATTTTCACGAACACGGACCCGTCCGTGACCGGATAGTCATTCCCGTTGACGATCGTTCCCTGAAACGTGACCGGGACGCCAGCGACCACGGAAGATACGGTCGGGGTCACATCGACTTGGACGGAACCGAAGTGATAGTAATCGAAACAATTCACGGTTCCGGCGGGAGCGGGAGTCGCGGCGTCCGCGGAAGTCGAACCATCCGTTGTGACGGACGGAGTCGCATCGGTCGGAGCCGTGTCACTGACGTTCTGACCGTTCTGATCCAGATACAAAGAAAGCTCTTGTTGCTGGGCCGGCGTCAACTTGTCGACATCGGCCTGCGACCGTATGTCATTCAGAAACGACGGAGCGGAAACGCCGACCGCTCGGGATTGCAGCGGAAACGAAAGAAGAATCGCGGCAAGCGAGGCAAGGATGATGCGACGCATATGATTTGTTGTTTGAGTTGCAGATTAATTCCGCACCCTTTATAAAAATTATATAATGGGATTCAATTTTTTAAAATAAAAAACTCGTCAAGGGTCACTGGCGGCATACTCTCGACCAAGACTCGAAAATAGATTGATCCATACGAAACTGCCGATTGATATCGGGTGTGTGACGTCGGACATGCGATCAATGGGCATTCCGAAAAATCCGGATGGCATCGGTCTCTTCGGCGCGTTCCGGATGGGTGACGAGTTCGATTTCACCGGTACCGGTATACGCTGGCGTTTCGGGATTCGGAATCCAATCGAGACTCGCCAATACCGAGGATGATCGCAACAAGGAACGCTCGAACGAACGTCGATCGAAAACCCGCAATACGCGGAGGATGATCGAGACAAGATTTGATGATTTCAGAATGCCGACCGATCCGAAGCGGATATACGGTATTCCCCGCTCCCGGGCCAACGATGCCGCTATGAAAAAATATGGGGGAAAAAAATGAAGATGTTCGTGCGAATTGATACCGTCGGGATACCTGCCGAAACGGACTTTGAACGCTTCCAGTTGCCTCGTCCATTCCCGACGGACCATCGATGGTCGCAGCCTGCCGAACAGGAAATCGAAAACGAAACGGAATCCGCGCGACCACGGATTCCCCTTCGAGCTTTTTTGCGAGGATTTCACCGTGTCGAAATCGAGGTGGATATCCAGCAAAACGCCGGAACGGACAAGCGTCGCCGATTCCGTTTCCGAAACGGCGCCGTCAGTCATGATGCCGACACGGTCGATCAGACCTTCCGACACGAGCGCGAGAATCCGCTCATTGCACGCGGGTCGCAGTCCGAAATCGTCCGCCGCGATGACGTACGCCGGTTTCATACCGTTGATTTCCCGTCATAGCGTCCCTTGTACTCGTTGAGACGGATGCGGAACAGCGCGATGAACATGTCTATCGGATCACGGACGATCCGGACATGGCTCTCTCGCGGATTCCGCAGGTGGATAGGAAGTTCTTTGACCGAATACCCGAATTTCCTCGCGACGAAAATCAGTTCGGCATCGAACGCGAACCGGTTCACCGTGACATATTTAAAGATACGCCGCGCCGTATCACGACGGAACACCTTGAACCCGCACTGGGTGTCCTGGATGTCCCCGTTGTTGAGAATGATTTTCCGAAGCACCCGGAAGACTCGCTCCATGAGACGGCGATGGAACGGGATCGGATTGATGGCACGGAACTCGGGAATGAAGCGCGACGCGATGACGATATCGTGTCCGGCGACGATGCTGTCGACGAACAGATCGATTTCCTCGATGGGAATCGCGAGGTCGGCATCGAGGAATGCCACGATGTCGCCAGTCGCCGCGAGAATGCCTTTTTTGACCGCTTTACCTTTTCCCTCGTTGACCTCGTTTCGGATGATCGTCAACGGGATCTCTTTGGAAACGCGTTCCAATTCGGACAAGGTTCCGTCCCGACTCCCGTCGTCCACCGCGATGATTTCCGGATTCTCAAAACGACTCGAGAGGTATTCATGCACCTTTCGGACGTTTTCCGCTATTCCGGCTTCCTCATCGAAACAGGGAAGGATGATGGAAAGTCTCTCCGATCTCATAGTATGTAATACGACGCGAACCGGTCGGTTCATGCAACGGCTACCAATAAACGCTCCCCCATCACCCCCCCGATCGCCGTGAGCTGTTCCGGCGTGTTCACGTTGAGTCCCTCAAGCGGATCCGGAAGCGGGATGGCGTTGATGTTTCTCCCCTCTTCCATAGCCATACCGATCAGGTCGGTGATGTAGAATTCCTTGGACGCATTGTCGCTCCCCAGCTTGTCGATATGGCTCCAGAGCCAGTCCGCATCGAAACAGTAGACGCTCGTGTTCACTTCGCGGATGGCGCGCTCTTCCTCGGTCGCGTCCTTGTATTCCACGATCCTCGAAACGGTACCGTCCTCCTTGCGGATGATGCGTCCGTAGTGAAGGAGGTGTTCGTGGATGCCGGAGAAGTCCGGAACGACGACGGTGCCGAGCGTGATGGTCTCTTGGCTCTTCTCGTGGTGGTCAAGGACGGTTCGGATGGTATCAGCTGAGATGAGGGGTTGGTCACCGGCGAGCACGATGACGTATTTGATATCTTTCCGTTCACGCAGAAGCGGAGCGGCACAGGCGACGGCGTGTCCGGTACCGAGCTGTTCCTTCTGTTCCACACAGATTACTCGGTCTCCGAGGTACGCTTGTATGGTATGGCCCTGGAATCCGACGATGACGACCGGTTTGGTTTCCGGTACCGCGCTCTCGGCCGCTTCCACGATATACTCGACGATCGGTTTGCCTTCGACTCGTATCATCGTCTTGGGTATGTCCGTCATGTTCATCCTGGTCCCTTTCCCTCCTGCCATCACGATCACTTGGTTCATACGGAATCAGCGCGTTTTCGGATTATCGTTGCCTGAAATGCCCTCCGGAATCCCATAAAAAACGGCCGGTTTACCGACCAGGGATATACCGGAAATATACCATAGGGGCGGATAATTATCCAGAGGAGCACGAAAAAGCCGATTTCTGGCAACGAAGACATCTTGAAGACGCACTAGCACGCTCCATGAACGTCAGTGGACAATCGCAACGGTCCCGATCTCGGTCCAATCGAAAACGCGTTTGGCCGGACCGACCCCGAGGCGCACACATCCGTGTGAAACCGGAATACCCAGGTGATTCGCCCCTTCTTTGTAGCCGCCGGGCCATTCCGGAAGCTCATGAATGCCGAATTTCCCATCGGGCACGAGTGCCATCCAGTTCGGCATAAAGAGTCCGTACGCCTTGGACCACGCCCTGTCGGCCTTGTTGCGTATCGCGTATTCCCCCTTCGGAGTCTCCATGCCACGTTTGCCCGACGAGATAGGATATGCATCCTGTACGACCCCGTCCTGGAAGATCATCATGATCTGATTCTCCAGGTTGATATCGATATATTTACCGACCGTCCGCAACGGATGTGCGTACCGTTTCGCCTGTATCGCGCGCTCATTGATGTCTTTGGCCCACTCGGCCGGCTGTTCCGCCACGGTACGGAATCGTGTCTCGCCGAGCAACCGGTACGTACCGTCCGACTCGCTGCGCCATTTCGCGTACACGGACAAGACATATTCCGTATCTGAGCGAAGCGGCTCCTTGGGCAATATACGAAACGTTGTCTTGTCCGGATCGTTCTCGTACGCGACCTGAAATGTCGGCGATAAACGGAAGTCAAGATAGAAATCCGACGCTGAACGGTCGAGAGAGACCGTGATCGGGTCTTCTATGTCGAGCAGCACGTCGGTCGCGCCGTTTGCCGGTTGGAATGAGAGCAGATTCGGGTAATCGGGCACCGAGAACGGAAATGAGGCCGAGGGGACGGTTTTCAAATATCCGTCCTTGCCGCCGGCCAGATTGATGCTATACCGGGACCCGGGATCCCACCGGTCAAGCGGCAGCACCGCGAGTGTCTTGCCACCGTCACGCCACTCGGTCTGAAACGGTCGCGACGGAACGACAGACACCGCGCCGATCGATCCGCGGTCCGACAGCGGTTCGGAAAAACGGATCAGCACGGGATCGGTCGGCGTCCGTACCGTATCGGACGCGGAAGCGGCGGACACGGACGGAAAGAGCGTCTCCACCCCGTTCATGGACCAAAACGCCGCGAAGAGGCCGATCGCCACCGAGCACAGTATGGAAACGATTTTGAGTACCCGGAACGATTTCATATCGTATATCGGAAAGAGAGATTCGTATCGATTCGTCATCACTGCATTTACTCCAAATCAACATCATCTTCGTCGTCCTTGTCCGGCGTATTTTCATCGTGACGCTTCAATGTGAGTTCCAGCGACTTGCGTTCAGTCTGTAAATCCTTGATTTTCGCCATATCTTTTTTCTTGTCCGCCCCTTCTTCCATCGAGTCGATCGATACCGACAGGAATTCCAATTCGGAATTTATATTCTCGATCTCTTCCTTGATATCTTGCAATATCGATTCTTGCATCAAGTCATGCTCGACATCCATGACTTGGTTGAAATGACGCTGCCACCGGTCTATCGAAGCCAATTCCGCTTCACCTTCCAACGATTTCGCTTCGATAATGAGTATGTCGTAATCAGTCATCTCACTCTCGTACAGTGCGGCACTTCTCTCATCTCCCTGTTCAAGCGCGATCGCCCGCCATTCTTCATACCGCTTTTTCATTTCTTTCAATGTCTCGATCGATTTCTTCAATCTTTGTACCGACTCCCGATCCTGCTGATCCTGCATTTTCAGCACCTTCTCGAACGGAATGATCTTCGGCTGTGGTTCTTTCATATACGTGTTGGTGAGCATCAAATGTTCAGACATGAAAAACGACGCTTTCAAATCTTCCGGTTGTAAGCAACATGACCGTGCAGGCGTGAATATACGGTATCCTTGCTTTATCGAGTGCCGACTCCAATGCGGGATTTTCGGCGCCCGGATTCAGGATGACAATCGACGGAGCGAGAGATACGATCTCGTCGACAAGCATCGAGCCCGTTTCCGGCTTCACGTACACCGTCAGTGCGTCAGGGTGTCGTTTCGCTTCCGCGAGTGAACCGAAAACCAGCACTCCTTCTATCGATCGCGTGCTCGGGTGTACGGGCACAACGACGTATCCTTGTTCCGAAAGAAGCTTCTGCGCCCTGTTCGAATATCGCTCAGGCTTGTCACTCGCGCCGAGTATGACGACGGTCCGTGATTCACTCATATCAGGATTCCTCCAATATGATACGTCCGTCGAATCCGCCGCGATCTTCCCGTTTCCGATCCCGTATGATTCGAACCTCCTCATGGGAAAGCCCCTGCAACGCGATGATCGCGTCGACGACCTCGAGCACATCGGCGATTCCCCCGATACTTCTGTCACGGATCAGCTCGTCCGTCTACTCGCGGAGCTTTTCATACAGCTTCGTTTCGTATTCCGTGTCGGAGGCGATATGAAACGAGCATTCCCCTCCCTTTGCCCCGATAATTTCCGGGATCCGGTCCCGAACCAATTTGTCGTATATCATACGCGATGAATATGAGATCACGCTGGTTTCAGTATATCATACGCCGAAAATACGAGCGGCAGTATCGCTTCCGGTCAGAAAAAAAGACCATCCACCGGCGGATGATCTTACAACGATCGGAAACGAGATCATTTCCGAGAAAACGAGACATACAGCCATGGAGCGGTTTTCCTTCGCACTGTTCGCAGGACATAGGCGATGTCCGACTCGCACGTAATCAGATTCTTTGACGAATGATATGCCGCCGACCATCCGATATACCGGCTCTTCCACTCGGACTCGTTTGCAAGGATAATATTCACGATCGATTCTGCCAATTGACTGGAATCAGCGTAAACGGTTCCTGTATATCCAAGTGTCAGACCGTTGTGACCCTGACCGAACGGCTCGACATAGAGCACGGGCATCAGGTCCCAAACGGTTCGTTTCGGATCCGACGAGGGTTTCGATATGGCATCGAGGAAAGCCGGTGTCGCGATCGTCACTTCTACGACCCCACCGACCGGAAAGACCTCCGGAAGCGACTTACGTATCATCTCACGAAGAACATCCGCAGAGGGTGTCTCCCGGTATTCAATAACGGTGTTCTTTCTCCACATTGTTAAACTCCTTCGTTAGGTTTTCTTTTCGTTGAAAGCATATCGGCTGCGCTTCGAACCGTCAACTTCGCCTTGTGTGATTATAGAATCACCATCGAGTCACCGAAGGAATAGAAGGCATATCCTTCGCGGATCGCCTCCTCATAGAGCGATACGAGATTGCGCTTGGAACCTTTGTCTAAAAGGAACGCGTCGACCAGGAGCATGAGCGAGCTTTGTGGCAAATGGAAATTCGTCACGAGAATGTCCGCCGAACCGAACCGGTGCGGTGGGAATATGAAGATGTCGGTCTCACCCGAATACGGATGAAATTCCTGAGTATTCCCATCACACACATCCTGATTACGCTCATGAATATCTCCTGCTCCCCTACCAGCCCCAACGGGGTCCCTTTGGGAAGGGGAGCTCCCGTAGCCCTGCTTGGCACGTCGTTCGCGAACGACGTGATGAGGTGAGGGGTGGGAGGATTGGATCGTTTCAAGCATACGGTCGTGACGAGATCCGACAACCGATTCGAGTGTTCGGAGCGCGGTCGTACCGACGGCGACGATAGGACGCCGCTCATCTTTCGCGAAATTCAGATCATCCGCTGCCTTGTCCGATACGGTGATCCGTTCCCGATGGAGCGTTTTCGTATCGAAGTTCTCCTCGCGAAGCGGCGCGAACGTGCCCAGTCCCACGTCGAGCCCCACACGGACGATTTTTATCCCTTTCGCATCCAGCGATCCGAAAACCCGGTCCGTGAAGTGAAGCGACGCGGTCGGCGCCGCGACCGACGCTCCCGATTCCGCGAAGACGGTCTGATAGCGTTTTCGAAGTTCCGCTTCATCACGTTTTTCAGTTCCGGTTTCCAAGTAGTGCGGAATCGGCGTCGATCCGTACGCCTGCAACAGATCGTCGAGCGTCCGCTTTGACCGAAGCCGTACGAAGAACCGGTTCTCCTGTTTGGAAACGACATCGAAAAAGCTGCCGTCCGGAAAGGACAGCTTCATCCCGGGAACACACTTCCGATCGACGAGGACCGGAATATCTTCCTCGGGGCCATTCATCTCGTTAACGAGCACGAATACCTCTATTTTGCCACCGGTCTCCTTGTGGAGCATGAGCCGGGCCGGCACGACGCGGGTCTCGTTTATGACGACGGCCGATCGGTGTGGCAAGTACGCGGCAAGATTCGCGAACGTGTCATGTGTGACCGTACCTTTGGCCGTATCGTACACGAACAGACGGGCAGCGTCCCGTGGCTCGACTCCCCGCTTG
The DNA here is from genome assembly GCA_037133435.1 of Candidatus Moraniibacteriota bacterium. Classification (GTDB taxonomy): domain Bacteria; phylum Patescibacteriota; class Minisyncoccia; order Moranbacterales; family UBA1568; genus JAAXTX01. The sequence goes on along the minus strand of JBAXOD010000012.1, from coordinate 33,408 downwards.
CGGATCAGCTCCGGTGGGAGATGATAATCATAGTTTGCGATATCTCGGTATTCCATGGCGTTATGATCAGTCTTTTTCAGTCTATGGAAGTCGACTTGCGAAGTCAAAGAGAGAGACAAGAAAAATGGATTATAGATGCATTTTTTCAACCATATTTGGCTGAATTCATCATTACAACATACATTCTTGACTCTTCGCCTGATTTCGCTTCAATTGCGGTCAAATTCCCGCTTGACAAAGTTCCGATATGCGTGTATCATCTCTACGCGTTCATTAATAGGGTGTTTGAGGTCATCACATTGATGAATGTTGGAAACGAAAGAGGAATATCGTCGGATGATAAGAGTTCTGGGGATCTCTTATAAAAAAGCGATCCGAATCTTTCGTATATATGGCTTTTTGATAATTGAAGCTTCATCAGCAAATAAAGCTTCAACCAAAAAGCCGAACCGGTCCGATTCAGAGTCTTGTATATAAGTACCTATACAAACAAGACTGTGGATTGGCCGGTATTTTTTTACCTCATTCTGAATTGGATTTCGCCGTATAGGTAGGCGCCCTTGACAGGAATCGTCTCGCTCGTTACGATGCTTTCACAGTTCTTTTTCCCGATATTTGGCGAAGCGGATGATTCTTACTGGTACTAAGAAGGATCTCCATTCATAATTCCCCGCATGTCGATCGCGGGATCGAATGAAGAAAGGAGTTTTTTATCATGGGTTCTCCTTAATCCATTCATTCGTTTCGCCTCAATTTCTATCCCGCCCTCAGCGGGATGCGCGCCGCAAGCGCTCGGACGTCCGGCCTTCATCAGCCAGATAATCCGAGCCTTGTGGATTTTTTTATTCTACGAATTCCTCTTTTCAATAAGACTTCAGATTTTTCTCATTCCGCCTTATAGCGGCAAGAGATTTCATCGTACGCGTCGGTCGGATAGGAGACCATACCCTCTTCGCGCCACAAGACGAATTCTCCTACTCCGACATCGAGCGCCATCTTGCTACAGATGGTACAGTATGGCTCGCCTGCGAACCTCGGACTGCCGTTCCCATCAAGTCGGATAAAATACAGTCGCGAACCGGATAGTTTATCGGAATTTCTGCGAAGTGCGTCCATGATCGCGCGCTCCTCGGCATGAACGCAACAGGTCTTATCGGTCACCTTCGGATCATATGATGATTTCTCGGACGAACATCGTCGTCTCGATTCCAGCTCTCCCGGCGGAGAATTATATCCCTCTCCGATGATTGTGCCGGCATGAACGATAACTGCACCGCACTTTGACCGTTTGCAGGTCGCTTTCATGGCGACCTCTCTCGCCACTTCCATCCACCGCCATTCCGATTGTTTTTCAAGGATAGGCATAATTCGTCATTATTACACAGCCAGATAATCCGAGCCTTATGGATTTTTTTTATGCTACGAATTCCTCGACTATCGATGCATCCCGCAACGTATTCCGGAAACAGAGCCGCTTCCGATCCGATTTTTCTCCCTTCTTTACAACGTGAAGCCTGTAACCGGAGTTACATTTGATACGCTATCGCGTATCAAATGTAACTTTTGAAATATCCACAACATAGCCATCGATCCTATGCGTATCAACGACGTTCCGTCCAACGGAAAACGATCAGACGACTCTCCTCCAAAGCCTCATTCTCGTGAAGTGCCGCGCCTTCATACGTCAGGTAGTCCCCCGGCGTGGAGAGTATGATTGCTTTCCCATCCCCGGAGAACCGCGTCAGCCACGACCCGGAAAGAAGCAGCGTTATCGTGCGCGTTTCGGTATCCAAATCCGCTCCGGATGATTTCTTCGTGCCTTTGGCATGCGTCACCCATTTCAAGGAGACATCATCGGAATGCATCAGCGACATTTCAGGTACGAGGTCGCCCACGACCCATCCCTTCCGGGCGGGATATTCACTATTCTCCGTATTCAGATTTCCGGTTTCCACTCTCATATGCCTGTTCTTTGATTTCGGTCGTGACATCATCCCGCCCAATAATTGTTCACGAAAAGGACGATATCCATCGCCAGGAAAAGTACCGATCCGAATATCCACGCCTGCAAAACGGTCTGATTCTTGATCCGCGCGAGCAGGATAAACAGCGGAAAGAGCACGAGACTGTATCGGCCGATACTCATGAGCGTACCCGAGGTAAGCGCCGCAAGCACGGTGAGCGACATGAACACGCTGTACAAGGGTGAGAGTTTTTTCCAGACGAGGACGATCGCTGCGATGATAAGGACGGTAAACGCGCTGTCGATACACAGGTTCACGATCGCCGGGTGCGAAAAGGTGGAAAAATGTTCCCAGTTGACCGAGAACGATCGTCCCCATGCGCTTTCGATCTTGAAGAACAACCAGAAATCCCGGAATTTCAGGTAATCATAAAGCAGGAAGGAGAACATCCCGATCGCGGGAAATGTCATCGGCAGGATACGCTTCGAAAAAAGGGCATCCTTCCATCCGAAGAGTCGAACGGTTTCCCAGAGTATCGGCAGACCGAGGAACACGCCGTTGCTGTGAGTGAGCGCACCGAAAAGCGCGAAGAGGCCCGCCGTCATGAACCGCTTCTTGAATACGTAATAGAAACACGCCACCGTGAACAGAAAAAAGATCGCTTCGGTATAGACGATAGTGAAGAAAAACGCCGTCGGAAAGACCAACATGAGCAGTACCGGTAGTTCCGGATCGATTTCCGGATGGAATTCCCTGACCAACGCATACAGGTACGCACATCCGGCGATGAGCGCCGCCATGCTGATGAGCCACCCGGCAAGCACGTAGTTTCCGAGAAAGATCGTCCCGACGACCTTGATGAGGAACGGATAGAGCGGGAAAAAGACCACGTCCGAAAGCGTATCGTTTTGCTCGAGATGATACCCGTTGTTTACGATCTCCTTGTACCAATGCGTATCCCATCGGTCATGCATGTCGACCAGGTCGAAGCTCTGGTTCACCGGAAACCGTTCCGGGGTGATCCATGTGTACGCGGTGGCCTGATTCAGGCTGAAGCTGTTGTGCGCCGCGGGCGCGAACACGTTCACCATCACGAGCCAGACGACCACCTTCGTAAGCAGCGGTTTCATATCCGTATCATTTCGAGATCGTTCACTTCCCATGACATTTCTTGTATTTCTTTCCGCTCCCACCCACCTTCGCGGGGCGCTTCGGCGAGACTGCGCTTACATTTTGTGATGTTTCGCGTTAATCATTCCGCATTTTTTCCACTTGTACACTTCGCCGGTTGACGGATTGATCGCTCCGCACGGGCAGGGGTCGTTGCGGCCGACGGAATGTTCGGCATGGATCGGTTCGCTCTTGACCGTCTCTTTCTTCTCTTCGGAGCCGTTTTCCGCGGCACCGAACGATTCGATCGTGTCGGACGCGCCCGAGAACACGAGCTGCGGGGCGGGTGCGGCGGCGGCCACCGTTTCTGCCGCGACGGTCTCGATCTTGAGTATGGTCATGAGATAGGTCTTGCGAACCGCATCAAGCAGTCCGGTGAACAGGTTGAACGCCTCGCGCTTGTATTCGACGAGCGGATCGCGTTGCCCGTATCCTCGCAATCCGATACCCTGACGGAGATATTCGATCTCGTCGAGATGGTTCATCCACAAGGTGTCGAGTGACTGCAGATAGAGCGCCTTCTGGATGACCTGCCACGAATCGCCGAGCGCGAGCCCCTTGGAAAGCAGCACTTTCTTCCCTTCTTCCATGACCGTTTCACGGATCAGGGAGCGCTTTTCCGCCTCGTCTTTGGAACGGTCGTCGCGGATCTTCTCGAACGTCTGTCGGGTCGCCTGCTCGTCGAGCGTCGGGAAAAGTCCGTTCGCTTCGACCGCGATCTCGGAGACCGCCCATTCGGATTCGGAACCGGCGCAGTGGAAGGCGATCATCTTGTCGAATTCCTCGGTGAGCAACCGTTCGGTCTCGCCTGTCATGTCTTCCGAATCGAGCGATACGCGGCGCCTGCGGTACACGACCTCGCGCTGCTTGTTCATCACGTCGTCGTACTCGAGGACGTGTTTTCGTATGTCGAAGTTGAACCCTTCGATCTTCGTCTGGGCGCTCTCGATCATTTTGGAAATCGCACCGCTTTCGATCGGCTCCTCATCCGGCAGTCCCATGGTATTCATCATGTTCTTGAGCCGGTCACCGCCGAACCGGCGCATCAGTTCGTCCTCGAGTGAGATGTAAAATTGCGTGAGTCCCGGATCGCCCTGACGGCCGGCGCGTCCGCGGAGCTGGTTGTCGATGCGTCGCGCCTCGTGCCGTTCCGTACCGATGATCGCAAGTCCGCCGATTTCGCGTACTCCTTCGCCGAGCTTGATGTCGGTCCCTCGTCCGGCCATGTTCGTGGCGATGGTCACCGCGCCCTTCTGACCCGCTCCGGCGATAATAGATGCCTCGCGCTCGTGCTGCTTGGCGTTCAGGACGTCATGCTTCACTCCTTCGCGATCGAGGAGCGCAGAGAGGTATTCTGATTTTTCGATCGCGATGGTTCCGATAAGGACCGGCTGTCCGGTCGCGTGCAGTTCCTTCACCCCCTCGGCGATCTTCTTGAATTTCATCTCCTCGGTCTTGTAGATGATGTCTTGCAGGTCGCGGCGGATCATCTGTTGGTTCGTGGGAATCTCGACTACGTCGAGCTTGTAGACTTTCGCGAATTCCTCGGCCGACGTGGTGGCGGTACCCGTCATGCCGCCGAGCTTGGCATACAGGCGAAAATAGTTCTGAAACGTGATGGTCGCGAGCGTGCGCGATTCGCGCTGCACGGCGACGCCTTCCTTGGCCTCGATGGCCTGATGCAGCCCTTCACTGTACCGGCGACCCTCCATGATGCGCCCCGTAAAGTCGTCCACGATAAGTACTTGTCCGTCGCGCACCACGTAATCACGATCGAGGTGGAACACGAACTGCGCCTTGAGCGACTGCTCCAGGTTGTGCACGTAGCGGATATTTCCCTGATCGTAGAGATTCGGCATGCCGAGAAGTTCCTCGACGCGGGTGATGCCCTGGTCCGTCAGGGTCACGCTCTTGAATTTCTCGTCGAGCACGAAATCCTCCTCGGGCCGTAGGCGTGGCACGATATTGGCGAAGGTCTGATAGAGTTTCGTGGATTCCACATCCGGCGCGGAAATGATGAGCGGCGTACGCGCCTCATCGATCAGGATGGAGTCTACCTCGTCCACGATCGCGTAATGAAGCGGGCGCTGGACCATCTCGGACCGGTCCCGGACCATGTTGTCACGAAGATAATCGAAGCCGAACTCGTTGTTCGTTCCGTAGGTGATGTCGGCCGCATACGCCTCGCGACGGGTCACCGGCACGAGGTTCTCGACCTCGACCGTCACTTCGTTGTCGTCGATGACGTTCGGCTCGTATCGGTATGAGATACCCTGTTGCAAGATACACGCGGTCGAGAGCCCGAGGAAATGATACACGCGACCCATCCAGTTTGAGTCGCGTTTGGCCAGGTAATCGTTCACGGTGACCAAGTGCACACCCTTGCCCGAAAGCGCGTTGAGATATACCGCCAAAGTCGACGTCAACGTCTTACCCTCTCCAGTCTTCATCTCGGCGATCTTTCCCTGATGTAGAACGATCCCACCTAGGATTTGAACATCGTAATGTCGCTGGGGAATGGTTCGACGCGCAGCCTCACGCACGACCGCGAACGCTTCGGGTAATATATCGTCCTCGGTCTCACCTTTGGAAAGTCGCGTACGGAACTCTTCGGTCTTGGCTTGGAGCGCCTCGTCGGAAAGCGTTTCCAGATTCGACGAAAGAGCGTTCACTGCCGTGACGATGGGTCTCATATTCCCGATTTCGCGTTCGTTCGATCCGAACAGTTTCTTGAAAAGCTCCATAATAACTATAAACAATGAAGAACTGGCGACTCACAACATACAACTGATAACCGGAGTGACAGATACTCTATGTCTCAACTTTTGATGTAAAGCCTATCCGTTAGGAACATACCTCCTGCGCCTACGATTTCCGGCGTACACGCGCGTACCCCTTGTCGCCGTATCTACGGAGAGGCTCCGCTGGTTACCCGCCTTTCCGCTCGAAGATCGTACGGCTCGTGACGGAGACCCTATTAGGATGGGCTCTTAATGACTTGATGGACTCAATACTTTATACAGGCTTTGAACCCAGTAAAACCTCTCCACCAGCCGGCGGATCGGTCACGGGGCATGCTTTATGGACTTTATAGACTTCTTATCACTTCTTTCCTATTGTAGAAGCAAAAACCCTCCGCGTCAAAGGCTATGCGGCCTGACTCTGGAAGGGCTTTCTGCTATCTGATTTTCGTCTTAAAACCTCGCGGATTCGTCGAGAACGATCTTTTTCTTTATCGATCGGGCGCCTCGATCCTGAAGATCGCGTCTTTTACCCTTATCCCGGACTATCTGTACTCGGAGTTTGTCGATGACCATATCTATGGAACCTTCGACGCTCTCGGACGTTTCCTCGGCCCGATAGAGCTTATTCGGCTCATGGATATTCACCTCGACACGGTAAAAATGCTTCTTATCCTTGTCGACTTCTATTTCGAACAACGAATCTTCACGGAACAGGTCTTCTATCTCGGAAAGCCGCTTGAGTATGTATTCCTTCGATTCTTCCCGAATAGTCGTATCCTTTGCCAAAAACTGAGTCTTCATACCTCTCTGTGTTAGGGGTTACTCCTCACCAAGTATACCATGGATACGAAGTCCGTGAAGGGTTGTTTGCAATAAAAAGGTCTATTGTAAGCGCTTTATGCTGATTTATCGGTTCCGAATCCGACGAATTGCACTTCTTCTTGCAGTTGGGTGTTCAATTCGTCGCGAACCCGCTGTTTGACGATGGAGACGAGCGTCAGGACGTCTTCCGCGGTCGCTCCGCCGGTGTTGAGGATATAATTCGGATGAAGCTCACTCACCTTGGCATGCCCGATCGTCTTTCCACGGAGTCCCACCTGATCGATAAGCCACCCTGCCGGGAGTTTCGAATCCTTCGGGACTTTTCCCGAATCCTTACTGAACTCGTCACGGAGTTTCTGGTCGAAAATGACCGGATTCATGAAAAACGAACCCGCACAGAACACGTCCTGCGGATGCGTTTCCTCGCGTTGTTCCCGCACCTGCCTGGTAACGGACAGCAGACTGGACGGGTCGTGTCCCGTCGTCATCACGAACTCCGAGGACAGGATGATCAGGTCGTGATCCTTCTTGAATATGCTCGTCCGGTAATCGAATTGGCAATCCTTGCGTTTGAATTCCTTCACTTCTCCGGTCCGACGATGAAACGCCTTAACGGAAACGACGAATGATCCCATTTCGGTTCCGAACGCGCCGACATTCCCGTATATGGCTCCGCCTACCGATCCCGGCACACCGGCAAGCCGTTCGATCCCGGACAGTCCCGCCTCACAGCATGCCATGACAGTGTCGAGCAGCGTCTCGCCCGCACCGACGGATACCGATCCGTCCGTACGCACGTGAAGTCCGCGTATGGTTATCCTGATCACCATGCCGCGGTATCCCCGATCAGAAAACAGGATATTGCTCCCGCCGGAAAATATGTACACGGGGAGATGCTCACGTTCGGCGCAGTCGAGCGCCGTGACAAGTTCGCTCGCGGAAGACACCTCGACATACAGCTTCGCCGGTCCTCCGATACGGAACGTCGTATGCGCGTCCATTCGTTCATTCTCCTTGAATTCCATAGGAAGTGGATAATAGTCCCCGCTTCATACTCTCTATGTCCGCAGTATACCATGAAACGGTATAAATCCGATAATCGCGTTTCCGTCAATGTTCACTTCTTCACATCGCGACGCCTCGTCTTTTTCACAGATTATTTTTCAATACTGATTTCAAGATATAACCTATAGGAGTTTTGACAATTCTTGCGCGAGGTATTTCATGTCTGCTCGAGCGGCACGTTTTGCTTCGTAATCATCGGAATTTCGCTTCGGATGGGCCCGCAAGTGCGACTCCTTCGCTGTGAATTCCTCGTTATCCATTTTTTCGACGCCATTCCCATTTTTCCTTGTGAACACGAGGCCCTCGTCCCCGATGGATCCATACCGCATCCTTTCCATTCCAGGTATCCCATTTCCGATAAAACGATCAGCGGGTTTGATCGAGGATACACAGGCGATATCGAAGCGCAATCCTTCCCTCATGAAGATATCCGCCAACCATCTGATACTCTCTCCCGAAATTACAAGTTCCGTTACGAGCAGCAATCGTCCCATCGAAGCTTTGCGCGAAGAGACGAATTCCTGCGCTGCTGCCTTGCCTTCCGAATCAACTGACTGTCCTCCGGCGACGAAATAGATCATGGTCTCATCTTTTTTCCCCTCGAGTTTACGCTTACGGCCGGCGATATCATGAAGAAATAGAGCCGGAAGTCGTCCGCTTGCATCATCGCTCACGATAGTATCGTATGTGCCAATATCATTGCGTAATTCGAGTACGAGTCGGGCGAGCGCCCGCACTTCGTTCGATCTGTCTTCATCGGTGTGATTTTTCCCGATCCATTGAAGGTTCATAACGAGCTTTTCGATATCGACGGCATCGCAGATGAATTGTTCAGCAATATCATCGGACAAACGCGTATATTCTTGTCTTGAATCCCCTCCTTCCAACTGATTTCCCCTTTTAAAATCAATGGAAGTATGTTTCTTCGGATCCTTTTTCGAAACCGTCAAATTTTCGAATATTTCATTCATACGACACTACTTGCGTTTCCCCGCCACTCCTTCGGCGACTTTCCACACGTCGCCGGCACCGAATGTGATGAGCAGGTCGCCTTTTCCGATTGATTTCTTCAGTTTTTCGATCGCTTCGGGAATCGTCGGAACGTATTCCGCCTTATCCCGGACAAAGCGATTAATCCCGTCGACAAGCTCCGAAGAGGATACACCGCCAGCGGTTTCCCTGGCGCTCCCATAGATATCAAGGACGACGACATAATTCGCATCGTCGAAACTCTGTGCGAACTCGGGCAAGAGTGCCAAAGTTCTTGTGAACGTGTGTGGATGAAAGACCGCGACGATCCGCTTGTCGGGATACGCTTCCCTGAAAGCGGCCAAGGTCACACGGAGCTCTTCCGGATGATGTGCGTAATCGTCGTAGACCGGCGCGCCGCGGTACTCGCCCACGTATTCGCTCCGCCGTGCCGTACCCGAAAAATCCGCGAGTCCGGCTCGGACTGATTCCAGATCGAGTTTCAAAAACGACGTGAGCGCCACGACCGCGGCGGCGTTCTGCGCGTTGTGCCTCCCGGGAATCCTGAGCGTATATGTTCCGAGCGACACGCCCTCGTGGATGATTTCGAATGTCGTACCCACCGTTTCCGTACCCGACGTGCCGTACGAGACGATTCGATATTCGGCATCGGCATGAAAGCCGTACGAGATGCGCCGGCACGACGCTTCCGATACGACGGATACGACCGACGAGGAATCACAACAGTAGACCAACGCGCCGTGGCGCGGGATACGGTTCACGAACCGCTGGAACGTCTTGCGGTAGCTCCGTTGATCCGGAAAATAATCGGGATGGTCCCAATCGACGCTCGTCAGGATCGCGGCGAACGGCAGATAGTGGGAAAGTTTGTCCTGATATTCGTCCGCCTCGAGTACGAAAAAACGACCGGAACCGGAAAGTGAATTCCCCTGCCAGGAACGGACCCGGCTTCCGATGATGGCGACGGGATCCTCGCCGGCACAGACGAGCGCTTGGGCCAGCATCGCCGACGTCGTGGTCTTTCCGTGCGTGCCGGTCACGAGGAGACTCATCTTCTCTTGCGTGAGTTCACCCACCGCTTCCGGATAGGACAGCGTCGTGAGTCCGAGCTCGCGGGCGCGCGCGACCTCGACCGAATCGGCATACGCGGTGGAATATACGACAAAATCAGCGTCCGATGGGACATGCTCGGGCGCAAATGTCGGCTCCACCGGTATGCCCTCCTGTTCCAGTACGGAAGCATAAAACCGATCACCGGCATCCGATCCGGTCACACGATAGCCCAGACGACCGTATACCGTTGCCAATGCCGACGTACCCGCCCCCTCGATACCGACGATATGGATCTTTTTCGACATGCGATCAGGTAAGTGATAGGACGCCCTCGGCGATCATTTCCGCCGCCTTCGGGTTATGGAACACGCGGATCTTCTTCGCGATGTCCGCGCGCAGGATCGGGTCGCGCATGACCGCTTCGATCTTCGAAAGCAGCATGTGCTCACCGAGGTTCTGTTCTTCGAGTACGATAGCTCCGCCGACCTTGGCAACCTCGTACGCGTTCATGCGCTGTTCGTCGTTCGCGGCCGAGGGAAGCGGTACCAGGATCGCCGCCTTGCCGCACGCGGCCAGTTCGGTAATGGCCGACGCTCCGGCCCGCGAGACGACAAGATCGGCCCGGGCGAACGCGTCGGAAAGATCCTGCCCGTGCAAAAACGGCACCGCATGATATCCCCCGCGACCGGCCTTGATGCCGTATTCCGCGACGAGGGCGACCGTCTCGTGATGATTGTTGTCTCCGGTCTGATGCAACACCTGCGCTTCGCGAAGCAGATCGGGAAGGATCTTCGCCACGGCCTTGTTGAGCGAATGCGCGCCGAGACTGCCGCCGAGGACGAGCACGACCGGACGCTCCGGCGAGAACATGAAACGGGCATCACAGCGATGTGCGTCGCCGTTTATGATCTCTTCGCGAATGGGATTGCCGGTGAGTGCGGTCTTATCCTGGGCAAAGAACGTGAGCGTGTAGGGATAGGCGACCGCGATGCGGGCCGCGAACCACGAGAGAAACCGGTTGGCCAATCCGGCGACCGCGTCCGAATCGTGGATGACGAACGGGATATGATACACGTATGCCGCCAGGCAGACCGGAAGCGACACGGATCCGCCCTTCGCGAACACCACGTCGGGCATGAAAAAATACAGGTGCCACAAGGACTGGACGAATCCGATGATCCCCTTGAACGGGTCGATCAGGTTCATCAAGGAGAAATACCGCCGCACTTTTCCGGAAAGGATATAGCGCGTCTTGATACCGTCATCGTGCATGGCCTTGTCCTCGAAGGTGCCTTTGGATCCAATATAGAGGAACTTCACCGGGTCGGTCGTCTCGGTCCGTATCGCCCTCGCTACCGCGACGAGCGGATATACGTGACCGCCGGAAAGCCCTCCGGTCAGCACGATTCGTTTCTTTTCCTGGTTGATCATACGCCGGGATTACGATTGACTTCACTCCTCCATTGTAGTGCCTTTGGAGATGTTGAGCAATATGCCGATCGCGGCAAGCGTGACGGCGACCGACGTCCCTCCGTAGCTGATAAGCGGGAGCGGGATGCCGGTAAGCGGCATCAGTCCGGAGATCGCGAAGATGTTCATGAACGCCTGGAACACGACCCACGAGACGATACCCACCGCGAGCAATCTCCCGAAATCGTCCGGGGCCATGCGCGCGATGCGGAAACCGCGATATGCGAAGAACAGGAACAGCGCGACGATCGCCGAACAGCCGAGCAGTCCGAGTTCCTCGCCGGTCACCGCGAAGATCGAATCCGTCATCGGTTCGGGAAGATACAGGAACTTCTGCTGACCGTGACCGAGTCCGACGCCGAAGATGCCGCCCGAACCGAGCGCGATGAGTGCCTGTTTCATCTGGTATCCGGCGCCGCTCGGATCGTGATCGGAATCGAGAAAGACGAGAAACCGCCGCATGCGATACGGCGCCGCGATGACGAGTCCCATAATGCCGACAAGACCGACGCCCACGAGGATCGCGAGGTGCGACAGTTTCGTCCCGGACGCGTAGAAGACCGCGAACGCGATGACGAACAGGATACCGAGCGTCCCGGCATCGGGCTGTTTCATGATAAGGAACCCGATCAGTCCCATCACGATGACGAAGGGCAACGCACCCTCGAGAAAATCGGATTTCCTCGTCTCCGCCTTCCCGGAAAAGAACGCGGACAGATAGACGATGAGGGCGAGTTTCATGACTTCGGAGGGCTGGAACGATACGGGACCGAGCGATATCCAGCGTGCCGCCCCGTACGCCGTCGAACCTATGCCGGGAATGAGCACCATGACGAGGAGCCCGATACCGGCGATGAACAAAGGAATGGACGCCTTGCGCCAGAACCGGTACGGGATGCGAACCGTCACGATCATCGCGACAAGACCGATACCGACACCGAGGAGTTGCCGTTTGAAAAAATAGTAGCCGTCCGCGAAACGCAGGTTGCCATAGGCCACACCCGCGCTTCCGACCATGATGAGTCCGACGCCGAGCAGGAGGAACACGGTCAGTAAAAACTGCCGGTCGACCGTCTGTCGCGATGCCGGTTTGATTCCCGTGTTTTTTTTGGCCGGCTTTTTATGGAGAGGATTCTTCATGCTTTTTTGATTTCGGTGCCCTCGGTCGTACGTTTCGAATGCTCCGTCCGCCACGCGGCGATCTGCCCATGGTGCCCGGAAAGAAGCGTTTCCGGGACCCGAAAGCCGCGGAATTCCTCGGGCTTGGTGTATTGCGGGTGCTCCAAGACGCCGTCCTCACTGTGCGATTCGGTCTCGGCGCTCTTTGCATTGCCGAGCACTCCCGGAATAAGCCGCGTCACCGCGTCGGTCACGATCATCGCCGGCAACTCGCCGCCGGTCAGTACATAATCTCCGATCGACAGTTCCTCGTCGACCAGATGTTCCGTCACCCGTTCATCCACACCCTCGTATCGGCCACATACCAGTATCAATCGATCATATCCGGAAACGAGCCTCCGGGCATCTTTTTGCGAAAACAGTTTTCCTTTCGCGGAAAACAGTATCACGCGCGTCCGTTCACGCGCCACGTCCGACTTCGCCAGCAGATCCTCCACGCACGCGAACAAGGGCTCCGGCTTCATGACCATCCCCGCCCCGCCACCGTACGGCGTGTCGTCCACGGTCCGATGTTTGTCGGTCGTGTAGTCTCGCGGATTTACAAAACCGAAAGAAACCAGACCGTCTTCCTTGGCGCGGTTGAGCATCGATACGCCGAGGTACGATGTGAAGCTTTCGGGAAACAGGGAAACGAAATCGAAAATCATATTGCAGTCAACAGATAACAGATAACATGCAGCAGCTAACAGGGAACATTATGACAGATAACAGTAAACAGACAGCAGGGAACGTCAAGAAAGAATGGGTAACGATTAACAAAACAACTGAGCTAAACAATTAACGGTTTTCGCTCTCTGGCGCCTGTTTCTTGTTATCTGTTATCTGATCATTGTTTCCTTCCTCTATCGTCGCCATTCTACCCCGAAAATGCCCGAAATGGAAGAAAAAACAGGCACGTACTCGAGTACGGCCTGCCAAAGGTTCGATCGACATTCACTTTTGATCGAGAATTTTCTCGAAAGTCAGCATGAAATCATCCACGAACGTATCCACTAGTCCGGAAACACCATCCTCATCACCCATGTATTCCGTTGGAATACCGTCAGCAAAATAATCGTATGGGATTTTTTTATACCGCTTTCCATTTCTCGCGGTCTCCTTTTTCGGAACGTAAAATTTCAACTCTATTGTCACTTTACGCGCGTTATTCACCGCTTGAGACAGTACTGTTGAAAAACAGAAGAAGCGGCATTTATGATGCTCGATGTGCGACACCGTTCCCCCATCGCGGACAACCACCGTCGTGATGCGCGTCACGGCCGGACCCTCTTCCGATTCGGCAAGGTCGCTCCAATTCCGACGTTTGGCAGCTTCGGTCAACGCATCCCTGATTTCATTCTTGTAGTAGTAGCTGGCAAATTTTATTTCTTTGATTGTTTGCTTGGTCATCCTGCACCATCCTCTGTTTGTATTGTTTGAAATGAACGCCACAGACCGCGTATAGATACGGTCCATGACGCTGATTACCAACAAACGGATTACTTCACGACCAACTTGACCGGTCGTTTGGCGTCGCTATTGCTGTCAACTGATTTTTGAAATTTCGTAAGAACGACTCGACTTCAAGTCTTATCTTTCCATGAATATGGCGCAGATACTTAAATTCTCGTTCCGTAGTGAAATCTCTGTTCCATACGAGATACATATCACACAAATCGTATTCCTTCCTCAGATGAAACGGCTGAAGCCAGATTTCGAACATAACTTCACCCAACCTTTTTCCGACCAGAGGCCCCAGCCCTTCAAAGTCCAGCGTCTTTGAAGCACACATAAATCTCAAGCCATCGCCAATGTCATAGTCTTCTTTATTTGGATCAAATATCATTTCAGTCGTAACAAGTTCTTCTGCTTCATTGAAGGAATGTTCTGGCCTGAAAATATCATTGATATTCCAGATTTTCTCCTCTTGACTGTCTCTCTCCTCGATGCTCCATCCGCATGCTTCACCAGCCGCGACAAATGACGAAACTACTTTCTGCAATGGTTGTTTCCCATTCCATGAAAAAGTAAAGCTTGGAAATATAACTTCAATTTTTTCCATCATTCACCATCCTTCTTTATTGTTAATAGATACTTTTTCCCTCCGACGCACGGGCGACGAGCAGTCTCATCTCCCCTGCGCCGAAAACAACGATCTACACTGAAAAATTCACGTACCGGTCCCCTATTCCGCGGTCATATCCTTCCACTTTCTCCATTCGACTACTACCAAACGCCCGGTATCATCATATCGGCATCCATACTACCATATAATATTATATGGTAGTGACCGGATGGATACGGGGAACTTTTGGAAATTTTTTCGTTTCTATTCTCACTTCACACTTCTCACTCCGCATTTCTCACCACGCACTTCTTGTTTATATTTCTCTTTCCCGTTCCTCGCTTCGCCACGCCGTAGCCTCGACATAGGCCGGTTATCTGTCCCCTGTCTTGCTCAGCACGAAGTCGCGGTCAAGGACGAGGGTCTGCTCGGTCCGGGATCCGTCCTTGTTGACAATCGAAAGGGTGACCGGATTGTTTCCGGTGCCGGCCTGACGGGCGATCTTGAGATCGTAAAAGTCGCGATCGAGCCCTTTAGGCAGATCGTACTCGAAAAAGACGTCCTTCGATTGTCCCAGTTTCACCTGTACGAGCGTACCGGCGTACTTCTTGCCCATGAACGTCCCGTAGACCGGATCGGTCGCGCCGCCCATAACCGAATGGAAGAAGCTTCCGTCCGGAACGTAGACACGCAGATATGACTGGTAATCCTTCACCATGAAGGTCTTTTCGGTTCCGGTATTCTCGTAATGGATGGTGAGTCGCGCCTTCGGAGTCTCGCCGGACAGGTCGACCTCGTAACGCATGGAGCGACGCATGACGGAATCGGTCTTCCAGGCATTCAGGTTCGCGTCGACCGCCGAAAGGAAATCATCCTTCCATTTCGCGTCGAACGTACCGCCCCACCCGGCCGCGAGGACCGACGATTCGAGACGCTCATCCGAAAACGAGAGCTGGATGTCCTTGCGATCGAGATCGCCGAGAACGACCTTGAACAGTTTCAAAAGGTCCTGCGGCGGCAGCGACTTCACCTTCTCGAGAATCTGCGTGCCGAGCAATCCGAGGACGGATTTGCGTTCGCCGAAATCGATCTTCTGGTCGATATATCCCTGTTCGACCTGTCGTTCGAGGTCGAGGATCGCGTTGTCGGACCCGTACGTGCCCGGATACCCCGGCACCTCCACCGGACCCGTCACGGTCAGAAACGAAGACAACACGTCGGCCGTGATGCCGATGACGCCGTCGAACGTCTCCTGTCCGTTTCCCATCTTGTAAAATTCGACCGCCTGTTGCGCGTTGGTCGGAAAATCCGGTTCCCAGTTCGAGTCACGGAACTTCCACGAGGAGACATGCAATGTCTCTTTCATCGGATACGGCGTCGGCACCGTGTCCGGAATGCGACCGTCGAAATTGCCCGTATCATGCGTCGTGAATTCCGTCACGTGCCCGTCGCGCACCTTGAGAATGCCGAACGAGCCGATGAAGCCGCCGCCGGGACGGAGTTCAAGATTGTTCTGAAACAGTATGAGATAGGTTTTCTCGGCACCGTTCGTATGCAGCACGGCGTCCGCCAGGAATCCGAGCGCCTGCGTATCGTTTTTTGAGGTGGTCGAAATCGGCAACGCGCCGAACAGTTTGGCGATGGACGCATATCCTTGGTTCCGCACTTCCCAGAACAGGAACCAACACGTGAGAAACAGCGTCGAAAAGACGACCGTCAGTATGACGGGTCGGCGCGTATTTTTGGGTCGTGATATCCGATGCATATTCATACGGTTAGTGCGTCGATTATCCGCGAAGCAGCTGGTTCAGACGACGTTGGTATTCTTCCTTGGTCGGCGAGGGCAACGCTTCGGCTTCCACGGTATCGGTCGACGGTTCCGCCGGGACGGCGACCGGCTCCGCCACGGGAGCGACGGCAACCGCGGATACGTCTTCGATCGTTTCGCCTTCCTCGGTCCCTTCGGTGAACGGTTCGAAACTGAATTCCTGCAAAAACCTGGCCTCTTCCTCGGAATAGATCGGGAGGTCGAGCGGCGCGGTGGATTTCTTCGTCCCGGCGGCAGCCGGTAGAGTCGCGGTCCTGAGAGGAGCCTCGATCGGTTTCGATTCCTCGAGTATCGGTCGCGCTTCCGGAATCGCTTCGACTGCCAGTTCCGCTTCGGTATGTTCGTCATTCGTGCGATCCGCGATGTCGGTGACCACGGAATCCGAGAGTACCGACGACGACGGGCGCTTCGGAAGGAACATATCCGCGCTGAAACGACCGACCGACGATGTCATGGACGACGTATTTACGGACGAGGCGATCGCGGTCAAAAGCGAGACCAACACGGAGAATACGGCCGTAAAGGCGATACCGACGGCGACGCTTACCGCCACCCGGATCGGCACTCCCGATCGGACGTGCGATACCGTCGGACCGTCGACGATCCGAAAGTCCGCTTCTTCCTTGATATTGTAGTATCTCGACGCGTATTTGGATAGCGTTAGGGACGCGCTCCGGGATATCGCGCTCGCATCATCGGGATTGTTCGAGTATCCGCTGACGATGATCGTGCTGCCCGTATCGGACGCTTTCAGGGAAACCAACGTGTCGAACTCGGTCCGCTTCGCGTTGTTCGAAAGGTCGTTCGGGGCGGTCTTGGCCATGAACGACGGGATCGACTCCGCGTCACTCAGAAACGCCGTATGAAACGCGTCGGTCTTCGAAAACGACATGACGTTTTCGGCGATTTCCCGCGCGGACGATCCGGTCTGTCCCTTGGACATCACCAGGAGCGAAGCATCCGCCCGATATCCGTTGAATCCGTCCGAGACGAAAAAATACGAAATGAATGACACGACGAGAGCGACGGTCACGTACGTGCGCCATCGGTCGCCGGAGACGAGACTTTTCATGGTGTCGGATGCGTTGTCGATTCCTGAAGTCATATCGTGTTCGATTCAATTACGGATGTGTGCCACTTCCCGCTCATAGAGCGCGGCGGTCTGCTTGGCGATCGCTTCCCAACCATAGATTTCCGTCGCGCGCGTTTTCGCGGAGTTACCGTATTCGAGCATCCTGTCCTGACGGTTGAGCAATTTGGCCATCTGTGCCTTCAATCCGTCCACCTCGCTCGGTTCGAAGTACGCCCCGGCGTCACCGAGCGCCTCCTCGTTGCCGGAAATACGGCTCGCGACGATCGGCAATCCGTAGCTCATCGCCTCCAGAAGCGCGATTGACAGTCCCTCGTCCTCGGACGGCTGCACGAACATCGCGGCGTTCGTGAAAAGTTCCGCAAGCGCCTCACCGGACTGTTCGCCGAGGAACAGCACGCTGTCGCGCCCTTCGCTCATCTTGCGCAGATGATGCTCGTATCCCGGCGTGTCCGCATGGGTGCCGACGATGGCCAACTTGAAATTGTTCGGGAGCTTTCCGGTATCCTCGAGCTCGAGGAACGCCCGGATAAGCGTGTGTATGCCCTTGTGCGAGACCAGCCGAGCCACGGAGAGCACATATCGCTTCTCCTTCAAGCCGAACGCGCCGAGCATGTCCGTCGATGCGGCCGTAACCGCCTCCGCGCCGTTCGGTATATACGTGATGTCCCTGCCGTACCGCTTTTTCGCGTACGCCGCCATACCGCGCGAGACGGTGATGGTACGGGTCGGGATGGCACATGTGAGACGTTCCGCGAGCCGCAGACAGGCCCTCGCGAACGTGCCCCACTTCCCGTGAACGTAATCGAGGCTGTGAAAGGTGGAGATGATCACCGTTTTCCGGAGCAGCAGTTTCGGGATGATGGAAAGGACGGACGGCCCGATGGACTGATAATGGATCACGTCGTACCCGCAAAACAGCGCATGCATCGTCGCCATCGCGGTATGCGATATCGCGTCGAGGTGTTTCGTGGGAATGCTCGGGAGTGAGATTACGTGCACGCCTTTCCACGAGCGAACTTTCGGGTCGGAATACCGCGGCCGCGCATACACGGTCACGTCGTGCCCGAGCGACACCAGACGCGCGGCAAGATGGGCGACGTGGGTTTCCACTCCGCCGGATTTCGCCGGTATTCCTTTTTGTCCGATGAATGCGATTTTCATGACCGACATACTACGTGAATTACAGAGCGTCGCACCGATCCTTTCTCAAAGTGAAGGGGATCGGGGGGGAAGAACCGAACGGTATCCGTCACAACATTAGTTGGAAGAACGGATGACCGAGGAGACGGTGCCGAGGGTGTTCCCCCAAGACGTGTTCGTTTCGAAAAATATGTTTTTCCACATTGAACCAGCTGCCGTGTTGCGTGCAAGCAGCGCGATACCGTATCGGCCGTTGTCTACCATCTTGGACGTCTTCACTCCGAATTTGCCGGCACCGCCGAAGCTTTCAACCTGGATACCCTCCCGACCGTTGCGGCGGAACTGATTGTCACGCGACCAGATCTCGGCGCCGTCGACGACCGCCTTCCATCCGCTGCCCGCGTTGTCGTTCGACGTCACGTCCGCAAGCCACGCCTTCGTGCCCGCGCTGAAATCGATACCGTCGGAATCGTTGTCATGGATGTCGCTGTTCACGAGGACGACATAGCGTTTCTCGGAATATATGCCGGCCTTGCCATTCTTCTTCACCTCGATCTTCTCGGCATACAGCCGGCGATCCTTGTCGCGAGGTGCGGACTCGGCGAAGATGCCGTCACGCTGCGCCCCGGTCACGAGCAGGTCGTACAATTTCGCCTTCGCGTCGGAGAGAACGCGGATACCGTTCCTTCCGTTCTTCACCGTCACGAAACTCAGTTCCGAACCGTTCTTCATCGTGACGGTCGGCTTGTTTTCGTTTCCATCGATGACCACTTTCCCGCGATTCTTCGAATTCCCTTTCACGGTGACCCCTTTCGGAATGGTGATGTTTTCCTCGTACGTTCCGTCGTGGATATACACTTCGTCACCGTCACTGGCATGATCGAGCGCATCACCGATCGACCGGTACGGATGCAAGGACGACCCGTCCTGCGTACCGGACGCGCCGGAATCGACGACGATCGTATGCGTGCTCCCGAACGCCACGAACGGCACGATGACCGAAACGGCCAGAATCGCCGCCACGGCGACATATTTTCCCTTCAAAAGCGTCTTTATGGACATAGTTCACCCGTTCAATGATTAACGGTATATGATAACAAACAAACAAAATATTGTCAATATGCTGTTCTTCCGCTACAATAAGGGAAAAGAAATCAAATCAACCTATGCAAAACGAATATCTCGATCGGCTTTTTTCTCCGCGCTCCATCGCCCTTATCGGCGCCTCCACCAGGCTCGGCTCCGTCGGCAACGATATCGCAAAAAACCTGATCTTCGGCGGCTACAAGGGTGACGTCTATCCAATCAATCCGAAAACCGACGAACTCTATGGGAAGCATTGCTATCAAGACGTCGCGAAGATCGGGACCGTGCCGGATCTGGCGATCATCGTGGTTCCAGCCGCCGGCGTGCCGGACGTGATGCGTCAGTTGGTCGCTCTCGGCGTACACGCCGCGGTCATCATCTCGTCGGGGTTCCGCGAGACCGGAAAGGTCGGTGCGGCGCTCGAAGCGGAGATCGCCGATATCGCCACGAAAGGCGACATCGCACTTCTCGGTCCGAACTGCCTCGGCTTCATCAATCCCGTCATCAGACTCAACGCGTCTTTCGCCCCGAGACTCCCCCGACGTGGCGGCATCGGCATGCTTTCGCAAAGCGGCGCGCTCATGACCGCGATACTCGATATCTCGGAAGGGTCGATTGGTTTTTCTAGATTCATCAGCACTGGAAACAAGGCAGCCCTCGACGAGAAGGATTTCCTGTCGTATCTCGCTTCCGATACGGATACCGACGTGATCGCCTTCTACGCCGAAGGCCTCTCGGACGCGTCCGTGATCGTAGGACTCGGTCGCGATATCATTTCCTTGCCGCTGGCGAAACCGATCGTCGCCCTCAAGTCGGGGCGATCCGAATCGGGCAAGCGCGCGTCCGGTTCACATACCGGGTCTCTTGCCGGCACCGATGCCGCATATGACGCGCTGTTCCGGCAATCCCGTATCCTGCGTGCCGATACGGTACGCGAATTCCTCGATACGTTGTCCGTCTTTTCCAAGAATCCCCTTCCCGCCGGTCCGCGTGTCACGATCGTCACGAATGCCGGCGGACTCGGCGTCATCACCGCGGACGCGGCGACGGAAGTGGGGCTGGTCGTCTCCGCGCTCACACCACAAACCACCGACGCACTCCGCACGGCACTTCCTCCGGCCGCGAGTGCCGGCAATCCGATCGATATCCTCGGTGACGCACAAAGCGACCGCTACCGCATCGCGCTCGATCTGGCCGCCAATGACGCAGACACCGATGCCATGATCGTCATCCTTACGCCGCAATCGATGACCGAGGGAGACGAGACCGCGCATGCCATCGTCAACGTACGGAAGTCCTGCGGCAAGCCGGTGCTCGCCGTCTTCGCGGGCGGGCATACGCTCGACCACGGGGTATCGATACTGCGCGAAGCGGGCGTCTCCGTCTTCGCGTACCCGGAAGAGGCGGCGAACGCTCTCGGTCTCCTCGTTCAGGTCCAAGCCTGGCGCAGAAAACGCTTTTCGCCTGCACGTTCGTTTTCCGATGTCGATCGCGGCCGCGCCGCTATCGTGATCGCCCAGGCGACGAACGAGCACCGTGAACAGCTGACGGAAAAAGAGACGACTGAGGTGCTGTCCGCCTACGGGTTTCCCATGCTCCAAAGCCAGTTCGTCGATTCGCCCGAGAATGCGCTCAAAACGGCGCTCGAAATCGGGACGCGCGTCGCGCTCAAGATCGCCTCGCCCGATATCGTACACAAGACGGATGCGGGCGGTGTCATGCTCGACGTTCCTGCCGAGGAAGTCGAAATACGCTATGCGGAACTCCTCGACCGGGTACGTGAAAAACTGCCGGATGCGAGACTCGACGGCGTGACCGTCATGGAAATGGGATCCGAGGGCGGCAAGGAACTCATCTTGGGCGTGAAACGCGAATCCGGTCTCGGCACACTGCTTCTCGTCGGCATGGGCGGCATCTATACCGAAACGCTCAAGGACGTCTCGTTCCGGTTCGCCCCGATCGTCCCCGACGACGCGACAGAAATGCTCACCGAACTGAAAAGCTTCCCGATTCTCAAAGGCGTGCGCGGTGAGGCTGGCATCGACCTCGACATCGTGACCGAATGTTTACTGCGTTTATCCGTACTCGTCACGGATTTCCCACAGATATCCGAGCTCGACATCAATCCGCTTTCGGCACACGCCGACCGAACCCGCTCCCGAGTTCTCGATGCGCGCATTACGATTGATTGAATAACTCACGGATTTTCACATAAAAAATGACCCGTCCGTTACCGGTGGGTCATTCTACTATTCATGCTATGAACCGCATGCCGCAATTGCATCCAAAGTCATATGATTGTTTTCTTTGAACACTTCCTTTTGCTCGGTAGGATCCGCCGGCCAATAATCAATAACGTCACCGATCATCGATAGGCATTCCGATACAGGAGCATACACCGACTGAAGGCCGGCACTATACGCTCGGATTGTCGTCTAAAGCGATGAATGATACGGTCAGCTCCTCGTCTGCTTTTTTTCCGGCGAACGCAAACATCACCCTGTCAGCCATGACGGATCGAAAATTCCATTCAGAAATGCAATTCTTATCTGGCAGCGTCAAAGGTTATTTCACCCCCTACCTTCACGTCCGAAAGCGCGCCGGCATTCGTTTCGAGAACTTCGGTCACTGCAATATCCGGAGTCATGATCTCCGTCGAATCGGCCGGGATGTTTTTTTCGATAGAGACGATCTTGCCGTCGCGGATCCAGACAAGATCGAGCGGGAACCGCATCCCCTTCATCCAAAACGCGTACCGACCCGGCTGGTCGAACCTGAAAAGCATCGCGCAGTCCGTGCAAAGCGAGTCCCTAAGCCCAAGCCCGAGTTCCCGAGTCGCCGGGGTATCGGCGATTTCTGCGGAAAAGGTCTTTCCTCCGATCGAAACGGCGGCACTCCCCGCCGGGACGGATACCGGCGTCGGCTCGGGTCGATACGTTTGCCAATACGCGAACCATGCGGCCGCGAGCACGACCGGGAACATGACCAGGGAATAGAGACCAAGCGCCTTTTTATCGAGTATCATACGGATCGTTTCCTATTTGTCGTCCGACCGAAACCGAGTACCAGGAAGAGAAACCCGGCAGCGAGCGCCAAAAGAAAGAATGCCTTGCCGGCGGCGGGCAAAACGAGCGCGGCGAATCCGGAACTGGCCGACACCGCCGTGTAGGCGATCATGATGGTCCGATCGGACCATCCCCGCTGCCGTAATCGGTCATGCAAGTGGCGTTCGTCGCCGCCATGAAACGGCGACTGTCGCGCCCGGAGACGCGAGACGATCACGAAACACGCGTCGAGCACCGGGATGGACAGCACCAGAAGCGTCGTCGCGATCTTCGCGCCGGAAAAGAGCGCGAGCGCCGCCACGCCGAAACCGAAAAAATACGAGCCCGACGTCCCGGCGAGGAGTCGCGCGGGCGGAACATTGTAAACCAGGAAGCCGAGCGAAACCCCGGCGAAGATACACGAGAGGATGGCGACCGTCGGCTGGTTCACCTCGGGCCGCAAGCTCACGAAAAAGAGTGTGAAGAATGCCGCAAGCGAAACTCCCCCGAGGAGGCCGTCCACCCCGTCGGACCAGTTCATCGCGTTCATGATAAGGAGCGTAAATACGATCCCGACCAACAGACTCGGCCACACGGATACCTCGGGACGGAGGAACCACGAATCGCCGAATGGGTTTGTCAGCACCCATGCACGCATTCCGGAGGAAAAAATCAGTATGGCGAGACCGATTTGAAACAAAAGTTGCGGTTTCCATCCGATTGGCGTTCGATCATCAAGCGTCCCAAAAAGAAGGATGAGACAACCGCCCGCGATCAAACCAAGCAGTGGTCCGGAAAATACGAGTTCCCGATTGAACGCGATCGCGACCAGAAACGCACCGACGAGCGCCACCCCGCCGAGTCGAGGAACCAATTTATGTGTACGGCCCCTTTCCTTCCGCATCACACCGAACCGTTTCCCCGCGATCGAAACGAATTGAAACAACACGACGGAAGCAATGAACGCGATCAGAAACGGGAAGAGGAATGCTAGCATATTCGTTTCCATATCGGAAGGTAAACCGTTCGAATCCGCTCATAACTTCCGACAAAAAACCTCGCGGCTTATAGCGAGGAATTCATCCTATTATCGCATCGCGCATCCGTTCGATCTGCCCTTTCAATTCCGGAATGTCCCGCTTCAGCGTAAGCCAGACTTCATTGGTCGCGACACCGAAATACTCATGGACGAGAAAATTCCGCATCCCGACAATTTCCCGCCACTTCGTTTCCGGATATGCCGCGCGGATGTCTTTCGGTATCTGCGAAGCCGCCTCGCCGATCACTGAGAGCCGACGGATTACCTTATCCTGTATCCCGATGTCGCTCAGAAAATCCTCTTCGGAAACGCCGGAAATATACCGTTCGATAAGGCCGATACTCTCCAAAATATGTCCAAGAAAGAAAACCGCGTCTTTTTTCATAGCACCCTGATCTTTTCGCGGTCGACCTGCGGTCGAAGCGCCGGATGAAGCGAGTCCTCCGTAACCAGATCGACATCCATACCGAGGAGGTCTTTCAATTCATTCTCAAGTCCGATGAGATCTAGAAGGGATTTCGGCTCATGAAACGACACAAGCAGATCGAGATCACTCCCCTCCGTCGCCTCGTTCCTCGCGTACGAACCGAACACGAAAGACCGAGAAACGCCGTTTTCCCGGAGCACAGGCAACAAATCGACAGTGAGGGTTTGTACCGTTTTCATACCCCGATAATACTCTTTTTCGAAGGGAGAATCAAGGTCGAGAGCATAAAATGACACGTTCACCAGCCGTCATAAACGTACCGGAAAAGGGGCGTGAGCGGACGACCGTCCGCTCACGCCCCTTCTAAGTATCTTTCTCTCGTTATCGGAGACTCCGAGCTCATCTCCGAAAGGAAGCTGAAAAATCAAAAAATTTCACAATTCACTTCTTCCGCACTTTTTCCGTCACCCAGAATTCGCCGAAATAATGTTTGGTAAGGATACGGGTCTGTGCGTCGATGGCCGGGAGCGCTCCGAGAAGAGCGAAGAACGGCGCGAGTACCCATTGGAACAACATGAGCACATTGCGGAATTTCCCGTAGCGTTTGGGTCGCGGCGGCAGCATAAGGAATGACAGCGAGACGAACACCACGAGGCCGCCCATCGAGATCGTCATGAGCGTCTTCGTGACGACGGGCAGGTTGTGCGCGAGCACGCTCTCGTTGAACACCGATCCGCCGAAGAAAAGCGGCAGCCAACCGAGAAGCGACAGGATGAGCGGCGCCACGGCCCAGGACAGGTGTCCCTCGAGCATCTCGAATCCCACACGGAGTTTGCGGCCGAACGGGGCCTTGCGGTCGGGCCAGATCGCGCGCATCGTGACCGGGAACCCCTCGATACCGTACGCCCAGCGACGTTTCTGCTTGTACGAATTCACGATAGTCTTCCAATACGTGTCGGCCAACGTCGCGTCGAGCGAGATCGGGAGCGGGATCGGTTGGACGCGATAGTCACCGTGGAAATACGTGAAGGCCTTCCAATAGATGATCGAGTCCTCGGATATCATGTTCACCGGCCAGAAGCCGACCCGCACGAGCGTGTCGAACGGCTCGGAATGCGAGGAGAACGTCACCATCTCGCGACGCGTCCCCTGATACATGTGCCAGAATGACGATCCGATCATCGTCACGCGTACGAAAGCGTTCGTGTCCCAGATGTTGTTGTCGTACATCGGGATCGGCTGGTACGCGCGACGCAGGCGGTTCGGATCGGTGACGTAGTGATACGTGAGCGACGAGAAGTATTCCGGGTGCGCGACGCTGTCGCAATCGAAGTTGGAGAAGATGACCCGCTCATACGATATGCCACGCTCGTCGAGATAGGCCTGGAGTTTCTTCGCGGCGTAGGTCGCGTTCGACGCCTTGCACTTCATCTCGCCCGCCGCGACCTCGTGCGTGGTCACCAGGAACTCGCGGAACACGCCGGCGAATTTCGTTTTCAGGTATTCCACCTTCGGCAACCGGGTCTCTTCCGGCTCGCGCTCCTCGGTGGCGAGCACGATGATGATCTGCGACTTCGGAAAGTTCGATTCCATGATCGAACGGATCGACGGCTCGATGATCTCGGCATCTTCCCCCGCGGTCGGCAGAAGCACCGCGTGGATGATGTCCTGGTAATCCGGGATCGACTCCTTCCGCTCGGCGATCGTCCGAAGTTCGCGAAGGTGCAGGAAAAGTTCCCGACGTTCATGGCGGACGATGCGCCGCTCCCTGAAACTCATATGCTCCTCGCGAAGCATCCGCCAAAGCTCGCTCCGCCTTTCCGCGATCTCTCGCATATACCCTTCCGTATCGCGTACCCGCACCAGACGTTCCCACCAGTTGATCCGCATCCCGCGACGCAGGCTCTGAAACGACAAAAGCGAGAAGAACGCCACGTACATCGTGATAAAGATCCAGTAGATGTCGAAGATGATGATGAAGACCGCCGCCTGGATCGGCGCGAGCCACGACGAAAGGAACATGCCGAAAATGACGGTCCAAGCCAGACCGCCGGGAATCACTTCGAAGATACGCTGGACACGACGAGCCTTCGGGTCGGTCGTTTTCGGATCGGGAAAGGAAAACGGGGGCTCGGCGATATCCGCTCTATACTGATTCATGCCTATGCGTTTATGAATGAGAGGGCGAGCGCGACCACCGCTCCGGCGAGCGAGGCGAAGAATGCGGAAAAGAGGAAGATATGGGCGGCGACCCGCTCTCGGGAGCCGTAGAAGCGCCACGCGAGTCCGGTATTGATGATGAAGAACAGCAGCGGTACTCCCGGGATGACGAACGCCTGTGCCGGACTTCCGATGATATCGATCCCGAAATACACGTTGTAGTGCAAAACGATGACCTCGTTGTCGCTTCGAAAAAGGGAAAAATACACGGTCGAAAACGAGGCGACCAGAAGCGAGGCGGTCGCGATCATGATCGTCAGGACGAGCGGATTGCGGAAGAACGGGAATCCCTCGTCAGACTCGAGCATTCCCTGACGGAACATGCCGAACCCACCGCGTATGCCGTGTTCGGGCGGGAGCGGTTCCGATTCCGGCGGCAGCGGTTCCGTTTCGTTTCGTGATTCGTTGTCCATATCCGGTATTAGAGGATCTCGTCGGGTTCCGGAAGCAGGTCGACGTCCGTCTCGTCGGTCGAGGACGCGGATCGGACGCGGTCGAGCTGGTCGGCGACTTTCCCGAGACGTTTCTCGGCGTCATCGTACTTCTTGTGTGCGCTCCCGATGTGCCCGCCGAGCACCTCGAATTCACGGAGGAATTTCCCGTGCTCCACGGACAGTTTCCCGAGATGGGCGAGGATCTCCTTGGCACGCTTCTCGATCTGCATCCCCTGCAGCCCGATGACGATCGTCTGCAAATACGAATAGAAGGAGTTCGGGGAGACCGGAATCACGTGTTTCCCGAAAAAATATTCGGAAAGACCCGCGCCGTCCTCGTCCTTGATGATGATCTCGTAGTAGACGTTTTCGGCCGGAATGTACATGAGTGCGAACCCGAGCGTCCCCTCCTCCGGCAATATGTATTTCGACGCGATGGAATCCGCGTGCTTCTTCACGTCCGAAATGAACTGACGCCTCGCAACCTTGCGCTCGTCGTCGCCTTTCGCTTCGATCATCCGCTTGAAATTCTCGAGCGGGAACTTGGAATCGACGCTGATGAGCCCGCCCTTGAGCCGGATGACGGCATCGACCGCCTCCCCGCTCTTGAACCCGTACTGCAGGTCGTAATGTTCCCTGGGCAGCATCTGCGCGAGCAGGTTGCCGAGCATGAGTTCCCCGAACCCGCCGCGCATCTTCGGCGCGCGGAGAATTTCCTGGAGCGAGGCCACCTCCTTGCCGACCTCGAAAATCCGCCGGTTCGATTCCTTGACCTCGGCCAAGGCCGCGCGTACCTCGGTAAAGGAACGGGCCGCCCCGTCGAGCCGGGAATCCAGCCGGTCGGTATTCTCTCCGAGCCGACGGTCGAGCGCGGTGTTGAGGGTTCCGATCTGCCCCGAAACCGTAGAAGAGAACTGGTGCATTTCCCGACTGACGCGCTGGTCGAGGACTTCCATTCGCTCAATCAGGAACTTGCGGTCCGCATCCGACCGACGCCGCATCTCACGGGCCGCGTACGCGAAAACCGCGACGATTGCCGCAATTCCCAGGAATACCGAAAAGATGAGGATGGTCGGTGTCATATCGGTCCTGAATGTTCAAGACTATCGCTTGAGTCCCGCGACAAAACGCTTGAGTTCCGGCAGACGGTTCAGCACTTCCTGATACGGCCCCTCCATGAACTCGATGAGAAACCGGTCGAGCATATTGAGCCGATATTTGAGCTCATCGGTATCCATGACGACGAAGCGGATCTCCTGACCGATTTCCGCCTCGAGCTTGTCGACCGACTGTTTGAGCTTGGTCCGATGCGCATTGTTGATGACGAGCACCATGTCCGCCTTGCTTTTCGCGTTGTTGAGAAAAATACCGGAGATAAGGATGAGCTTCACGTCTCCCGCGGTCCGGAACTTGCGGAACATCTGACGGGGTATGTCCGAATTCGACTTGATCACCAGGCTTCGAAGTTCCGTATAAAACGGGAAGTCGGGGTGGAGCTGGTACGTTTTCACGCCCTTGCGAGAGGACTCCTTGAGCATCCCCATGTTTTTCAGCTTGAGTATATCGCGCGAGATATCCGTCCGGGCAAGCAGCGTCTTCTCGCTTATCTCCGAAGTCGGATAGGCGGTCGTCGGATTGAGGATAAAGAATCGGAGTAATCGGGCACGTACTTTGGAACCAAACAGGCCTTCGAAAATCGGGAATGACATAGATAATCCTGAAGAAAATACATCGTATATCCACACTGTACAAAGAGAGTGGGGAAAAGTCAAAGAATCGCACTTTCCCGAAACGGGTATCAGTATGATATAATGAAACAAGAATTATGCCGGAAAAGAAACCCCGGCCCGTACTTGTGTTCCCAGAAATCGAGACTATCTCTTCCGAGATTCTCGTCACAAGGAACCGCGTATTGGAGCCTTATTTTCACCTGTTTTCCGTTTCTCCGGAAAACATCACCCAGAAACCGCTCGGGCAGATCATGGGCGTTTTTTCGGTGTCCGATTTTTCCGAATCTTCGGCCTATATCGGCAATGCCATCGCCTCGGTCGCGAAAAAGGAATATTTCCTCAATCCGCGACGCGGCGCTATCGAAAGTCTCGAGGCGACACTGCATCGGGTCAATCTCGCATTGGCCGAGCTCGTCAAGGACGGCCAGACGAAATGGATGGGAAACCTGCACGGCGCGATCGCCATCATCGAGAAAAGCAATATCCATTTCTCCGTCACGGGAAACGGCGCCGTTCTCCTGTACCGTGACGGCACCCTGTCGGATATCGGTGAAGGACTCGCTTCCGAAGAGTCCTCGACACACCCAATCAAGACCTTCGTCGAGATATCGAGCGGACGGTTACTGGCCGGGGACTGTGTCCTCCTCGTTTCACCTGAAGTCTTTTCGCTGTTTTCCATGAAGGAACTCGGCCAAAATGCCAGACACCTCGTTGCTGAAGAGAAATTCGCGCAATTCCTCGAAACGGCGATGATGAATGATCTCCAAGCCGGTTCCGCCCTTGTCCTCTCGATATCTGAGCGCTCGATAATCGAATCCGAAACGGAACAGAAACAGATCCGTGCACCCAAGACCAGGACGGGGAAAAACGCGAACTTTTTCAGCGACGCTACGTTTCGCGAGGCCGAGATCGAACGGGCGAGAATCTTCCTCGACGATGACCCGACGAAACGATCCCCTTCCGAAAAAAAGCTTGCCCAGGCGGAGACGGAAGAGGTATCGAAGTCGCGTTCCGGTGAGATCTATGTCGACGGGGAGGCACCACCGGAAAAGGATGAACATCCTTTCATCACCGGCTTACGATGGAGAACGGAAGATTTCCTCTCTTCGTTTCGCGCCTCGGCTTCGCACACTCTCCGCGATTTCGGAACCGGTGCCTCGAGAACCCTCTCGGAATTCATACGTTCTGGAGCGCATGCGGTTTCCAAATCGGTACGAAAAAGCCTTACGAGGGCCACGAGGACGATCACGCGACAGGTACATTCCGAACGACCGTCGGACCCGACGCCGAATCGTCCGGGGTCCGATGGTGCAAAACCGGAATCCGTCGTTCCTTCCCGTTCCGAACGATCTTCGGTCACCCGCATGCCGACCGGGCCGGATTCAGCTACCCGACGTTTCAGCCGGTCTGAACGCATGTCCACCGCAATCACCGATACGACGGAGACGACGGCTTCTGATGAAAAACCCGGTATCACGGTTTCTTCCGTCCTAAAAAAATCGGCTGCGGACATGATGCCATTTCTCCTCCTTCTCGTAGAAAAATCACGGATCGTCCTCCTGTTCATGATTCGCAGGACGACCGCAGCGGTTACCTGGATATGGCAACGGTTTCTGGGACTCTCGAAGAAACGGCAACTCATAGTGGCGTGTGCCGTCGCGTTCTGTCTGACACTGTCAGGCATCGGTCTTTGGAAAGGCATGGGAGGCGGCCAAGAGCCCGAGCCGTCGCCCGTGATCGTCGCCGAGATACCCGCTCCGGCATTCCCTCCCGTCGAGGAACGTGATGCCGTCTTGGTCGATGTGCGGACGATTTCCGAGGTTCCGACCGGCATCGTGACACCCGTGTTCCTCAACGATTCGAGGTATCTCGCCACTGGAACGGGTATTTTCGACCTGTCGACGCAAAAATCGTTTACCCTGCCGTCCGACTCCCCTGTCATCTTGGCCTCCGGCATGAACGACCTCGGACTCGTCTTTCTCGTTACCCGATCGGGCGACGTCTTCTCGTTTTCTCCCCCGAACGGCTCCTTCACCAAGAACGCCATCACGCTTCCTCCGGGATCGCATCCCGCGGGCATCGGGACGTTCCTCACATACCTCTACCTCTTGGAATCAGGATCCGGAAAAATTTACCGCTTCCCGCGAGCCGACGGCGGCTTCGGCGAAAACGTCCTCTGGACCAAAAGTACGCCGGACCCGTCGATCGACGCTATCGCGGTCAGCGAAAACATCTACGGTCGGAACTCGACGGGGGTCGTCTCGTATTTCCGTGGCAAACCGACCGAGGGTTTCTCGTTCGAGAAGCCCGGCACGTCCGAATTGACGGTCACGTCGATCTGCGCGAATCAGGACGCACCGGATTCGTTCGCCGTGCTCGATGCGCCGGCGAAACGGATCATTCTGTATGACCGAAACGGTCTACTAATAAAACAATTTTTCAATGAGTCATTTGTCGACATGACCGCGTGCGCCCTGGGGGCCGACGGCATCCAGGCGATTGTTTCTTCTCCTTCCAACGCGGTCACCCTTTCACTCTCACGATAGGAACGGATAATTCGGTACTCTTCAATAATCAGACACCTTTACTCATGACAGGACATCGTTGAAGTTATTCTCATCCGCATTCATTCAGTCTAGATCAAAATAGAAAACCGGGCCCGTAATCGGAACCCGGTTTTCATATTTTTCATACATTCCACAAACGAACCGATTTTTGTTTCGTCTTCTTTTTTCAATCTTATTTTCGGTTCCCATTCCCGTTTCGAAATTTCACCAAAGGGATGATCAGCCTATAACTAACAGGATTCAAAATAAATCCGTTCCCGACTCGTCAACCCGTGAACGCGTTAACCGAATATAACACCGTTCAGCTATTTCTATTCCTTCGTCACGCGAAGCACCTCTTCTATCGTCGTCAGTCCGCGGGCCGCCTTCATGAATCCGTCCTGAGACATCGACAACATGCCATTCTCCCTGGCCTTCTTGTCGATATCCTCGGCGGTGGCGGCCTGCGTCACCAGTTTTCGTATATCAGTGCTCATCTCAAGCACCTCGTACACGCCGACCCGGCCTCGATATCCTTCCCCGCCGCACTGTTCGCAACCGCCGGGACGGTAAAAGGGAACTTCGGAAAGCGATTTCACGTCGCCGACTTGTTTTTTCAGTTCCGCGTCGCTTTTCAGGGCGATGATGATCTCTTCCATATCGACGCTTTTTCCAAGGGCTTCCACTTCCTTCTTGTCGAGCTTATATTCTTTTCGGCATTCGACACAGACCTTCCGGACCAATCGTTGGGCGACAATCACGTTCACGGTGGATGCGATCAGAAAAGGCTCCGCACCCATGTCGAGCATGCGCGGCAACGTCGCGGCCGCACTGTTGGTATGCAGCGTGGAAAGCACGAGGTGTCCGGTCATCGCGGCATGGAGCGCGATCTCGAGCGTCTCGTTATCCCGGATCTCGCCGACCATGAGAATGTCCGGGTCCTGACGGAGCAAAGACCGGAGCACGGCCGCGAACGTCATGCCCACTTTCGGATTGACCTGACTCTGATTCACGCGAGGCATCCGGTATTCAACCGGGTCCTCCACGGTCGAGATGTTCACCTCCTGTGTGTTCAGGATGTCCATGATGGTATACAGGGTCGTCGTCTTGCCGGATCCCGTCGGACCGGTCACGAGGATGATGCCGTTCGGCTTCTTGATCTCGCGATGGACGATCTCGAGCCCATCGTTCCCGAGCCCCATCTTCTCGAGCGTCAATCCTTTCGAGGACTCGTCCAAAAGACGCATCACGATCTTCTCGCCGTCGAAGACCGGCAGGATGCTCACGCGGAAGGAGATCCTGTAGTCGTCTTTCTCTATCTTGAACCGGCCGTCCTGTGGCTGACGATGTTCGTCGAGCTTGAGATTCGAGAGCACCTTGATACGCGCGACGATACCGGTCGCCGCGTCACGCGGGAGCACCATCGCGTCGTGCAGCACGCCGTCTATCCGGTACCGCACGATGACGTCTTGCTCCGAAGGTTCGATATGGATGTCGGATGCGGACTGGAGAATCGCGTGTTTGAGGAGCGTATCCACGATCCGGACAACCGGCAGGTCGCTTGCGATCTTCTCGAGACTGCCGCTGTCCTGCCCCTCATCCTCGTCTACGCTCGTCACGGTCAGGAGATCGCCGAACTCGGCCTTGAGACTTTTCTCATAGTGACGGAGTGCCGCCTGTATGCTCTCCTTGGTCGTGAGGCACGCAATGATCCGGTATCCGCTCTTCTTGCGGATGAAGTCTATCGTCTGCAGGTCTTCCGGGTTGAGCATCGCCACCTTGAGGTCCATCGCCTGACGATCAAAGGAAACGATATTGTATTTCCGGGCTATCGGTTCCGGCACGATCTGCAGGATCTCGAGCGGAATGGTCTCCTTGCTCAGATCGACAAACGGAATGCCGAGCACGTACGCATACACCTTCTGCAGTTCCGCCTCGCTGATGAGTTCCTTCTTGAGCAGGAACGGACCGGGCGGCTTTTCCTGACGCTCCGCCTCGAGGAACACTTCCTCGATATCCTCCTTCGGGATGATATTCGAATCCGTGAGAAACAGTTTCAGTTGTTCATTGGTGATATGCATAGAGGCTTTTGTATTTGCCGAGCCGACGAAATCGAAGCGAAAAGCACATGTTCAGTATATCACATTTTCCGTCCGACCGAATGATACGAAAACGGACCGCTCTCGAGGCGATCCGTTTCATTTCGACTCGCGATCCTAATTCCCCGTCGGGGCGACTTCTTTCCAGTTCTGATCACAGGACCGGGTACCGGTGCAGTCCATCTGAACACCGCACGAGTCGTTCATTGAGAACGTCCTGC
>JBAXOD010000011.1:0-52535 GCA_037133435.1 Candidatus Moraniibacteriota bacterium | reverse complement strand
CCACTCACAGAAAAAGAGTATCACGATAAGTGATACTCTTTTAGTATAGGAACCGTCGGATTGAAAGGGCTTTGCGACATGGTGAACGGGAAAGACCGCGCCTGTACCGCGTCCATTCTCTACGGATACTGCGACGGCAATCGGGTCCTGTTCGCGGAGGGCGAGATGAAGGGAAGTGTCGCCGATGTTCCGAAGGGCGAGAACAATTTCGGGTGGGGATCGATTTTTATCCATGAAGGCATGGATCGGACCTATGCCGAATTGTCGACCGAGGAACAAGACGTCATCTCATACCGGAAAAAGGCACTCGAAAAAATGGAGCGGCAATCGCGAGCTCTTTAGCGGCCTATCGGTACTTAGTATCTATCTCAACAGGGACATACCTGCTGTGTCTACGATCTTCGGCGTACACGCGCGTACCCCTTGTCGCCTTATCCAGATAGGGCTCCGCGGGTTACCCGCCTTTTCACTCGAAACTTATACGGCTCGTGACGGAGACCCTAATGGATAGGCTCCAGTGATTTATGGGAGAGAATTAGCACCCCTTGACCGAGAGTGCTAATGTTTCTATACTGGAGAGTGAAGTAATCAGTAAACGAAGAAAACCCTATGTCGAAAACGAACGTACGGCCGCTCGGAGAGAATATCCTTATCGCTCCTGAGAAGGCTGAGAAGAAGACATCCGCCGGAATCTATCTCCCGGAAAACGCCTCGGAAGAACGGCCGCAGCAGGGCAAGGTGGTCGCCGTGGGCGAGAGCGAGAAGATCAAGGTGAAGAAGGGACAGACCGTCATCTATACCCGCTATGGTGGTACGGAAGTGAAGATCGACGGTGAGGAATACCTGTTGGTCACCGTCAAGGATGTTCTCGCGGTAGTGGAAAAATAAGGGCTTATATTCGAAAACAGACCACGGTTATCCGTGGTCTGTTTTTGCTTATTGTCTCATGCCGATATATGCTACCTGCGCCTGTATGGTCTCCGGTCGATCGCGTCGATATGAAAAATATTTCTCCTGCAGACAGCATGTGCACTCAGTCGATTCGGAGATTCGATTCGCGGAAATTCCAGCAGTCGCCGCCTGTCGCAAGATGATCCGTTTCAAGTCGACCGTGACTTTTTCCACGGGGCTCGTTTCTTCGCGTACAGCCGTGTGAAACGTCGAAAAGAAGGGGAGGATGTCGCGTCGTATCTCGAAATGATCGGCACAAATTCCGGGACCGATATGCATATTGAGTCGTTCCGGTTTTGAACCGAGGGATACCAATCGATCGATCGTCTGCGGAATGATGCCGTGTACGATGCCGCGCCATCCGGCATGAGCGATCCCGACGATGTTGGAAAGGCGGTCCTCAAAATAGACCGGAAAACAATCGGCTCCGGTCAATGTGAGTATGACGCCCGGCTTGTCGGTGACGAGCGCATCTGTTTCCTTGAAGTGGGATGGAATACCTGAACGGACGTCGGATACGGACGTTCCATGAACGAGACCGGCCGACACGACCGGCAGATCTCTGCATCCGATCGAATCAAAATACCGTTTCCTGTTGATTTCATTTTCCGGATCAAATCCGTCGACCGACAGGTACATCGACCCGTCGGCCTTGGTCGAGTATCCGGAGAAGAATTCCATAAGACGCGGATATGATCGACGGAAGCCTGCTATTTCCCGGCGACACCGGCACAGCCGCCGTCGAGGGTCTTGACCGAATAAAATCCGAGTTCGAACAGACGGACTCCCGCTTGGAATGCTTCTACGCCGTTCTCACCGCAGACCGCGATATTGGTCGCTATGGGAAGATCCTTTTTTCGTGATTCGAGATCTGCAAGCGGGATATGGAGCGCGCCCTCGGCCGGGGTGCCGCTCGACCGGACGTCAAGGAGTCGGTAGTAGATGTCCTTCCCTTTGAGTAATGCTGAAAACTGATCGGGTGTGACCAATGACACCTTTGATTGGTCGATCACTGATGACGGGTCACCGGCTGTCAGCACCGCACCTCCGGCGGATTCCCATCCGGCAAGCCCGTTCCTGATCGCCGCATACCGGACTTTGGCGGCATCGAGTGCGTCCGTGATTTTCTTGTCGGCGTTCTGATCGTTCGAGGTGATAATCAGCGCTTCCGAACCTTCCGCGAGTCCGAGGGTGGGAATATTGTCGAGCGCTACCGATACCGACCCGGGAATATGTGCGACGTCATAGGATGCCCCGTCACGGAAATCCAGGATTTTCGGCGGGGTCGTCGTCTGTGTCTTTTTCAAGCCCTCTTTCGGATCCAAGAGGGGGATGGTATCGGTTGCTACGGCGGTGACGGCCCTGCCCGAATCCGCGAGGCGCTGATTCCTTGTGATCGTGTTTTTCACCACGAAAAACGCCACGATAGTGATGACAAGACCAAAACCCACGACGAGCGTCAGCATTTCCTGCTTCCTGTCCTCGGGCGCATGCATAATATTTATTTTATGATGTCTCTCTTCCATTATAGCACCGTGGCTGGACGTTTCAACCGAGTATGCTGCCCAGGAAATCGGGACGACCGTTGATGAAATCCCGGACCGGCATCGGTTTTTTTCCTTCGGGTTGTATCTCGTCGATGAAGACGATGCCCGATCCGGTCTGGACGGCGATCCGGTCGTCCGCTTCGAAAACCTCGCCGAACGAACGCGTATCGGCGTCGTCGTCCCATATGGAAAGCTTCGTGAATTTGAGACGGACATAGCCGCCGTCCTTCTGTTTCCAGAAGGAAAATATGCCCGGCCATGGTGAGAGTCCCCGAAAGCGGTTGTGTATGTTCATCGCCGAATCGTTCCAGAAGATGCGGCCGTCGTCCCGTTCGATAAGCTGACACAGGGTCGCCTGGGCGCCATCCTGCTTTTTCGGCTCGATGGTACGTTCGACAAAGGACGGCAGGGTGGCGATCAGGAGATTTGCAGCATCGCTGGCGAGCTTTCCGAGTAGCGAATGATACGTATCATCATCCGCGATCGATCTCTTGGAAGTAGCGATGATATCGCCGGTATCCACCCCCTCGTCCATGAGCATGAGCGTGACGCCCGTTTCCGTATCGCCCGAGATCAGCGTATTTTGCACCGGGGAAGCGCCGCGCCAACGCGGTAACAGCGAGGTATGGACGTTGATGCAGCCGAATCCGGGCATGTCGAGCACGGTCTTCGGAAGGATTCTCCCGTATGCCGCGACAACGATGAGATCGGGTTTGTAGGAACGGAGTTTCGCAATCGAGTCATCGTCGAACCGGTGCGGCTGTTCGACGGGAATGCCGTGCGCTATCGCCATGTCCTTGACTGCGGACGGCATGATTTTCTTTCCCCGGCCCGATTCCTTGTCGGGACGGGTGAAAACGGCGACTATATGATATCCACCGTCGATGAGAACGGTCAAAAGGCTTGCGGAAAACGGCGGCGTTCCCATGAAAACGACATTTATCTTCGGTGTGGAATCGGGATCCGACCGTTTCGTCGCCGTCACGACGGGTTCGGGAATATCGACATGGACGATGTCGGCGATGGGAGCGGGGTTACTCACATTTTTGACGCGATTACCGCGGGGGGTAACGTCCGAGATCCACGGCGACAGCTTTATGGATTGGTCGCGGAACCGGTCAACGATGAGCACTCCGTCGAGATGATCCATCTCGTGCTGGATAACGATCGCAAGCAGTCCGTCGGTAGTCAGCGTTTTTTTGCTCCCGTGCTGGTTCTGATAATCGAGCGTGATCCGTTCGGACCGTTCGATATCGAAAAAGAGTCCCGGAAGACTGAGACAGCCTTCCTCGTAAAGGACCGTCTTTTCGGATTTCTTGGTGATGACCGGATTGATGAACACGTAGACACGCTCTCCCACCTCGATGACGAAAAGCCGGATTGATTTGCCGATCTGCGGAGCCGCGAGTCCGGTGCCCTCGGCATGTCGCATCGTTTCGATCATCTCGGGAATCAGGGCACGGATCTCGTCGGATAACGGATCCTTCACCTTCATGGCCTGTTGTCTGAGAACGGTCTGCTGTTCTCCGGTCAGTATTTCCAACATACGCGGATGTGAATGACGTTTAGTATTTCTCTCAGATCCCACCGCGACATGGGATTTGATGAGATATTTACAATATGGTCAACGGGTCTGGTTCGAAAAACCATTGCCCTGAAAGCGACAAGAGTACGGATGCGAGTTCTGGTGGAAAATCGTTTCGCGGCGGTGCCATGATGAGTATCAGCCGTTCGTATCGTCCCCGTGTCTTGCGGATGAGCGGAATGAGCGGGGGTGAGACGGTTATGGATCGAAGTGATTTTGCCACTTCCGTCAGTTTCGCCGACGTTTCGAGAGCTGTCGATTCGGCTTTTTTCTCGTCCGTGTCGCGGATGCCGATCCGAAACAGTGCCCGATGTGGCGGATATCCGAGCGTCTCGCGGTCGGCATCGGTCTTTGCTAAAAGAGTCGCGAGGGACCCTTCGACGATATGACGGAACGAGTCGCGCTCCGGATGGAACGTCTGGTAGATGACCGATCCTTTCCCGTTTCCGGAGGAGGCCGATTCGGACGCTTGTGCGGCCATCCGGAGGAACCGTTCGTCTCCACGGAAATCCGGCAGGGAAAGAAAATTATCCGTATCCATGATAGCAACCAGCGACGTATCGGGCAAATGGCCGAGGTTGAGCAAAGACGGTGTGCCGATGACGATATCGGACTGTCCGAGTATGTCCGCGAGCGCGTCGGTTTTCAATCGCTTGTCCTTTCGGAGCGATTCCTCGTCGAGACGCAGTACTTTGGATCCCGGAAAGGCACGGCGGATTTCCTTTTCCACTTTTTCGGTGCCCGATCCGACCGTACGGAACGACAGCGATCCGCAAGAATCACAACGCGGGAACGAGGCCGTCTTGAAGGAACATGACGGGCAGCGGAAGTGGCCGTCGCGGGTGGAGCGGAGTGCCCGTTCGCAGACGGGACAGCGGGGGATTTTCTTGCACGTCTCGCACACGACGAAAGAGTCCAATCCGCCCCGGCTCACGATGAGCATCGACACACCGTGACGGGCCCGCGCATCCGCAATCGCGAGACGCACGGATTCGGATATGAGGGAATAATTTTTCTTCCATCGTTCCTCGCGCATGTTCACGATTGAGACCGTCGGTCTTGCGAGTGGAGGCAGTTCCGGCAGCGCCTTCACCGTGCCATCTTTGAGCCGGGCCGAACACGAGAGGCTTGCGACGGAGCCGGTGAGGATGAGTCGCGCGCCATGGAGCCCGGCCAGGGTCTCGCCCACGCGGCATGTGTCGTAGCGTGGACTCATGTCCCACTGTTTGTATCCGAGTATCTCGGCTTCCTCGAGGACCACGACGTGCGAAAGCGATCGGAACGGTGCGAACAGCGCCTGTCGCGTCCCGAGGATGACATCGGCCTCGCCAGAACGGATGTTTTCCCATGCGGAAAAATACGCGCCGGCGGAAAGTCTGCTTGCAAGCACGGCGATGCGCTCGCGCCCGAAGGTGTCGACCAGGATTTGTTCGGCGAAGGGGAGTGAGATGACTTCCGGTACCAGGACGAGGAGTTGCGACTTCGATTTCCGCGCGCGTTTTTCGAGGGCGACGATACGGAGCGCCGTCGCGAGGTCCGCATGGAGGAATCCCGGTACGCCCGGCTTGACGGTGCGCATGGAGTCGGCGATCTTTTTTTCCGGTGCGGAGAGCTTGAGCGGCGTCGCGGGGGTGACCTCCGTTTCCGGCTTCATGCGTTCCTTCACGATGGCGGGCAGGAAGTGTCGGAGCGTCGATCCGAGCGAGGTGAGGCATTCGTGCGAGATCGATTCGGCAAGCGCCATCTGCTCGTCTGTCAGGAATGATTCGCGGGCGACCGATTTCACGGATTTGAACCGACCGCTCCCGAGCGTGCCTTCGGCGACCGGGACGCAACCGGTGACGATACCGCGGACGGTCCGCGGACCGAACGGGATAAAGACGAGCGATCCTTTGGGAATATCCATGTCCGACAGGTACGAAAACGATTGCCGGTTCCGGAGTGGGATCGGTACGACCGGCACGACATCGCAGAAATACCCGGTTTGTGCCTTCATAGGGGCATTATACCAGCTTTTTTGTTCATGTAAGTATTGACATGAAGTAATATTTGATATATAATAGAAGGTTAATTTAACAATCGGCTATATCACTTCAACCAAAAGGGGATTACTCATGCTACCATTACCAAAAAAGTTCGCAGAAGGTGGTTCTTTAGGACTTCTGTTCGTTGATCTCGGAATCAAACTTGAATACATACAAATCGGAGAATATGTCTTCAGAAAAAGTCTTGGTTATTATCGAACGAATTTGATAAGTGCATTCGATCGCTGGGTATTTGAATCGGTGACGAATTCTTCTGACCAAGCTCCGGATATCATATATGGTACGACCAAGGAATCTGAAACTCCAGCGATTGTCCCAATAGGATTCGACATCTACTATTTTCAACGATTGTCGCGATCTGTGGACAAAATCAGTCTGTATGTCGGATCTTTTCCCATCAATGGATGGCAATGTTATGAAACTGTCAAAAGGGATGGTCTTAAACTTACGATATACACCTCCGTCAAGGGATTTCGACGAATTAAAAAAATTCCGGGAAAATATCATCGTCGTTTCCGCTATATTCGGGATCGGATTGGTTGGGCGGTGTTTAATTGGTATTATGGGTACTACCCATAGTCCGACAATTCTTTAAAAGACTCCCAGAAATTCTTGGGGGTCATTTTTTTATAAAAACGATCTATTCTTAACCGACCGTGCATGAATATAGGTTCTTCATTTTCGAATAGCTTTTCTATATATCCGAAACGATGATATTCTTACCTTCTATGAATAGAATCCCTTCCATTCTCATCGCAGTTTTTCTCCTCATCAATCTTGGGGCGTTTTCGGTGATGCTCGTCGACAAGAACCGGTCACGCAAAGGGGGAGTGGAACGGATCTCCGAGGGGATGTTGTTTTTTCTCGCCACAGCCTTCGGGAGTTTCGGGGTGTACGCGGGGATGTTTGCCGTGCGGCACAAGACGAGGAAATGGTATTTTCTCGTCGGCATACCGCTTCTCATGTTGCAGAATCTCGCACTGTTGTATATCGTGTTTCTGCTCGTGTCCGGTCGACTTTGATTCACCTTGTGCGATTTTCAAAAACGTATTTCTTGTGACTCTGTCTTTGCGAGCCCGTACTCGGGCGCGGCAAACCAAGAATTGTATGGATCTGGACCGCCGTGTGCTGCACCTCGTGAAGAGTGACACTCGCGCCCGCCTGTCCACGATATGGCATTTCGGGCAGGGAGACGGAATAAAATAGAATAATTTCAAAAGGACTACATTCTGGCTTTTTGACGGCATTCCTGATAGAGTAAAAGAAATCGGATTGTATTAAGTGCCCTATGAAAACCATCGAAACGGATATTCCCGGAGTGCTGATCATCGAGCCTGACGTGTTCGCGGATGAACGCGGATACTTCAAAGAGACCTATAACAAGGATCGGTACGCGGCGCTCGGGTTGCCGGATTTCGTCCAGGACAATGTCTCGCTTTCGATCCCCGTCGGGACGTTTCGCGGGCTTCACTATCAAGTCGCGCCGTTTGCGCAGGGGAAACTGATCCAGGTCATCGTGGGGGAGGTGTTCGACGTGGCGGTCGATATCCGTCGCGATTCACCCACGTTCGGAACATCGGTATCGGTCATATTGTCCGCGGAAAATCATCGGCAATTCTATATCCCGGCCGGGTTCGCACATGGATATATGACCCTTGCCTCGGATACCATCTTTTCGTACAAATGCACGAATGTCTATTCCAAGGAACACGACCGTGGAATATTCTGGGATGATCAGTCACTCGGCATCGACTGGCCGCTTCGTGACGGTCTGACCGTGTCCGACAAGGACCAACATCACCCGACGCTCGCTTCGCTGCAGTCCGACCCGGTGCGGTGGGAGGAACTGAAATTTTCCGCATAACAGGAAATCATTATGAAGCTGCTTGTCACCGGCGGGGCGGGGTTTATCGGATCGAACTATGTGCATCATGTCTTGCGGGAGCATCCGGAGGACTCGGTGGTCGTGCTCGATCTGCTTACGTATGCGGGGAATTTGGAAAATCTGAAAGAGGCCGAGGGGAATCCGCGGTTCCGGTTCGAGAAAGGGGACATCGCCGATCCGAAGGCGGTCGAGCCACTCGTTTTGGAGTGCGACGCGGTGGTGCACTTCGCGGCCGAGTCGCACGTGGACCGTTCGATAACGGATCCGGCGTCATTCGTACGCACGAACGTGCTCGGGACGCAGGTCCTCCTCGATGCCGCACGCAACCACGGCAAGAAGCGGTTTCATCACGTTTCGACCGACGAGGTGTTCGGCGCGCTCGGTCCGGACGATGCGCCGTTTGATGAATCGACCCCGTACGATCCTCGGAGTCCGTACAGCGCGTCCAAGGCCGGGTCGGATCATCTCGTCCGCGCGTACTTCCATACGTACGGTCTGCTGGTGACCATCTCGAACTGTTCGAACAACTACGGTCCGTATCATTTCCCGGAAAAGATCATCCCGCTCGCAATCACGAATATCCTGGAGGGGAAGAATGTTCCGATTTATGGTGACGGCAAGCAAGTGCGCGACTGGCTCCATGTGGAGGACCACTGCCGCGCGATCGACCTCGTGCTGCGAAACGGTCGTATCGGCGAGACATACTGTGTGGGCGGCAACGGCGAGCGCGAGAATATCGTCCTCGTCCGGACACTGCTCGATATCCTCGGGGCCGGTGAAGATCGGATCGAATACGTGACGGATCGCCCCGGGCATGATCGACGCTACGCGATAGATTTTTCCAAGATCAAGAACGAACTCGGCTGGGAGCCGTCGGTGACCTTCGAGGAAGGATTGCGGCAGACCGTCGAATGGTTCAAGACGCACGAGGACTGGTGGAAGTCGGTGAAGAGCGGCGCGTATCGCGAGTACTATGAGAAGCAATACGGAAAATAGAGAATTTCGAATTTCGAATTTCGAATTTTGAATCAATATCGATAATGGGGAAATATCGAATGGCAGAACATTCGCGGTCCCCGTTATCGGTTCACTGTTAATTGTTATCTGATCGCTGATGGAACAGAAACCGAAAAAGATACTGCTCGGACTGACGACGACGCCCGCATCGGATTGGCGGGGCAAGGTGGAAGAGATGAAACGGTTCGGAATTCGTGAAATCGCGCTTTTCCCGACGTTTCTTGAAAAAAACGAACGGGAGGAACTGTACGCGTTGCTCGAGGAAATCGATGGACTTCGTATCCCGCATGTTCACCTGCGTGATGACATGGATGAAAACGAACTTTCATATCTCGAGACTCGATATTGCCCGGTCGCGTACAATATTCACGATCATCCGCGTCATGTCCCAGCGTTC
This sequence comes from Candidatus Moraniibacteriota bacterium, assembly GCA_037133435.1. Lineage (GTDB taxonomy): Bacteria > Patescibacteriota > Minisyncoccia > Moranbacterales > UBA1568 > JAAXTX01. Next base: position 43,108 of record JBAXOD010000011.1, on the reverse strand, counting down.
GAGATGCTCCGACACAAGATTTTCGTGGAGAATCATTTCCATCCTTTTCCCGACGGTATCGTGGGGGAGTACGCCGGAATCTGTCTCGATACACAGCATCATCACCGTACCCGGTTCCGTTCACCGAAAGCGTATTTGCTTCTTCGGAAACGGCTCTCATCCGGAGCAGATTTGATCGGATGCTGTCACCTGTCCCCGGTCAAGGCGTTTCGTAACCGGGCAACACGAAAGCGGCTCGGCGTGGGGAGTCATTATATGATCGATTTGCGGGAATATGAGTACGTGAAACGATATGTCCGGTATCTTCCCGAATATGTGAGCATCGAGGCGGAGAATTCGTTCGAGGAGCAGCTTCGCATCAGGGAGTATCTTGATACGATCATCAACGCATAACGATATGAACGGGATCGAAGGATTGACGACGACCGGATCGGAGCGGGTACACGAGAATCCGTGGTTTTCGGTCTGGAAGGACGATTACACCCGACCGGACGGGAAATCGGGTCAGTACTTCCTTATCGATCCGGGTGTCGACGCCGTTACGATCGTTGCGGAAGATTCGACTGGAGATTTGATTCTCGTCGGGCAGACGCGCTATCCGGTCGGTGGATATCTCTATGAGTTTCCCGCCGGAGCCATAAGCAAAGGAGAAGATCCCTTGTCAGCCGCAAAACGGGAGCTGCGCGAAGAGACGGGGTATACGGCGGAGACGTGGGAACTGATCGGAGAATATTTCACCTCGTCGGGATTAATACAGCAGCGGATGTACGTGTTTTTGGCGCGGGAACTCGCTTTGGGAACATCGGCACCGGAAGAAATGGAGGATATACTTGTGAAGGCGGTCTCATTGGAAAACATACGTTCACTGGAGGTCGGTTCGGAAATTTCCAATCTGTTGCTTGGGCCGATCCCGTTTTATGAACGGTGGAAGGCGAAGAATAATCTTTGATGGAAATCATATGCAGAAAAAAATACTCATACTTGGATCGAAGGGGATGTTGGGGCAGGAACTGGTTCGCGTATTCGCCGAGGGCGGACACGACGTGACCGGGTGGGACCAAGGTGATATCGACGTGACGGATACTGTCTCCTCGCGCGAGAAGATCGTTGCTATCGCTCCTGACGTCATCATAAATGCGGTCGCATACAACGCTGTGGACGCGTGCGAGACGGATGAGGCGGAATTCGCGAAAGCCTGGAGGCTCAACGCGGAAGTACCGGGCGAGCTTGCCGCGATCGCGGAGGCACTCGGTGCCGTCTTTATCCATTATTCGACCGACTACGTGTTCGACGGGGAGCAGCGTGGCGACGGATACGCGGAGGACGCGGAACCGAATCCGCTTTGCAAGTACGGGGAGAGCAAACGCGGCGGTGAGAAAACTGTTTCGGCGATCGGTGGCAAATATTATATCATCCGTCTTTCGAAGCTCTTCGGAAAGCCGGCCGTATCGGCTTCGGCGAAACAGAGTTTTTTCGCGAAGATGGCGGAAATGGCGAATGGGAATGATTTCGTATCGGCGGTCGACGACGAGAACGGATGCTTCACGTATGCGCCGGATCTGGCCGAGGCATCGTACGCGCTCGCGATGGATTCGGCGCCGTCCGGGATATATCATCTGGTGAACGAGGGGGCCGCGACTTGGTACGGCGCGCTTGTGGAATATTTCAAGATCGCCGGCATCAAGGCCACGGTGACCGCGGTACCTGGCGACGCGTTTCCGCGGCCGGCGCGACGGCCCAAGGATTCGACCCTGCGCAATACCAAGCGACCGAAACTTCGGAATCTCCGTGACGCGCTTACTGATTTCGCGGAGCAAAATGTCATCAAATAACGAATCATGAAGAACCTATGAATACCTATCGATCATTGAAGGAATCCGACAAGGCGGCGTATGACGCGCTCAAAGGCGAAATGAAGCGCGAGGAACAGGGACTCGAGCTTATCGCGTCGGAAAATACCGTGTCGCCGGCGGTGCTCGACGCACTCGGTTCGGTCTTCACGAACAAATATTCCGAAGGGTATCCTGGCAAGCGCTATTACGGCGGGCAGGAATTCACCGATATCATCGAGACACTCGCCATCGACCGGGTGAAGGAACTTTTCGGGGCGGAACATGCGAACGTGCAGCCGCTTTCCGGAGCTTCGGCCAACCTCGCGGCGTACGCGGCGCTCCTCGCTCCCGGCGACACCGTGCTCGGGATGGATCTCTCGCACGGGGGACATTTGACACACGGGCATCCGGTCACGCTCCCGGCAAAGGTGTATCGTTTCGTGCGGTACAAGACGGAAGCGGACGGCACGATCGACTATGACAAGCTTGAGGCGCTCGCGGAGGCGGAACGGCCCAAACTCATGCTCGCCGGGTTTTCGTCGTACACGCGTCAGCTCGATTACGAACGCTTCACCGCGATCGCGAAAAAGGTCGGAGCGATTTCCATGATGGACATGGCACATATCGCGGGGATGATCGCGGGTAAGGCGCTTCCGAATCCGGTGCCGCATTTCGACATCGTTACCGCGACCACGCACAAGACGCTCCGCGGTCCTCGTGGGGGACTCATCTTGTGCAAGGAACCATTCGCGAAGGCGATAGACAAGGCGGTGTTCCCCGGTGTGCAGGGCGGTCCGCACATGCATATGGTGCTCGCCAAGGCGGTGGCGTTCGGTGAGGCGCTCTTGCCGGAATTTCGGGTCTATGCGCGTCAGATACTTGATAATGCCAAGGTACTCGAAGCGGAATTCGTCTCGCTCGGATACGAGATCGTCTTCGGCAAGACCGAGAATCACATGCTCCTCATCGACACCGTGAAGAGTCGGAACGTGACTGGCAAGGAAGCGGAAGCGTGGCTCGACATTGCCGGCATTACCGTTAACAAGAACGTGTTGCCGGACGATCCGCGCGGTCCGCTTGACCCGTCGGGCATCCGCATCGGCGTGCCGGCCGTGACGACCCGCGGCATGAAGGAGGGCGAAATGCGGCAGATCGCGGGCTGGATCGACCGAGCGCTCCGTTCCGATGGCAAGAAACGCGCCCTCGGCGCCATCCGCAAGGAAGTGAAAACGCTCTGCAAGTCGTTCCCGATCTATTCGAAGCGAGAGGTCTTATGAGGGAGATGCTTGATGAATTGGAAGCGGGGTCGTTCGAACCGGAACCGAAGCCGAAGGTGAAAGTGAGAACGAGGCCGGAAACCGCGACAAGACCGAAGCCGGAACCGAAGCCGGAAGTTTTGCGGAGACCGGAACTCGAAACCGCGACAAGACCGACGCCGGAAGTTTCGACGGTATCGGTACCCGAAACGGCGATAAACCCGAAGCCGGGATCGACGTCGATATCGGAAGGAAGTCATTTTTCCAGTCTCTTTTCGGAAGGAATTCCGTTTTCCAGTCTCTCATTTTCGGCATCGGAACTTGAAAATATGCGGTCGGTCATGGACCGTTCGCATTCGGTCGATACCGTCGGCGACGTCCTCCTGGGGCCGGATTCGAAGAAGGAGCTTCTCAGGGACCGCACGCGGGTCCGGGCCGAGCGGGAGGTGCTGATTCGGAATCTGACGGGTGCCGTTCGGGAGCGGGTCGGTCGGGAGGAGCTGTCGTATCTTATACGACCGGAAGACGCCGAAATCCTGCACGTCGATTCCGGCACCCTGTCTGACGAAGGATTGAACCGGCTGTTTCAGGCGGACAGACGGCGGGCGGTATTCGTGGATCGCTTATGGACGGCGACTCGTGGCTTTTTCGGCGATGCCGGGAAAAGGGAGATATATGAAACGCTGTTCAGGGAGGCCTATGACACGCTGCTCATGGAATCGGTCGAACCGACCGTCCGAGACTCCTTTCTGGAACGGAAACGGGAGGAAGAGCGACAATTGAAGTCGCTCGAGGATTCGTCGAAGCTGCCGACGGTGAATTACGAGTTCTTCGATCCGGAGGCGGAATTTATGAGGATAAACGCTTTCACCGAGAAGGAACGGGCGGATCTTTCGCACGAAGACTATATGGCGGAAAAGTCCCGGAGACTCTCGATGTTCAAGGAACGACTGTTGGAACAGAAAAAGGGCCTGGCCGTGCTTCATCTGGAGTTGGAAGAGGCGCTGCTCGGTGGCGGAGAGCCGTTCGGTGACGAAAAGACCGCTCGGCTGTTGGAACATATCCATGACAGGGCCAAGGATCTGAAACTGAGTCCGGTACAGCTGGGCAGATATCAGGCGTTTTTCGATACCCTGGAGCAATGGAAAAACGAGATGGACTGGATACAGGGCGATCTGATACCGGGCAAGGACGATGCCGAACTGCTGGAAGTGTTGTTCGGAGTGAAACCGAAGGGAACGGTCTCGATACGGCGAGGCTCGTTGTCTTTTATCGTCGACTGTCAGGACCTCCGCGATTACGCGAGAATCAGCAATGAGTCTTCGAAAAGAGCGAGTCTTTCCGACGGTTTCGCGAGAGACTTCATGGTGGTCATCAATAACAAGGACGGAAAGATGTCGGACGAACGGTCGAAGGATATCGTCGATCACGAGGAACGGCACGTGCTTCGGTCGACGCTGGACACGTTCCTGCGCGACTCGACTTCCTACGAGGGTCTCGATGAGGAAGAACGCGGCGGCATCGAGACGTTCGATCTGAAGACGCGGATCGAACACGTGCGTACGGCATCGTACGATCGGGCGAAAGATGAGATTTTCGCGTATCTGAAAGCCGGCGTTTCGTCGCCGATCGAGATCAGGGACATCCTGATGCAAGGCAGATCGGACAAGGGAATATACGATTACCTGGAGGAATACAGGAAAGAATCGTGCAAGGACGTCCCATGGTATCGTTGGTTGGAATTGAAACGTGTCATCGGGATGAATCGTGACCGATATCGCGACGTCGTTTCGGAAGCGCTCGATGTTGTCGAGAAACTCTACTTCCTGCGTTATCCGGAGCAGCGGATCGTTTCGATGCTGGAGTTCGAGCCTTTGGAACATTGGGACAGTGTCGTATCGAGGTACGAAGAAGCCGGTGAGTTCGCCGAGTCGCGGAAGTCGGCGGTCGGATTCATGGATACCGAGATCGAAGCATTGAAGGGTACGCTTGACCGACTGAGGATGTTCGGAGCGTTGGAACCTCTTGAACGGAACGGGCTCGGTTTCCTGATACCGAAGACCGTGCGGGAAAAGATCGATAAACGCGCGTCGACGCGGAACACGCTTCGCGTGAGGTTGGAACAGAGGGAGCAGGTACGGGCCCCGTTCCGGAGGTGACCCGGACCGGTTTCCCATGAGTTCGCGATCGAAGAGTACTATAATCGCATAATATAATGCCCGTATGAAAGGAATCATTCTCGCCGGGGGCACCGGCACGCGGCTCCTGCCACTGACCGCGGTCCTCACCAAACAGCTGCTCCCGGTCTATGACCGGCCGATGATCTTCTATCCGCTCAACACGCTCATCCAGGCGGGGATCCGGGACATCCTCATCATCGTCTCGCCGGACTATTCGGGGAGCTATCTGAATCTGCTCGGGTCCATGTTCCACGGACACGGCGTGAATATCTCGTTCGTAGTGCAGAAGCGGCCGAGCGGTCTGCCGGAAGCGTTCATCCTCGGTGAGGACTTTCTCGACGGCGGTCCCTCGACTTTGATCCTGGGAGACAATATCTTCGAAGATGATTTTTCCGAAGCGATCGGAAGCTTCGTGTCCGGCGGACGCGTGTTCGCCAAGGAAGTACCCGACCCGGAACGCTACGGCGTCGTCGAATTCGATCCTGGCACGGGCAAGGTCATTTCCATCGAGGAAAAACCGAGCGCCCCGAAAAGCAATTTCGCCATTCCGGGCATCTATCTCTATGACGGCAAGTCGTCCGAGATCGCGAAGGGCGTGAAACCGTCCGAACGCGGAGAACTCGAGATCGTGGACATGCACCGCGCGTATCTGAATCTGGGCGAGCTCGACGTGCGTACTATCACCGGTGCGTATTTTGACGCCGGGACGCATGATTCGCTGTTGGAGGCGTCTTCTTATGCGAAGGAAAAGGATTTCCGGAGCAGGTTTCATCCGATCGTGAACGATGCGGTCGCCGAGTTCAATGCCGATTTCAAACGGCTCGTATCCTTGGCCAAATAAGAGCCAAAGAATCCTCTATTTCACGATATATTCGGGGATGGTATACTAACAGAAGCAGCCGGATCGCGCGGGAAGTGTCGTTTTCCGGTGCGGATTATTCGTCATTCGTTTTTCGCTATGAGCAAGCAGCCCATGAAGATCAAGAAAGCCATTTTCCTCGTCGCGGGATTCGGGACGAGATTCCTGCCGGCGACGAAGGCACAGCCCAAGGAGATGCTTCCGGTCGTCGACAAGCCGGTGGTGCAGTACCTCGCCGAGGAGGCGGTCGCGTCCGGCATCAAGGAGATCATCTTCGTGACCGGTCGCGGCAAACGTGCGATCGAGGATCATTTCGACGTCTCGTATGAGCTCGAGGATACGCTCGTGGAAAAACACAAACACGACCTGTTGGAAAAGGTGCGTTCCATTTCCGGATTGGCGAAATTTTCCTATGTCCGTCAGTCGTCTCCTCTGGGCGACGGACACGCTCTCTTGCAGGCGGCTCATCTGGTGGACGATGACGAGCCGGTACTCGTCTTCTTCGGGGATTGTCTCTATGACAGCGAGGTTCCGGCCGCCCGGCAGATCATGGACGCGTATGAACAGTACCGGACACCGATCATCGGTGCCGCCGAAGTCGCCCTCGAGGACGTTTCCAAGTTCGGTGTGGTCGCGGGCGAGCCGGCGGGCGATCGGGACATTCTCGTGAAGAGGATGGTGGAGAAGCCGACACCCGAGGAAGCGCCGAGTCGTGCGGTCGCCGTGGGAAAATATATCATCACCCGCGAGGTATTCAATGTGCTCTCCAAAATGGAAACCGGCAAGTCCGGGGAAATCCGTCTCGCGGACGCGTTCGACGTCATGCTTGAGAAGGGGTCGCCCATCCACGCGCGCATGCTCGAAGGGGAGTGGCTCGATACCGGCGACAAGTTCAATTTTCTCAAGGCGACGATACATTACGGGTTGAAGCATCCGGAAATCGGCGAGCGGCTCAAAGCCCACCTTAAACGACTCTCGACTTCACTGAACTCATAACGGACGATTCCTGCTCTCGCGTCGAATCGGTATCTCGTCGTCCTCATAATTCATCCGGCAATCGCACCGTTTCCCTCGCGTGACAAAGTGACGGAAACGGCTCGTCGGAAACGCTTTCTCCCGTACGGGGAGGAGCCGAGCAACAATGATGTATTGGATATTTTTCATCCTGTTCATTCTCGCATCGGTCACTCCGGCCTCGGTCCAGGGGAGCCTATTCGGTTTTTCCGAGGAGACCGCGGAAGGCATCATCATTTTCCTGCTCGGGGCGACCGGCTTTTTGATTTTTTTCCTGAAGGAAAAATCGCTGCTCCGACAGGTCCGGGAGAAGCTGCTCTTGCAGCGTCAGAAGTCGGACATCACGAAGGACCTCTCGGATTCGTATTCGTATATCGGTGAGTCGAACCGCAAACTCGACCTGGTACAGAGTTTCATCTTTTCGATTCCCGATGCCTCCGCGTCGTTTCGCCGCGGCGTGCCGGACCGCGTCTACAAGGCCTTCAGCAAGACGGTCCAGCCGTTTTGCAAGTCGGAGTCCTTCACTATCCGTATCGTGGATCTGGAATCGAAAACGATCGTCAAGGATATCCGAAGCGGCAGAACCCGTTCCTGCGCCCCGTTCAGCGTCGAACGGCTTATCGAACTGAAGAAAAGCGTCAACGAGGAGGACGGGTGTGTCGTGGTCCGTTCGCCGAAGCGTATCGGTCATTTTGTCGCGTTTCTTTTATTCTCGAAGGTCGTAAACGACATCGCGGACGAGCGTATGCTCGAGACCATAGCGACCGAGGGGCTGATCTTGTATTCTCTCGAGAAACGTCTGCTGGAAGGGACGCATGCACCGGAGAAAACGAAGGCATTATGAGAGTCGGCATCGACGCGAGGTTTTACGGTTCGGTCGGGAAGGGACTCGGGCGATATACGGCCGAGCTTATTCGACATCTGGAAACCGCCTCGCACGACGACGAGTTCGTCATTTTTCTTCGGAAGGAAAATTTCGACGAATATGAACCGTCCGATGCGAGATTCCACAAGGTAATGGCCGATTATCCGTGGTATTCCTTTCGGGAGCAGTTGTTGTATCCGTTTCTGCTTCGAAGACACCGTCTCGACCTCGTTCACTTCCCGCATTTCAACGTGCCGCTCCTGTATCGCCGGCCGTTCGTGGTGACTATCCATGACCTGATCCTTCTCCGGTATCCGACGGTCCGGAACACGACGAAAAGCGTCCTGACATACAGGGTGAAATTCCTCGCGTATCGGATCGCTATCGGTTCGGCCGTGAAGCGGGCGCGGCAAATTTTGACGGTTTCGAAGTTCACGAAGCGCGATATCGTTTCCGCCTATCCTGCATCGATTGGCAGGATTACGGTCGCGTACGAAGGATGCGACCTGCCGTTGCCCGAAACGGGTCGTGAAGCACTTTCCGAAACCGGTCAAAAAAGCGCATATCATGGTATACTGAAGCCGTACTTCCTGTACGTCGGGAACGCCTATCCCCACAAGAATCTCGAGGCATTCATACCGCTTGCGAAACGGTTCCCGGGTGTTCGGTTTCTCCTCGTCGGCAAGGAAGACTATTTTTATCGTCGGTTGCGCGCCGAAGTGCTAAAGGCCGGTGTGGACACGATCGTTTTCGCGGGGTACGTACCCGACGACGATCTGGTCCGGCTTTATCTGGGTGCCACCGGATACGTGTTCCCGTCGCTGTACGAAGGATTCGGATTGCCGACATTGGAAGCGATGCGTTTCGGTGTTCCGGTGATCGCCGCGAACCGGGGCTCGCTGCCGGAGATACTCGGGGACGCGGCGCTCTTTTTCGATCCGGATGACGCGGAAAGCCTGTTTCGACAGGTCGATCGGGTACTGACCGATCCGGGTACGGTTACGGAATACGTCGCGAAGGGTCGGGAGCATGCGGCGCGATTCCGCTGGGACGACCTCGCCAAGACGTCGATCCGTATCTATCATGAGACCGTAGAATGATGTCGCATGTCACGGAAACCGAAACAAAACATCATACCGCAGATGTTCGATGTCCGACCGGTCAACCGGTCGGGACGTTTGGATTGGGAACGGATACGTTCCGTGGGAACGGTACAGCCGATCGACCGGCCTTCGGCGGTCGATGAGTATGTCGCGACCGTTTTTCCGCCGGCTCCGGAACGGAGTGATTTTTCCGCTGACGGATTTTACGAACGGGAATTCCTGACGTCCGGAAACGGTGACGTATGGACCAACGAAGAATATTCGGCGCGCGTGGCTGCCGAACGTGAAGCCGAAGCGCGACGCGAGGAAGAACGGCGATATCGTGAGCGACTTGAAACGGAACGGGCGGAGGCTGCTCGACGTGAAGCGGAGCGGGAAGAGGAAGCGCGTCGCGAAGAGGGAAGACTGTTTGAAGCCCGAATCGCCGCGGAACGTGAACGGGAAGCCCGTTTCGAGGAAGAACGGCTTCTCCGGATCCGACTCGCTGCCGAACGGGAGGAAGCCGCGCGTATCGCTGCCGAACAAGAACGGCAGGTCCGTCTCGAGGAAGAGAGACGACAAGAAGCGATACTCGCGGCGAAGCGTCAGGAAGAGGCTTGGCTCGTTGCCGAGCGGGAAGAGACATTCCGACTCGCAGCCGAACAGGCCGAGCAGGCGCGACTTGAGGAAGAACGACGACAGGCGGCGATACTTGAGGCGGAGCGACAGGAGGCGGCAAGACTTGTCGCTGAACAGGAAGAAGTCGCGCGCATCGCGGCAGAGCGGGAGGCCGAAGCGCAGCGTGAGAAGGAACGGAAATATTTCGAACGACTCGAAGAAAAACGGGTGGAAGCCCGGCTGGAAGCGAGTCGGAAGGCGGAAGCGGAACGTGAAGAGGAATTGAAACGTGCGGCAACGATCGAAGCTGAACGGGAACAGGACGACGCGTACCAAGATTCGACCCATCCGTTTCGGGTTTCATTCATCACCCCGTATTTTCTCAAGGGTCGGGAAGCCTTTGAAAACATCGTCGATGTGTTCGGTCGGTATCGGTTTTCGTCATTCCGTTTTTCCACGGTGGCCGCAGTCTTTCTCGCGGTAGTCATTATCGGCGGCGTCGGTGGGACGAGATTGCTTACACTCAAGGGAAAAGTGCTCGGTGACAGCACCGAAGGAATGGAACAGGTTTCGAAAGCGCTTGATCAGCTGATCGGTGCGGACTTCAGCGGTGCGTCCAAGAGTTTTGCCGATGCGAAAACGTCCTTTTCCGACGCGTCTGGATCGCTTGGACCCGTCGGGAATACGCTCGCCAAGGGTGCCCAATATATACCGTTCCTTTCGAAATTCTCGTCGGGACAGGGTCTTATCGAAGGGGCCGGTCATCTGTCGTCTGCCGGCGAATCCCTGACCAAATTGATAGCACTCATGCCGGGCGCATCCGGCGGTGCGGTTTCCAAGGACGCTTCTTTCCTTACCCTTGTCGGCCAGGCGGAAACGCTGTCCGATTCGGCACAGGCCGATCTCGATGCGGCTCAGAAAGCGCTGCAGCGGGTGAATATCGACGACGTTCCGGAAGAGAAACGGGCGACCTTCCAGTTGGTCAGGGACAAGCTGCCGGCGGCGAGCGCCGCTCTTGCCGCGTTCCGTGAACATTCGTCTTTGGTGCGCGAACTGCTCGGACAAAACGGTCCGAGGATGTATCTGTTTTTGTTCCAGAACAACGACGAGTTGCGACCGACCGGAGGATTCATCGGCAGTTACGGATTGCTCGAGGTGAACAACGGACGGATCAAGAAATTCTTCGTGGATGGCATCTTCAATCCCGACGGTCAGCTTCGTACGAATATCATTCCTCCGGCGCCGGTGCGCAAGATCAGCGCCGCCTGGAGCCTGCATGACAGCAACTGGTGGCCGGACTTTCCGACTTCGGCCGAGAAGGCAATCTCGTTTTATGAAAAGACCGGCGGACCGACGGTCGACGGGGTCGTGACGCTCACCCCGACGGTCATCAAAGATATTCTCAAGGTCACCGGTCCGGTCGAGATGCCGGATTACGGGGTGACGATCGATTCGGAGAATTTCACCCCGGTCATCCAGGAGGAGGTGGAGGTGAATTACGACCGCGAACGCAATAAACCGAAACAGATTCTCGCGGACCTTGCCCCGATCTTACTCGACCGGCTGTTCCAGACGCGGGATGCGGCAAAACTCGTATCCATCCTCGATACGATGTCTTCCGCGATGTCACAACGGCAGATCCTGCTCTATTCGCGGAACAAGGATGTCGAGTCGCTGATCAGCAAGGCCGGATGGTCGGGAGAGCTGCTCTCGTCCTCGGGCGATTACGCGAGCGTCGTGCATACCAACCTGAACGGGTTCAAGACCGACGGGGTCATCAGTGAGTCGGTGGAACATACGGCGTCCATACGGGCGGACGGTTCGGTGCTTGACACCATCCGCATTACCAGGAAACATAACGGGGGGAATACCAAATATGATTGGTGGAACCGCGTGAATGCGGATTATATGCGCGTGTATGTCCCGCTCGGATCCGAACTCGTGTCGGCGACCGGGCAAACCTACGAGATACCCAATGATCCCGTCGATTACGCCGCGCTCGGATTCACGCACGATCCCGACGTGGACCGCGATGAGAAGGCGACCACCATCCGCGATGACGGCACCCGAGTTTCGGAAGAATCGGGAAAGACGGTGTTCGGCAACTTTGTCTACGTGAGTCCGGGCGAAAGCGTCACGGTGGAATACACGTATCTCCTGCCGTTCATGGTGTTTCCGAAAAACGACGATCCGGCATCGTATGCGTTCCTGTATCAGAAACAGGCGGGTGTCGGGCAGATCGATTTCCATCACCAGTTGACGTATCCCGACCGTTTCACGCCGGTCTGGCACTCTACCGGGACGGACGCGAATCGCGACGGATTCGTGACCGAAGGACCGATCACGCGCGACGCGTATTCGGGAGTGTTGTTTTTCAGACCGTAAACGAATCATCCATTTATGCGCATACCGGAACCGATACGGAAATTTTTCGATACGACGACCGGCGGCACGAGCCGCGCGGCGTTCATCATCGCGTCCGCCGGTATCCTGAGTCGGCTCCTCGGTTTTTTCCGTGACCGGTTGCTTGCGGGACGGTTCGGTGCGGGCGACACGCTCGACGCGTACTATGCCGCGTTCCGCATTCCCGACACGCTCTATAACCTCCTGGTGATGGGCGCGCTGTCCGCGGCGTTCGTCCCGGTCTTTACGGAATTCATCTCGAAAAAAAAACGCAAGGAAGCGTTCAGCCTCGCATCCGGCGTCCTGGAATGGATGCTGCTCGTCCTCGGCGTGTTGTCGCTTCTGGCCATCGTCGCGGCGCCGGTCATCGTCCCGATACTCGCTCCGGGATTCTCCGGCGAAAAGCGGGAGATGACCGTCGCACTGACCCGAATCATGCTGCTTTCGCCGCTGTTTCTCGGTGCGAGCGCGGTCTTCGGCGGGATACTCCTCTCATTCCGTCGGTTCACGGCGTATTCGTTCGCGCCTATCCTGTACAATCTCGGTATCATCATCGGCATAACCGTCTTCGTTCCGGCGTTCGGCATGGCGGGACTCGCGTGGGGTGTGGCGCTCGGCGCGCTCCTGCATATGGCCGTACAGATCCCGTCCGTACGAAATGAAGGACTCTTCTCGTCACTCTTTCGTCGCCGACTGCGGTTCGACGGACCGGTACGGCGCGTCGTGACACTCATGATTCCGCGCACGCTCGGCATCGCCGCGAGTCAGCTGAGTCTGCTTCTGACGACGATGTTCGCGTCGCTCTTGGCGCCGGGCAGCCTGGCGATCTTCACGCTCGCATCCAATATCGGCGCCATTCCGATTGGTTTGTTCGCCGTGTCGTTCTCGCTTGCCGCGTTCCCGCTCCTTTCCTACTCGGCCTCGGAAAAGCGTGACGGGGAATTTTTCGAGACGCTTTCGCGCACGACCAAAAGGATCCTCTTTTTCGTCATTCCGGTCTCGATGCTCTTCATCGTCTATCGGGCGCAGGTCGTGCGTATCGTCTTGGGGAGCGGTCAGTTTGACTGGGACGATACGATCGCGACCTTTAACGTGCTCGCGCTGTTGTCGGTAAGCCTCTTCGCACAGGGTCTCATCCCGCTGTTCGCCCGCGCGTTTTACGCGTTGCAGGACACGAAGACGCCGCTACTCATCGCCGTTCTCGGGGAGGCGACGTTCATCGGGTCGTCATTCTTCCTGTTGCCTCTGTACGGTACCAATGCGCTCGCGATCGCGTTCTCACTCGGCAATACGGTCAACTTCGCGTTTCTGCTCCTTGCTTTGCGCGCGAAGGTGGCAGAGTGGGATGACGCTGTCTTTTTCCGCGAGAACGTGATGATCTTCCTCGCGGCGATACTCGCCGGCATCGTGGCCCAGATCTCGAAATCGGTCTTCGTGTTTTTCGCGATGTCCGAGCTCGATACCTTCGTGAAGGTGTTTTCGCAGCTCGCGTTCGGAAGCGTTCTCGGACTCGGGACGTATCTCCTGTTGTGCCATTTGTTCCGGATCGAGGAATATCATTCGCTCCGTCGGTTCATCGTGTCCAAGGTGCTCCGCTCGCCCGAAGCCATCTCTTCGGTCGAAGGTCATCCGGAGAAGGGGGAATGGTAGGATGAGAATTTTGAATAATGAATTTGGAATTTTGAATGAAAACAGGAGACATCGTTCTTATTTTTAGTTGCTTATAGTCGCTATACGTATGTCATCCGTGAAGGTGCTTATAGAAGGGTATGCGAAGACGGTCGATGATGTTGAGTTCGCGTCTTCGTCGGTGACGTTGATTCGCGAGGGGAGCCTGAATATCCTTGTGGACGTCGGCATGGATCGGCAGGCGCTTCTTGGTGCTTTGGCGAAAGAAGGACTTACTCCGGCGGACATCGATTTTGTCGTTCTCACATACACCCACCTCGATCATTGCCTGCTCGCCGGGATCTTCGAAGACGCGACCGTGCTCGACGGGGATTCGGCATATGCTTACGATGGCAAGATTATCCTTCATGGAGGGCGGGTGCCGGGGACGGATATCGGGATACTCGCGACGCCCGGTCACAATCAGTTCCACTGTGCGGTCGTCGTGAAAACGGAAGCATATGGAACCGTCGCGATCGTCGGGGACGTGTTCTGGTGGCCGGACGGCGTGGAAGCGTCGACCGACAGATCTAGTCTAGTTGATCTGGACGATCCGTACGTGAAAGACACCGCAGCCCTCCGGGAAAGCAGGGAGATGCTCCTTGAAATAGCCGACTATATCATTCCAGGACACGGGAAACCTTTTTTCAAGCCAAAAAGTACGCGAACAAAAAAGTACGCGAACATTGACTGATAATAGATAGTGTGTCATCGTGTCACGTCGACCTTAACAATCATTTCTATCAATCCTTAAAACGGAGACCAGCCCATGCAAAAACATGTACAGGCTAATATCGATGTGTTTTCACGGAAAGCTCTTGGCGAACAAATCACACTGTACCGAAAAGCTTTGAAAATGAAATAAAAGGAACTTGCGGCAAAGATAGATGTCAGTACTAATTACATGTGTGCCATTGAAAGTGGGAAAGCCACGCCGTCCTTGGATGCGTTGTGCCGTATCGCATCTTTGCTGAAAACCAGCCCAGGGGAACTGCTTGGAGAAAATCCGCTCTTGAAAGCTTTGCGAGATGTGGTTGCGAAATATGGATATGATGCCGTCTTTCAGGCGTTTCGAATTATCAAAGAGAATGCGCAAGCAAAAGGAGAATCACATATGTCAGAGGTATAATGAATCGTTTTTTACATCAATCAAACAAAACAAGGAGAGTGAAATGAATAATATTACGGCAAACCGTATTGTGTTCATGCGGAACGGACATGGTCAGCATTATCCATTCTGGCGCAAGGGAATCACTGGCGCGGAGATTCTTGCTCATGTCCGAATAGATCAGGAGAGGGTAGATTTCACTCTGAACGGAAAAGTGGCGACGCTGGAGCAGGCAATCGACCAGAATGATGACGCATGTTTCACGATGAAGCCGGCGGAAAATGACCGAATCATCGAGACCGACCTTACGGTCAATGGAAAAACGATGCGTGTTTGTATTCCGCATCACTATTCATACCCGACCGTCTTGACGGTATTGTACGAGGTGTCCGAGGATGCGCAGAGCCCTCGTTTGAATGGCAAGAAATCGATATTCAAAGAGCCGGTGTTCGACGGCGATGAAATATCATACTGTCTTCCGGTAGATTGGCAGACGACATTGATAACGGAAGGTGGGTTGAAGTATTATTGTACCGATCGGACTATCGGACCGTTTCGTCTAGTCGTTTTAAAGGAAAAAGGTCGAAGCGCAAAGGACTTTGCGGCAAGGATACTGTATGCTGATAGGGACTGGTGGGATCCGTATAAAAATTTGGGTCCATTCCCGAATACACAGGTCGCGAAGAAAGCTCTTGAAAAGGAGTTGAAATCGATTGCGGAAAAGATGCTTGAGGTTCTTACGAAGTAAGACTGTTTGATCAAAATGTATTGAGGAATTAGAGGGAGGCACAGTATAGTATCGTGCCTCTTTTATTATGCCTCATTTATTATGGAAGAAACCAGCGGAATCCTGTAGAATGACCGAGAGGGTTTGGTTGCCTTGATTTTTGGTCAAAGAAGGCGTATTCTGGCTATTCGTGATGTTTTGGAAAATCAGATCGCTTCTCGGCGTATGTCGTCAGTTGTTAGCAGTGTGTTGTCAGTTCTCGAACTATGAACTTGGAAAAAATCCGAAATTTCTGCATCATCGCGCATATCGACCACGGGAAATCGACCCTGGCCGACCGGCTTATCGAATTCACGCACACGGTGGAGGACCGCAAGATGAAGGAACAGCTCCTCGACCAGATGGACCTGGAGCGCGAGCGCGGGATAACGATCAAACTGCAGCCGGTGCGGATGAGATATCGCATGCAACCTACAACTCACAACTTATCCGCGACATCTTCGTGCGCGGACCCGCTCGCAGGGACGAGTGGGCAACTTACAATTCACAACGCGGAGCAAACCTCGGGAACGAAAACGACGGATAGCGGACAGCCGGGGATGCGGGAAAGCCAGTCCGATACCGACTATATCCTGAACCTTATCGATACGCCAGGACACGTGGACTTCCACTACGAGGTGTCTCGATCGCTCGCGGCGGTCGAAGGGGCGGTGCTCCTTGTCGATGCGACGAAGGGCGTGCAGGCGCAGACGCTTGCGAACCTGTATCTGGCCATCGAACAGGGACTCGAGATCATCCCGGTCGTGAACAAGATCGATCTGCCGAATGCCCAGGTGGACAAGACGAAAAAAGAGATCGTGCACATTCTCGGATGTCGTGAGGACGAAATCCTGCTCGCGTCCGGCAAGACGGGACTTGGCGTGCGCGAGATACTCGATCGGATCGTCGAGAAGATCCCGGCGCCGTCGGGTGATTCGGACAAGCCGCTCCGCGCGCTCATTTTCGACTCGGTATACGACACGTACAAGGGCGTCGTCGCCTATGTCCGCCTCGTGGACGGCACCGTCTCGCGCGATACGGCGATCCATATGATCGGCACGGGTCAGGGCAGCATCGCCATCGAGGTAGGCACCTTCCACCCGCAGCTCGTTCCGGGAAAGGAACTCTCGGCGGGGGACATCGGCTATATCGCGACCGGCCTCAAGGAAGTGGCGTTTTGTCGCGTGGGCGATACGGTCACCCTCAAACCGCGGGAACACGAGACGATCACTACCTTGGCATTGCCCGGATATCACGAGATGAAACCGGTCGTGTATGCGAGCTTCTATCCGCTCGATGGCGGGGAATACGCGGTCATGCGAGATGCGTTCGACAAGCTCCGGCTCAACGATGCCGCGTTCGTCTTCGAACCCGAATCGAACCAGGCGCTCGGTCGGGGATTCCGTTGCGGATTCCTGGGTCTCTTGCATATGGAGATCATCCAGGAACGGCTCCGGCGCGAATTCAAGATGGAACCCACCGTCACGACGCCGTCGGTCGTGTACGAGGTACAGCTGCGAAGCGGGGAGCGCGTGTCCATGTACTCGCCGACCGACATGCCCGATCCCGCGAACATCGAGAAGATCTTCGAACCGTACGTGACACTCTCGGTCGTCACGCCGGGGGAATTTTTGGGCAATGTCATGAACCTCGCCCAGTCGATCCGGGCGGATTACAAGAATACCGAATATATCGATTCCGAACGGGTGCTGCTCGGGTTCGAGGCGCCCTTGATGGAAGTGATCGTGAATTTTCATGATGAGCTCAAGAGCGTCACGTCCGGCTATGCCTCGATGAACTACGAGCCGATCGGGTATCGCGAAAGTGACGTCGTCCGTCTCGAAATTCTCGTGGCCGGCGACCGTGTGGACGCGTTCTCGCGCATGGTGCCCAAGGCGCGCGCCTTTGACGAGGGCAAGCGCACCGTCGAGAAACTCAAAGGCGCGATTCCGCGGCAGAACTTCGCCGTGGCCATACAGGCGGTGATCGGCGGCAAGGTCATCGCGCGCGAGACGATTTCCGCGTTCCGCAAGGATGTCACGGCCAAACTCTACGGCGGCGACTTCTCTCGCAAGAAGAAACTCCTCGAGAAACAAAAGAAGGGAAAGAAGAAGATGGAATCCATGGGTCGCGTCTCCATCCCGTCCGACGCGTTCCTCGCAATCCTTCGGAAGTAAAGCTGGAATCGGAATCAGTCGCGAAGTCATTGGTATTGACATTTTTGATCTCGGATGGTAACTTCATTTGAACGCGTAATTTATTTTCGTCATTTAAAACAAGGAGGCGTAATGCTGAAAACCATCTCGTACATCGTGACCGCACTGACTGGCTTGACTCAGTATTCTCGTTTTGCCGGTCTCATACCGGTTCCCGGGTATGTGTTTCTCGTATCGCTGCTGGTAACCATATATCTTTTTCGCTGGGATATTTTCCTGTTCATCAGACAGGCGATCCCATCGCATCGGTACCTTGCCTGGTTGCGTCACCGGGTCATCTCTTTCGGACAGGTCTCTTCGGAACTTCGGACCGATTCCCTTTACGTCGCCTGCGGCGATGCCGAATTCATGCGACAGTGGCTTCGCGAGACGAAGAAGACTAACGGCAGATGATTTGATATTTTCCGGCAATAACATTATGAAACGAGTGTGCGATGCATGCTCGATTTTTTTATGAGTCGACGTCTCAAGTCGTGGCCATTGACCGGCACCGGTCCGTATGGTAGGAATGAGTCAATTGGTGTCCGCATCTTAAAATGAACCAACAGGAGGTGTCTTATGTGGGAAAAACCAACATTTTCCTTTCGGAACGCGTATGTCGGGATTTTGAGAAGCGCGTTGACGGTCCGGCTGACGGAATGGGAATTCGGCGGAATGATTTTCCTTTTTCTGATCGGTGCTGTTTTCACGCTCGTCGTTTCGTTTATCGTATTTTTGATATCCGGCCTGCGAATCATCGGTATTCCGTATCTGATTCCAGGTATATATTTGGCCTATTTTTTTCTGTCGATGTTCTGTGTCAGTTCTCTCCAATATCTTCGTGAACGTATCCCGACCGAATGGGAACTGTCATACTGGCGGGACCGGGCGCTGCGTCTTTCCTGGTATTACCCGGCATTACGGATGCAGGCAATCGAGGCGATCTGTTGGCATCCGCATTCGTTACGTGCATGGGTGATCGCGGAAACAAAGGAGCGGAAATTGAAAGAGATCATTTGCGACGATTCGGAAGCGGAAAATTCCTGCCCGTACGGGTACCATAGCCGCAAGGCAGTGAATTCGCAAGAAGTCACCGTTGAGCAAGAAATCGTTCTGACCGAGGCGTATATCATCCCGTCGGATGGAATGAAACGTCGGACTGATTTCTGTATGTGATTCATCGAAAGTATACGTGGACGAGTCGGCATTTGAATGCTGCTCGTCCGTTTTATTTTTCCAAATCCGCGATATATCGTATACTGGCGATATGGCCAAGCAAGACACCGAAGACGGGGATCGCGGGAATCAGACCGAAGAGCCGGCGGAGTCGCCGTTTCTTTTCCGGTTCCTGGAGCGAAACGCTCCGAAACTGCTGCCGCTCGCGGGGTGGTTGTCGCTCGTCATTTTCGAACGCGACGCGGAGAAGCTCCATGCCGTTCTCGACCGAAGTTCCCGGATCGATATCGAACCGTTGTCCGCCGGAGGGCGGGGATTCCGGCTCATCATAGATCGGCGGACGGCGCTCTATTTCTATCAGGACGGGGATGGGTTCGATTACGACGGCTACGAGGTGGGCGAGTATGACAAGGGTGACGTGACGATATTCGACGATGTGCCGATCCGGCAACACGTCGCCGCGATCGACGAGGTTCCGGACGGCCCGGCATGATATCAGCCCTGTTTCCGAACACGCTGCGGGCGCTTTTTTTGTATACGCGAAACAATCATCGATCACCGTATGATCCGGCACATCAGGAAACACGCGAAAAAAATCGAACAAAAAATCGATACCATAGATGTCGAGGAACAGGGGAATCTGGTTTCTACGCTGATCGTGCTCATCGCGCTCGGTTTCATCATGTATCGCGTACTGTTCGTGTGACACGCGACTACGACGTGAAATGTCGTTTCACCGACCGTTTCTGGGAAGAACCCGTCCTTGTAGTCGGTGCGCATAGATTTTGACCGTTCTGTCGATATGGGGTATATTGGGTACGTAACATATGAAGGACAGGTGGGTATCGGCGGGATACCCGGAGTCCGCGATAAACGATATGGCTCTACGGTTGACGGACATGAATTTCGATACGGAGGTGATACGGAGCGGCCAGACGGTACTCGTCGATTTTTGGGCGCCGTGGTGCGGTCCGTGTCAGATGATGGGTCCGATCATCGACGAGCTCGCGCAAGAACTGAAAGACGTGAAGGTCGGCAAACTCGATGTCGACGAGAATCCGGAAACGGCGGCGCTCTACGGTGTCATGTCCATCCCTACGCTTAAGATCTTCAAATCCGGTGAGATCGTGAAGGATATGATGGGTGTGCAGTCCAAGGACAATCTGAAGGAGATCCTTTCGAAAATTTGAGATCGGGTGAAAGACGGTCTCATAAAATAAAACGTTATGAAAATCATCCGGGAAAACATCGAGTTCGAGACGAAGACTCAGATCGAGTTCGTGGACATCACGGACCGTGTCGCCGAGATCGTGGAACGTTCCGGCATCCGCGAGGGTATGGTGACGATCTTTTCGCCGCATACCACCATGCGCGTCACGATCAACCACAACGAATCGCTCCTGCTGCAGGATTTCATGCGGGTGCTCTACAAACTGGTCCCGGTGGACGACCAGTATTCGCACGACCTGTTCGAGCTCAGCCGCAACGTGAAGTCGGACGGTCGTTCGAACGGGCATTCGCACTGCAAGGCACTTCTCTTCGCGTCGAGCGAATCGATTCCGGTCGGGCGGGGAAAACTCATCCTTACGGCACTCCAGACGGTGTTCGTGGTGGAGTTCGACGGATCCCGCAAACGCGACGTGATCGTGCAGGTCATGGGGGAGTGATCGCGGTCGGAATGAATATTTTAGACCGTACGGACGCGATGGACTTCCGACTTCAGACCGTACGTTATATATTGTAAACCCTTCACTTTTATGAGTCGTCTCATCAATATCCTCATCACCCAGGGGTATCTCAAGACCGATCTCCTCATCGAAGCGTTCAGTCATGTCCGGCGAGAGGAATTCATACCCGAGGAATTCATTCGCGAAGCGGATACGAACATCCCGTTGCCGATCGGATACGGCCAGACGATCTCCCAGCCGCTTACCGTGGCCGTCATGCTCGAGTTGCTCGACCTCAAGGCGGGACAGAAAGTGCTCGATATAGGGAGCGGATCCGGATGGACCTCGACTCTCATGGCGTACGTCGTCGGCGAGAAGGGCAGCGTGACCGCGGTGGAGCGTATTCCCGAATTGTATGATTTCGGCAGGAAGAATATCGACAAGTTCGGCTTCGTGAACCTGGGCCGCGTGAAGTGCGTGCTCGGAAACGGCCTGGACGGGTATCCCGAGTCGGCGCCGTACGATCGCATTCTCGTTTCCGCATCGGCCGAGGAAATTCCGGAGACGTACAAGAAGCAATTGGCCATAGGAGGCAAGATGGTCATGCCTATCTATAACGCGCTCGCGTATGTGGAAAAGCGGGGGGAAGACGATTTTTATATCGAACGTTTTCCGGGTTTCGTATTCGTTCCGCTCGTGGAGAAGTCCGCGACCATCTGAAAACGACCGTCGGAAGTTCGGGTAACCGGTATCATACGAAGTTTTCATTCATGGAACCAACGGAAGCTGAAACTGAAACGACGGATTCGAAGCCGACCGGAACGTCGCGGCGTGTCGCCGTCTCGGTCGGTCTTTTTTTATGTGCGATCGCGATCATATCGATGATTGTCGCATATTCGGTGAAGACCGGCGTGAATGGCAGTCGGGGGAGTCGGCTGGAACCGGTCATGATATCGTTTCACGGCAGCGAGAGCGTGATCGACCTGTCGGACGACCTGCTTCGGCAGGGAATCATCGGTTCGAAATGGTCGTTTCTCTATTATCTCTACTCGACGGATCTGCGTACGAAATTGCAGGCGGGAGACTATGACGTCAGCGGAACCATGTCCATCCCGGAAATCGTCTCGAAGCTGGTCCGTGGTGATACCGTCGAGCACGGCACCAAAGTCACGTTTCCCGAGGGAATGTCGGCTCGTGAGATGGCGGCACGCCTCGATGAGAACGGTCTTCCCGGAGCCGCATTCCTGCAATCGGTCACGAAGCCGAATGCCTCGCTTCGTTCCCGGTATCCGTTCTTGGCGGACGCGCCGCCGGGTGCGACGCTCGAAGGGTTCCTGTTCCCCGATACGTACTATTTCGATCCCACACAGGGAGCGGACGGCATACTGACGAAACTCCTCGATGGATACGCGAAACGGGTCGTGCCGCTCATGTCCGCTTCGACCGGCAAAGCTCGATATGAGGCGCTTACGCTTTCGAGTATCGTGGAGATGGAAGTGCGTACGGATGCCGATCGGAAGATCGTGGCGGACATCTTTCGGAGACGGATCGATGCCGGCATGCCGCTCCAGAGCGACGCGACGGTCCGTTATGCGCTCGGCGTGACGAAGGTGAAACATTCGCTCACGGATATCGCGGTCGATTCCCCATACAATACGTACGTGAACAAGGGACTTCCGCCGGGACCCATATCGAATCCGGGACTGTCCTCTCTTCAGGCGGTACTTACCCCCACGCCGAACCAGTACCTGTATTTCCTCAATAATCCGAATACCGGTGAAACGGTATTTGCCAAGACGTTCGAGGAACATATCGCCAACAAGGCGAAGAATGGACTCTGAAGAGTTACAAGTCCATAAAGTCTGTAAAGTCTATAAAGCATGCCCCATAATCGAGCTCACGAAATTGTACTGGGTCGTAAAGTCGACGAGCAAGGGGAATTCATGATGAGATTAGCACTCGACCGATTGGATTGCTAATCTTCTTTTTTTGCGCTAGAGTGGAACAAACACGATTTCCAGTATATTTTGACCTCTTATGGCCAACAAGGACTATTACGCGATACTCGGCGTGCAAAAGAACGCGTCCCAGGACGATATCAAAAAGGCGTTCCGTAAGCTCGCCCACAAGCATCATCCGGACAAGCAAGGAGGGAACGAGGCCAAGTTCAAAGAAGCGAACGAGGCATACGGAACGCTTTCGGATCCGGAAAAGCGGAAGCGGTACGACCAGTTCGGATCCGCCGAGGGACCGGCCGGATTCGGCGGCGGATTTTCAGGCGGCCAGGCCGGCGGCTTCGATTTTGGTGATTTCCAGTTCGCCGGAGGTTCGGGAGGATTCGAAGACCTGTTTTCGGATATTTTCGGTGGCGGGTTTTCCGGAGGGCGGTCACGAGGACCGCAGTCGGGATCCGATATCCAGGTCGACGTGGAAATCTCGTTCGATGAAATGGTGTCCGGAACGAAAAAGACCGTTCGGCTGCGCAAGGAAGTCATCTGCGACGATTGTGGCGGTTCGGGAGGAAAAAAGGGATCCAAAGAAATCACGTGTCCGGATTGCGACGGACGCGGTCAGGTACGGCAGACGGTTCGGAGCATTCTCGGGACATTCGAACAGGCGGTGCTGTGTCCGAAATGCCATGGGAAGGGGAAACGGTATTCGGAACAGTGTCCGACCTGTCACGGCACGGGCAAACGGATCGGGGAGGAGGAAGTGACGATCGAGATTCCGGCCGGTATCGACGACGGTCAGGCGATTTCGATTTCCGGTCGCGGTTCGGCGGGCGAGCACGGAGCACCTGCGGGAACGCTGTACGTATCCGTCCACGTCCGACCGCATCGGTCGCTCAAGCGTCGTGGAGAGCTCATCTCTTCGGAAAAGATCATCTCGTTTCCCCAGGCGGCACTCGGAGATACCGTCTCCGTCGAGACGGCTTATGGTCCGGTGCGTATGAAAATTCCTGCGGGTACCCAGCCCGGCGAGGTGTTCCGTATCAAAGGCAAGGGGTTGAAGAGCGTCCGCGGATACGGTCAAGGGGATCACATGGTCACGGTCCGCGTCGAAGTCCCGAAGCATCTTTCGAGCGAGGAGAAGCGTCTGATGAAGCAATTGGAGGATTCCTGGCGGAAGGAATAGCGTTCCCGATGCGGTCCGTTTTTCCATTTTCATCCTTTCTGGTATACTGTCATCGTAAGTCGTTGCCGATAAAACCTTATGGAAAATGCCGATTACAAGATCGTCGTGATAGATGACGATGAGGAAACCAGGACCCTGTTCGCGGAGATACTCCGGGGGGAAGGGTACGATGTCCGCGAAGCGGTCGACGGACTCGACGGACTCGAGAAGATCGATCAGATGGTTCCCGATATCGTCCTTTCCGGCATCATCATGCCGCGTATGGACGGGTTCATGCTCGTCGAATCGCTCAAGAAGAACACCGTAACCGCGAATGTCCCGGTCATATTCCTTTCTCACATGGGCCGCGAGGAGGATCGGATCCGCGCGCAGCAGCTCGGCGTGACCGAATTTTTCGTGACGACGCTCACCCCGCCGAACGAGATCGTGAGTTGGATTGCCGGACTCATTTCACATACCGAATATCTCCTGATTCCGAACCCGTACGAGCTTGACGCGCAGAAACTCGCCCAGGATCTCAATCTCAACCGCGATTTCCTCTGCTCCGAAGGCGGTGAAAAACTTGCCATCAGACTTCGCATCAAGGATCTGGCAAGTCGAAAATTCGAGGCGGAAATCGTCTGCATCTGATATTACGGAACCGGCTTCGCGACTATCCACGTCACGAATGTCCGTGAGGTCGGTTCGAAGGAAGGCTGGAACGTATGCCTTCCTTTTTCGTCCGTACCTATCCATACCCGTTATCCGCATCGTCATGCCACGACTCTGGAAATCGAAATCGTCTTCTGACACTCCTTCGTACGATACGACCGCATCGGTCATGGAGGCGCTCCTTGCGCTCCGAGGTATCGAGACGGCGGAGGATCGTGAACGGTTCATGTCGCCCGACTATGATCGCGATCTGCATGATCCGTTCCTGTTCGCGTCCATGGAAACGGTCATGGAACGGTTGCGCGCTGCCAGGGAATCGGGTGAGCGTATCGGACTGTTCGGCGATTTCGACGCGGACGGCATCACCTCATCCGTCCTCATGAGCGAGGGTCTCATCAAGCTCGGCATCCCGTTCTCGCTCTATCTTCCCGACAAGCATACGGAGGGTCACGGACTCGGCATGAAGGCCGTCGAGACGTTCGCCGAGGAAGGGGCCACGCTCATCATCACCGTCGATT
Organism: Candidatus Moraniibacteriota bacterium; assembly: GCA_037133435.1. Classification (GTDB taxonomy): domain Bacteria; phylum Patescibacteriota; class Minisyncoccia; order Moranbacterales; family UBA1568; genus JAAXTX01. Next base: position 18,115 of record JBAXOD010000011.1, on the reverse strand, counting down.
GCGGCATGATGAATCACGACGAGATCGCGCGCGCGAACGTTTTGGGAATGCAGACGATCGTCATCGACCATCATCACGCGCCCGAGGCATTGCCCGAGGCGCTCGCTTTCATCAATCCGAAGATGCCGTCCGAGCCGTATCCGTTCAAGGAGCTGTGCGGCGCCGGCGTCTCGTTCAAGGTGTTGCAGGCGATATACAAGACGTTTTTCCCCGACGAGACGGATCAGCTGAAATGGCTGCTCGACGTGGCCGCGGTCGGGACGGTGGCCGACGTGATGCCGCTTGTCGGCGAGAACCGCATCATCGTGGCGTACGGACTTATCGTGTTGTCCAAGACGCGCCGGCCGGGATTTCAGGAGATGTTTTCGGCGGGAAGACTGCCGATACGCGAGGGCAAGGCACCCACGGCGCGCGATATCAGTTTTCATGTGGCGCCGCGACTCAACGCGGCGAGCCGCATGGCGCACGCACGCGCCGCGCACGATCTCCTGGTAGCGGTGGAGGCAGACCGGGCGCGCGAACTCGCCGATATCATCGAATCGCACAACGTGGAGCGTCAGAAAGTGAGTACGGAAATCGCCACGCTCGCACGCGAAATCGCGAAGGGACGATCGGACCGCAACCTGGTATTCGCGGCGCACGAAAATTTTCATTTCGGCGTGGTCGGCCTGGTGGCAGGTCGTATCGCGAACGAATTCGGCAAACCGACGATCCTTCTGACCAAAGGCGAGACCGAGAGCAAGGGATCGCTTCGCAGTGTCCCGGGACTCAATATCATCGAAGTGGTGGAGGCCTGTGCGGATCTGCTTGATCGGTTCGGCGGTCACGCCCAGGCGGCCGGTTTGTCGCTTCAGAACGGGAATCTCGAGGCACTCGAAGAACGTATGGAACGGCTCATAGCGGAGCGTCTCGGGCCGACGGTTATCGGTGAACCGGATCTTTCGTACGACCTTCGTCTGCCGACGGCGCACCTGTCGCTCGACTTCGTCCGTACGATCGGACGCATGTCGCCCTTCGGAGAGGGGAATCCGGAACCCGTATTCCTTATCGAGAACATGGTCGTCTCCGACGCGCGTCCGGTCGGCAAGACCGGTAAGCATGTGAAGCTCCTGCTCGCGGCCGAGGACGGTCGCGAATACGACGCGATCGGGTTTTCGCTTGCCGAGAAAATTCCGGATCTCGCCCGGGGTGAACGGATCGATGTCCTCTTCTCGCTCGACGAGAACGAATGGAACGGGCGGGTGAACATCCAGCTCAAACTCGTCGATATGCGCCGCAGCGGCGAAGAGGCGAAATTGTGATATACTGGGAGTATATGGAAACCATCGTCATGTATTCGGACGGGGGATCGAGGGGGAACCCGGGGCCGGCGGCTCTTGGTGTGTATATAGAGACCCTGGACAAACTGTTCGGGGAGTTTTTGGGTACCAAGACGAACAACGAGGCGGAATACGCGGCGATCGCGGCGGGACTTCGCAAGATCAAGGCGACCATCGGCAAGGAGAAGGCGAAACGCTCCCGTATCGAATGCCGGATGGACTCCGAACTCGCGTGCCGGCAGCTCAATCACGTGTACAAGATCGAGAATGCGAAGCTCCAGCCGCTTTTCTTCGAGGTGTGGAATCTGACACTTGATTTCGGACAGGTATCGTTCTCTCATATTCCGCGCGAACAAAACACGGTGGCCGATGCGGAAGCGAACAAGGCTATGGACGAGGCGACCGGTAAGTCGGCACAGAAGAGGATGTTTTAGTCAGATAACAGTTAACAGAAAGCAGATAACGGGGAACAAGGTGTTACATTGTCGAGAGTCATACACAATAGTGCAATTGAGCAACGCAACAATGTAGCCATCTAGCAAGGTAGTAAGGTAGCAATCAAGCAATGGAGCAGGTCCTATGAAAAAGAAAACAAAAATCATCTGGTCCGTCATTATCGTCGCGATCGTCGCCGGAGGGTCAATCTGGTATGCGACCCGCAAGCCCGCCGCACTCTATGTGACCGAATCCGTTTCGAGGACGACCGTGGCTCAGACAGTGTCCGTGACGGGCGAACTCGTGCCACAGACGTATGCGGATCTTTCCTTCGGGGGACTCGGCACCGTGAAGAAGGTCATGGTGGCGCGCGGTGATACCGTAAAGAAAGGTCAACTCATCGCGACAATCGATACGTCGGTGCTTTTCTCACAGCTCGAAAGCGCCAATGTCGCGCTTTCCATCGCGGTACAAAACGAGCAGCTCGCACGTCGCGGACGGGTCACGAATTGGAAGAAACTCGCGCCGGAAGAGCGCGAGGCGAAGATTCTCGCCACCGAACAGTCCCGAAAAGCGGTTCAGACCATCAGGACCCAGATCGCGCGGAGTACGCTCGTGTCACCGATCGACGGGGTCGTCACGAAACTGAATGTGCGGGAAGGGGAGACCGCAATGGCAGGGGCCGTCGTCGCCCGGATTTCCAAGGGAGACGGACTCGCTTTGGAGGCGCGCGTTCCCGAGGCCGATATAAACAAGCTCAAGCTCGGTATGGATGCGGACGTGACGTTCGATGCCCTGACGAAGGATGATATATTTCATGCGACCGTGTACGAGATCGAACCGGCGTCAACCGTCGTCCAAGACGTCGTTTCCTACGTGACCCGCTTCCGTCTGAACGATGCCGATGCCCGGCTCAAGGAGGGGATGAGTACCACGATCGATACCGTGACTGCCAAGTCCGAGAATGTGTTGGCGGTGCCGTTCCGCGCGATCATCCGCGAAGGTACGAAAAATTTCGTCGAACTGTCGGCCGACGGACTTACCGTCTCGAAAAAGGAAGTCACTCTCGGACTCGAAGGCGACGACGGTATGATCGAGGTGAAACAGGGCGTATCCCAGGGCGACCCGGTGGTCACTTCGAAGGTGAAATAGTTTCGTGTGAACAGTGAAAACGGAGTTATGCATCGTACCGACGAGCCCGCTTTACAGGCGGGTTTTATCGTGGGAGTATGTATGTGAAAATCAGTAACCAGATAATCGAAAAGGCATATGATTAAGAAAAAGAACGATAAGAAAGTCATAGTGAAGAAAGCGGCATCGAAGAAAACCTTGTCCCCGGTCGATTTGCAGGAATTGGCACACGCCGGTACGGAAATCGCCGTAAAGAAACTTGAACGGTATATTGAAACCGAGCCGGATCAGGAGAAGCGAACGTATGCGGAAATGGCTTTGGCGGAATGCGAGTTCATGCTGTATCAGCCGGCCGATGAACGGGAGGAGGCGGACCTATTGCTGCGTTCGATGATCGACCGTCGGAAACGGGAAATCGACCGTTTGACCATGGATGCTGATTCGATACGTCTGAGATTGGATAAAATTGCATTGGAAAAGAAAGTGCACGACAAGGTACTCTCCGGAAATGTCGGAAAAAGTAAGGAATGGTCCTCGTATTATTCGGACGATTTCGTCATCATGTCGGAAATCGAATTGCGCGAAATCGGGGAACGGATGGAATATGTGGAAGCCTGGGTCGCGGAAGCGGACAAAATGATCAGGACCCAAAAGTACAAGACTATGCCCTCGGCGTTCCTTCGATATTTTGATTTCGATGATGAGACATCCGACGATGAAGACTCATGCTGCAAATATGAAGGAGGATGCGATTGTGACGGATCATGTGGTGACGAATGCGCCCCATTTTAATGTGAAGACGGATGAAGATAAGCACAGGCATTTTAGGAGTACTATGATATTACGTACTATGGTAGTAAGGGGCGGATATTCTTATTCAATTTCCGTATGATCGAACTGGAACGGACTTATCTCGCGAAACGGTTGCCGGACGGACTCTCGGAATGTCCGAGCAAGGAGATGATCGATACCTATCTGCCGGTCTCGTCGCGTCACCCGGTGCTAAGACTCCGCAAGAAGGGCGATGTGTTCGAGATGACCAAGAAGTCACCGGTGGTCGAAGGAGACTCTTCCAGGCAGGAAGAGCAGACGATACGGTTATCCGAGGAAGAATATTCCGCGTTTTCGGGAATCGACGGGAAGCGCGTCGGCAAGACCCGGTATAGATACCTCGTTCAGGGTTTGACCGCGGAAGTAGACGTGTTTACGGGCGCGCTTGATGGTCTTGTCCTGATCGATTTCGAATTCGAAACCGAGGCCGAAAAGGAAGCGTTTATCATGCCGGATTTCTGCCTTGTCGAGGTGACCCAGGAGGAGTTTCTTGCCGGCGGGATGCTCTGTGGCAAATCCTACGACGATATTTCCGACGACCTCGCGCTCTTCGGATACGAGCGGATACGGTTGGAAGGAAAACATCCCGAGCTATGATCGCTTATCTTGTCTTTATCGGTGCGGCGGTGAACCTTTTTGGCGGCTTTTCGTATATCCGTAAGACACTTCGGGGGGAAAACCGACCGAACCGGGTGTCGTGGTCGCTTTGGTCTTTCGCTCCGATGATCGCTACCGCCGCGGGCATTGCGAAGGGTGCCGGACTTGCGGTCGTGCCGGTGTTCATGTCCGGATTCGTTCCGCTTCTTGTCTTTGGAGCGTCTTTCGTCAATCCGAAAGCATATTGGAAACTCGGTGTTTCGGACTACGTTTGTGCCTCCTTTTCCATATTGGCCCTGGTCTTGTGGGGGATTACGAAGGAACCTAACATCGCGATCATATTCGCGATTCTGAGCGATTTCCTGGCGGCGGTTCCCACGATCGTGAAATCATGGAAATATCCCGAATCGGAATCCGCCATCGCGTTCATGACCGGATTCATCAACGCGTCGACGGGATTCGCGGTCATGGCTTCATGGAATTTTTCCGGACTCGCGTTTCCGTCATATTTGCTCGTGGTCAACGCGATGCTCGTGTTTGCTATCTCACGTCAACGCTTTCGAAGGGAACATGTTCCGTCATATATTTCATGAGAATTGAAAATCTCGAGGCTAGCCGAGAACTATCCGGGTATACTTTCAAACTGATTTACCATAAAAAATATCGGGCGTTTTCCTGATGATAGGAAAACGCCCGTTGCGTAGGTTTCGGAATGACCGGTCTCATCGGACAGGCGTAAATGAATCACCGTCTTGTCCGATCAGGAAGTGATACATTTCCGGATGTGCCGTGACCGCGTCCCATCCCGCATCGTCGGCGATTAGGGCCGACGGTCGGAAATGCCGGAGTACGTAACCGTGAAACGTATACAGGACCAGAAATCGTTCGGTGCCCTTTGTGAATGCTAAGGCGATCTCGTATGGATGTTGCGTCAGGAGCATGGATCGCTTTACGTTCTTATCGGTATCGGATGTCCGAAACAAGACCTGTCTCACGGCGTCGAATCTGATCGAATACTCTCTTTGCGAATTTTTAACGAGTAGAGGTTTTATGATGAGTGCGTCATGTTTCTCCACTATATCGATATGTTTGATCGATACGGTCAGATCTTCGATGAGTCCGATTTGAATGTGAAGCAGGAATAGGTCGGTGTCATTACCGCAGGCGATCAGATGATTCATCCTGTTTTGTCTCGAGATATGGACCATGTATTGGCCACACAGTGATCTGAGATAGGGTTCAACCGACCGGAATGGCAGAGCCTCGGAGATTCTTTCGTAATTCGTGTTTGGCATGGTATTGGTCCCTTCGGCACGAGGCCGGATTATGGTTGATATTAAGGAGCGTCACTAACCGTTCATTGTAGATTCTTTCCGAATTTAGTCAATGGCAATGCACTCATGGGTGACAGGACGAATTGCTTCGGATACGGGTTAAACGCGGTTTTAGCTTGATATGAGTCGAAATACTTGAAGTTTTCGCGCGGAAATGCAAGAATGCCAGCGATAACGTGTCTTTGTTCCTTAACCCATTGAACCGGTCGGAGGTCTGGGTATATGATTCCATATCTCTGTTTTTTCATGGTTTTTCACCCAGAGGGTGACCAACCTCTGATTGGCGCTCCAACGAAATTTTCTGATGTACTGCTCGACATGAGATTTCAGAGAGATACTTAGGATGTTTCTTCAATTCATTCGGACCGATATGGGCCAGAAGTTCCTTTATCACGCCGTGACGTTTTTCCCCATATACGCTTTCGCTCCGCGGATCAGTGCGAGAGAGCGGCCTGCATTGAGCTGACGCATCCGTGAGATGCGCAGGATGGCGAGGTCCGCCATCTTGAACTTTTGGCTGGAATCGCTTCGGAAAAGTTCATAGCATTCAAGAAAGAAACGTGCCGCATCGACTCCTGATTGCTTTAAGATAACGAGACACCTGCGAACGCATTTTCTACTCGTGCCGGATTGACTGAGGTACGCAAGTGGGAACGCGCTTTCTTTCATGGATTCTGGTCTTGCTTTGATCATTTTCATAAGAACCGATTTGCCGGATATCGCATAGACGAACCGGCCATAGTAGACGACGTCATTGGCCAGGATATTTTTTCCGGCACAGGTATCGAGTATCGAGAGGAATCCAAGATATCGTTTCAGCCCGATCTCGTCCACGATGTCGATACATTCGTTGAGAAGAGCGCTTGCCGCTCGCGACGGCTCAGTTGATGCGGCCTCCAGATGCGCACAAACCCCGAGTGTTTTTCCAAAAAATTGTTCTCCAGCGTGCTGTTTCAGACGTGAATATGTCTCGCCGTTTCGTTGTACAGAAAGTTTAGCATTCATTGGCCTTTCCTTGCATTTATGTTTAATAAAGATCATCCCTAATACCGAACGCTTGAATATGCACGGCCGTGAAAAACCTGTCAACGGGCGGATATTGATACGCGGCCACAAACGTGATATCGTCGGGATAAATTCGAGCACGACGATCTGAAAAGCTTTGCTATGAAACGAAAAATGCGGACATATGTTCTCGTCGGGCTGTTGATCCTGTTGATAGGGATCGGATTGTTATTGGGGCATCAGGCGTCGAATCTGTTCACTGGTTCACGAGTTAACGGGTTGAGAGAAGGTGAGTCGAGAGTCGAAAGCCAACCATCGGGTACGAATGCCAATTCACAAGTTTCAAACGAAAAGGAGCAGGCGGGGGCGGAGAAGTCCGATGCGTACGTGGGGGAGTTTCGGGTCGAGCGGGTGATAGACGGGGACACGATCGAGATCGCAGGCGGGGAACGGGTCCGTTATATCGGCATGGATACGCCGGAGTCGGTCACGCCCGGAAAACCGGTCGAATGCTTCGGCAAGGAGGCGTCCGAGGAAAACAGGCGTCTCGTGGAAGGGAAGACGGTCCGACTCGAGAAGGACACGACCGAGCGTGACCAATACGGACGATTGCTCCGCTATGTCTATGCGGGGAATACGTTCGTGAATCTGCAGCTCGTTGCCCAGGGCTACGCCCGGACCGATGCCTATCCTCCGGATATACGATATCAGGACCGGATCACGGCCGCCAAGGATGCCGCCAAAAACGCCGGTCTCGGCTTGTGGAGGGCATGTGGAAAGAAAAGTCCATCAGGTCGATCAAGTCTGTAAAGTCAGGAACCCGCCTTCGCCGAGGTAGTGGCGTGGCGAGGCTGGAGTGGAAATATATAGTGAACATTGAACAGGAAACAGGGAGCGGGAAAGAGAAAAATATTCGATTATCGTTGTGTGATGTTACATACGCGAATGCCGTGAAATATGCAATAAGACGGTAGAAGCATATACTGAAGATATGATATCGAATGACCGTCCTATGATCTACACGAGGAATATCCGGAAGGCGATCAAGTTCGCCGCGAAGACACATAACCACTACCAGAATCAGCTGCGCAAGGGGAAGCGGATCCCGTATATCACGCATCCGTTGACGGCGGGCATCATCTTGTCGCTTGCGGGCGCGTCGGAAGACGTGATCACGGCCGGGATACTGCACGATACGATAGAGGACAGCGTCGAGCACAAGAAGGTGACCGTAGAGATGCTCGCCGAGCGCTTCGGGTCGCCGGTTGCCGGGCTCGTGCTTTCGGTGACGGAAACCGATAAGACCTTGTCGTGGGACGAACGTAAGCGCGAGGCGCTCGAACACGTCGCGCGTTTTTCACATGATGAGCTCCTCCTGAAATCGGCGGACGTACTCTCCAATATCACTGAACTCGTGGACGATCATGAACGCTACGGCGATGAGGCCTTTTCACTGTTCAAGGCGTCGAAGGAAAAGACCATCGCGCTGCACCTGAAGATGATCACGGCCATACTCGACCCGTGGCCGGAGAATCCCTTGGCCGATGATCTGAAACATGCGACCGACTCGCTCCGGACGATTGGATCGGAAGGATAGCGATTCGTCCGTTGACAGGGTTACTCCGAAGCATCGTTCTGTGGCGCATATGCAGGATAGTGCGTATACTGGGACAATACGATCGGAAATTGCCGATACGTCTGTTAAAGAGTGATAACTCCGAAATATGAGCGAATACCTGGAAGAATTGAATGCCTCGTTCGAGAAAGTCATGCAAAGTTACGATGTCGTGCAGTATATACGGCATTGCTTGTCAATCCCGTTCATCTATGCGGTTCTGGTGCCGGCTGTTCTCATGGATATTTTCGTCTCGCTCTACAATCAAGTCGCGTTTCCGCTCTACGGAGTGCCTGTCGTGGACCGTTCGGAATACGTGGTGTTCGATCGTCGCAATTTACGATATCTGGGGCCAGTGCAGCGGATGAACTGCTGGTACTGCAGTTATCTGAACGGACTGTTCGCGTATTTCGTGGAGGTCGGCGCACGCACCGAGCTCTACTGGTGTCCGATCAAATCGATCAGTCGTCCGGTGGCGCCGCACCGTTTGTATGATCGTTTCGCGGAGAATGGGGATACGAAAGAGTGGAAAGAGAAGAACCACGGTATAGAGTCCTCGAAAGCCGTCTGTATCCCGGGGAAAAAAGGTGACAAACATTAATATACCGAACGGTCGGCGAAAAATACGTTGAGTGTGAGAGATTCTCGAGTGGTGGGTAATCCGTGAAGAAAATACTATGCTGATCATCTATGCTCATTTCAACAAGTCGGGGCACAACGGGGAAGTGTTGAAGTCGGTGGAAGACTATCTTATCGGGAAGGGCAAATCGTACGAGGTGCTGGATCTGTACGGAATCGGTTTCGATCCGGTACTACGTGCCGAAGAGATGGCCGACCGGGGAATGTCGACGACCGACGTGAAGGTCCGGGAACTCCAAGAGAAGATCGCAGCCGAACGGGAATTCATGTTCATCTATCCCACGTGGTGGAGCAATGTGCCCGCGATACTCAAGGGGTTCTATGACCGCGTGTTTTCAAGGGGATTCGCGTTCCGGTACCGGTCGAACGGTTTCCCGGAGGGGTTGCTCAAGGGAAAACGCGCACTGGTGATCACCACCTCCGGAGGTCCGGCGATTTTTCAGCAACTCGTGAGGCTCAGTCGGTCGATCCGGGTGAGTACGTCGGACACGCTTGAATTCTGCGGCATACGGACCAAGAATCTGCTTATCGGGAACTGCATGAGACTCGACGAAGCCAAGAAGAATGAAATCAGGAGGAAAGTTTTTCGGGCAACAAGAAGTTTCGTAATATAGGCGAGCAGCGATTCTTCACTGCACTGATCCTATAGTGCCAAAGCATGAGGAAATCGAGGCCGTGTTCCTTGAGATCGACAAGGATGATATCGAACGGCGTCTTGTGACGATCGGAGCCGAAAGAATCGGCGACGCGCTCTATCGGCATACGGCGTTCGATTATCCGGATTACAGATTGGACGGTGACAATGCCTGGATACGGCAGCGTGATGATGGTGACAAAGTCGTGTTGGCAGCCTCGGTGTCACCTCGCACGACGGGAGCACGAACGATGAGAGGATGGAGGAGATCGAGGTCGAAGTCGACGATTATGAGATGACCAAGATGCTGCTTGCGAAGCTCGGGTTGATCGAAAAACACGAAGGTGAGAAAATACGTACGCGATGGATGAAAGGCGGGGTGGAATTCGATATCGATACGTGGCCGGGAATTCCGACATTCCTCGAAATCGAGGCTACTTCATGGGAAGACGTCGACAATGCAGCAGAATCGCTCGGTCTCCGAAAAGACGAACGGAAGGTATGCTCCGTGAATGAGATGTATCGGCACTATGGCATCGAAGCGAATGACTATCGCAAGGCCACATTCGAAGGTATGGTCCGGAAGGATGGACGACCCGATAGCCGATAACGATAAAGAAGTATCTCATATTCGTATGGCAAATGAACATCCTCTTGAACTCACGGATTATCGCGGAAAGAGACTTTCGGTTGACTGTCTTGCCTGCGCCCGGGAGCGGGGAGAGGTGACATTGGGCGATATCGTCCGTTCGGATTATTTTGACGTGCATCAGGATTTCGGCATACCGATTCCGGGATTCATCATCATTTCTTCCCGCAGACACGTTCAAAGTGTCGACGAGTGTACGGACGAGGAGCTGTTAGATCTCATACGCTTGTTGGCGCGCGTAAGGGCGGCCATGCGAAAGGTCCTTGATATACGGACGGCATATATCTTTCAGGCCGAGGATACGAGACACGCGCATTTCCATTTGTGGATCGTCCCGCGCTATCCGTGGATGGAAGAAAGGTTCGGGACGAGAATCGAATCCCTGCGGCCGATCATCGAATACTCGAAGCAGCATCTTCGTACCGATGAGAGCATCGCCGAAGTCGATGCGGCGACCGACGCGCTTCGCAAGGCACTTGTTTCGTGATATCTTCTTTCACCCGATACTTCGGTAAATTCTTGCCCTTATCGGTCGTTTCCTGCTAGTCTTCGGGTATACGGAAGAATATACCTATGAATGAACGCAGGCTGTTTTTCGGAATTCCGCTGTCGGAACAGACGAGGGTACGAGTCGCCCGGGAAACGGAAAAATGGGAGAGTCTCCCGCTCTTTGTGACCAGGCCCGAACATCTCCATGTGACGGTGCTGTTTTTGGGTTTCGTGCGCGACGAGATCGTGCCGGATATTTCGGATGCGGCGCGCGAGATCTGTGCCGGATTGGAACCGTTCGAGATCATGTTCAAGACGACCGGTTTCGCACCGGATGACGACCGACCGAAGATGGTCTGGCTGACCGGTGACGAATGCGAGGGGCTTTTGAAACTACGAAACGCGTTCGATGCGGAATTTTCAGACAAGCTTTCCGAAAGTAAACGGTTTCTCCCGCATGTGACACTGGCGCGCCTCAAGCGGAACCTGTTCGCCTCGGTCGATCCGGAGCGTAAGGCATCGCTTATTCGGCCGTTCTCGATTCTGGAACCGGTCTCTTCCGTCACGCTGTTCGAATCCGTGGGTACCGGCGCCAAGCGCGAATACCTGCCGATGGAGGAGTTCGTGCTGGGGGAGGAATTTTGTCAGAGGAAAACACGTGACAGAGATAGTACTGTTTGACCGATAAGATTGTCTCTCCATGCGTTTTCATATGACGAAGGAATCAACACCGGAAATATTCGGGATACCGATCGACAACCGATCCAACAATGAATTGGAACGTGTTGTCGGCAATTGTCTTGTCGGCGAATCATTCACACGGATCGCGACGGTGAACCCGGAATTTTTGGTGCGGGCGCGTCGTGATACGTCGTTCGCGGACCTGCTCCGTTCGGCGGTTATACGTATTGCGGACGGATCCAGTATCTTTTTGGCGGGACTGTTGTCCGGTGTCGGGATAGCGCGCTATCCGGGTGCGGATCTCATGCGGTTCATCCTTTCGTGTGCGGAGCAGACAGGCGTTTCCGTATATTGCGCGATCATGAAGAGTGGACTATCGTCGTATGATCAGGTTCGGGAGGCGTTCCTTACATCGTATCCGAAACTCGTACTCGACGGATCTGATATCGATCCCGAGTCCGAAACGACGCCGGCAGGGATCCGAGAAGCTTCGGTCGTCTTGTGCAACTTCGGCGCGCCGGAGCAGGAACGATTCCTGGAGTCGCTTCGTGCGAATTCCGGGAATATCCGGCTCGTTATGGGGGTTGGGGGATCGTTCGATTTCCTGACCGGTAAACGGCGCCGGGCTCCGCGATTCATGCGGGCGATCGGACTCGAATGGCTTTTTCGTCTTATAATTCAGCCGTCCCGAGTCGCTCGGATATGGACTGCGGTCGTTATTTTCCCTTTTTTCTGGCTTTCTGATAGGATGAAAAGCAGAAAACAGGAGACAGATAACAGATAACAAAGAACAAGAAGCGGAAACAAATGACTGAAGAGAGTGTTTTTTTATCTTTGTATACTGTTACCTGATCACTGTTACCTGTCTACCATTCCCTGTTAATTGCTTACTGTTATCTGTATCTATGACCTCTCCTATCCGCGTCCGATTCGCCCCGTCGCCGACCGGCTCACTGCATGTAGGCGGTCTTCGCACGGCGCTCTATAATTATTTGTTCGCCCGCAAACAGGGCGGGACGTTCATTCTTCGGATCGAGGATACCGATCGCGACCGTTTCGTCTCTGGCGCGCTCGAAGGGCTCGTCCGCAGTCTCGAAGGAATGGGCGTCGTTCCGGATGAGGGAGTGTTCCTCCTCGATGATCCGCACACTCCTGCACGCGTGGCATCGCGGCATTCGGAAACCTATCCAGGTGTGTCCGAGGTCGGTATATACGGACCATATATCCAGTCGGAACGTCTTGGTATCTATGCCGAACATGCTGAACGTCTCATTGCGTCCAAGCATGCGTATCGCTGTTTCTGTTCCCGTGAACGGCTTGATCTGTTGCGAGAAAAACAGACGGCTGACCACGAGGCACCGAAGTATGACAAGCTCTGTCTGACGCTTTCCGATGAGGAAGTCTCACGGCGTATGGCGGCCGGCGAACCGTCCGTCATCCGTCTGAACGTTCCGGAAGGACGCGGTGATATCGTCTTCCACGATCTGGTGCGCGGCGACGTGTCGATACATGTGCAGAACGTGGACGATCAGATCCTCGTGAAGACCGACGGATACCCGACCTATCATCTGGCGAGTGTCGTGGACGACCGTCTGATGGAAGTCACCCACGTGATCCGCGGGGAGGAATGGCTTCCGAGCACGCCGAAACATATCCTGTTGTACGAGGCGTTCGGATGGCCGGTTCCTGAATTTTCCCATCTTCCGCTCTTGTTGAATCCCGACAAGAGCAAACTTTCGAAGCGACAAGGCGACGTCGCGGTCGAAGACTATCTCGCGAAAGGTTATCTGCCCGAGGCGCTCATCAATTTCGTGGCGCTTCTCGGATGGAATCCGGGGCAGGGGAGCACGAAGGAAGTCTTCACGCTGTCCGAATTGTCCGAGGCGTTCGATTTCGCGCAGGTGAACAAGTCCGGGGCCGTGTTCGATACCCGTAAACTCGATTGGCTGAACGCGCAATATATCAAGACACTGCCCGTTTCGGAACTCGCACACCGTGCCCTCCCGTTCCTTCGGGAGAAACCGTTCTTTCTCGCCGCATCCGAAGACCGCCAGTCCGACGACTATACGATCCGTGTGGTCACGGTCGGACAGGAACGGCTTGTGAAACTTTCCGACGTCGGTGACGAGCACCCGTTCTTTTTCGCTGAACCGGTCGCCGATCCCGCATTGTTGCCCTGGAAGGGGAACGACGCGGAATCGACCCGTGCCGCGCTCGAAAAGGCGGCGATACTCATCGGGACGGTTTCCGATGCCGATTGGACCAGGGAGCGACTCGGCGAGATACTGCTCGATGCTGCGGGTGAGAAACGTGGTGACTTCCTCTGGCCGCTGCGTGTCGCGCTTTCCGGCGCCAAGCAGTCGCCTCCGCCGCAAGACATCACCTGGGTAATCGGCAGGGAAGCGACCCTTGCTCGGATACGGGAGGCGGTAAGCGTCTTAGCGTAATGACATGAAGGCGATCATCTTCGATTTCGACGGGGTCATCCATGACACGTTCGATTTTCATCTGCGAAACGTGCGGGAGCTGTTCGGTGTCGATATTCCTGAACAGGACTTCAGGGATATCCACAACGGGAGGTTTTTCGATCTCGCATCGAATACGCTCAGTGGCGCCGATTGGAAGGCATATCGGGATCGTATACGCGATGACATGTCGAATCTTGAGATTCACGGTGAGACGCGTGATTTCTTACTTGATCTCACAAAACGTTTTTATCTGTTCATCGTGAGTTCCGGAAGTACGTTCATCATCACGGAGTACCTGAAAAAGAATGGGGTTGATTCAGCGTTTACGCGGATACTCGGACTGAATGCGGATGGTCATGATACGAAAGTCGACAAATTCGGCTACATTTTGCAAAACTATGATTTGACGGCCGATCAATGTCTTTTCGTGACCGATACGCTCGGTGATATACTGGATGCGAAGGAGGCCGGTATACGCACGATCGCGATTGATACGGGATACCATGACCGGGAAACGCTTCTTATAGGGCAGCCGCACGCGATCATCTCGAAATTGAATGAACTTCACGGGATTCTCGATTCGATCGAAATATAGACAATATGACCACCATGACCAAAGGGAGTGAACACATCGACCGTGTATTTGATTTTCTCCGCACGGCCGAGGGATTGAAATCGGTGCTCAGATATGCGTCGACGACAAGCGGGAGGAAGGAATCCGTAGCGGATCATTCGTGGCGGGTGGCGCTCATGGCATTCGTCGTGGGAGACGGGCTCGGTTTGAAAATCGATTTTTCCAGAGCCATGAAAATGGCCATCGTGCATGACATAGCCGAATCGATTGCCGGCGACATCGACTTCGTCCGTATTTCGGACGGTGAAGTGACGAGGGAAGAAAAGCGATCGGCAGAGCTCGTGGCGATGACCGAACTGAAGGAAACGCTTTCCGGAAGCGCTGGCGAGGAACTGTACGCGATCTGGAAGGAATACGACGCGGGCGAGACGGAGGTCGCGCGATATGTCCGGGCGATCGACAAGCTCGAGACCCTGACGCAACTCGTGGAAAGCGGTCATTCGATATACGATCGACCGGAATTGATAGCGAACTATGCCGATGTCGCCGTCGCCGCATTTCCGGAATTGACCCCGATGCTTCGCGCGTTGAAGGGGAGATTGCATGAGGAATTCGATAAGGGATCTTTCGATTGGAAACCCGGGTACGACGTATGAAAAAATCGCTCTCTTCAAGACTGAAACGTTCGATAGACTTCTGGTCGATCCCGCATTTCCTGTTCGGCTCGGTGATGGCGCTTGTGGCCGCCTCGTTTGAGTACCCGTTTCCTGCCACGTTTGCCGTTACGCTCGTCGTGGCGATACTCTGGGAACGTTTCGAACAGGAAGAGGGGATCAAAGAGTCGATCCATAACCGGATGGCCGACGTGGTATTGCCGCTCATCGCCTTTGTCGCAACATATTTTTACACGCATTTGGTCGCTATCGAACACGAACGACGGATCGCATTGCTGACGGTCGTTACGTTGGTCTTTTTCCTGGTGAATTATCTCGGATGGAGGGCTCGCGCCGCTCGTGATCGGGATTTCATGAACTGACTTTCTTTCGGTCGTAGGCGGTCGTTTTTGTCACGCGTGAGCCATCGACGCCCATATCGGGTATTACGAATCGCCTTGTTTCGTGGTATGATGACACAAGATGCATACCACAGCGAGAACATGGATTTTTTTGGCGTCGGTCATATCCGGAATATTCATATTCGGTTTGTTTGGTGTGGACAAGACATTGGCAGTGAACGGCGCGGATGCCCTGGCCAACAAGCTTCAGGACATCAATGCGAAGATCAAGGCCTATCAGAATATCATCGATATCAAGAAGACGCAGGGTATCAATCTCTCGAGTCAGATCGATTCCCTGGAGGCTCAGGCGTCCAAACTCGAACTCGAGATAGAGAAAAACAAATCGGAGCTCGATGACGCGACCGCGAAGGTATCCGAAAAGGAGGTGATCATCGCGAAGGAGAAGGCAGCGCTCGTCGGTCTCATCCGCGAGTATCAGGGACGGCTGTCGAAGACCGACAGCGAGATATTCCTGTCCGAGTCATCCGACAGTGCCAGTCTGTTTTTCAAGAACGACGACTGGATGGCGGAGACGGCCGATCGTATCCGCAGTCTCATGTTGGGAATTCAGCAGGAAAAGGCTGTGTTGGACGCGAAAAAGGCCGAGGCCGACACGCTGCGTCAGCAGCTCGGACAGCGCAACGATTATCTCGAGAGCACCAAGGAAAGCAAGGCGAACCTGTTGACGAAGACTCAGCTCGAGCAGAAGAAATATACCACGCTCGTGGGCACGCTCGAGGAGCAACGGCAGGGAATCGAGGACGAGATCGCGAACCTGGAAGCCGGCATGGTGGACCAGCTCAATCTCAAGGATATCCCGTCCTTCAAGTCTGGGCTCCTCGCCTATCCGTTGAAGAATCCCGTCAAGACGCAAGAGTACGGTAAGACCTCGTTCGCCTCGAGTTCCAAGATGTACAAGAACGGGTTTCACAACGGATTCGATTACGGAACGCCCACCGGAACGGACGTGCTTGCGGCGGCGGACGGCAAAGTGGTCGCGACGGGAAACAACGGCCGATACGCGTACGGGAAATGGATGGCGATCGATCATGGAAACGGCCTTATCACCATGTATGGACATCTTTCACTGATCAAGGCGAATCGTGGGACCTTGGTGAAGGAAGGCGATGTCATCGCGAAATCCGGCAATACGGGAAACTCCACGGGTCCGCATGTGCATTTCACGGTCTTTTCGGCCAAGACGTTCGAGGTCGTGGCTTCCCAGAGTGTCGCGAGCGTCAAGGATATACCGATCGGGGCGACGGTGTCACCGGACAAGTATCTTCCCTGACGCGAGTCTGAGTATCTGTTTTTCGTGAATTTCTAATCATTGTCATGACGGGTATGGCGTATTTGAACGAGAAGGAAAAAATCATCGGATGGGAAAGTTTCCGCGGAACGGACAACAGACACTATCTCAAAAGCAAAGCGATGCAGGAGCTTTTGGAGAAGTCATCACGGCTTGCGTTTATCTGCAAATCTTCAGGAAAGCGAAAGACGGTATTCGACGCCATGATAAAGCACGCGGAAGAGGGGAAGGGACTTCGCGCCAAAGGTTTTCTGCTGGCGCTCGGTGACCTGTACGGGGCCGGACAAGTGAGCAAGGGCGACTTAGACATCATCATTCGCGAAATATTTCCGAGCGGCATAGAGGAATCGGTTAAGCGGATGTTCGTGTATCGTGAACCGACTCGTGCTGAAGTGAAGACGTCGAACATTTCAGACAATGAAGAAGGGGAGTCGGAGGCGTCGGAAGAGCCCACGGAGCCCGCCGAAAAGAAAGACAAGGGCATCTGGAATTATCTCCCCTTTTGAATCCAAACGCCTGACCATCATCGAATATTGTTTATGGACAAGATATTGCCGAGTCATCGCGATCTCAATCCGACCCTTCCGGGAATGGATCGTATGACAATGAGGAATTCATCGAAGATTCGGAGGGCGACATCGGATCTTCTTCACAAGAACCCGGTCATCAAACGATACGTGGATACGCACGCAGAACAGGCTGCGTTCAAAAAAGAAATAAGCAAACTGAAGGGCTCGAAATATGGTGTCACTGTCGAAGGGATTCAGGGCGCATTCTTGAACATGGCGAAGGATAAGGAAAGCGGCTTCGACCGGCATGAGGCCAGAAAAGTCGCGGACGCCTTCATCAAGCAGGCCGATATTCCGAGTTGGAAGAAGCGTGAGCTGATGCGTCCTTTTTACCAGGCAAGAACGTTTCGTGAAGATCGATCGGCAACGGGAAATACCGCGGTATCGGGAGTGAAAACGGATCCGAAGGTGTCGGATTCGACCGGCATCGGAGCGAAACGATTTCTCTCGCCGTCTGGAAATACAATGTTCTCGACGCCGGTAATACACGAACCGTTCTCGAAGCCGAACCCGAAATCGACCATTGATAGGGTAATCGAAGAGAGGCGGGCGAACGGACCTCGTCCGGTGATGCCACCTGGAAACGGTCTGTCGAAACACTCGTACTCAATCGGTCAAAGCGGCGCGAGTATGGGTCCGACCCCTCCGCAGCGCTGAGTCTCTCTCTCAAATCTCATGTCGTGCCGCACATCCGAAAAGTTCGTTGGAGCGCCAACCAGAGGTCGGTCACCCTCTCAGTATACGACCATGAAAATCGAGGACGGGTATCCGAAGGAGAT
>JBAXOD010000010.1:0-52615 GCA_037133435.1 Candidatus Moraniibacteriota bacterium | reverse complement strand
CGCCGAAAGAAAAATTCAATGCCCTTGTTGCAATAGAAGTCTGAACCTAAGATCAATAAGAAGGGCTTCTTCGGCATCGGCATGCGAACGGTCGGCGATCGCCCGCTCCCACTCCTTCAATACGATGAAAAAAGAAACGGGAAGCTTCTCACTAGAAAAACTGGAATGCCAATGACGTTCGATCTCGGGGAACGCATCGCTACCGACGAGATTCCGGACACATTCGACAAATGGATATCCGCCGAGAGAACCGATCGGAACGGGATGGAAAAAGCGATCGTCCGCAAGACATCCGAGGGATTTTCCCTGACGTATATTCTTCCGAATCCGAACGATACGACAAAAAACGATGTCGTCCTGATCTTCGAAAATCCGGTTGCGCGGATGAAAATGAACGCATCTCGTATGCAAACGGAAGAAAGCGAAGTCGCTCCGGCATGATGATACTAACGCGCTTCGTATATTCTCATACCATTTCTAAAAAACCCGCTCCCTCTATCTCCGTGAGTGCGGGCTCGCAAAGACAGCGATAGAGGGGGTATATTATTGAGAAATGGTATCACCGCTTCTCTCGACGGGCCGAAGTGCGGAATGGAAGGATCACAATCTCACGAAATATTCGTCGTCATCATAGTCTTCTACCTCGAACGGTTTCGGTCCCGACGCCGTTTCCGGTCCCGACGCTTCATCGGTCGTTTCCGCCACGACCGTGCCTGCGGTTGTTTTTACACTCCCCTTTTTCGGTTTATGACCCGACAACTCAGCCGGGCCCGGTGCCTTCCCCCACATATACTCGAAGATATGTTTGTGAAGTTCGTACAGGAACGGGTCATGGATAATCACGCCGATCATCTTGTCTTTCGAGAAAGTCACATATGCGACTGAACCATCATAGATCTCCATCGCACTCTCGAGCATCGGAAATCCCTTATCCGACGGGATCAGTTTCGTATCCGTCACGGAAGGAGCTAATTTACCCATATATTCACGGGAAATCGCCGAGTCGAACAGGAAGAGTTTCTTTTCAATGCCGAGTTTTTCCCGCTTTGCCATGTATCGGCGGTTGATCGCGTCGATATTCTTTCGAACCGCTTCGATATCCGCATACGTATAAATGACCGTCTTGCTCGAAAGAGAGTCGTTCAAAACCTTCTCGATACCTTCGGGGCCCTCGTAGATCTCGATACCCGGAGCGCCGGAAACGAGATTGAAGCTAGAGATGAGCGACGGAAGCACGCTTTCCAGTGAAAACTCGGCATCCTTGAGCGCCTTCTGGCGGCTTTCGACCAATTCCCGAAGCAAAGAAGGGTGTTTCGGGGTGAAACGCGCGACTTTCCCGGTTTCTTCCTCTTTCTCGACCAATCCCATTCCGACCAACTCATCCAATACCTTATAGACGAGCCCTCGTTTGAGGGTCGTTTTTTTGGCGAGCGATCCGGCCGGCTCTGCACCATGCGTCAACAAAGCCTCATATACCTCGGCCTGCGCCGGGGTCAGTATCGATTTTGAGAGGGTTTCGGAATACATAGAGCAGATAACATTGAACATTAAACAGGGAACGGGGAACGGGGCCTCATCCCCCCGCTCCCCTGCCTGAGGGGAGCTGTCCTGCACTCGGGACTGAGGGGTGGGAGGCCTCTTTCCTACTTCACTTCCATTGCCACGCCGAAGCCTTCGGCGAAGGCGGGTCACTCCTCACTTCATACTCCTATCATACTCCATTCCCCTCTTTTGTCAAAGATTTGTGACACAATATTCGCTCTTTAAATACACTTTTTAACTTTATAATAAGTAATTTATAACAATACAGTCACACATTATTGACACTATAGCAAATACCTGCTATACTCTGCTGTTGAGATGAGAGAGCAAGAAGAGAGAACACCAGCCACCGCTCAGAGCTACGGCTTGGTAAAAAGAGAGACCATCCTTCGCTAAAGCTACGGCTTGGCAAGGCGGCACCTTCAAGAAACCACTAGGAAAGACCATCCTTCGCTAAAGCTACGGCTTAGCAAGGCCAACCCGTTGTTTGAGAGAGTAACGGAGAGGAGTACAAGGTTCGGAATCCGCTTCGGCATCGCCCGAATCGACAGGATTGAGAGAGTCCCCTGGAAACCCAGGTTCCATACCTCCCCTTCGTCCTCTTTCCAGGAACAAAAGATAGCTTGGAAAGTATAGTACCTTATTCAAATTCAATCAGCGCGAACCGCCTTCAGGGACTGCCTCGCTCGGCAGACCATGAGCATGGGATTAACCACCCTGTGAGCGGTATGTGGCCGAAAATCCGGAAGCATATTCCCGAGCCCTTTTCTTCCCTCTTCATACAGAAGAGGACGGGAAAGGACCCGGGATGAGAGAGATTCCGGGAGCAAGCCCAACTACTACCCCGGTTCGCCAGGAGCGAGTGCCTCGCATTCATCGGAAAATCCGATCAATGAGGGGCATGAAGATCCTTGAGAGAGACTTTCTATGAGTACCCGACACATTTCGCCCGCCAGCAACGCTTCGCGTAGCGATGCGGACTGGCGAAAGCGATATGGGCGGGGAAACGGGATGAACTTGAGGTGATCATTGACAACAGAATAGTCGGTCGCGATTCCAGGGTTCGTTTATGCCGAATCAGGATGTTATCAGCACGATACAAATACTGTCATTCCCGCGAAGGCGGGAATCCCAGTGTACGGATCGAGATGAATACATTCATCGGCGTTGACCTCTCCAGTCATATAACGGAGGCACTCAAACGTCATCCGCGGAATCGCATATCAATGAAAGTACAATGTGGGCAAAAGATATGGTCCGTGACCGAAGGGTGGCGGACCACTATCTCTGGCTCAGCGAACAGTAGTGAGCAGACAGCAGTGAGGAGTGAGGGCGAGAAGTGAGAAGTGAGGATTCAAAGTCTCTCCCTTTGGAAAAAGGGAGTACCGAGTCTTCGAGGGGAGGGATTTGTTCCCTGCTTCGCCAAGCCATAGCTTTAGCGAAGGCTGGTTCAATGTTATCTGTTCACTGTTCCCTGCTCCCCTGCCTGAGGGGAGCTGTCGAGTCTTCGAGACTGAGGAGTGGGAGCAGAATCCCTCGGGACTGCGGAAAGGAAGGCGTGCATGTCGTCTTTCCTTCCGCCGTCCCACCCAAAAAGGAGGAGTATATTCTCCTCCGGACGGCACAAATGTTTCGAAAAAATTTCAAATAACCGACCTGGGACCGTAAAATTCGGAATAATTCCGATGGTTGCCAGGTACAAAAAAATATAAATGAAAAAAATTTTAAAGAGGATCATCGACGTTTCGTCAATGATCCTCGGTGTCAGTTCCCCTGCCCTGCTGTTGCTGGCCGGGGAGCTGGTCAGGCTGCAAGCCCTGCAGGACGCGGGGCTTGCAGCAGCATGCTGGTTGGCCAGCATACTGCTCCCATTCTTCTCGTGGGAATGGGAGCCTGAGTAAGGGTTAGGGAGAATCGCATATTGGTTCGCGAGTCTCCCTCACAATTGAGCATTTCTTTTTTCGAAAAGGAGTACTCAACAGTGAAAATCAAACAGGGAGAGGAAGTTGCCTTCATCGCATCGTCCGTAGTTCTCCCACCCAAACAACCAGTCCGAAAGGGCGCCTTGCGCGGCAGTCATGCGCCGCGGATGAACAAGGTTCTCCAAAGGAGGTATGCATGTATAGATATGGAATTCTCGACCCGCGGCCTATTCAGGCCGCAGTTGAAGCGAACGATAAGTTGTTCGCGACCGGTCCCGTGTACGGGATCGAGGTGACCGTGCCCGCGCTTGCTGCGCGGTGCATCGCGAATCTCGACCCGCAGCACACCGGAGGCGACGCGAGCACGGCAGCCGTCGAGGCCGCCCTGACCGTCGAATTGCCAACTGACGATGCAACGCTCGCGACGGTCCGTGCCGACCTCGACGCGGTCGGAGCGATGGCTGTCTTCGCGCTTCGCGCGGAAGGTGTAACCCTCTCGCCAGAGACGGAAGCGCGCATCCGGTCCGTCGCGGCTGCCGACGCGTTCGCGCGCGGCAACTGGCCGGGCGCTCAGCCGCTTCCAACCCGGGAAAATCCCTGGCCGGCAAGCGGATCGGCCGAAGGAACCCGCGATCTTGCTGCCATGGCGGCGGCGGTCGCGGATTTCAAAGTCCCGATTGTTGAGCGAGTCGCCGCGATGACGCAGTGGCTCCTGACCGGCGAGGAGTCCGAGGGCTACCGCGATCAGGTCGAGCGCGAGCGGCTCGGCCTCATCGCCGCCATTGAGGCGGGTGAGGTAAAAATCACCCGATTCAACCTCATTACGGCCGTCGAGACGACGCACCGTGCCGCGACCATGATTGGGTACCTTTCGGCGCCCGTAGTGGTTGCGCTGAACCCAGCTTTCAAGCTGGGCGGAGGCGAGCCGCACCGCAAGTTCACGGTCTGCCAGTACGCGGCAGGCTACGTGGACCTGAAGTCGGTTGCCGCCGAACTTGCTTCCTTTGAGGCGGGTTGGGGCGGTTCGCCGACAATCATCGGCTCTCCCCAGGGCGTCGGTTCCACCCTGACGATCGACGACGTCGTCATGATGGTGGAGCGCCACTACGTTTGAGTCGTCAAAAATCCTTCCGGCTGGAAACCGGAAGGACGAGAGGGAAGCATTGGTTCCGCTTCCCCTCTCTATCAGGCCCGCGAATGTTCGTTGGTCTGTAGAGATTAAAAATTAAGAAATTAAAAAAGCCCTTCGGGCGGGAGGAGTCATGTACTTTATCATTATGATCGATGAAAACAAATATTTCGAGGGAGGACAAACCTCAACCCTAAATATAAACGAGGCGAAAAAGTACGATTCGTTTCGTTCCGTCGCAGCAGACTTCGAGTCTGGCGACGGGTTCATCGTCCTCATGAACGAGGACGGGAGTGAGAAGGCTCGTTTCGATTGGAACGAGCACATTCGGCTCCGCGACGTACTGAAATGAGAATTGGGAAGCTGTCGATGAATTTACTCGACGGCTTCCCCTCTTTATCAGACCCGCGAATGTTCGTTGGTCTGTAGAGCTTTGCTAACAAAAAAGCCGAGGCAAGCTCGGCGGGAGGTAGGGTGAAAAAAATCAAAATCAAAGCCGGGATGGGTGGATCCCGTTGCGGTCGTGGCCGGACCGAAAAAACGGCTACCTTGAAGCGCCTGTCCAAGAAGGGACGGCGTGAGCAAGGGAAAAAGATCATCCGCGCGGAACGCGGGTGGTAAAAGGAGAAAAATGCAATTTTTGTTGTTAGTATCGGCGGTGATGTTTTCTACCGCCGCATACTTCTCGTTTACTGCAATGCCGGTAAACGAGTTAGCAGGCACCGTAGCAATCTACGGTGGAATCCTGTGCGGTTATGCCGCCAGGAAGTGGGATACGCGGAACCAGTAGTTACGGTTCCGCCTTTTTTCCAGGTCGTTAACGGTAATGATCTGAAAGAAAGTTTTTAATTCATTTAATTTAAAATTGGGCCGCTCGTGAGAGCTGTGAGGAAATGAAAAAAATAAAATTAGTGGCAAAAAAAATCGAACAGCGCACTCATTGCTGGGCGTGTGGCGAAATCCTTGCTCAGCAAGGTCTCCGTTATTGTCCCCAGTGTGGGGCATATAACGAAATCACCTTTAAAGAGGTGATGGTCCGGCCGGCCGAGTATCGGCTGGTCATCGTTCGCTACGCGGTCAACGACCGAGCGTACCGCGAGGAGTTTCGAAACACCTCTGCCGAAGAGGCTGTCGCGACGCTTCCGGAAAACGCGACGCTGGAGCAGGTCATCCCGCTTTGGCAAACCGCGCCAGAGCGCCACGCCGACTATAAAGATGGCGGTGAGTGGTACGACGCAGGGTATGAATGCTCTGCGTGCGGTTGCCGTGACTCATGGCCGGGAGCTTTCCCGGAATGCATGCGTTGCGGAAATATCTGACCCCCGCACAAAAAAATCAATCAACCGCCGACCGGATCGCGCCGCGACCGAAAGGCACATCCCCCACCTCGGTGGGAAAGGAAAAATATGAAAAGAAAATATATAAAAATCAATTATTTTCTCAACCCTGAAATGAAGGGTGAGAAGATAACTGTCGTCTCAATCGAGACGAAAAATGAAACGATTGCACGGCGCGTCAACGCCGCTGTGACCGAGTCGGTCGAGGTCGAGTTGCCTCCGATGGCGGAGGTTGGGTTTGACGGCGGCGCCTTCGTCGTCAAATACGAGTCGGTCGTCAATGGCCGCTCGTATGAGGAACAGAATTTTTGCGGGACGCTGGAACGCCAGCATACCCGAACAGTGCGTCTTCGTTCTCGCATGCGCGAGGACGAGTTCGCGGGCGCCATCAAAGCGCTCGAAGCCATCGCTAAGGAGGCGAAAGCGGAACACGCCGCTTTCGCCGCCATCGCGCTAGCGAAGCGGAATAAATAAAGGGTCCCGAGGAGCTGCCCCTGGTCAAAGCTCCTCATCCTCTCCGGATGTGTGTCCGGATTGATGAGCCGAAAACGGCGAAAGGATTTGTTCTTTGAAAAGTTTTCTCCCTTGTTTCAATATTCCTGCATGGCCTTGGGTCCGCGAGAGTCCTCTCATCCTCTCGCCGGTCCGATGCCGTGTGGCGAATTTTGAAACTAATTAAAAATAATGCTCTTCGGAGCGAGGAGGTGATTATGGAAGTAGATGTGAAAAAATACGGGATAGGCGGCGCGGCTTACTCCGTGACCGTCTGGATCGAAGACGGGCCCGAAGACGGAGGGTCTGTCGAAACGAAAAGGCTTACGGAGCGGGAGGCGGAAGCCCTTATCGCTTCCGTTTCGGAAGGGCTCTCCAAAGGCACAATCGTGCCCAGGAAGATAACCCTCCGCGGAGCCATCGAAGCGGCGGTTGAGGGAGAGGGAGCATCGCTGGTATTTTCTCCGAATGTCGAGCCGTTCCTCGACACGACGCTCGGATACGACCTCGTCGGGCTCCCGGCGGGTCGCTATCGGAAAATATCATACGATATTCCAATAGCCATGCCGACGGGTACGGTCGCCTGGTCCACGGACTGGGCAATTGTCGTTGCATCGGACATGTACGACGATGGAGGCGAATGTCTCGTCGTTCGACGTGTCCGTATCCTCCCACATAAAACATAAAGGGCCCCTGAGGAACTGCCCCTGGTCAAAGCTCCTCATGAAATTCGCCAGCAGATGAAAAGTTTGGTTTCTTTTCATTCTGCTGGCACAGTTTTTCGAGTCCTTGGACGGTTCGAGGATTCGAAGTGACTGTTTCCCTCCCCCGTCCTGCGGACGAGCCGATCCGTGATATATACGACCCCGTACAGGTCATTCGCGGATCAACCATCTTCTGTGGCCGAGAATGGTATTCGATTATTCGGATACGCTCTCTCGGTCCTCCGGAAGATCTCTCTCCTTCCGGGAGACCGGCAAGCTCCTCCCGCTTGTCCGCAGAACGAGGGATGGAACAAAAAACGAGGCGCATGCCCCGTTTTTTATGTACCAAAATTCATCACGGCTGTTCGTTGTAGGTTGTAAGTTGTCAGTTTTCCCATGAAATCCCCCGTTCCGTCTCCGCGAGTCCGCCAGCTGGCGGAGTCTTCGGAAATCCGTGGGGCGGTCCAGATCTGCGTCATACATACTGGTCACCGGCATCCCAGCATACGCAGGACGAGTACGCGGGGCAGGCTGCCCGAGTACGGGCTCGCGAAGACAGTCTTATACCGAATCAAATGAATCCGTTTCAGTTCGCGTCAGAGGCTTTCCTCTATCTCCTCAAGAAGCCGAAACGCATCGACACCGGAAATTGGAACGAATTTCGAATCCGGATATGCCTCCGTAAAGGCGCGGGGTGGCGCCGACCCTTTTCGTGAAGAATATTTGCATTCATATCCGGTAAGCACACCCCCTTGTTCTTCGATGAGGTCGATCTCCTGTTGATCGTACGTCCGCCAAAAATAATAATTCTTCGGCTGCAGGGCATTGTCCGCTCTCTTCATCCGTTCAACGATAAACCAATTCTCAAACAGCGCCCCGACATCGCCGCGCAACCGCATCGGGTTGAAATTCCGTATGACCGCGTTCCGAACCCCGACATCCGAAAAATAGTATTTCGAAGTCTTTGAGATTTCTTTCCGAAGGTTCCGGCTGAATCCGCGCACCTGTATGATGATAAACATCTTCTCCAAGATGTCCAAGTACCGCTCCACCGTCTGCTGGCTCAAGGCGAGGTTCCGGGAAAGCTCGGCGATCGAAACTTCGCTGCCGACCTGCAGGGCAAGCAATGTCAGCAGATCAAAAACCTTTTTCGGCTTACGCACCTGCCCGAACATCAGTATGTCTTTGGAAAGATAGTTACCGAGATATTCGGAAAGATACGTCTCTTTTCGCTCGTCGCTCTCAAGCGTCTGCACTTTCGGATACATACCGAATCGCAACAGTTCTTCAAGTGCGTCCGCAGGGAGTGTCTTCTTATATTTTTCCGCAACTTCCGCCCACGAGAGCGGATGCATATGAAACGTTTTTGTCCGCCCAGTCAACGGCTCACTCACTTTATTTGAAAGCTCAAAAGAAGAGGATCCGGATAAAACGACTTTAACTGGAAGCTCATCGACGATTAGTTTTGCTGAAAGCCCTATATTTGCTATCCGCTGAGCCTCGTCTATCACGATAATGTCTTTCCCGGATACGGCGCGGCGGAGCGCTTCCAGGTTGTTTTTCCCGAATGCTTCCTGAACGAATACATCGTCCCCTGAAAAATATTCCGCTTTCCCGGAACCGATTTCCGCGATTATCTCCCGGAGAACGGTTGTCTTTCCCGCTTGGCGAGGCCCAAAAAGCAAAGTCACCTCTCCCTTTTCGGAAAATGACTTTTCCAAAGGCATTTTTATGCTTCTTTTGATTATCATACTTGTATCTATTAGACTAAATATAGTATACTATGATTATATCAATTTATATATATTCAGTCAACTTTACTTCCGAAAAACTGTTCGACCGCACGCTTGTCCGCAGAGCGAGGGATGGAACAGAAAAAACGAGGCATAAGCCTCGTTTTTTTACGCCCCAAAGATTTGACTTAATGACCGAGATACTATACAATTAAGTCAGTTAAGTGACGTAAATGGTATATATTATGGTTAGCATAATCACTTCAATACTATGAAAATAGTCAGAACTATTCAAAAAGATGTAGAAGATCGCTTATTCAAAGGGAAAGTTATCATTATTTATGGCGCCAGGCAAGTCGGCAAAACGACGTTGGCGACGGCAATCATGGAAAAATACGCCGCGTCCCAAAAAACACTCTATCTGAATTGTGATGATAGGGACGTCCGGAGTGAGTTGACGAACAAGACTTCGACCGAGCTGAAAAATACCCTCAGCCCCTACACGCTCGTCGTGATCGATGAAGCGCAGAGGGTTGAAAATATCGGACTGACGCTCAAACTTCTGGTGGATACCTATCCGGAAATTCAGATCATCGCGACCGGATCGTCTTCTTTCGACTTATCAAATAAGATTTCCGAGCCACTGACAGGCAGAAAATTTGAATTTCATTTATTCCCCTTTTCCTTGCAGGAACTCTCTCAGGAATTTCAAAAACCGTTTGAAATCCAACGGATTCTCGAAAGCAGGATGCTGTTCGGGGCGTATCCGGAAGTCGTGGAAGCCGGAGCGGATGCAAAAAACAGACTCCGAGAAATCGTGCAAAGCTACCTCTATAAAGATGTCTTGGAGTATCAAAACATCAGGCATTCGGAAGTTCTGGACAAACTGCTCCAGGCGTTGGCGCTTCAGATCGGTACCGAGGTTTCGTATGTCGAGTTGGCCGGGTTGATCGGAGTGAACAAAATAACGGTCGAGAATTACGTGAGAATCTTGGAACAGGCCTTTATTATCTTTCGCTTGCCGCCTCTTTCGCGTAATCTGCGAAATGAACTGAAAAAAATGCGCAAGATATATTTTTATGACTTGGGAGTCCGAAACGCCCTGATCAATAATTTCAATCCTTTGGAACTCCGGCAGGACGTGGGGGCGCTATGGGAGAATTACATGATCAGCGAACGGATAAAATTCAACAGGAATAACGATAAAAGTCCGAATATGTATTTCTGGCGGACACTGCAAAAACAGGAAATCGACTATGTCGAAGACGAGGGAGGCGTCCTCTCCGGCTTCGAATTCAAATGGAAAAAGGATACGTACAAACGACCGAAGGTGTTCCTGGAAGCCTATTCCGGGAGCGATATCTCACTGGTAAACCGTGAAAGTTTTCACGAATTCGTCGGCATCTGATACCAAATCAAATAATCTCTTTCAGTTCACGTGAGGGACCGAGTCCCTTCTGCAAGGTGCCAGTAATCGTATTGATTTAGTATCTATCTCAAATCTCATGTCGAGCTGTAAATCCGAAAATTTCCTTTGAGCGCCAACCAGAGGTTGGTCACCATCTGGGTGAAAAATCATGAAAAATGAGGACGGGTATCCGAAGGAGATGAGGATCCCGCTGTCGTAACCTGACGATTTTTGAATGATTTGTCCGCCCGAATCGCTATGCAATCGTTGCAGACGGGTAGCCGAAATTTTCGGATTTCAGCTGGCAAGCGGATTTTTTGGCTTATTATCGTGGTGAGATTTGAGATAGATACTTAGTATGATACGTATCTCTCTCCTTCCGGGAGACCGACAAGCTCCTCCCGCTTGTCCGCAGAACGAGGGATGGAACAGAAAGATTCCCGCCTCCGCGGGAATGACAGAAAAAATACGAGGCATACGCCTCGTTTTTTTGTACCCGAGTACCCGATATTTCGCCGGTTATTTGTTGTGAGTTATAAGTTGTCAGTTTTCCCACGAAATCTTTCTTTCCGTCTCCGATACCGCCTCAAGCGATACCGTCACGACATTTTCCGGAAGGATGTTTTCGACACGCTCGGGCCATTCGAGAAGTACCAGCCCCTCGGGATCGGTTATCCATTCCTCGAAACCGAGTCGGGACAGATCATCCGGGTCATTGATACGATACGCGTCGATATGATAGATACGACGGATGCCCTGCGGCGAAGGATTGGCGAGTTCGTAGCGATGCATGATAACGAAGGTCGGGCTTGGGAACGGTCCGGTCGCGCCGAGCATGGCCAACACGCCGGACGAGAACGCCGTTTTCCCCGCGCCCAAGTCCCCCCGAAGCGCGACGACACGTCCGCAAGGAAGAGCCGAAGCCAACTCCCTGGCAATATTTTGCGTCTCCGCTTCGGAATGCGAGATGATCTCCATAAGCTCCGTTACATCGTTTTCCGAAGCATACCTCAAACGATGACTCCTGTCATCGTCATACCAAAACATGATTCGGATATCCGTACCTTGTCGCTCTTATTGTCGATAGTCTCACTCGCGAACCTGATAATCCGAACGTCGTCCGTTTGTACATGAGCCGCATATTCGGAACCTTATGGACTTATGACTGTACAGACTTTCGACTCCCATATTCCTTCTTCTCCATTTGACAGTGCCGGTTCAGACTGGTATCGTACATCTTCCGAAGGCTCGGCTCCGCGTTCCGTGCACCGTGCCCAAACACAAAACGATTCTTCCCCATTCTTTCCATCTAGAGCCCTTCCGCCTATGTCCCTCTCTCCTGCCGAACAGTTCGCCGAACTCATCCGGAAAAGCGCTCATCCGATCATTTTGCTACCGAGCTACCCGTCAAAAGACGCGGTGGCTTCCGCTATCGCGTTGACCCGGTTCCTCGGCAGTCTCGGCAAGCAGGTGACGGTCGCAGGAGAGCGGCTGTCCGTACGGCTCGACGAACTCCCCTTCCTGCCGGCACCGGAAAAAACGCTTGAATCGCTCGCGGGCGCGCGCGACTTCGTCTTATCGTTCGATACGACCCGCAACCGCATCCTCTCGACGCGGACCGAGGAGGCCGACGGCGAATTCCGCATCTACATCACCCCGGAACACGGCACAGTCGACCCGCGCGATTTCTCGTTCATCCCCGCCCACTTCCAATACGACGTCGTATTCGTCCTCGGCGCACCGGACAAGGAATCCGTCGGGACGCTCTACGAGGAAAGCCCGGACATCTTCTACGAGGCGCCGGTCATCAATGTCGATACGCGCGCGGAAAACGAACACTTCGGCCAGTTGAATCTGGTCGATATGACGGCATCCTCGGTCGCGGAAATCCTCTTCGGAGTGTTTTCCGCCATCGATGCGGAGAAGATCGACAAGACCGTCGCCGAAGGCCTGCTCACGGGCATCATCGCGGCGACCGACAGTTTCCAGAAGAAAAACACCACCCCCCGTTCGCTCGAGATCGCCTCGAAACTCATCTCGCTCGGCGCCGACCGTGAGAAGATCGTGCTTTCCCTCTACAAGACGCAGCCGTTCAACGTACTGAAGCTCTGGGGACGGGTCCTCTCGAACCTACACTGGGACGAGACGCTCCGTCTGGTCTCCGCAAGCCTCTCACTCGACGATTTCGTGCAGAGCCGCACCAAACCGGAAAATCTCCCGGCCATCCTCGACCGGATCAAGGCGAACTTCTCGTCCGGGGCGCTGTTCGCGGTGCTCTATCCGGACACAGCCAACCGTACGGCGGTCGTTCTCAAGTCCTCGACCGGCGAACAGGCCGTGAAATGTTCCGAATCGATCGATGGGGCTACGCTCCGCGGTGACACGGTCTTCTTCACGATTCCGGGCGCTCGCATCGAGGATGCCGAGAAGCCGTTCCTCGACATCATACGGAAAGCGACCGAGGGAGGCGCATAGGATATGGAAAATATCGAATGAAACGGGTCCGGCGACGGGCTTTTTTCATATCCGGAAACACCGCCGTTCATCAGGTACGAGATACGATGAATCCTATTGTGAAGTGAAGTGACCGGACGAAACGATTTTTCTGCCGTTTCCCGTTCCGTTTTCCGCCATTTTCAGGTACAATGACACCGTAGGTAACGTTCTGGTCAAGTCCTCACGTACAATCGCGCACTAAAATCAACATTATGGTAAAAGTCGTCGATTCCTCCGCCCCGCAGTGGAAGGATGACAAACAGCAACAGACCGATGACGCGCTCAAGGGTCTCGCCGGGGTTTCCAAGGAACAGGCGGCGGCACGACTTGCGGCCCGCATCGGTCTTCCGTATTTTGATCTGCACATTTTTCCCGCCAGTCAGGAAGATATAACGCTCATATCGGAAGAGGACGCGCTGAAATACCGTATCGCCGTCTTCGAAAAAAGCGGCGGCAAGATACGCGTCGCGTTCGCTGACCCGGAAAATACGGAAGCCGCCAATTTCGTCGCTCAGCTCGCCGACGCTCACGGATGGCAGGTGGAACCGTTTGTCGTCTCCGTTCCGTCACTCGAAAAGGTCTGGCAGGTATACCGCGAGGCGCCGCTCATGAAGGATTTCGACCTGCTACGGGTCACGCTCTCTGGCGAGGAACTAAGCCGGTTCGAAGCGAACTTCAGCGCGCTCATGCAGCTCAAGAACGCCTCGAAGATATCCATATCCGAAACCATCGAGATCATCCTGGCCGGCGCGAACAAGCTCCGCGCGAGCGACATTCACATCGAACCGGAAAAGGACCGGGTGCGGCTCCGCTACCGTATAGATGGCGTCCTCCAAGACATCGGATCCATTTCACAAGACATCTACCGGCTCACGCTCTCCCGGGTGAAGATGCTGTCGCACATGAAGATCAACATCCGCGATCGGGCGCAGGACGGTCACTTCGGTATCATGCTCGAGGATCGTCCCATTGACCTGCGTGTCAACATCATTCCCGGCAATCATGGGGAAAGCA
Source organism: Candidatus Moraniibacteriota bacterium (assembly GCA_037133435.1). GTDB lineage: Bacteria > Patescibacteriota > Minisyncoccia > Moranbacterales > UBA1568 > JAAXTX01. Next base: position 38,838 of record JBAXOD010000010.1, on the reverse strand, counting down.
TCACCATGCGCATCCTCAACACGGACGACGTGCTCTATGACATGTCCAAGCTCGGCGTCGAGGGAGCGACCTACGACAAGATCCGCGAGGAATCGGAAAAGCCCCATGGAATGATCATCAATACCGGACCGACCGGATCGGGCAAGACGACGACGCTCTACAGCATCCTGAATGCCCTCAATTCGACCGACCGCAAGATCATCACAGTCGAGGATCCGATCGAATATCAGATTCCGGGCATCGTGCAGACCGAGGTTTCCCAGGGTCGGGAATACGGATTCGCCACGGCGCTGCGCGCCATCGTCCGTCAAGATCCGGATGTGATTCTCATAGGCGAGATCCGCGACGAGGAAACGGCCGAGATCTCGGTGAATGCCGCCATGACAGGACACCTCGTCCTTTCCACGGTCCACGCGAACACCGCCCCGGGAGCCATTCCTCGACTCATCGAACTCGGCGCGAAGCCGTCCGCAATCGCGTCGGCTTTGAATGTCGTCATCGGGCAGCGCCTCGTCCGAAAGCTTTGCGAACATTGCAAGGTTTCATACGAACCGGCGGAAGAGACAATCGATTCGCTTCGCGAAATCCTCTCCATCATCTCCCCGAAGGCGAAGGTGGAAATTCCACACGAGATACAGCATCTCTGGAATCCCAAGGGCTGCCCGGAGTGCGGTCTCACCGGATTCCACGGACGGATCGGGATCTTTGAGTCATTCACCATCACGAAAGAGATCGAGCAGGCCATCGTCGACCTCGGTACGGAACGCGACATCACGCGCGTCGCCGTCGAAGACGGCATGGTGACGATGGTCCAAGACGGCATACTGAAATCGATCGCTGGGCATACCTCGCTCGAGGAGGTCTGGCGCGCTACCGGACAGAAGAGTTCGCTGCAGGAGCTCTATGCCGAGCTCATGCCGAGCCTGCTCTCGCGCACGTCGCTTCTCTCCGCGGAACTGTTCAGAAAAACGAAAGCGCACCTTGCGACCCTTTCGGAATACGGGAATTACATGACGAGCCTCGGTGACAAGGAGCTGCTTCGCAGCATCTTCGCCGCCGCGCTTCTCCTGAAAGCCGGAGACATCCACCTCGAACCGGCCGAGTCGGAGGTACTGGTCCGGTTCCGTATCGACGGCATCTTGCAGACCGCGGCAAGGTTTCCGAAGAACATCTACCCGGCGATTCTCGGTGAGATCAAACTCTGGAGCGGACTCAAGTCCGGTCAGCGCGCCGGCGTCGTGGACGGACGATTCTCGTTGACGGTGAAGGAATCGTTCGAGGGTATCCGGGTCGGGACGACGGACTTCCGTCTTTCCATCATTCTCGGGGGCTTCGGTGAAACGGCCGTGATGCGTATCCTCGACAATTCACTGACCGAACTTACGCTCGAGGCCCTTTCTTTCCGCCCCGAAAACCTGGTGCGGATCCAGGCCGCGCTTAAACGGGCGAACGGCATCATCATCAATACCGGACCGACTGGATCGGGCAAGACGACATCGCTCTATAGCATGCTCTCCAAACTGAACAAACCCGATGTGAAGATCATCACCGTCGAGGATCCGATCGAATACCGACTCGCGGGCATCCTGCAGACGCAGGTGAATACCGACGAAGGCTATTCGTTCTCGGAAGCGCTCCGGGCGCTCCTCCGTCAGAACCCGGACATCCTCATGATCGGCGAGATCCGTGACGAGGACACGGCGAAGATCGCCCTCCAGTCCGCGGAAACGGGTCACCTCGTCCTCTCTACCATCCACGCCAACGGTGCGATCGGTGTCATCCCGCGGTTCCTCGGCATGGGAGCCTCTCCCGACGAACTCTCCAATTCCGTCATCTGTCTCATCGCCCAACGCCTCGTCAGAAAGCTCTGTCCGCATTGTCGCAAGGAAGTCGCACCGACGGAAGAAGAAACGGAAATCATCGACCGCGTCCTCAGGCAGGTCCCCGAGAACCTACAGGCCACGACATCGGAACCACACAAGATATTCACGACCACCGGATGCGATCAGTGCAACGGAACGGGTTTTTCCGGACAGATCGTCATTTCGGAAGTGCTTTCCATGGATCCCGATATCCAAGAACTCGTCGTCACGGGAGCGCTCAGCGCGAAGATCGAAGAGACCGCCATCAAAAACGGCATGCTCACGCTCGTCGGAGACGGCATCCTGGCGGTGCTCGAAGGTCGGACTACGCTCGACGAGGTTCGTCGGGTCACGAATGAATAACTTTCAAAAGAGTGAAACGAAAAACTCCGCCACGATGGCGGAGTTTTTTTGTGAAAAACCGTTCAGCTGCAGGCAATCCGAAGCGTTAAGAACGCCTCGGTTAGGAGCAGTGTCGAGGTATGACAGAGCCGAAACCCCATCACCCATGTCTGGACGACTCGCACTTCCCGGCAGTCATGACGTGAGTCATGAACGCTGGAAAGTGCGAGAGAAAGCTCCCAGTATTGAGGATAAAAGATAGTAATCCTCAATTTGCCTGCAGGTGAACGATCTTTCCGCCACGACCGCAGGCAAAGAGCCCATACGAACATGACTGGTCATCCTATCATGGCTTGGTATATCTGTCAAGCGATGGTAGAATATCTTCATTGAAAGGGATTTTTCACCCGTTTCCGCAATATATCGCTTTCCATGATTACGACCCCGGAACTTAAGCAAGAAGAGGACATTCCGCTCGATTCGACGCTTCGACCGCAGTCGTTTTCGGAGTACGTCGGGCAGGAAAAGATCAAGCGGAACCTCGGGATCTTCATCGAAGCGGCGAAGCGTCGGAAGGAAAGCGTGGATCACGTCCTTCTGTATGGTCCGGCAGGCCTCGGCAAGACGACCCTTGCCCACATCATCGCCAAGGAGATGGGAGTGAATATCCGCATAACATCCGGTCCCGCCATAGAGCGGGTCGGCGATCTCGGCTCGATTCTCACCAATCTCGAAGACGGGGATGTCCTTTTCATAGATGAGATCCACCGGCTCAACAAGACGATCGAGGAGGTGCTGTACCCGGCGATGGAGGACTACAAGCTCGACATCATCATCGGAAAGGGCCCATCGGCCCGCACCATCCAGCTCGATCTGCCTCGGTTCACCCTCATCGGCGCGACGACCCGGCTCGGATCGCTCTCCAACCCGCTCCGGAACCGATTCGGATCCACTCACCGGCTCGAATTCTATCTCCTCGATGAGATGACCAGCATCATCACCCGCTCGAGCCGGATTCTCGGCGTACCCGTCGAAAACGGCGGGGCCGAACATATCGCCGCCGCGAGCCGTGCCACGCCGCGCGTCGCGAACCGGCTTCTCAAACGCGTGCGGGATTTCGCGGAAATCAACGGGCTTGCGAGAATAAACCGCGACATAGCGCGCGAGGCGCTCACGCTGTTCGAAGTCGATGAGATCGGGCTCGAACCGACCGACCGCGCCATCCTTACCGCGATTGCCAAGAAATTCAAGGGCGGACCGGCAGGGATACAGGCTATCGCCGCGGTCACCGGCGAGGAGATAGAGACGGTCGAGGATGTCTACGAACCGTATCTGATCCAACTCGGTTTCCTGATACGTACGCCGCGCGGGCGTATCATGACCCCGGAAGGGTTCGCGCATGTCGGGCTACCGGTGCCGGCTAATCATCAGGATAAACTCATATGACGCAGATCATCTCCCTATTCTATCTCATTTTGTTTCTCTGCATCAGCGCGACCGGGCTGTTCATCTCCTATCACGTCCTGCGGTATTCCCAATCAAAGAAATCCGCTGTCGCGACGATGGTCCTCTTCTCGTCGGTATTCGTCCTGCTCCTCATCACCAACGCCGCACTCTTTTTCCGTGTCGACTGGAATTCTCTTCTGAACAATTCGTCATCTCTCGGTAAAACGTCATATAATTCACCGTACTAGAGCACCCCGATATGAATCTCGCCCAGATCCGTTTCCCGGGAAAACATGACGAGGAAACCATCATCGCCGTCTACCATCGGCATTGGTTCGACATCTTCACGAGCCTGCTCTTGCCCATTCTGCTCACCGTCATCCTGATCGGCGCGTTCGTGACACTTCCGTTTGCCGCACCCGTCATGTTCAAAGGTGGAAACGGGGCATTTTTCGCGTTCCTGGAAAACTCATTTCTCCTGTTCCTGTGGGTCTACATCTTCCTTGTCTGGATCGGCGATTATTTCGACGTATGGATCGTGACGAACGAACGAATCGTAAACATCGAACAAAAGGATCTTTTCACGCGTCGGGTGAGCGAGCTGCGGTATTCACGGATCCAGGACGTGACGAGTGAAGTCACCGGGGTCATCCCGAGCATCCTCAACTACGGCGACGTTTCCGTACAAACAGCGGGAGAACTGGAACATTTTCTCTTTCACAACGTACCGGATCCGACCTCCATCAAGGACCTCGTCATGAAACTCGCAGACAGACGCCACGGTACGGACATGGATGATGCCATGCCGGCCGCTTGAACGGATATCTCAATCATGATACGCTGCGTTGTCAGTTGTTAGCTGTTAGCTTCCTACCGTATGTCAGGACACTCACATTGGGCCGGTATTCGGCACAAAAAGGCTCTTACCGACGCGAAGCGGGCCTCGAATTTCACCAAGATGGCGAACAATGTCACGATTGCGGCAAGACATGGCGGCAATCCGGATATGAATTTTCGGCTTCGTCTCGCGATCGATGCCGCACGCGCCGTCAACATGCCCAAGGACAATATCGAACGCGCCATCAAACGCGGAACGGGCGAGCTTGGAGACGGCGCGACGATCGAGGAACTCGTGTACGAGGCGTACGGACCCGGCCAGGTCGCGCTTCTGATCGGAACGGCTACCGACAATCGAAACCGGACATTCGGTGAAATCCGGACGCTGCTCACGAAAAACGGCGGGAAGATCGTTACCGAAGGCGCCGTTTCGTTCCTGTTTCGTCCGGTCGGCGAGATCGAACTTTCCCTTTCCGGAAAGGACCCGGCCGAAAGCGAGCTCGCTGCGATCGAGGCGGGCGCCGAGGATGTGGAATGCGAGGAGGACTCCCTCTTCGTCTATACCAAACCGGAAGATCTTCAGAGCGTGAAAGAACGACTCGAAAAAGACGGGTTTCAGATACGTTCCGCGAACCTTTCCCGTCTTCCACTTCAGAAAATCACCCTTTCAGCCGAAGATACGACGCTCCTCGAACGTTTACTCGAAATACTCGAGGATCATCAGGACGTCCAGACCGTGTGGGATAACCTTAATTAACCAACGACCTACAATGAACGACTTACGACTGAGGCCCTCTGACTTTATTATCGTGAGTTGTGTGTTGTGAGTTGTGTGTTGTGAAGCCATGAGAATCATCGGCATCGATCCCGGAACCGCCATCGTCGGATGGGGCATCGTCGATTACGACAAGGGAATGCCGATCGCAGTCGCGTACGGTCACATCACGACACCCGCGGGAATGGATATCAGCGAACGGGTTGTCATTATCGCCACGCAGCTTGAAGAGATCCTCGCGCTCCATCGGCCCGACGAATCGGCTGTAGAAGAGCTCTTCTTCTCGAACAACGCAAAAACCGCCATGACCGTCTCGCAGGCGCGTGGTGCCATACTCTTGACACTGCGACGTTTTGGTGTTACTGTTTCCGGTTACACACCAAATCAAGTGAAACAGTCCCTGACAAGTTACGGGAGCGCGGACAAACATCAGATGCAGGCCATGATCAAGAACATCCTGCGCCTTTCGGATATTCCGAAACCCGACGATGTCGCGGACGCGCTCGCCGTCGCCGTCTGTCATTCGTTCGCGAGAAAAACGAACGCTCTCCGTCGATGAAAACCGCTTGCGCGAAGTCATGGCGAAGCGGATAATAAACGTATACGATACCCACGGATAATCGAACGCCATGGAAAACTATCATCCCATCATGAAATTCGTCGTCGAAGGCGGCGTCCCGATTCAGACCGCGGTCCTATTGCTGATGCTTCCTATCGTTGCGACCTTGGTCGCGTTTTTTCGGCAGGTCGTCGGAATCAAGGCCTTCGGCATCTATACGCCGTCCATAGTCACGTTCGCGCTCATCGCTTTCGATCCGAACGGCCTCAAATACGGGATTCTCATTTTCGGAAGCGTCATTTTCGTCGGTATGATAACCCGGTTCGTCCTTCGACGGTTCCGGCTGCTCTATCTCCCGCGCGTCGCCATCACGTTGTCGGTCATCTCGTTCTCGATCCTGTCGCTTTTGGTATTCGGGAGTTATTTCCAGCGTACAGGACTCGCATCGGCGCCGATTTTCCCGATTCTCATCATGATCACCATTTCCGAGAAATTCGTCGCCGTCCAGATCGAAAAGGGCACCAAAATGGCGCTCGTACTCGCTGCCGAAACCCTCGGCATCTCACTCATCGGGTATGCTTTGCTGTCCTGGGCCGATTTCATCCGTTTACTCGAATTGTATCCGTGGACCGTCCTCCTGACGATTCCCCTCAACGTCCTGTTGGGGAAGTGGACCGGACTTCGCCTCTCGGAATATGTCAGGTTCGCGCGCATCATTCGGCAGAAATAGAGGAGTATGTTCGATGCGATCAGGAAAAGCGGAGGGATCCTCGGGATGAATGCCCGGAATCTCGAATATATCCGACCGCTCAACCGCAAACGCGGACGTCGTATCGCGGACGAAAAATTACTGTCGAAACGGATACTCAGGAAAGCGGGTTTGCCGGTACCGAAACTCATCGCGACGGTTCGAACGAGCGAAGCGTTGGAACAATTCGACTGGAGCCGTCTGCCGTCCGGCTTCGCGCTCAAACCGAATCGCGGATTCGGCGGGGAAGGTATCCTCGTCGTCTATGGGCGAAAGAAGAACCATGATGACGCCTGGGTGAAAGCGGACGGGTCGATCATCACCGTCGACGATCTCAAAACGCACATCCGGAACATTCTCGACGGGTCGTTTTCGCTCACCAATTCCCCCGATATCGCTTTTTTCGAGGAGCGTCTCACGCTGCTGAAATCCTTCAAGCCCTATTCGTACAAGGGTATTCCCGACCTTCGGATCATCGTCTGTAACCGGATTCCCGTGATGGCGATGTTGCGGCTTCCCACCAGACAGTCGAACGGCAAGGCGAATCTCCAACAGGGGGCGATCGGGGTCGGTATCGATCTGGCGACTGGGACCACCACGACGGCCGTCATCGGAAAATCCCATATCATCGATTACGTCCCGAAAACACGGCTCGCGCTGTCAGGTATCCGTATCCCCTACTGGGACGAAATCCTGCGCATCGCGATCGAATCACAGAAAGTCTCGGGTCTCGGATATCTCGGGGCCGACATCGCGATCGACCGCGACCGCGGACCGGTGCTGCTCGAACTCAATGCGCGACCCGGATTATCCATCCAGATCGCCAATCTGACCGGGCTCAAAGGCAGGCTCGATCGGATAAAGGGACTGAAGGTGAAAACGACTGAGCGTGGAATCCTTCTCGGAAAAAATCTGTTCGGGGGCGAGATCGAAGAGGAAATCGAGGAGCTTTCCGGAAAGCGCGTCATCGGATCCGTCGAAAAAGTCAAGTTTATCGGGAAAGAAGGCAAGGAAATCACGGTAAACGCGAAGATCGATACCGGGGCCGATTCCACATCAATCGATACCGGACTCGCCCGAGAACTCGGTTACGGCGACGTGCTTGATTACTTCAACACGATTCCCAAACCGGATTCGACGAACCGTGATGATTTGAAAAGACTATCCGACGAATATGACAAGACGTACAGCAACGCTCATCCGGACCTCAAGGCGATTACCTTCGCATATTCCGCGAACGGACTCAGTGTAAGGCCGAAAATAGAAATTTCCTTTATTATGGACGTCATCGTGATCCCCGCGAAAGTCACCGTTATAGACCGTTCATCACTGGAATATGCGGCGATCATAGGGAGAAAGAACTTGAGAAAATTCCTCGTAGACGTAAGCAAATAAATTACATACATGACTAAGAATTTCAAACTCCTTTTACAGGAAGCCGCTGAATTGGGATTAACCGTCGATGTAATATATCCAGAAAAGGAGGTCGTTGAAATTTCGGATGAATCCAGAAAAATCATCGTTAAGGAAGTATTTTCGTTCGCTATCGATCCCCTTTCTTCCAGCGCGGCGCTTGCAAGGAATAAAGAAGTCACCTATCGGTTTTGGAATCGCGAAGATATACCGTTTCCACGAAGTCAATATTTCAGGAATATACATGCCTTTCCTGGGAATGTGGCCGGATTGGACCTAAAATTTCCGGTGGTTTTTAAGAAATCGAACGGGAAAAAAAGTATCGGGATTCACACGAATATTCGCTCATTTGAGGAACTTGAACGGGTCGTACGGGACTCGGAAGGAAGTTTCATCGTGCAGGAAATGGTCTTTGGAAAAGAATATCGGCTTCTCATATACGGGGATCGGCTGTTGGCCGCGCTGGAATTGGTGCCCCCGCAGATCATCGGCAACGGAGCCGACTCGATCGCTACGCTCATCCAGAGAAAGAATCTCGATCTCCAGCAAGAAATAATTATCAATGGAAAGGTCCTCCAAACGATAGCAAAGGGCGGATTTTCCCTGGATACGGTGCCGGCTTCGAACGAATGCGTATCGCTCCAGGAGAACTCGTGCCTCGCGGAAGGCGGGTCGTCGATTGACTGCACTGATATCGTCAACGAGGGGATCGTATCCCTCGCGAAGACCGCGGCACAAGCGGTGAACATGAAGCTAGCAGGCATAGACCTCATCTGCGAAGACATCGCGATTGATCCGAGCGGCCAGAAAATCTCTTTTTTGGAGACGAACAGCTTTCCAAGCCTTTCCATCCATTATGATCCCACCATCGGATCGACCCGTCGGGTCATAAGAGATATTCTCAAGGATGTTTTTGATGTTCGATCCGACTGAAAAACGCTATGAAAATCACGGTCATCTGCAAGACAACCGAATGGCAGGTCGAGAGACTCAAAGAAGCCGCTTCGAATTTCAAAGTCGACATCGAGATACGCGACATCTCGGTACCGGGAATCATGCCTGAAAATCTTGGCGATATCGTTTTATGGCGTTCATCATCACTTGGGAGCGGGGCCGCCCGTCTGGAGATGATGAACTTGATCGATCGGAAACATGTGCTCATAAACCGATGTTTAGCAAAAATCCCACGGGCAACCGAGAAGTCATTCCAGCAAAAATACCTCGGGGAGAGGGCGTCGACCATCAAGGGGATTCCGACTTTCATGTTCCTTTCCGTTCAGCAAGTTCGAGACGCGATAGCCGAAGGAGTCCTTCGTTATCCGTTCATTCTAAAACCGAACAAGGGGTCAAAAGGGGAGGGAGTCAAGCTAATGAAGGATAGCGTTGATCTCGAATCGGCAGAAACGGGCACCGACCAGCTGGTGTTCCAGAATTTCATTCGGAATTCCGGGGACTACCGGGTGTTCATACTGGGAGGAAGGGTGCTCGGAGTCATAAAACGAACCGCTCAGGAAGGGAGTTTCTTGAACAACATATCAAAAGGCGGGCAGGCCGAGGTCGTTACCGACCCGAAGGTGCTCACAAAACTGCGTCATATCGGGACAACCGTCGCTTCCATCTTCCAACTCACCTTGTGCGGAGTCGATGTCATATACGATAAGACTACGGGCGAATACCTCTTTCTGGAAGTAAACACCGTCCCACAGTGGAAAGGCTTTCAGGAAGCAACCGGCATCGACGTCGCGAATGAGATCGTTCAATACTGCCTACGAATATCGCGGCGCGGGAAATTATCGACCTGTGACCTTGTTTCCGAAGAGTACCTTTCTCAATTTCATCTGCTTGGTGAAAAGAAATTCCATCTACTTTCAAGACTTTACCTTTGGACCGGTGACAAATCATTCAAAGACGGGCTTGAGAAGCTGAAAAAGGGATACATAGGCGAGTCCGATGAGGCATTCCGAAAAAGGCTGAGGTCTATCTTCACGCACGTGCCAGAGCATGGGATCCGGATGGTCGCCAGGGAAGCGCGGAAGGTATATTTCGAAAAATATCCACGACTCGAATCCTCTCTAGGGCTCTTGTTCAAGTATCTTTTCGTGCGGGAAATCTACGATATAGATCTCCGGATTCATATCCGCGAGCTGATATCCGACGAGGAGCTATTGAAGATAAAAAAGGCTATAGAAAGTGATGAGGATGCGATGCGGATCCTTTCTACGCACGCGATCAATTATCTCTACTTGCTGGAAAACTATCTCGGGAAGGAAGCCGCCAAAACGAATTCGGAAAAGTTTCTCGACGTCGGATCCTCTTACCCGTCCGGTTCATCCGAATTACAGATATATTTTTTCACACATTGCATAATCGGGGCGTCGAGATTCTATAGCAGGGACATAGACAAAAATGAGAGAATCGTCTTTATCAAAATGCTCCAGGCAATCGAACCGATAATCAGGGAAGATTTTTCGTCAATTTCACTGGATAACAAGTTTGAATTTCTCGTCTGCACCAAGCTGTGCAGATATGCCTCAGGTTTGGAAAATGCCATCCTTTCGGAGGCTGATCGGTCATTGGCGCCGAATGGAAATTTTCTTATCGACACATGGAATACAAAAGCTGCTCCGGACGAAAGAAATGACTTTATTGGGGCAGAACATCGCAATGTCCTCTACATGATGTCACAAAAGCCATATCATCCGCTGGCAGAAATACCGTCCGACGATATTCATTGAATTTCCCCCTGTTCTATGCTAAAATCAGCCTACAAAGCTGATTTTACGTTATGCATAGACTCTTCTCAAGATTCAAGAGGCCGTCACAATTTGCCAGGGAAATTTCCGCCGAAAAAAGGCGGCGGATTTTGAAGATTCTCGGTCAGGTCGCCCTGTGGGGCTGCGGCGCGGCGGCGATCCTGACGATCGCCCTGTTCGCGTGGGTGGCCAAGGACCTGCCGAGTCCCGGTAAGGTGAACTCGCGGGTCATTCCCGAATCCACGAAGATCTACGACCGTTCCGGCGAGCACCTGCTCTACGACGTGCACGGCGAAGAGAAGCGAACGATCGTGCCCATCACGGATATCCCCCAAAGCACCCGCTTCGCGACCATAGCGCTCGAGGATCAGGATTTCTACTCGCACTTCGGCATCAAACTCACCTCCATCTTCCGATCGATATTCAACGACATCCGCCAAGGTGGCGCGGCGCAGGGCGGATCCACCATCACGCAGCAGTTCGTCAAGAACTCCCTCCTCACGGACGAAAAGACCTTCATCCGAAAGATCAAAGAGGTCATCTTGTCGCTTGAAATCGAACAGAAATTCGAAAAGGACGAGATTCTCGCGATGTACTTAAACGAGATCCCCTACGGATCGAATGCGTACGGCATCGAGGCGGCGGCCCAGACGTTTTTCGGAAAATCCGCGAAAGACTTGACACTCGACGAATCGGCTGTCCTCGCGTCGCTTCCGAACGCGCCGACTTTCTATTCCCCGTACGGTTCACATACGGACCGCCTGATCGTTCGCAAGAATTATGCGCTCAACCAGATGGCCAAACTCGGTTACATAACGCAAGAACAGGCCGATGCCGCCATCGCCGAAAAGACACTTGAGAAGGTCCAGCCGCAAAAAGACATCATCGCCGCCCCGCATTTCGTCATGTACGTGAAGGATTACCTTTCGCAGAAATACGGCGAAAGTGCCATCGAGTCGATGGGTCTCAAGGTCTATACGACGCTCGACTGGGACAAACAGAACGAGGCGCAGCAGATCGTACATGACCAGGCGATCGAGAATCAGAAGAAATGGAAGGCGGAGAACGCGGCACTCGTCGCCATGGATCCGAAATCCGGGCAGATCCTCGCCATGGTCGGTTCCCGCGATTATTTCGACAAGACCATCGACGGGCAGGTGAATGTCGCGATCCGGGAACGGCAACCGGGATCTTCCTTCAAGCCATACGTCTATCTCGACGCCTTTACCAAGGGCTATAATCCGGAAACCATTCTCTACGACACCGAAACGAACTTCAGCACCGACGACGGCAAGGATTACAAGCCGCAGAATTACAACGGAAAATTCAACGGCCCCATGCCGATGAAAGAGACGCTCGCACAGTCCCTGAACATACCGGCGGTAAAGGCGTTGTATCTCGTCGGCACGCGCGACGCGGTCACCTTCGCGAAAAGCCTCGGCATTACGAGCCTTAACGATCCGAACCGGTACGGACTCTCGCTCGTTCTCGGAGGCGGTGAAATCACGCTCCTCGACCACGTGAATGCCTATTCCACATTGGCGACCGGAGGCGTCCGCCGCGACAAGACGGCGATTCTACGCATCGAGGACGCCAAGGGAACTATGCTGGAACAGTACCAAGATACCCCCGGCACGCGGGTCGTCGACGAGAAGTATGTCGCCATGCTCGACTACATCATGTCACACAATGAATTCCGCGCCCCTGTCTTCGGAACGAATAACCCGCTCCGTTTCGATGATCGACCGGTCGCGGCCAAAACCGGCACCACGAACGAGTTCCGGGACGGCTGGACGGTCGGCTTCACGCCGCAGATCGCGGTCGGCGTCTGGTCTGGGAACAACAACAACACGCCGATGGTGGCCGGTGCTGACGGCATCAATGTCGCGGCGCCCATTTTTCGGAAATTCATGGATTATGCCCTTCAAAATCACGCCGTAGAGAAATTTCCCGAATACGACAGCGCGAAGTATTTGGACGACAACAAGAATCAGGAATGGATGAAAACGCCGCTCCTGAACGGGCAGCTCGACAAGCAGGACAATCTGAAAGTCTGTGAGATTCCCGGAAAGAACAATAAATATTGTCTCGCGAACAAATATTGCCCCGATAGTGAGGTGAAAAAGAAGGATTTCGTGACCATCCACGATATCCTGTTCTACGTCGATCGTACGAATCCGCTCGGACCTTCACCGGAAAAACCCGAAAACGACCCTCAATACCAGAAATGGGAAGACGGAGTGAAAGCCTGGTACAAAGACAACGGTGGGAAAAAAGATACGGCCGACGTTCCCCAAGGAGACTGCAAGGAAAGCGACTTTTCCGACTTCAAACCCAGTATCTCGATTTCGGCTCCGGATTCCGCCGGACAATCCTTCGCGGTAAACGTGTCAGCGGATGTCCCCTATGGTGTGGACACGTTGACCGTGTCTATTGACGGGTCGCAGGTATACTCGGGTTCGAATGACTCTTTTTCAACCACGTATGATGCCAGTGGCAAGAACGGCTCATCCGTGAAGATCGAAGCAACGATCAAGGATAGTAATGGGAATACGGCTAATGTCCAAAAAGGCGTTTCGGTCAGCTGGCTATGATCGGTGATTCCCGACAAGTACGTATCACCATGAAACCGGGTTCCTAGTGGGCTCGGTTTTTGGTTTCATTTCCGATACTGTATCTCCGACCAGATATCATGTGACAGAAGAGTGAATTTTTCCAGATTTCCGATACAGAGACTCGCGATGACACCGTACAGTATCACGTTCAGGGTAAAGGAATGGGAAAACAATTTCATCGCCGTTCCGAGCGAATGCTTCGGGATAAACGGGATGCCGTCGAAATTCACCGCCGCATACATCTCATCCAGCAAGAGATGGATCAGATATCCGAGAAGCACGAAATTTCCGATAATGAACGCTTCCTTTTCTGAAAAATGCGCACTGGAAGCGATAAAAAACGCGACGAGGCCCGAAAGAACGGCGCCGGGAATTGAATGTGCCATCCCTCGATGCTTCGTGAAGTGTTTGAATATGGTTCCGACGATAAGCCAAACAAAGAGAGATACGCCGGCAGAACGGATCAGAACACTAGAAAGTGACAACGTCGCCTGTCGAGACAAATCAATAAGAGTCAATGTACCGAAAATCAAGGACAGGGAGCCGAAGACGGTATGAAACGGGATTCCGGAATCACTATCGATATCCGGGAGGATCGAACCGAGGGTCGCCGCGATAAAAAGAGCCAATAATTCCGCGGATCCACCGCCGAGTGCGGTTGAAATCGAGCCGATCACCCCGAGAATGCCCAGTGCGATACCGAATGAGACATGCGTCTTGAAATCAGCCATACCTTACTCTGAAATCTTTATTTCCTTCACGGCGTCTTCACCGAGTTCATGATTGATATAATCCCGAAGCGCGTCTTTGGTTATCCATAATTCATTCGCCCATAACGGGCTCTGACAGGAAAAATGGAGCTTACCGGCGTTCCAGTACCTTGGAATGAGATTTTCCCTTCCACGGACTCCGTAGAGCCCGGATACAGCCTTCTCAGCGAGGAAGAAGACGGTCTTCTCGTCCGTTTCGATCTTTCTCGGACGGATTTGCGCCTGAGTCTTCGATTTCATCATGTCTCCAATCTGTTTCATATCGACAATCATTGAAAGATACCCCGCACGAATTCCCATTTCCTATTTCCGTATCGGCATCGCGATGTAGAGAAACGTATCAGCATCGACCCCTTCACTCCCGACAGCCCGTATTCCGGCGGGTGATGATGCGGTATTCATCTGTAAGATGACTTCCTTCGTATCAAGTATCGTCAGACCATCGATCAGGTACCGGGGATTGAATGACGCCTGTAACGGTTCTCCGCCAGTGACCTCACCCAGAAGTACGGTCCTGTTTTCCCCGACGTCCGAGGAGCGTGACGCGATGACGACTTCCCCTTTTTCCGGAATGAGAGAGAGGAGCATCTCGCCGTTCATCTGTGACGCGAAAACGCTCGCCATCCGGATAGCACGTAACAATTCATCCCGTGACATTTTCGCGGAATAGACGAATTCTTTCGGAAGTATCTGCTTATAGTCGGGATATTTCCCATTGATGACCCGGGAAACGATCCGAACGCCGTCGATATCGAAAAACACCTGATTTTCCTCAAACGAAACCTTTACTTCCTTCGTTTCCGGTGAAACGGCCTTGATTATTTCCTGCAAGGTGATGAATGGAAGGATGATCGACGGATGTTCATTGATAAAATCCCTGTACCCGGCATATTGCATCGAAGTGGGAAGGGCTATCATCTGTTCCGCGAGTCGGAAGCTGTCGGTGGCGGCGATATGGATATCCGTATCTGAAAAGAGAAAGTTGACTCCGGTCAACTCCAATCGGCTTTCGTTAAGTGAAACACACGGAAGAAGCCGTTGCAGGGCGTTTTTCAGTTCATTGGCAGGAAATGAAAAGAGGAAATCCCCTTTCTGTTGCGGGATGATCGGAAAATCCTTCATATCGAACCCTTTCACCCGCATCGTATGCCCACCACTCTCAAGGACGATGGAATTTCCGTCCACCGACAAGGTCACCACTTCGCTTCCGGGTAGATTATGGATGAATCCGTTCAGGATCTTCGCCGGCGCGACGATTTCGCCAACACCTTCAATCTTCGCATTTACGAATGCGGTCACCCCGATCTCGAGGTTCGTCGCGGAAAGCTTGATACGACCGTTCTCTGCCTGAAGAAGAAAATTCGCGAGTATAGGAAGACTGGTCTGCTTCCCTGTGACCCTCTCAAGGAATGAGAATGCTTTCGCGAGATTTTCTTGGGTGCATGTTATCCTCATAAGTATTTCTTAAGTATATATATAAAATTATTATCATTATTACTGCGGTGGAAAAGTGTATAAGTCCGAACGTTCCTTTATTTGAGTCAGAAACCATCTATTCTTCCTTCTCTCTTATTATACAATCAAACCCCTGTTTCACTATAATCACCTGATAAATGTATGTATACGGTGTATTATGATCGGATCTTTCCACTGTTTTTCCAAAGTATTTTCCGACATATACACGACTTACCCACCGTTTTCTTTGTAGAGTATGTCCTTTAACTCGGAGATTTCACCCTTGAGACGGAGATTTGTCGCCATTTCTTTTCCGATCTTCTCGAACGCATGAAGGGTCGTTGTGTGGTCGCGACCTCCGAAATATGCTCCGATGGCGGAAAAGGACATATTCAATTCACTGCGCATAAGATACATAGCGACCTGTCTCGGATGCGAAACGCCCTTTTTTCGTCCTTTTTGTATCAGTATGTCCTCGGTGACGGAATATTTTTCCGTGATCGCCGAGATGATCGTCTCGATCTTGATCTCCTTTTTCCCTTGGATAATCAGCTGTGCGAGGGCTTTTTCGACCAATTTCATGTCCGGCGGGAGCTTATAGAAGTCGGCATAGGCACTGATCCTATTCAAGGCACCCTCGAGCTCACGGACATTCTGCGTTATATGCTCCGCGACAAAACGGATTACCTCCCGATCTATATTCAATCCCTTTTCATTCACTTTCTTTTCCAGAATCGCGGTTCTGGTCTCGAGATTCGGCTGTATGATGTCGACGATCATTCCGCCCTCGAACCGGGATCTCAGCCGGTCTTCGAGTGTTTGGATCGATTTCGGGGGGCGGTCGCTTGAGATGACGATCTGTTTGTTGAGTTGGTAGAGTCCGTTGAAGATATGAAAAAACTCATGTTGCGTCTTTTCACGCCCCGAAAGGAATTGGATGTCGTCTATGATAAGAAGGTCCATCTGCTGATAATATTCCTTGAACTTGTCGATCGTCGAATTTTTGATCGAATCCACAAGCTCACTGGTGAATCTTTCAGAAGTGATGTATTTGATCATTTTTTTCGCGTCCTGACGATGAACCTCGTTTCCGAGCGCTTGGAGGAGGTGTGTTTTTCCGAGCCCGACGCCGCCATAAATGAAGAGCGGATTGTAGACGCGCGCAAGATTTTGGGAAATGGCGAAACAGGCCGCGTGGGCGAGTTCATTGTTTTCCGCTACGACGAAATTCTCGAACTGGTACCGGTCGTTCAGGTTCGACTCATGGAATAATGCCGCGGTCTTTTGCGGTACGGCTGTGGGGATTTCCGGTCGACGAATGACGTGCGCTGAAGGACTGGAAACGGAAGTCTGTACGGGATTCACTTCAGGCTGTTTCGCTTGGATGGCATCAAGAGATTTCCGGACGATGGGAGCCGGGCCGGAAATGACACATCGTATCCCCTTGATCTGCTCCTCGAAGCCTCGGAGGCACTGCAGTATCGTGTGATTATACTTGTTTTCAAGCCACTCTTTGGCAAATCCATTGGGAACGCTTATGATGACCACCCCATCCTCGATAGCGGTTATGCCCGTATTTTGGAACCAGGTCACGAAATTAGCCTTCGATATCGAAAGCTCTATCTGACCCAAGACCGATTTCCAAAGCTCTTGTTGGTTCATAGGCTTGAAGGAAAGTATATCATGGTGAAGTCAGGTCGTCACAGGCAGCGGTGTATAAACGGTGTATAAACCGATTTTGCCATTACAATAATGATGGATTTGATGCAAGGAAGGCGGGTATGCGAGAAACGAGTCGCCATATATTGACTTTCGGCGACAGGTATCATATGATTCTTATGATATGTCAGGTCAACTCCCTAAAGTTATATCCATATGAAACAGACGTACCAGCCGAAATCGAAGCGACGCGCACGCCGCCATGGCTTTCTTGAGCGTATGAGCACGAAGAACGGACGAAAAGTTCTCTCTGCCCGCCGCGCCAAGGGGAGAAAGCGGGTTTCCGTATAACACCCCGTTATGCTTCGGAAGTCGTCTCGACTGAAAAACAATAGCGCTTTCCAACAGGTTTTTCGCCAAGGAAAGCCGTTTTTCTTTCAGGGGATGGGCTGTCGAATCCTGAAAGGTCAGGAGCGGACCAGAATCGGTCTTTCAATCACGAAGAGGATGTATCCGCGAGCGGTCGATCGGAACAGGGCAAAGCGATTGATCGCCGAAACGATCAGGCCCAGACTCTCGGATATGCCTATCGGTTCCTCCGCTGTTTTTTTCTTTCAACAGAAGCCGGATCGCCTGGAAAAGCATGATATCGAGGAAAAAGTGAGCGGAATATTGCGAAATATGCGATAATGGACCTATGAATATTTTTCACGCACTCGTGTTTCAGCCGGTGTATAATCTCGTCATTTTCTTCGCGGATTTCTTTCCCGGGGCGAACTTCGGCGTGGCGATCGTTTCGGCGACCATACTGATTAAATTTCTTTTTCTTTCCTTGTCGAAAAAACAGATCGAATCACAACGGCAGATGCAGGAAATCCAGCCTGAAATCAAGAAAATCCAGGAGCGGTACAAGGATGACAAGGAACGTCAGTCGAAGGAAATCATGTCCCTATATAAGGAGAAGAAGGTCAATCCATTCATGGGTTGTCTGCCGATGGTGATTCAGATCGTCTTTCTGATCGCCATCTATCGGGTCATTCTCTCGATATCACAGACCGGATTTGCCGCGAATCCGGAGGAACTCTATCCGTTCGTCACCAATCCGGGCGCCCTTTTTCGAACGTTCATTTTTACGGACCTGACGGTGGCGAGTCCTTTATTCGCAGTGATAGCGGCCGCGGGCCAGTTCTATCAGACGAAAATGTTGATGTCGTCCAAGACGGGGGATACCGGAGAGGAAAAGGCGCCGGAGCGAAAGGCAAAGCGCAAGGAAGAAACAGTCTCGAAGGAACCAGATTTCGCCTCGATGATGAATCAGCAGATGCTGTATCTCGGTCCGGCGATGACGCTGTTCATCGGTCTTCGTTTCCCGGCTGCCCTGTCTCTTTACTGGCTTGTATCAACGGCCTTTTCCATCGTGCAACAGCGGTTCGTTCTGAATAGGAAACAGGCGAAAGCGACGGATGTTTCCCGAGGGACCGATAAGCAGCAAAATTCGTAAGACTAGAGCGTATGAGCGAACGGAATTTTCAGGAGAGCGTCAGTGGTCTGATCCGGGATTTTTTTGAACGCCTCGGGGTGTCTCCGGTGGAGGTGAACGTTTTCTCGGGACGTCCGGGCGTGCGTGAATCGTTCGTATTCAGCGTCAATGTACCGAAAACGGACTCGAAAATCCTGATTGGGCAGCATGGAGTGACACTCTCTTCCATACAGCACCTTCTTCAGACCATAGCCAAGCAGTCCGCCGGAAACGGATATGAGACGTTCTCAGTCGACGTAAACGATTATTGGAAGGACAAGGCCCGACTGCTTCGTCGCGACGCGGAAGAGGCCGCTCATCAGGTCGTCGCATCCGGTCGACCCGTATCGCTCCGCCCGATGTATGCCTATGAACGAAAGATCGTTCATTCCGTGCTCGCCGAAGACGAACGCGTGGAGACCGAAAGTTCCGGACACGGAGAGGAGCGCAAGGTGATCGTGAAACCGAAAGCACTGTTCTCGTAGCGATTTCCAAAAACATGTCGATCATATCCCGCCATTTCGGCGGGATTTTGTTTGCCTTTTCCCGGAGCGGGCCGTACAATAGGATTGCTTGACGCCGTCAAAATACGCTCATGTCCACACGGAAAATCGCCTACAATATCGTCTTCAATTCCTTCATGAAGGTGGTGACCACCGTCGTGCTTTCGCTTGTCTCGATACGTCTCATCACCGGGTATCTCGGCAAGGAAGGATTCGGCGATTATGCGACCGTATTGGCGTTCTTCGCGTTCTTTTCGGCGATCGCCGATCTCGGTATCGGTTCCATCACTGCCCGTGAGATTTCACGGAGAGACGCCAAGGAAAGCGACATCCTTGGTCGCGTCGCCACGCTTCGTATCGCCTCGTCCTCGGTCGTATTTCTGCTGGTCCCGTTGTTCCTCCCATTCTTTTCGTATTCGATGTCGGTAAAGATCGGTATCTGGATCGCTGCCGGAACGATCATATTTTCGACCTTTTCGATTTTTCTGAACGGTATTTTTCAGAAAAACATAGCGATGGACCGTATCGCCATGACGGAATTCATGGGGAAGATCGTACAGGTCATCGCGGTCTATGGCGTGGTCATGTTCAACCTCGGGTTCCTGGGAATCGCGTCCACCCTGCTGATTTCGCTTTCCTTCAACGCCCTGACGGCGTATCTCCTGAGTCGGAAGTTTGCCCGATTCCGATTTGCCGTCGACGTCCCCTTTTGCAAGCGGTTTTTGCACGACTCCCTTCCTCTCGGCGGTAGTGCATTGATCACATTTTTCTATTTCAAGATGGATACCATTCTCCTTTCCGTGTTGCAGGGCAGTGCGGCGGTCGGGACCTACAGTGTGGCATACAAGGTCATGGAAAATCTTACGTTTTTTCCGGCGCTTTTGGCCGGACTCATTCTCCCGATGCTTTCGAGGGCCTTGTCCGTCGATCGGAATCGATTTCGCGATATCGCGGACACCACGTTCCGGGTCTTCGCCATCATCGCCGTTCCGCTCGTGCTCGGAGGAGTGTTTTTCTCGAATCAGGTGATCGCGATCGTTTCGGGATCGGGCTTTCAGGAGGCTGTCCCGGTCCTTAAACTCCTGGTCGTGTCGCTCGGCTTCATATTTTTCGGCAATTTTTTCAATATGCTGCTTATCGTCGGCAATCATCAGAAGGCACTGATGAAGACCCTCTTGTTCGTGGCGATCGCGAATATCATCGCAAACCTCATTCTGATACCGAAATATTCCTATCTTGGTGCGGCGGGAACCTCGCTCGGGACGGAATTTTTGGTTTCGATCGTGACGGGAGTCTTGGCGTACCGGCTGCTCTCGTATCGGCCTTCGTTTTGGAAAATCGGACAGGTTTTCCTTTCGGCACTCGTCATGACGACCGTGTTGTGGTTCACCCGACCGATGCCGTTCGTTCTTTCCGGATTGCTGTCGGTATCCGCCTACCTCGCGGCGCTGTGGCTCCTTAAAGCCGTTTCAAGCTCCGAAATCGCGGGACTCTTCTCGAAAGAATCCGAGAAAGAAGCCGTATTCGTCGAGGAAGTCCTGTAGGAATATCCTCATCATGGTCGCCAGTCTCATGTGATTTCGTCATGCTGCTCAGAGGTTGTCTGTGGCGCTAGTCGAGAAAATCAATCAAACGATCGTCATCCACAAAAGGCATTCCTGAAAAAAGTCGTTTCCGATTTTATAAGGGGCGCGCTTTTTTTGATACCCGATTCTTAATCGTTATCGTGAGGGTAGAAAATGTCTATGTCTTCGTGCTATGATGAATCGTATGGATACATCACCGAAGGTTTTTGTCATAGTGCTCAATAAGGACGGGAAAGAGTGCCTTCCGGCGTGTTTGGAGGGAATTTTCCATCTTTCGTATTCGAATCTCGAGGTAGTCGTCGTGGACAATGCGTCGCGTGACGGGTCACTTGAGGATGCGAAGGCGCGATTCAGTCGCGCGCATTTCATACTCAACTCGGAGAATCTCGGTTTTGCGGCCGGAATGAATGTCGGCATACGGTATGCGATGGCGCAGGGCGCGCAGTATGTCTGGCTGCTCAACAATGACGCCGTTCCGGGTCGTGATGCTTTGGCAGTTCTCATCTTGGTGGCGGAAAATGCGAAGGCACCGGCACTGATCAGTCCGCTCGTGCTCGATTCGTTCGGTAAGACGTGGTTTGCGGCTGGACGGATCGACTATCTCCGTATGCGCGCGGTGCATGTGGCGCCGGAAGCGAACGGAAACGAACCGTACGAAACCGAATATCTTTCGGGATGTGCCCTGTTTTTACCTCGAAAGGGCGTGGAACAGGTCGGACTACTCGATGAGAAATACTTTCTCTATTATGAGGACGCCGATTTCTCCCTTCGCGCGTGCAAGGCGGGATTCAAACTCCTGGTTGCGCCCAAGTCGGTCGTGGTGCATAGTGAACGCAGTGAATCCGGTTCGGAAAAGGTTTATTGGTTGGTCCGTTCGGGAATCCGTTTTTTTCGACTACATACGCCGATCGTCCTTCGCCCCTGGGTCATGTCATATCTGATGCTCAGGAAAGTGAAGAACGCGCTCGACGTGTATCGTGGCAAAAGCGGTGCGGACCGTATCGCACGGGCATATGCCGATTCGGCAAGAGAAGACTGAATTATCGCTCATATTCGTGAATTTCAGGAGCGTGAAGCTGCTTTCCGAGGCGCTACGTTCGGTTTCGTCGTATGTGTTTTCTGGTCGGGTCGAGGTGATCGTCGTCAACAACGACGTTACCGAGGCAGAAGCGATCCGGGATCTCTCGAAAACGTTCCCTTTGAAGCTCGTGATGCTGCCCGAAAACAACGGATTCGGACAGGCTTCAAACAAGGGTGCGGACGTCGCGGTCGGTGACATTCTCGGTTTTTTGAATCCTGATACGGTTTTGATTGACGGATCGCTTGAAAAGATCAACCAATATTTCAAGACGCACCCTGACGTGGGCGTCATCGGGGCGGCGCTCGTGACCGATGACGGTCGGCCGGAGCCATGGAGTTTCGGTATGACTCAGACCCTTTTCAGCCTGTTCCAAAACAAATTGTGCCGATTTCCGAGACCCGTCGCTGATCGCGGTGAAAGATTTCGAGTCGAGTGGGTCAGCGGCGCGGCGATGTTCGTTCGAACGGATCTTTTTCGGAGAGTACACGGGTTTGATGAGGAATTTTTCCTGTATTTCGAGGATATGGATCTGTGCGAGCGGGCGCGACAGGCAGGTGCTTCTGTCACATACATGCAAGACATCGTATTTCGTCATCATGGTGGCGCCACGCAATCGTCCCGACCCGATCAGAAAAGACGATATTACGTGTCTCAGGATCGGTATTTCGCGAAACATCGTCCGAAATGGGAAGGACGCGCCGTGACGCTTTTTCGTGGATTTTTCAATGCGTGATATGAAACGATTCGTTTTTCTTTTTGCCCAAGTATTTCTGCTCACGGTGCCGTTTCAATTCGCACTGGTGCCGTACGCCGGTATCGATCTCCCGTTTACACGGGTTTTGGCGCCGGCATTGTTTTTTGCATGGTTGGCCGAAGGGATGGCTTCAAGAAGGATTGACATCCCAAGGTCCAAAACCGCGGCTTGGCTCCTTATATTGTTTTTTTTGCTCTCTTTTTCGATTTTTTTTGCGGCAGAATCGTCTTGGGCGTATCGGCGGGCGACGTTTTTTCTTTCGTATGCGCCGTTATATCTCGTATTTTCGTCACTTTCTCGGCGTCACGGCCCGGAAGGTGTGAGACGACTGCTCCAGGCCTTCGTTTTCGGGGCGGCATTGTCGGCTGTAGTCGCAATCGTCGAATCGATGGCGCAGTTGTATGTCGGGGCGCCCGTCGCATATCATTTCTGGATCGATCGGGTCCTCCCGTTCTTTCTCGGGCCCGGGTTTTCCGAGGCGGTCGCGGAGTACCCGAGTCTGCTTGCCGAGGTCGGAGGCCAGACAGTGCTTCGTGCGAGCGCATTTTTTCCGGACCCGCATATGTTCTCGTTTTATATGGGGCTGGCGCTTCCTGTTTCTGTCGGACTCTGGCATGATTCGAATTCGAGTCGTCGAGTGGTCTTCCTCGTCTCATCATTTCTTCTGCTTTCAGCCGACCTGCTTTCGTTTTCACGCGGCGGGTATGTCGGAATGTTTGTCGGACTAGCCCTGGTCGCGGTGCTGATCCTCCGGCGACTGAATATACGAAAACCGCAGGTCGCGCTTTTACTGGTATTGAGCATGATCGGATTTCTTGCCGTTCTCAATTCGCCGTTCCGGGAGCGGTTCGTTTCCTCGTTCTCCCTTTCGGAGGGTTCGAATACGGGCCGATTGAGTCTGTTTCAGGGAGCGGTTCAAGATATCGCGTCTCAGCCATACGGGTATGGACTCGGGAATTATCCGCTTGTCGTCAATCCCTCTGCCGAGTACCGTGAGCCGATCTATGCGCATAATCTGTTGCTCGACATCGCGACGGAGGCCGGTATTATCGCTTCGATTACGTTTTTTTTGGCTTGGCTTGCGTCGTTTCGCAGATTGTTGCGGTTTTCGAACGATATCATTCCCCTGTCTATCGCCGTTTCTTTGGCAATCTTTTTCGGACATTCCTTGTTCGAGACGCCGCTCTATTCAGTCCATGTCTTGCCGATTCTGCTCTTATTCCTTGCACTTCCGGACGCTTTCGGTAGAATCGAATCATGAACGGATTCTCTTCACGACTTACGGTCTTTGTCCTGGCGATGCTTTTTTTCGCGTTGCCGTTTTCCCAGGCTCGCGTGATGCTTTTTGATATCCCACTGTATGTTACGGAATTCCTGATACTTATCGCGACAGTCCTGTTCAGTGTCGCTTTGGCGAAAAAGGAACGGCATGTTCGTCCGGTTCCGCCTCTATTAGTCGTCGGATTCGGCCTTATTCTCGTTGGAATAGTGCTTTCCTCGGTGCTTTCTTCCGGTATGTCTTCTCAGGAACTTGGCGCCATAAAAAGCTGGGTGGTATTTCCGGCAATATTCGGCTTCCTATTGTTTCAGGTCACGGAAAGGAAGGAGCTGATCCGGATGATACTGTCGTTTTGGTACGCTTCAGTGCTCGTAGTCGCTTCCGTTTCATGGCTTCCGGGCGTGTTTTCCGCGATAACCTACGACGGCCGTCTGATGTCCTTGTTTCCGTCGCCGAATCACCTTTCGTTTTTTCTTCTTCCCGGGATATTGATCGGATCGTATTTTTTAGCCATCCTGAAATCGTTACGAATGCAGGCAGTGTCAGTTCTGGCTACGGGGATTATCTTTATCGCTCTGTATCGGACACAGTCCCAGGGCGCATTACTCTCGTCACTTTTTGGCGTGTCGATTTTAATAATCACCGAAAAGTACGGAAAACGGGCCGTGAAGCGGTTGCTCGTCGGGAGCGTCGTATTGCTCATCTGCATTTCGGGATATCTGGTCGCTTCAGGCGAATGGTCCCGGCTTTCGACCGGAGAAATTCGCACTCCGCTTGCGTCCCGGGTCATGATTTGGAACGCAGCGTTCTCGATGCTTCGGACGCACCCGCTGTTCGGTATCGGACCGCGGAATTTTCAGGATGAATATCTGGTTCTGCAGAAAGCGTTTCCTCCCTATCTTGAGTGGACGGCACCGCATCCTCATGATGTCTTTCTCTCGTTTTGGCTTTCCGGCGGGGCGCTTTCGCTCATAGGATATGGCATTCTCATCGTATATACGTTCAAAAACGCGCTCTCAGGCCTCTCTTTGAAGGATCCCCCGACTCGTATGATCTCGATCCTATCGCTTTCGCTTCTTGCCGCGATCGTTCTTCACGGACTCGTCGATGATACGTATTTCCGAAACGATCTTTCGCTTGTTTTTTGGACGGTGATTGTCTTATCATGTGTCACCGTTGCCGATACGGAAAAGACCGTGGCTTCGGTTGCCACAGTCTGAGAGGTGTCAGGAATCGCCAACGATCACTTTATGAGGTGGATCCGATACAGTTTGTTATCGGTGCGGTTCGTGAAATACAGCGTGTTCTCGTCCGGATCGAGAAACAGGTCGATGCTGTCGAAATTCCCGGAAATGTTTTCAGGCAAGATGACTCGGGAGCTCTTTCCTGTATCCGTATCGAGTTTCCAGAATGAATCTGTCGTCGCGAGAGACTTGGAAAAATAGTCGTCGGGCAGAACGGCGTTTTGCGGGAGTGACAGCGGAAGCGCGTAATACACGGTTTTCCCGTCTTTTGACCAGACAGTCTTCGAGATAAGGGTCGGTACCTGGAGCGTATGGAATTCGCCGCCCTTCTGGTTCGCGACGCCTAGACGTACATCGGAGCCGCCTTTTCCGATGGTGTTGGTGATCAGGAGCTTGTTTCCGTCGGGAGACCACAGGAAGTTCGCACCGTACTTGCCACCGAAAATCTTTTCCGGCGTGCCCCCGACGACCGGCACCGTATAGAGCGATGATTCCTCGAACGCTGCCGGCCGACTCCAGAACGAGAGCGATGTCGATCCGGGGATCATTTGACTGAACGGATTGAGGACCGGCGGAGCGACGGCGATCTCGCTCCATTCCGTTCCGTCCGGCTTCGCCGTGTTGATGCTGATGCGCCCCTTTTCGTCTCGGAAAAAATAGAAAATCTTCTCGGAGAGGTTCGACCAGGCGGGACCCGATATGCCGTCCTTGAGGGGCTTTATGGATTTCGCATCGAGATCTATGAAATACCAGCGTTGCCCATTGTTGTTTCCGAGAAGCGTGAGCGCTTTTCTTTTGTCGGGCGACCAACGGACCTGAAGCATTTTTCCGGGAAGGTCCGGAATCAGGATCTCTTCCCCGCCGCCGCCGAACGAGAATTGTCGCAACGCCCCGTCGCGAAAGAATCCGATCCGGTTATCGCCGACAATCGACGCCCCAAAGACGGGTGTTTCGCTGACCGGTTCGAGCGGCGCCTGCGTCTGGGTATCATTGAATGTCTGGTCGGTCGCGTCTTTCGTCTCGGCATTGAGCGTCGCGTCCACGGTCGGATCGTTCGGATTGTTCTTGAACAGGAAATAATAGACTCCCAAGAACAGGAGTGTGACGACGAGCAGGGAGGCGGAAACGACGAAGAATTTTTTCATACGAAAGCTTTTTGTATATCGATGTTACGGGCAGAATCGAGCGACTTCATTGAGCGGTGTCGACCGATTCGGGATACGTTTGCCTTAGAGCCTATCTGTGAGGGTCTCCGTCACGAGCTGTACGATCTTCGAGCGGAAAGGCGGGTAACCAGCGAAGCTTTATCGAGAAGGCGACAAAGGGTACACGCGTTTACGCCGAAGACCGTAGGCGCAGTAGGTATGTGGGATAGGCTCTTAATTGAATGTTTGAATTCCATCATCAGTATACCATACGTCGATGATGAAAAAAACGACCGGCACAGCCATGCCGATCGAAGCGATAATTGATGTGAATCTACTCAAGGAACGAGGTCGAACAGTCCGGACGCGGCCGACAGCAGGCAGACTTTCGAAGTAGCTACGATAAAGTTGTTCATGACGACGCCATAATACAGTTGTCGCTGTTCCTGTCCTATCATGACGGTCGCTCCCTTGTACTGGGCCTCGTATCCGGGGGTCGAGGAATATGAAGCGTCGAACATGAGCGGCTGGCTCAGTGTCTTCTCGCTGAGCGATTCATGAGGGAAGAGGAGGAAAGCGGTATCCCTGAAGATATATGGTTGCCACGCGTCCAGGGCGTTCTTCGCGTCGGCATAATAGTCGCCACCGTATAAAGGTTGATGGACGACACTGAAATATATCCCGCGGGCCGAATTTTTTTCCTGACCGCAACGGAAAAGATCGTACTCATTCTGGCTCACGAAACTGAACAGGTGGTCCCGTGTCGGTCCTGATGCTGTTCCGGTATCGAATACCTGATTCAGAGTGGGGCTTCCTTTTACCTGCGAGTTGTTGAACTTCGCCCAGACGACCCCTTTCGTATCCGCCGATCCGTTTGACGATGTGTAAAAATTTTTAGCCTTATCCAATCCTGAATGATCTTCCGGTGTGTTGACCGGTGCGCTGATAGGAGTCTGTGTCGTGGTCGGGGTTGTCGGGGTATCCGATACGGTGTTCGGTACAGGCACGTTGCCTTGTTTGGTTTGCCGAGTCACGAGATAGAACGTCGCGATGAGCGCGATTGAAACGACGATTGCCAGGATATACATCGTTGATTTTTTTTGTATGGGATTCATATGAGATGAAATTAGATGGACGACTCATAAGAGTCGTATCCGTGAAGCCGATGTTGACATCATGATAATGACCGGCCCCGGTCTCATGATTAGCAAGCGGCGTTGCCGCAATACGTCGCGGCTCGCAAGACCTTGAGCCCGCTTTTACTCAGATAGGATGCTGACGGCTGTCCTTGTACGAGACCTGAGGCCGTTCCCGATGCAGCTGTGATCGTACTGCACCCATCATTCTCACACACGACCACATGTCCTTTTGTTTCCCCGCCGCTTTGATATTGATATACGAGTGCATCGCCCGCTTTGAGTCCTGATTGATTATTGTTGTAAATTTCACCGACGGTCATCATAGTCGCGGTGGTATTCGGCGGGCTTGTGCACCCGGCTTTCTTATACGCTGCCGCCGTAAAATCAGAACAGTCAGTATATGCCGGAGAACCGGCACAGCCGTTTCTCAATTGCTGATTATAAGTACAGTTGCCTACCATCGTATGTGCCGCATCGACGACCTTCCCACAACCGACGGTCGGATTGGTGGTCGTGCCCGTACTGGTGTTCGAGGAGACAGCGCTTCCCGCCGCGCTGAAGTTCAGGTTTACTTTGACCAGGTCGGGGTTGATGACATAGAGGATCAGCCAAGCGACGAATGCGAGAACAAGACCGACGACCGCGTCCTCGATGACCTTCTTCGCGGAGCCTGTCTGCGAGGTGTTACCGGCGCTCGTAAGATACATCATGCCGCCGATGGCGAGCATGAACATCGCCGCGATGCCGACCGACCAGAGCGCGAACTTGTAGATCGCCTGGATATAGTCGGCCATCTTGCCGCTGTTCGTATCGGTCCCGGGAATCTTTTCGAGCGGTGTGTAGGAATATTGCGCGGACACGTCCGTCGGGACGGCAAGCGAGGAAACGCAAAGTATCGCCGCCAGTATCGCAATATGGAAATATCGTCGTTTCATCTTTGGGTGTTATTTGTGATCAGTATACCATAAACCGGTGACGAAACAAAAACGACCGACGCGGTCGCGTCGGTCGGAAATGTTCCGAATCGGAAAAGAATCATGCAAGGCGTTTTTCGACCGTTGTCCAGTCAATCGAGCGCATGAACGCTTCGATATAATCCGCCCGCTTGATCCCGTAGTCGCGGATATAGGCATGCTCGAACACGTCCATCACCAAAAGCGGCGTCGCTCCGACGAGGTGTCCCCCGTCGTGTTCCTGTACCCAGACATTGAAGAGTCTCCCCTCGGTCACGTCGTATGCGAGGACGACCCAGCCGATTCCACGCATCGCTCCGGTAGCACGGAAATCCTTTTCCCACGCTTCGACACTCCCGAAATGTTCGGCGATTTTTTTCGTGACATCTGATTCCGTCGAAAGCGGCGCTTTTCCTTTCGTGATATTGCCGAAATAGAGCTCATGGAGTCGCATGCCGTTCCATTCCCAACCGAAACGCCGTTTCAATTCCGCATACTGGGGTGTTCCCATCTCGATTTCGGCCGATAGGTCCGCGATCTTGTTCACATTGGCCACGTATCCCTCGTAGAGCGTGAAGTGATCGGTGAGCAGTTGATCGGAAAATCCGGGAGTCCCGAGGAGGTGTGAAAAATCCTTTTTTTCGTGCATAAGATTGTTCTTGATACTATAAATGAATCGGATTATGAATTCAGATCTTTCCCACGAGATCGATACCGGGGGTGAGACTCTTGCTGCCGGGTTTCCATTTCGCCGGACAGACCTCGAACCCGCCGTGATCCCGGACGAACTGCGCGGCGCGGAGCTTGCGGAGGAGTTCATCCGAGCTTCGCCCGATATTGTTCGCGTTCACTTCCACGGCTTGCAACACGCCGTCCGGATCGATGAGGAACGTCCCCCGCAAGGAAACACCCTCTTCTTCCAGATAGGTTTCGAACAGCCGGGCCAGGTTCCCGGTCGGATCGGCGAACATGGGATATTTTACCTTTCGGACGGCGTCGGAATGGTCGTGCCATGCCTTGTGAACGAATACCGTGTCCGTACTCACCGACAAAATTTCGGCCCCAAGCTCTTTGAA
Organism: Candidatus Moraniibacteriota bacterium; assembly: GCA_037133435.1. Classification (GTDB taxonomy): domain Bacteria; phylum Patescibacteriota; class Minisyncoccia; order Moranbacterales; family UBA1568; genus JAAXTX01. The sequence goes on along the minus strand of JBAXOD010000010.1, from coordinate 9,325 downwards.
GGTCGCGTAATTATCCGCGAGATCCTCCAATTCGGTAGGACAGATGAAGGTGAAATCAGCCGGATAAAAGAAGAGAACGAGCCACTGACCCCGATAATCGGAGAGGTTGATTTTTTTGAATGCCTCATCCTGATAGACTTCGCCCCCGAAGTCCGGCACGGTTGCGCCGACGATCGGAAAAAATCCGTCTGATTTCGTATCGCATCCGCATCCGCATGCGTCGTCCCCATGTACCGTATGTTCTCCCATAAGTTTGAAGTTAAGGTTTCGGTGATGAAAATGATACGTTTTCTCGCCAGGTAAGTATGCTAAGTGCTTATCCCGATAAGAACACGCCAACTGTGATAGGCCCTCAGTATAGGCTTTCGTGTCAGGAAGTCAAAGATGCTTGTCATTTTGTGCGTTTGATCGTATCATGTGCCGACGAGTAAGCAGGCGCAAGAATATATACATGGAAGCGAAAAGATCGCCATCGGGAGAACATATCGTGGAACAGGGAGCGTCCGGAAAGCGGCTCGACGTGTTCGTGGCGAAGCTGTCGCGATCGGTCGGTCTGTCCCGAGCGGCCGTACGCGAAGGCATCGAGAAGGGACTGGTTTCCGTGAATGGTGAAACGGTTCGCGAACCCGCAAAACGGTTACGCTATGGCGACAGGGTAGTCACGGGATTTACCGTCCCGGTTCCGCCGGAACTGGCCCCAAACGGTGACCTGACCGTGCCAGTGCTGTATGAGGACGATGATGTGCTCTTCGTTTCGAAACCGGCCGGCATGCAGATGCACCCGGCGGGCAATGACAAGACGGAGACACTCGCGAACTGGATCGCCGCCTCGCGTCCTGATATGCAAAACGTGGGAGATGATGAGATGCGGCCGGGTATCGTTCATCGTCTCGATCGGAATACGAGTGGTGTCGTGGTTTTGGCGAAAACGGAGGAATCATTCCGAGACCTTCAGGAGGTGTTTCGGAGCCGAAAGGCGGATAAGCGATATCTCGCGCTTGTCATAGGTCACGTGAAAGCGGAGGAAGGGACGATCGACACGCCGATCGCTCATCGTACGGGAACTCTCAGACATCAGACAGTCGACAATCCCGAAACCTTTGACGGTAAAATGAAATCCGCAGTCTCGGTATATCGTTTGAAACATCGGTATGCGGATTTCGATCTGCTCGAGATCCGACCGAAGACGGGTCGGACACATCAGATCCGCGTGCACCTCACGTCGATCGGTCATCCGGTCGTCGGCGATCATCTCTATGGCGGGCGACGGATGCGACTTTCGGGAATGCCGGATCGTCAGTTGCTTCATGCATCGTCGCTTTCGTTCACCCTCTCAGGCCGTACGATCGGCGCCGAGGCTCCCCTCCCTCGCGACTTCGCGGATTTCCTCGATTCCCTTGACGGAAACAAATAAGCGGGGTATCCTGGTAAGGCTTTGAATTTTCAGTCGGGTTAATCCGTTTTTTGCCGATTTCCGTTCCCCTGAAGGGTTTCCGGACTGGTCGGACGTACAGATATGCACAAGGATCTTATCGCTTTCAACATGGCGCAGCGCTCGAAGAAGGAAATCCCGAATCTCCATTCCGGGGATGTCGTGAAGGTATACCGGAGAATCATCGAGGGAGGCAAAGAGCGGACCCAGATGTTCCAGGGCATGGTGATCGCCATGCGTGGTGGACAGAGTTCTTCCCCGACCGTCACGATCCGCAAGATATCTTTCGGTATCGGCGTGGAATTGGTGCTTCCCCTCTATTCCGAGGCGATCGAGAAGATCGAAGTCGTGAAAAGCACCCGCTCGCGTCGCTCAAAACTGTATTATGTCCGTGAGAAGTCCGCGAAACTCCTGCGCCGCAAGCTCAAGGAAGTCGGTATCAAGACCGGAAAGGGCCTTAAGCCCGTTGACGAAGCCTTGCTTGCAGATATGAGCTCCCCTGCGGAAGAAACGACGGAGGAAGAAATCGTTCCGGAAGTCGAAAGCGCTGTCGAGAGCGAAACGATCGATCAGGAAACCGGGAAATAGCATTTCCCGCACCTGCCCAGGTGGCGGAATGGTATACGCGCTAGCTTGAGGTGCTAGTTCCCGCAAGGGATTGGAGGTTCGAGTCCTCTCTTGGGCACAACGGAACAAAGTGGAGTTGGGAACAAGAAGCAAGCCAACGGTTTGGCTTGCGTGAGGACGAGAAAGCCGGAGCAAAGCGAGGCAGGGTCGGGAGCGATTTCTCCGGGAAATCGACTCTGACCGAGTCCTCTCTTGGGCACAACGGAACAAAGTGGAGTTGGGAACAAGAAGCAAGCCAACGGTTTGGCTTGCGTGAGGACGAGAAAGCCGGAGCAAAGCGAGGCAGGGTCTCATGGGCACAATGGAACAAAGGAACAGGATTGCCTGTTTCTTTTACATTAGAAAGGTTCTTGCTATTTTTGTTCCGTGCCGTATACTTTGAAAAGCGGGGGCGAATATCTTCCTGACGATCGAATCAGGACGATTGGTGGTGAATGTAAACGAATCATTGATAGAACGGCACGCTTAGCTCAGTTGGTTAGAGCATCTCGTTTACACCGAGGGGGTCGGGGGTTCGAATCCCTCAGCGTGCACCGGAAGCGCGTGTACTAGAAGCAAGATTGCCTGGGTAGCTCAGTGGTAGAGCAGAGGACTGAAAATCCTCGTGTCGACAGTTCGATTCTGTCCCCAGGCACAGGACATTGGTGGATAAATGGTGTATAATGCCGTTTGAAGCCATATTCCGGCCGGGACTGTAGCTCAGCGGTTAGAGCAGGCGGCTCATAACCGCTTGGTCGCTGGTTCGAATCCAGCCAGTCCCACAGACGGTATGATTAGTTGAGATAAATGACGACCTCAGTGAAGCGCATGCGGGCCTGCCCGCCGAAGGCTTTGCGAAGGCGGGTATCGTATAGCGGCTATTACGTGTCCTTGCCAAGGACAAAATACGGGTTCGACTCCCGTTACCCGCTCAAAAGAAAGAAGAAGGGGCTCATTCGAGCCCCTTCTTCTTTCTTATGGGGAACGGGAGGAGAAGGGCGTGAGTCGGAAGCGAACGATTTCGCTTCCTGTGTGTAGCGCCCTGGCTCCGCGTCGGAGCGCGGAGGACTCGCGTTACCCGCTCAAAAGGAAGCAAAAGAGGATCCATTCGGGTCCTCTTTTGCTTTTTATGGGGAATGGGAGTCGAACTTGTCATGATCGCTCGCGAGCGACGTGACAGGCAGAAGTGATCCGCCAGTTGGCGGAGAACGTCGATGAATGCGACTGAACAGGGAGCATTCAGCGCTGCCCTGGACAACGAGCGCTTTTAGCGCGAGGACGAAACTCCCATTATTTCTGAAATAAGAAACCCTGGCTTCGAAGGAATCCCGAAGGGATGGGTGAGGAGGACACCCGTTCCTCGATTAAGATTCAGAAAACGCTTTTAGATAGACGTTTATTGATTTTGGCGATAGAATCAAGATGTAATAATCTTCTATAAATTATGAATGTATTTGAAGATGGTCCTCAGACGCCGGAGAAAGGTCTTGTTGATAACGCGTTGCCAGAATTTCTCAAGAGAGAAATAGAAGATGCGACCACAAGTGAGAAAGAAATATTCGAACCAGGTGTGGATATATACCCTGAGTTAGCGGAATATCTCTATAAGAATGGAAAGACAATGCCGGAGAACGGTGAACTGCCGAGTTTTATGAACTACGTCGGTGATGGATTTTACACTTCAACTGGGGAAGAGCCAGTAATAGAAGTGGAGTGTTCCAAGAACATCGATATTAGTTCACAATGGAAAGAGTGGTTTAATAAATGCCCGAATATATCGAAGAGTATTGAGTAATAGAAATTTCTGATGGTATATATAGCTATAGTTGGCTATAGAAAATTGTAAAAATTCTTAACCGATATATATAAATATTCGGTTATGACTGTGTGTATCTGCTAGCTCAGTCAAACGAGTCAAACTATCATATACTTCCAATATGCAAAAGATCGCCACAAAAGTATTCATTTACGCCTCCATTGCATTCGGATGCATCGGTATTCTTCACATACTGACCATCCCACAGGGAGTCGATGACAGCTCCGTTTTGAACATAATCCTGATGAAGCTTCTCCTGACCACCGTCTTTATCATTCTCCCCTCGTTCGCTTTGAGCGTAGCCGGTAAATACCTCGATTGGAAATAGATTGAAAATTTCGGGTCTGTCGTTAGCGTTTGATTTTCAGGACAGGATAAACGAGATCATATTACGATTTACATATGTATAACGCAGAAAATGGAGGATATTTTAATCAGATGGAATCTCAGTTGGAAAAGCAACGATGGGAGCTGATTCGAGACTTAGCCGGTCGAATGCACGAGGAATGGAGAATCGCTCGAAAAACGGAAGACGGTTTGATTGAATCACGGCTCAAGAAAACCAAAGACGCGATGTGGGTTCAAAATCACGACGGTAATGACGAAGTTGATATCGCCAACACCGCATTCGAGGATTTGCCGGAAGACTGGAAAGAAGAAAATTTGCTGTCGGCCAAATTGGCGGTTGAAAAATTGGAAGACGTTCTGAACCTCATACATGATTATTGGCTTAATCGGAACGATGAACATGCCGCGCCGGAACAAATGACCCAATATTCCCGTTTACCCCGGAAGGAACAGATTAAGGACATAGCGATCTTGAAGGCAGCGTTAAAGATGATGGAGCGCTTTTCTCAGGAAGAAAGGTAAAGAAGAATAAGAAACATTGCTCGACAAAAAAATTCCGGATTAAATGGGGAATACTTTTTATAATTATGATCAACTCATGTGAATTTCGGAGCTCATAACTATTTAAACATGTCTTGAAATTTGTGAGGATGAAAACGCGCGGCCAAAGCCCATGCTAATGATCGCGTCATTCGGAAATCGTCGACTCCGCGTCGGAGCGAGATGATTCGGATCTCGTAGATACTGAAAAATTACGACCCGGGCATTATGCTCGGGCCTTTTTGATGAGTTTGGCTTTGTATCTCCAATCTCCTCTGTATTCGTGAAGAAGAAGATGTTTTCTTGCCCGCCTTTCATGTTTTTCATGTATGCCGGCACGTCTTGATGTGAATACGACCGATCCGCGACAGCCGATGTGACGGGACTTTTTTGGTCGAAACGTAATGATCATCGCTATCTCCTGATAAAGTGACAAAAATATTAATCTATACCCCCATATTTATCCAACGAATCCAAGTTCGCAATATTGACATCGAAAAACATATATGCTATAGTCTTCAGTTGCGTCCTACGGAATATCGGGACAATACCCAAGTGGAGGGCTTGGATAAACACTATATGCACGATATGAGTGGTAAACGTTTGGCACTTGTCCTGGCCGTTATGATGTATTGGACAAGTGCCGCGCACGCCGAAACGCCGGAAATCGCAGGTATCATAGGAACCGACGGGTTGAGTGGAATTGCCGCACCGTCCTCGGATATTCTGGGAATCGGGATGAATCCGTTCGGTATCGTGAAGATCGACGAGGCGGCTCCGGTATTGAATCCGGCTCACGAACCGGGAATCGAAGAGACTCTTTTGAACCGTTGGAAGGAAAAGCAATCGGAACGGTGGGCCTTTCTTCCGAAAGGAAAATTCGAGATCAATGCGTCCGCCTATACGGCCGCATCCGATGAATGTGGAAAATCGGACGGAAAGACCGCCTCCGGATTACGAGTGAGGGAGAATCGGACCCTCGCCTGCCCGTCGAGCTATCCGTTCGGAGCCAAGATCTTTATCGACGGCTATGGGACGTACCGCTGTGAGGATCGCGGCGGAGCCATCAAAGGCAATCATTTCGACATCTATATGAGGACGAAAAGCGATGCGTTCGCGTTCGGTCGTCGGACCCTCATGGCGGAAGTCGTCCAGGACTGATGTGAATTGTTTAAAAAATACCCCTGAACGGGGTATTTTTTTAAAAGTATTTTCTTTGACGCTCGGGTGCCTTCTCCGCGGTGACCATATGTCTCCAATTCTGCAGTTGCCAGAAAATATCGCGTATACGGAGAAGATGCGAGTGACGGACACGGAATTTCGGATCGTGAATGATTTCATAGCCGATATTTACGAAATGCCATGCCCAATCCGCGTCTTCACCTCCAAGGCCGTTATTGAATGATTCGTTGAATGGGTATTCCTGCCATAATGTTTTTCTGAGTATCGCGTTCGTTGAGCCAAGGAGGCTGATTCCGAGCGGATTCCTCTTCGGACCGAGAAACAAACGAGGCAGACTCCCGATACGGTATCGAAAGCTTCCTACGGTATAGCCGGGGAGATCATAGATAAGCTTGTCCGCAAAGGTTCCGTTCTCGTGTGAGATCGGTAGTGAAAATACCCCGGCGATGCGATCGTCGAAAAAATTATTCACACCGTCAAGGAGGAAGTTTTCGGACGCGGGAATGGAGTGTCCGTTCGTAAAGACCAGATAGGCTCCTTTTGCCGCTTCCGCACCGAGATTACACGAATATGGATGCAAAAAACGACCTCCGGGAACCGTTATGACCCGACAGCCGTATGATTCGACAATTTCCAGGGTGCGATCGACAGAGTGATCATCGACCGCAATGATTTCGAAGTCCTTGAAAGATTGACACGCATATGCCGAAAGCACGTCTTCCAGGTACGCCTCCTCGTTTTTTGTCCGTATGATTACGGAAATAGTCGGAGTTTGTGACGTTTCCATGCTTTCAAACAAATTCGCGTTTCGGAACCCCTATCCGGTTTGAATTCATTGTACCAGGGCGATACATATATGAAAACTGCTACTTTTCCGCGATTTTCCACAGGATGTCGAAGTATTTTTGAAAGTTTCCCACGACAAGGTCGTTCTTGATCTGTATGATGAGCAGTGGATCGGAATAAATTATGAGCGTGACATTATCGTGCCAGACCTGTATGCCGACGGGACTCTCAAATTCGTCGGGTAGGAATCGATGCTTCCGCTGCGATTCTGTCGGCTGGTCGGCATAATGCGTTTGCACAAGCCTGAGCGTATTCTCTTTTTCCCGCTGAAAGAAGATGAGATGGTGATTGATTCCTTTTCCGATTCGGAGCTTCTCGTATTTTTTCAGACAATGCGCTTTTTTCATGACAGTGGCCCAGTCCCAGCCGGTTGCTCCGATGACCGGGACGACCGAGTCCTTCGGTTGCGCGTTCATATTCTCCATATGGGCGGCCTGAAATCCTTCTACTCCTTCGAATACCCGCACTTCCTGCTGATGCTCCGATCGTTGCTTGAGCGACAAAAGGTCCGGCAAAATCTCACTTGCGAGGGCCTCCTTGACCTTGATTTCTTTCAAGATCACGGACGGTGACGCGGCGGTCCAGTTCTTGCGGTTCGATTTCACCGTTTCGCTGACAAGATGCCGCGCCTTTAGTTTCGCGAGTGTATCATAGACAATCTGCCGATGCAGACCGGTCCGCTTCACGATCGGTCCGGCCGTGCATTGACCCTCTTCCAAGACGGCAAGGAACACCTTCGCTTCCTCCGTACTGAATCCAAGTTTTTCGAGTTGTGAGAGCATATTTAGTAGGGTTGATTTGTATCACGATTTCCTGACAAATATCCGGGATGGCTTTAATAAAGCATAGAGTTCTGTCCATCATTTCGTATCCATGCTAGCAAAAACTGTTATTGTCGTCAAATACTGTTGACAAAGAATACACTTGGGTGTATGCTGATGTGATTCATAAATAGACGGGTGAAGTTGAGGGGTCCATGAATCACATTCTTTAACAATTCAATATGGAGGATCACATGAAAGACGAAGGCATTCAAAAATACCTCGATGCGCTCGAGACCGGAGACGCTGCCCTTCTCGAAGAGCTCGCGATCAAAGCGGGGTATGTGAAACGGGATGATAGCCTGTTGCGACTTCATCTTGCTAAAATACAGCTGAAAACGGATTGTGCGAATATACGATGCAAGGTGGAAAATGATGCCGATATATCCGACTCAGAATGGCTTGCATTTTGCGATTCGAGAAAACGGTTTCTCAAATCGATACAAAGTCGTATTGAGATTCGCACAGACTATTGCCCCTCATTGAGACCGAGTCTCGTTACGAATATCGAAATGAAAAAACGCTGGCAATCACGAGTTAAAATACTTCTTTTGACCATGGATGTGCGTATAAGACAGGTTTGCGACTTATGGACAATCGGTGACTTTGTACGGTTTCGGCCGGGCCCCGCGCCGTTCAAACGCTCCTTTGTCTCATTCATATTCTCCGATGTGGAGTTTAGCGGGAATGACGACCGCTTCCTCAGAAACTTCGTTCTCAATGTGTATGATGAGAATTCGTCATTGTGGAGGAATGTATGGCTGACGTGTTCGAGTGCGGAATACATGAGAATAGCCGATGACGTGGAGGCTAATGGCCCTCACGAGCATGCGCGAAATCGACGGGAGTTCACAAACGCAATTCTAATCTCTCACAAGTCTGAAAATCTTGTTTACGGACGTAAGGCGGTCGAATATCTCTACGCTCGGAGCCAAGGACAAGATCCCGAAACGTTTCCCCTTTCAAAGGATGGGTATGAGAAATTAATCGAGGAACAACAGAGGGACGTTGAGACATGGAAAGCGAAAAGTAAGCACGCTCACGACCCTGAGTATGTAAAACGAGCATTGAGAAAGTTGAAAAGATGGCTGAAGCAAGAACATGGAAAATTTGCAATTACTAACTGGAAGAATCTTAATGCGAATGAGTCAGCAGAACTTCACGAGTGCATCGCCTTAGAAACTGCGGACAAGACAGAGCGCATACTCAATAAACTGATTAAACGGTTTCGATTCGCCTATGCAGAAAGGTAACATGACAACAAAGGCAGCCGGGTATCCTCGGCTGCCTTTCTTCATGCGTAAGACCGACTGACGTAGGGTGTCTGTATTGTACCAAGCTCGCACCTATTTCCAAAACAAAGTGAGGTAATGACTTCGCACGCTCCGCGTGCGTGGTGGCTTGAAACTGCCCCGTACGCTCGGAGAAAGCCCCACGCTCTGGCGAGTACGCCAGCAACCCCGAAAGAAAAAACACTCCTTGCATTTCTGATTTGGCGGGGGTGAAATTTCTTTTGAAAAAGGAAAGGGTGTTTTTCTTTCGGGGTTCTGCCCTCCAAGTATTCGGGCAGTGCGTGGGGCTTCAATGCGGACTCGGCAAAGCGAAAATCTTTTTTTCTGGGGGAAAGGATTTTTCGCTTTACCTCGACTGATTTCCCGCCCGCAGGAGGGGTCTGGGGAGGAATGCGGGCGGGTTTCGGACTGGGGGTTTTCGTTTCCGCCGCCGAATTTCGTA
>JBAXOD010000009.1:0-54125 GCA_037133435.1 Candidatus Moraniibacteriota bacterium | reverse complement strand
AAGCAGTTCACTCGCTCCCCTCCACTGCGTTTCACTTGTTGCGGGGGTGGGATTCGAACCCACGACCTCCTGGTTATGAGCCAGACGAGCTGCCAGACTGCTCTACCCCGCTATATCACGCTTACGCGTTCCAAATCCCAATATCCAAACTCCAAATCCCAAGCAGAGACCGACCGTTTGGTCCTTGTTATTTGGCACTTGCCGCCTGTCGGCGGCAGTGTGGGCGATCCAAGATTCGAACTTGGGACCTCGTCATTATCAGTGACGCGCTCTAACCAACTGAGCTAATCGCCCGAATAATCGGCTCAAACTGAACAAGAGCAACGCCTCCGCTTGAGGTCCTCCACAGGATAACACGCTCTTTGAAAAGAATCAAGTCTTCGTTACAGTCTGTCGTTACAGTCTTAGCAGCTGCAGTATTTGAGGTATCAATTTCACGGTATTACGACGATGCACGATTTCCGGTCCGATCCAAAAAAAAGAAACGGCCACATACAGCGACCGTTTTTACCCTGGCCTTCTATTCATTCACGCCATCCGAAAGTACATAGAAATGCATGATTTCAAACATACATCCCCAATAGAAAAATCCCGAACAACCTCCTACGATTGCAGCTATAAAGACATATGCCAGAGTAAAGTACACTAACCCGACAGGCGTACACATGGAAATATCCGACCATTTTCCTACCCGCGTGGGTCGATATACCAGTTCGGCAATCACGGCTACAATCACAAAGAAAACGAATGACGCGATTTTTCCCGCGAGCGTCAGGCCGTCATCATATATGAACATCGCTACGGCATACATCAAAACCAACGAAATATGAACCGCAAGCGTAAAGAGGCCTTTTTCTATCAACCACCGCAACGGGCGGTCGATAAAATCCCGTTCAAACGATATCAAAACGTTCATTTTTCCCTTTTTTTTAAGTGAACAAGATTCCTTTCCCCATATCATCGCACATTATGAAAAACTGTCAAAAAACGCCCCATTTTTACGACATTCGACTCTTCTTCTCTTGTTTCCGTTGTTGGCGGTTAGTTGTAATACCAAATTAACTGAATCACTGTTACGTTCAGGAGTTCGACTCCCTATAAGGAGTCGACCTCCTCTAGTTGCGATATACAACAAATTAAGTTGATTCGGTATAAGTTGTCAATGATTTCTTTTCAACTCCTTAGCCCGTGAACACGTTAACTTGTCAACAAAGCAACTGTTTTAGAGCCTCCTTCCTATTGCCTTATTTTTCATTTTTCGCTTTGAATTTTTCACTTCCTGGACAGATATCGGAAAGAACGCATTCCCCACATTTCGGATTCCGAGGCGAGCAGATCGCCCGACCGTGCGTAATCAGGTATTCGTTCACGGAAAGATAGTCTTTCTTCTGAAGCAGTTCACCAAGTTCACGGGACATTTTTTCAGCTGTTTTCGCGTTCGACCAGCCGAGTCGAGGTGCGAGCCGGAACACATGCGTGTCCACCGCGATGCCTTCCAGTTTTCCGAAGGCCTTTGCCAGCACGATATAGGCCGTCTTGTTCGAAATGCCTGGAAGGGTCAAAAGATCTTCAAGCGTATCAGGCACCTTCCCGCCGTACCGCTCGACGAGCACCTTTCCCATCCCGCGGAGGTTTTTCGCCTTGTTACGATAGAACCCGGTCGAATAGATTTCTTTTTCCAAGACGTTCTGGTCGGCATCGGCATAGTCACGAGCCGTCTTGTATTTCCTAAACAGCTCCTTCGTCACGGCATTCACGCGTACGTCCGTACACTGTGCGGACAGCGCCGTCCCCACGACCAACTCGAGCGGGTTCGACCATTCCACGAACGGTCCCGTCACCTGGTATGCCTTTTTCAGCCGTTTCAAGGCTTCTTGCGCATTTTTCAATTTTTCTTCGGTATTCATACCATCGACAGTATAACGGAAATTGTCGGATAAAAAAACGCCGAACGGAAATGGATTCCGTTCGGAGTAAATACAGCTGACGCAGTCAACAGGACGCAAGTTCAGTCACAAGACCAGTGCGACACTGAGTGCAGACGTCACGGATGATTGGCAGTTCCTTAAGACGATCTTCAAGGGAATCCTGCAATATCCTGAGTTCTTTCTCATTCGGCTTGGGTTCCACTATCAACAGGGTCTGTTTCAAAAAGCGCCGAGCTCTTCCGATGGAATCCGTTTCCGATTGGAACGCGTGAATGATTTTTGTGAGAATGAAGGTTGAAGTGAACATCCTGCCCGCAAAATCCCCGACCAAGGAGACCTCGACCGCACCGCTGTCGATTTTCGATAGGAGTTCGTCCTCTCCGGGAAACGTGAATGCCTTATTCTCTATACCGATACTGCCATCTTGTGTCATTGCTAATCCCTTTTGTTAAAGTTTGAAAAACACGTACGAACAAAGAACACCATTGAGTTTTATCACGCCGGGGTGCAGACGTCAACTGATATCAAATCAAAATGATCTTCTTTGTTCATACCAGAGATCAAGGCCTCAATTGGGACCTTGATCCCTTTCATAGTTTTTCACGAGCGTTTTCTTTTCCTCGGTATTCATTTATGATCGTACTCTTTGATACATCGGTGAATTCTGACTTACTCTCTTTGAGAAAGCATTAAACGCCGGATATGTGTAATCGATGCCATTTTTTTCACAAATTCTCCTGAACATTTGCTGCGCGTTAAAGTTTTTCACTATTCCTTGTGACATACTTAACTTTTGAGCCGTAAAAATTTCACCGAGACTCCTGCTCATTCTTCCTCCGAACGATTCGTTTCCAAATTGCGGTTCTTCCGCAAACCCTATTCCGTCCATTATTTTTCCGTCAAAGTCTCTAAGCGCAGCCGAAAAACGAGGTCCATTTTTCAAAAAAGCATCCCGATACTTTTTATGAAGTCGATCTAAAACGGTAAGAATTCCCCCCTCATCCTTTGGCTCGAAATAGATGACCATCTTGTCGCGTCGATTCAAGACTTTTTCAGCATCTTCTTGATCGATCTTGGAGGGAATTTTCATCTGAACATCCAGTTTTTCAGCTGAAAATAAATTGGCTGCCTCCCAAAAAAAATTGGCAATTTCTTCCGGTTTGATATTTATGTATAGCCTACCTATATTTTCATTGATTTTTGAGCCTTCTCCAACAAAACAAAATGTCCAGTACCCTTGTGGCATTACTGAAATTATAGGCTTTTCTCCTCTTCCCCAGGCGTCCAAAGATTCCGTTATCATTTTTTCAATTTCGGCATTATACTTTTCTATGTTCTTTTCGATGTCGGCGCCATCCTTTGTATGTGCTTTTTCCTGATCATTACTATAAAAATGATTATAAATATAGTTTTCCAATTCAATCCCCTCCAAGCCACTCAATTGTTGTTCATTCTTGAAAATAAATTTTGAAAAGTCATTAAGGTCCTTTTCAGCACCCTCATTCATTTCATTATTGAAAACTGTCTCATTGATGTCATTCCTGGATCTCAGACCTAATCCTTCATGAATTTGTTCAATTCGTTTCGCTGCAACAGAATCGACATCAGGAACGACGTTCGAAGGTTCTTCCTTTTTTACGATGAGCGGCTCCTCGGTTTGATCGGAAGTTTCACCCGATTCGACCGCTTTCAGATCGGAGATATCTGGCATCCCAGCGGCACCACCATTTTCAGGCTGGATTGTTTCGGGAACCGGAACAGGTTCCGGAACGACATCCCCGACATGCGCTGTCTCCCCGGCCCTTTCCCGCTGTTCACGCTGAACAGTTTCAAGAAAGGAAAGAAGGATTTCTTTTCGCTTGACATCATCAAGATATGCTCTTCCAAATTCATTGGAATATTCTTCAAAAGCGTCAAATAGGTTTTCGCTCGATAATATAGTCATCACGACCGAATTCACGTCCTTCCCTCTCTTTTCAGCCACCCTTATAAGCACTTCACGCGAAAGTTTACCACCGTGAAACAATTCGGACAATTCATTGTCCGAATATCTTTTTTCTAATGTATTTTCAGCCCGAAACTGAATGATTTCTCCGCTTGTCATATTGCTTTCTCAATTCCATTTCTCAGAATACTAAAGTTTTAAGCCAATCTTCTGCAATCGTGTTTATCTTGACTTTCAGCTTTTCTACGTTTGCATTCCATTTTTCCTTCTTTTTTCCATCAGGCTGACCAGCGATTTCGGTCTCCATTTTTGCAAGATTCTTCTTAAGAATAGCGAGTTCCGTATCGAATATTATCCCCAACGCGAGGTTCGCGACAATGTCAGATCCGCGATTATCACCTGGAAGCTGTTTGAGTCCCTCATTGAATTTCTGTTTCAATTCTGGTGAACTGTCGACGAAAGCGGTCGCGAGCTCGCCGACCGTGACTTTACCCTGCTTTGCCGCTTTTTCCATGGAGTCGCGTGTCAACTCAAACTTCCCAAACTGTTTGGGAATCCCGAGTCCCGCAAGATCAATGGATTCGACTTTCGGGGCGATCGGCTCAGGTTCAGTTTCAGGTGCGGGTGCGGATGGAGGCAGCGGTTCAGATGTCGTCGGTACCGGTGTATCGACTGATTGGGGTTGCGACGGACTTGTCGGTTCCGGTGCATTCGACAATCGTTGTTTGGATACCGTCGATGCAGATTCTTTCCATTTCATGAACGCGTTTTCGAGCAAATTCAAGGCAGATCTCTGAGTTGTGGCTTCCGTTATCGCCGACCTCACCCGTTTCCGCATTTCATTATAGAGCTTTGTTGCCCGTTGTTGCTCCACATCTTCCTCCTTCAAAAACGTGGCGTAATCACCTGTATCACGTCGCTGATTCAAATCCCCAAGTGTATCGGCAATCCGAGCAATAACATCCGCCACTTCATCATGCTTCATCGACTGTCTATTTCTTTTGAAGAAGGTCTTATATTCTTGTTCTGTCACACCGAGTACATCCTGAATGGCGACGCGACGATCCCGATCCTCCTCACTTTCCACCTCGACTTTCTTTTCCGGCACCAGTTTCCGCGGTTCGGATACCGGCGAAACAGCCGACACCGCAGCAGGAACCTGCACATCATGGGTTATTCCCGTCGCCGATGGCTTCTTCATCGATGACAGAAGCACGCCGATAGCGATTCTGTCCCTCGTACCTTTTTTCGACAATTGAGTCGTATCCGTCGCACGTATCTTTTTATCGTAGTTCCCTGACAAGACATTTCGCTGGTTCATCATGTCGGCCAATAATTCATGAAGCACTATTTTCGACGATCCGGCAGTATCCCGCAAGATATCTTCTGTCAGTGTTCCTTCATCAAAGAGTGCGAGCATTTCTTTGCTCTTCGTATCGATCAAAAGGGCTCTCTCCAGTTTCGGCGCGTCTGCCACGCCTTTCTTCTCTCCGGAAAGTTTCGCCAGGACATCATCCAGCGTGATTGTGCGTGGTGACGTGTCATTCTTCGATTTCATCCACATATGCCCACGCACGGGGAATCCCTGCGAGAATCCGCCTGGCAAAGACTCCTCGTCCATCTTTTTCTGCGTATAGAGAACGAATGAATCCGAGCCCGACGGCCATATCAGGTAGGCGCCATACCCCTTCTCGAACACCTGAAACTGGTTCGAATTGTTTGCTCCGCTTATCCGGCTGAAAGACCCCCCCTTCGCGTTCCTTTTACCCGTATCGATCAGGATCTTGCCAAACCGATCTTTCCCGGTATCGAACTCGAAACCGGCCTTTATGACTCCGGGAAGTTCCGACTTTCCATTCCGCATCTGATTTCTCACAAACTCCGACAGCTTGCTGAGTGGCTCGAATTTATCGGTATTCTGGTTGAAATATTGATGTGTCTTCAGATAATCGTCCGAGAGCGGCTCATTCGGATCGACACCGTCCTTGAACAGTTTCAGGATGTCTTCCGTTTTCATCCGGAACCCCAGGCCATACAGGCTCCTGTCATAATTGTTGAGTATGTTTTCACGCTCTTCGTGCGAAAAGTCGGCATTGTCACATTTCGTGATGAACTCGACGAACTTGTCGAGATATTTCGTCTTTTTCAATAACCCGAACTTGACTCGCGAATCATACACGAACTTCGTCGCGGAAGTCCCACGTTTGGAATCCCGGGCATGATGGTCGTCGACTATCCATTTCCCTCCTTCGCCCGCGGTGGTAGCGTTCATGTTTCCGGAATCAACCGTGGATCCGCTTCTCGCATAATCGCTCTGTTTCACGAAATTCACCTTATCGAGATCGAGGTGTTTCATGCCTGCCAGTTTCATGATGTTCAAGGCGCCATACGCGTCCATATCCGGCGTTTCGTGCGTGGTAAATTCCGTCCACAAATCACGCGTCAACTTGATGAATTTCCGATCGGCAGTCTTTTTATCTTTCGCGTTCAGGTTATCATATGTAAGACCAGGTGTATGCTCCAGTAAATAGATCGTGTGCAGTGCCATAGCGCGGACCGGATCCGTCTCTACGAGATTGTCGCGAAGGCCCTGCGTAGTTCCCGGCTCGGGCGACTGAGGAAGGGTACCTGCACCCGGATCCATCGGGAGTGTTTCTTTCCAAATAGTTTGTATGTTTGCCAACAGTTTCCTAGCCTGATCTTTCGCTTTGTCATCCGATATGTCGTTTTCCGCCCGTTGCTTCATTTCGGAAATAAGTCCGTTCACGGTCTTCAATACCGCAAGTTCAGCCGGATCTCCGGACCTCAACAATTCGGAATAAGCGTCCGTTCCGTTTGACACAGGAATCTTCAAATGCTCCGCGATACGTATCATGATGCCGGACACCTCTTCCCGCGTCATAACCTGTCCACTGGCAAGCACGGTCTTTTTCCGACGCACCTTGACCGATTGTTTGTACTCGTCCTCGGTCAAGTCAAGTGCCTTTCGAACAGCCTCGGCGATGTTACGCTTGTCCCGATCCGCATCCGTCTCCGGAGTCGGTTCCGGCTGCTGTTTCGGGGGTTCGGGAGTCGGAACGATAGGGGTAACCTGCGCGGCCGGATCCGGAACGTTTCCTGCCGGTGTCGCAGTCGTTTCAGCGAATCTATTTTTCAACAACGAATCAAGGACGGATATCGTCTCTTTCGTCGTTTCGCTCATCTCATTATCTTCATCACTTCCTTTTTCTTGCATCCTTGCAAAGAGAAGATAGCGTTTCGTCTCATTACGGTCTCCGGCTTTTATAGCTGCCAATTGGCGTCCGACAGTCGTGATTCCAAGGGCGACCACGACCTTCTCCGTCATGGCGATCAGCTCTTCCGTCGTGAGCGTCTCTTTCCCTTTCCCAATCAGCTTCCCGTATTCATCCGAAGTCAGTCCGAGATACTTCGCGATCTGATCAACGGTCAGAGTGATCGGTTCCTTCGTCGGTTCGCTCTGTGTCTGCTCGGGTGTATCAGGTTGTTTGGCCGAAGTGCCGGGTTCCGGTGCATTCGTCGGGTTAACGATGTTATCGGGAACGGGACTCGTCGGAGGGACTGTTCTCTGACGGGAAGTCTGATAGCTCATCTTCGCCTTGCGTTCAAGTTGTTTTCTGCCGAACATCGGCACGACCGGCGGAGTATCCCACGGTTTTTCGGTCGCGAACGCGAACTTCGGCGCGGTCATGATCTCTTGTATTTTTCCACCACCTGCTATCGTAGGCGGGATCTTCGGCGAAGTCACGACCTCACTCACATTTCCAACGCCCGCGGGCACAGGCGCGATCTGGGGTGCGGCTACGAAGTCATGCATACTCTCACCGCTCGCAGTCGCAAGCACGTGACCGTCGATTCGGACTTCCATGAACTTGAACGGCAGATGCCCGTCACGGAAATTCTCGGGATTCGTGAACATTTTCGACAAGACATCGGGAAGTTTGATCTTCCCATCCGCGCCGGCCGCCGCAAGCAGTAGACTCGCCCCCTCCTTGTTCGCCTCGTCGGTCGGGATGATGGCCACCTGAATATGTTCATGCATCGTCCCATCCTTGCTCCACTGAGCGAGTTTTTCCGCGAGTCCGCCAAGCTTGCCCGCATCCGTCCCGTCCGGATTCACACCGGCGGCTTCCTTCGCGTTATCGATCAGGTTTTTCAGAAGTCCGCTCGCATTGATAGCCACGCTCCCGTCCTTTTCCTGACCAAGAGAAAACGAATATCCGCTTTTGCCGTCATTATCAAACCATCCGGCCCGCGGATGCGACCCCATCTTGTCTCCGAAGAATTCCTTCAACCCCTCAATCGCACCCTTCGGGGTGCCCGGCGTCTCGGTCAGATCGATACTCTTCGGAGCGCCCATAGTCTGAGTAACATCGATACCGCTTTTCGGTATTCCCGGCGTCTGGATAGGATCGACACTCGTCGGAGTTCCCAACGTCTGCGTCAGATGAATACCTTTCGATGTCAGGAGATCCTGCGTCGCCTGATCCATACCCTTCGGGCCGATCGTCACGTGCTCGGCGATCGCTTTGCCATCGCCTCCCACGATCGAGAAGTGATCCCCGACCGAGACGACTTTTATACCGGTTGCCGGTACGAGATGCTTCTCACCCGAAAGATACGCCAGCAAAGAATCCGTCTTCGGATGCGCTCCAGCCAGTTCCTGACCCTGATTGAACACTTCTTGCCCGATGGCTCCGGCCACAGCGCCGAACGCGGCACCGACGATACCCGCTTTGACCGACTCCTTGAATTTGAACGATTTGAATGCCTTGTCATTCGATACGATATCGTTTTGAAACCGTTCCCGATGCGCATCGATATACCCTTGGATATCCTCGTTCTTCACGGAAAATTGACCGTTCACGTCGCGCATCGCGAGCCGGAGTTCCTTCATCGCAATCAGTTTCGTCTTGTATCTTTCGCCTTCCTCACCTTTCACGCCGATTAGGTCAACCTGTCGCTCGTGCTCCACTTGTGTCCGTGCCACGACTTCGGCAATGAGTTGTTTTCCCTCATCGCCGAGATCCGGATTATTCAACAATCCGCGCAGGCCCGCAGTCAGGTCTTCGGCCGATTTCTGATCATAGGAAAATTCGCGTATCTTGTCGGTTCGCTTGCCGCCGCTCCCGGCCCCGAGTGTCTGCCGCCGCAAGTCCATACCACGGTCGTATTGCAGGTCGCGCGAGCGCCTCATGCCGGCATAGGTACCGCCCATCGCCCCGGCGATGATCAGCGGGATCGCCCACGGCGCGATACCGGCGATACTCGCGAGTCCCACGGTGAGTCCCGCCTTTCCTGCCCACTTGCCCATCTGTCCGCCGATGATACCGTACGCCACTGGATTCGCGAAAAACCAGCCCAATGCCCGATTTTTCTCCGAGAAATCAGCCAACTTCTCGTACAATTTGAGATTCGACGCGGGCTTGGTCTCGTAGAGGTCCCGCTCTTTCCGCCCAAGCTGCAGATCAAGCGAGAATTGACCCTCAAGCGCCTTGATCACGTTCTCCTTCTGATCCGGATCGTGTTCAGTGATCTTCTTGTCGAGTTCCGACTTATACCCCTTGGCAAGTTCGTAGAGATTGTTCGCGTAGAGATTCTTTTCATTAAATCCCCTTTCCTTCCTGCCTTGTTCGCCTTCGTCCACGGCGTTGCCCGAAAAACGTCTCCCCTTGAGCATCGGCGCCACGTGTTGGCGGACCTGTTCCTCGAACTCCTCCCGACTCATCTCACTCGTCGAGAATTTCGAAAACAGCTCGGCGACGGCAAGGTTCACACCCGGGTCGTTCACCATTTCCCCCTTCTCTTCCTCATTCGCGATCTTCTGGATATATTCGTCGACGACGCTGTCGAGCACCTCGTTCGAGCGCTCAACCCCGTCTTCGGACAACCGAGCGGCACGTTTGCGGACCTTCGACTCGAGCTCGGCCATGAGATTCCGGTTTCCTTCTATCGCCTCAAGTGCCTCCTTATAAAATTGTATGAGATACCCTTTTTCCCCCATCCTGACCCAGCCCTTCTTGATGAAATTTTTCGTATCAAGGACGTCTCGCAGTCTCCGCTCCGCCTCGCGCCATGCATACGCTTTCACGACCTCGGACATGTCGATCATGTAAGCCTTCATGCTTTCCCGTTTTTCGACAGACGTCGGTTCCAATTCAGTCTGTTCGATATCGGATGACTTCACCGACTCAGGACTGCCGGCAACCGAAGCATGAGCCTGCTGTTCGGTATCAAAAGGATTCCCCGTCTTGGGAGAACCGATGAACGAAGTCGGCTCCACCGCACGCAACGCGAAACTTCCTTCCGTCTCGGTGACCAGGGTCTGTATCTCTTCGCCAAATCTGAGGTGCGCATCATCCACTCTATCGGAAAATTCCAGTGCGGAACGCGAATCGAGTTTCAGTCTATCAAATGCCGCTTTTGCAAGATCTCGTGTAATATCAGCACTATCGAGAGCCGCATTCGCATCCTTCTGAACCATCCTTTGCTCCTGTATCATCGGAAACTCCAAAATCGCCCGCATCTTATTCGGTTCCAGATCGACTGCTGTGAGTCTCTTCCGGTTCTCACCCGAATGTGAAGTATCCGGACCGGTCGGTGTACGTGGCGTGTTCCCATTCATACAGTCAGTGTACTCAGATAGTGCGGATTTTCTTCCTGACCTCATCGGTTTTCCGTTTCTCGGCCTCCGCGACGATCACATCCATTTCCGACACGAAATCAGCCGTCAATCTGTCAAGCTCGGAACGGAATGTTCCGTATGCCTGCCGTAGCCGCTCCGTTTCCGATGGTTCCATTTTTGATTCATCCATAACGATGGTCATTTGAGTCCCTTCAGGTATGTTTCTCGGAAATCCATCATCGCGCCGGCGGTGACCTCGCCGAGGTCCGGCACCCGGTCGTTCAGAAAGTCAATCACGGTATCCATGGACATCTCTTTCCCTTCTTCCATGATCTCGTTCATCCGCTCGGCATCCTCCTCGCTCAGCCGTTCGGCAATCGCGGCTACGATGAACGAAACCAACCGGGCATTCAGCCCGTCGAGGATGTCCGCCTTCAATTTTTCGGAAAGATTCACGAAGCCCTTCTCTTCCACGAGACGCTCCAGGAATATCTGTGTCTCGTCGTTCAATGGGAATCCCATAGGCGGTTTTCTGTTTCGGAAAACATCTTCATCATACCAGAAAAAAGGCTAAAAAGATACGAGAGAAAGAAAATGACGATAGCCTCTTTCCGAATATTCAATTTCCGATTTTCAGCATCAATGATCCACCCAGAATCGACTGTTTTACGACCAGGTCGACGATATGTCCGGAGAGGGCTTCGAGTACCGATGACCTCGTTTTCCCGGTCGCCAAGGCGACATGATCGGAACGTTCCCTGACGACCGGCATAAAGACGATATCCGTCGTCTCCCTTGAAAAGCCGATGCCGAATATGAGTCCCGATCCGTCCCGGGATACGTCGCCCATGGAAGGTATGATGAGTTTCCCCTTGTAGACTTCCACCGCTCCCACGGAAAGAGGGTCGGTCCCGACGGCCATGTCCGCCCCTGCATCGACGAACGCTCTTGCCCGATTCACCCGTTCATCGCCAGATGCCGATCGAACATCCGGATCATTCTTCCACAAAACGATAGCGGTATCGCTTTGCGCCTTCGCGTCCGTGATACGGGTCACGATGCTTCTTATGTCGGAAGCACCGATATCAGTCCGAATAAACGCGACTTTTTTTCCTCCCACCAGCCGGAAGGATACGTCGCCTCCCGTTTCAAATACCGCATCGGATGAGATTTTTCCCGACGGCGCTGCCGCAAAAACGTTCATGCGACTTTCTCCGCCTTGTTCGAAGATATTCCCGTCCTGGCCCATGAAGGTGCGCCTAGCATCGTCCGTCATCCTCTCGGGCGCGACCGGTCCCGCAAAGAGGAGTTGAAGCGTATCTACTGCACTAGCATCACGCACCGATTCCGTTGAAAAATATCCGGTCATGTGACTGGTTTCCTGACCAACCTTGTTCGTACCGATCGATTCGAGCGCACTCGATCGCGACAACGGCTGATAATTCGAGGCACCGCGAAGCTCGGAGAACTTCATGGCAAGTCGCACACATGACACGCAGTCGATATCCAACGAACTCACATGTGAAGTATCGAAATGACGGATCGTCTCGAGCGATTTGATGTCATGAAAACGTGAGAAATTCCAATCCAGGTAGTGCGAAAAATCCGCGGAAACGACAAGGAGCGTGTGAGGATCGGAAAGCCGGTAGAGACGTTCTGCCAAGGCATCGGCCTTACCGTCCGGGAGACCGTCCTGCAAAGCCAAGGGAACGAGCGTGGCACGGGGAAAATATTTTTTTATATACGGAAGGATATTACGTATGCCGTGCTCACGCTCGAATATGCCGTCACTCACGAAAGCGACATCACGTAAACCGTCCAACGAGACCTTGTCCGATCGGATCATTCCGGAAGGTGTTTCCCAATCCTTCTCCGAACCGATCACCCAACTTTTTCCGATACCGAAATGATTCGGACTGACCAGGATGATCCGACCGACGGAATCATTCCCATCTTTCTCACTGACAGTACGGAACACCTCATCGATATCCTTCTCGGCAAGCAGATGGTGCGGCGTGATGAACGAGACGATCGGAATCGGGGTCTTTCTGACGATTTCCGTATCCTGCGGTCGGGCGGTCTCCTCCCCGTTTTTCGCCGCGAAAAATGAGATGCACGCGATAACCGCTACGAGAAACAAGAAAACAGGAAAGCCGATCCGCGCGAACGTCTTCCCGTTTCCCATAACGCTATTTCAGCCGTCCGCCCCATTCGACGGCGGTGAATCCCTGCCGCTTGGGCGTCCGGATCGAGTACCCGGGTACGTCTTTCCATGCATCCAGACCCTCGTAGTCCATCATGACGCGGATCACCGTATCCGGCTTCGGCGTAATCGAGAGCGGCGCGAGCCGGTCGATCTGTTCACGGGACAGGAACGTCACGAAATAGAACGGTTTCGGTTTCTCGTTCATCTTGGAAATCCAATACTCCTCGAAGTCCGAGATCTCCTTCACGGATAATCCGAGTTCGGAGAGTTTCCCATCGAAGAACATCTTGAGATCTTCGCGTGCGGTAACGAACCCTCGGGTCGGGGTCTTGTATATGACGCTGCTTCCGCCCTCCCAGAACAGATTCGGATACTGCAGACCGTCCGCATGATTGGTAAGCGTCCCGTCGGGTTGTGCCGTCACGTTCCATCCGTCCCCGTACGCCGGATCAGACACGCTCACGCCCTCGTTCGGGAACACCTTTACCGACACGTCGGTCGTCTTTTCCGGATAGAGGTATACGACCGGCTTGCCGCATTCGGCGAGCTGCATCGTATCGGTGTTGAAAAATTCCAAAATTCTCCCGAACGGATCGACCCAGAATACGATCGCGTGTTTCTGCAGGAAAGCAGCCCAGTTGGCAGCCGTATCGGCTCCCGGCGTGGGATCAGCCGATTGGCCCGGGCCGGCATATTGGATCAGGGAAGAAAGATACGTTTCCGTATAGTATGTTTTCAGATCCGGGTTCGTTTCCTTGTATCCGTAGAGGTCGTCCCCTTGGTCCGTTTTTCCCACCTTCACCAGATCCTTTTCGATATCGACTTTGCCCGTCATATCGTACGCGTATGCTCCGAGTCCGCAACCGCTCGGATATTCCTCGTACGATGCCGTATTTTTCTCCCCGTTCTTCCAAGTCGCCAGAAGCACACCTGCCCGGTCGAACGTGTCGAAGACATCCAGTTTCAGACGATATGTCTCAAATGATCCGTCGGGTCCCTTGAGATAGAACCCGCCGTCGACGACGGGATCAATATAGAGTTTCGTAAGGGTTGGATGATTCTCATCGGTTCCCATGTAACTATTTAATTCCTCGCGCGAGACACGCTTCTTTGTCGCATCCGCCATCCACACTTGTCCCAATTCCGGATGGTCGAATACCGGTTTCAGGCCGGCGTCGGTGAAAAACGCTTCGGGCTGGGAATACATCGACTCAGAGCGAACGAGTGTCACCCGACTATTTGAGGTCTTGATTTCAGCAGGATACTCGGCTAAATCCTCGATTCGCGTCTCATCGTCAATGGTCTCATTCGGAGCCATGATCAAAATCTCGTCATAAAAACCGTAGTGAATAGCACCCTGTTCATCCTTGGTATACACATTTGCCTGACCGCCGTCTCGAGTGGCGACGTTCAACAGGAGAACGATCTTCCCTTTTAGACTCAAAAAATACGTGGCGTCGTGTTTGATGATTTCGGCTCCCGAATATTTTCCTTTTTTGACCGTGCCGACTTTGACATATTTGTCTCTATAAGAAGTTGAACCATTATTCACCGAGTATTGATCTTCGGAAACCGTATCACCCCACCACTTCAAATTTCCCAGATTCTTCGGCTCCTGCCACTCCACCTGGCCCTTACGGATATCGTGCTCGGTGATCTTCCCGAACACCTTCGGTTCCTGTATCTCCGAAGTGGGTGTGGATTCGGCAGGTGCGCTTCCTGGAACGGCCTCTTGAGGAATCACGGGCGTACTTGTCGGCGTTACGGCGACAAAATTCCGAGCGACCATGGGAGTGGCAGGTGCGGCCGGAACCGGAAAGAGTATCGAACGCGCGATCCATGTCCATGCGAACACGAACACTCCCAGAAAGAACACGATTCCGACCGACAAAACGATTTTTCGGACGTTCATAAATGTTTGTTTTTTATCGGTTTCCATTTCTGAAAACATCCCTATCATATCATCAAACAAGACAAAATACAAAAAAGCTCCAGTCATACATGAGTATGACTGGAAATCGGGTTGACGATCGGTCTCTCTAATATTGACCTGAGAGACAAGCTGAGAGGGATTCACGCAGAACGAACAGCTCCGTTTCATCCAAAATGGGATCCGCGGACTGAAAAATCTCGCCCAAGAGATTTTGTGCATCTGTGTCCCTCGTTTTAAAATGAAGAGCAATAGCGGTAACAATCTCTGCGGCTGTCATCGATGATGAAGAGAGTGTCTCAACAAGGTCGCAATCTGTCGAATTGTGAGATATCAGATTTGATGGTGGAATCCGGAAAATTCTGTTTCCGATTTCTTCAAGCGGCGAAGCAGGCGGTGGTTGGTTTCTCATCTGTAACGGGTTTTGAGGTTTTGAAATAGCACGTCAACCGAAAGAACGATTGATGTTTTATATCATGGACCTGAAAAGATGTCAACGTGCGAAACTATCTGATTGTTTATCCGAACGAGAAAATAGGTCATCAACTGTTTTCGGAAGCGCCTCAAACGATTCCAATTCGACGATTGGAACAGGACAGTCACCCAACGACGGACTATCATCGCGACACGTCTTTGGGTTCCGTATCCATATGCCTTCTATACCGAGTTCGGCCGGCACGAGGATATCTTCATGGTAATTGTCTCCGACCATCATACAGTCCTTCGGTTCCGTTCCGACGATGTGGACACATTCCCGATAGAAATCCAACGATGATTTACGAAAACCGATATCAGATGTGAATATAAAGTGAGAAAAAAATTCGTCGATACCGAATTTTTTCAGCTCCGATAAGGTGAAAATGGCCTGAGTGTAACTTGCAACCGACAACGTGTACTTCTCCGACAGTTTGGAAAGTACTTCCCTTACTTTCGGATACGGCGTCACGAATCCCCGACTGACTTTCCGGTATTCATATAACAGCTCTGAAACAGCATCGTTCGCAAGATCGCTTTGCAGATCTTTCCTGAGTACATCCGTCACAAGCTTCAATAGATCATGATGATGGACACGTTTATCATTATACTGATAATATTCGGCTTTCCGCCTTTCCAGCAATTCAATGAACAACTCCGGGCTGATTCGAATGTCGTGACGTTCGTTGAGTAACCCGACGAATATCTCCCAACCGTTCAGTTGATCAACTTTCTGCCGCTCACGGTCGATATCAGTATCAAGCAGCGTCTGATAGCAGTCGAAGAAAATATGTTTTCGGTACATATGATAGAAAACGATCCCACATCAGTTTCTTTGTTCCAGCACCGCCTTCAATAACGGCACGATCTGTTTACGCATAAGGGGCGCCAGCCGCTCCGCGACCTCGCCGGAGAAGGTCACGTCCAAGGCGGTTTCCAGGAGTCTCTTCGTATCGTCATCGGAAGCGACCAGATAATTTCTCGGCGATTCGAGCTCGATCGTATTTTGAAACACGTGATCGAATGCTCCATATTCCCTGATTTCATCGAGTACACGGACTGTCTCCCCGGTCCGGTCGCGTGCGAGTGCTTCCGCCCCGATCATCTCGATCTGCGCGATGCCGACCTTTTTCCCTCCGAGTTCGAACGATGCGAAGTCATCATGGATTTTCTTTGCGAGTTTGTCGCCCGACAGATCGGATTTCGCCAGGAAAAGGTCCCTCCAGAAATCATTCGGGAGAGGCACTATTTTTCCTAACTTTTCCGATACTTCCCTATCCCGGTCCGTGGTTACCGCCGCCTTGAAATTGAGGGTATTGGAAATAATCGCGGCCTGGATGAGAATCGCGGAACGAACCGAGATAGCAAGTCCCACCTTGAAAAATTTCTCGGTGACGAGTGTCGCAGCCGCGCCGACCAGTTCGATCTGCACGTCCGCATTCGGAAATTCTGCCGCACCGTTCACGGCCCGGTGATCGATGATGGTCACGACCTTCCCGGGTTCCACTTTTCCCTCGAGCCCGGAAAGATCGCTCGCATCCGCCAAGACGATCCGTTCGAATCCGTCCGTATCCGAAATCGTCGTCGGAGTGTCCAACCCGAACCGGTCGAGCGTATACTGCGATTCTTCCGACGGCTCCCCGAGCAGTCCGACCACCGCCTCGACCCCGGTTTTTCCCAGGTATTCCGCATACGCCACCGCGCTCGCCAATCCGTCAAGATCCGGACTCACGTATGATGTGACAAGGATAGGTTTCATAATATATTCGTCATGCTCATTTTTATTCCTCACTTTTTCGAATATTTTCCCTGCCACATTTTCCCTGCCACACATTGACAGGATAACGCGCGTACGCTATACTGTACATATTAGTGGCTTCGGCCTCCGAGGACTCACCCGCAAGGGTGGGTCCGATTTTTTTAGAGACAGTCCTTCAACCGGGTCCTGACTTCCAGAAAATTCTCTTCGGAAATGACACCAACTTTCCGTAATACTCGCTTGGTACTCAACAGCCTCAATTGCGAAAGGTTGGCATACGATACCCCTTTCTGATGCTCGACCCGTACCGTATACGGGTTCTCCTTCTTTTTGGAAGTGAGCGGAATACCTCAAAACATCAACCCATTGAACTTCTTGACCAGCAATACCGGTCGCTCGAAGTCATCGTTTTTCCCATCGATTTCCACCCCGACATTTACGCCCACCGAACACCACCACACTTCCCGCTCATGGACGAACAGATCTCGTCCAAGAAACTTTCCATCCGTGCGTTTTTTCTTTTCGTTCCATCGGTCGAATTCCTTGATATAGTCACCTACCATACTCTTGAATTATTTGATATTCCTGATATGGTTCAGTCATCAACACCTACCACGCCCCTAGGCCTCACTGCCCATGCGAACCCGGCGGGTTTTTTGTTTTTCGGATATGTCAGACTTTTTGTCGACGCCGGCAAAAAGTCTGACATATCTGACATACATGTCTCTGACCGAAGACCGAACTGTAAGCAGTGTCTCGGGGGGTCGTTTTCTGACTCAGCTCCTCTCTTTTCCCTATTTTCCCACGTATATACCGGCCTGTAAAGCCATTTTTCCGATTTCATCACAAAAAAATCGCCATTTCAAGCGGAATATTTCGTCGATTTTCGATTTCGGCCCGACTACATTTTCCTGGTCCTCTTCCTTTATAGCGTTACATAATCTGACGACCGCATTATTATGTAACGTTTTCTTGGATATTTCCCAGCAAATCCGAACGTTTTCAAAACCAAAACCGGCTCCGTGGATGCCTAATTCCAGAAGACCTGCGAGGTGGTGACGAGCTGCTTCCACGGGCCGTCGGGCACGTCCTCGTCGTCCACGAACCGCCAGTCGACCTTTTCGAGATCGCCGAGATTGAGATAGGTATTGACGGCCGGCGAGAGGTCTATGCCGGCGGACTTGTTCGTCTTGCTCTTGGGCTTGTCGGCTCCGAACACGTATGCCGAATCGTTTTCCCCGAACGGCCCGACGTCCTCCCACTGGGCATAGACCACACTGTCCCCTTTCATGATTTTCACCCACCGGTTCTTCAGCATCGATTGGTCTTTCGTATAACTTTTTTCCGTGGCCCACGGGACGACGGCCGAGACGTCCGAACGTCGCTTCCCTTTCTTGTCGAAGTCATTGTACGGCAAGGCGACGTAGAACGGATTCTCCTTCGGAGTGAAACGGGACGGATAAAAATCGATCCGCTTCTTCGGATTGTCCACTCCCCCGAAATGTTTCAGCCAGGCATCGTCCCAGGCCGACGGTGAGTTGGAAATATTCTTGTTGTCGGCACTGGCGTCCTCGCCGACCCAAAAAAGAGTCGCGTATACGCCGCGATGCAGCGGATAGTTGTCCGATGCCGGATTCTCGAGCGCGAGATCGGCCTGTTGTTCCTCCGCGGATCCGATTGCCGCCTTCGACTCCGTATTCTTTCCCACAGAGACGCCGGCGACCGTCTGCGATTCCGGACCGATCCCGGGCCGGACGATCTGATTCCGAACCATCGTGAAGAGCCATATGCTCCGGACGGGAATCGCCAACCCCAAAAGACTCACGGCGATGATGAGATACCCCTTGACGCGTCCGATATTCTTGAAAAAAAGTTCCGTTTTCCCCATATTGAGCGTTTCGGATGAACCATGTAAAATAAGCGATCCTCAACCGGCAAGACCTTGATTCATCATCGGAGTGTCATTATATCACGGATACGGAACCGGAAGAAATCAAGGGAAAATCTTTACATATACGACTTATACCATTTCTAAATAATACACTCCCTATAAGACTGTCATTGCGAGCCCGTATTCGGGCGTGGCAATCCAAGATTTATGACACAGGCCTGGACCGCCACGGATTTCTGAAGAAGAAATCCTCGCGGAGACGGAGGGAACGGGTTTCTTAGAAGTGGTATTACAACCAACAACTGAGAACTGCCGTGATACGCAGCATATCAGACATTTTCTCTGTCAGTCGAGCATTTATGAATGACTCTTCTTCCGGCTGTGTCCGGGAAGGTACCGAAAGGCGCTCGAAAGAAGTGCATTACGGTTCTTTGAGCATGACCGTCGCGCGACGATCTTGTTTTCCCCAATGGACATCGCGACCCTTGATGACGGTCGTGATCGTCTTGAATGCCACGTAATACATGAGCTGCCGATAGAAGAACCGCTGCAGTGGCAGCCACAAAATGAGACTCCACTGCTCACGGCGCTTCTCGAGCAGGAACGCGATGACGGCGACTCCGATATCGATGGCGGAGAAGAAATAATAAAATTGCAGCGTCGGGCCGAACGCCACGGCATAATCTACCGGATGTTGCAGGTTCTGGACCAGACCCCACGAGAGAGAGACGACGAGCGCCAGGTCGATCAAAGGCGAGACGAGCGGGAATAGGATCTGGAACACGACGATATTCGGCATGGCGACAAGACCGAGACTCCCCCCGGAACGGATATTCATGAAGATCTCGCGGTGTTCGAATACCGTCTGGATGGTACCGTACATCCAACGGAATCGTTGCTTGAGGAAATCTCCGACCGTGTGCGGGGCTTCCGTATAGCCGTATGCGCCGTCCTCGTACACGACATGATATCCCTCGCGGATGATGCAAAACGTGAGATCCGCGTCCTCCGCCAGCGTGCGCGGCGAAAATCCGCCCGCCGCAAGCACGGCTTCGCGTCGCCACGCGCCGACCGAACCGGGAACCACGGTGATGGCATTGAGTGTCTCGAACGCGCGGCGGTCCAAATTCTGGCCGACGATATATTCGAGCGCCTGCCAACGGGTGAGCAGGTTGATCCGGTTCCCGACCTTGGAGTTGCCCGCGACGGCACCGATACGCGCCTCCGCGAAATGACGGACCAGATTCGGGATCGCGTCGGACTGGAACTGCGTATCCGCGTCGAGCGTCACGAGGACGGGAGCTTTCGTATGCGCTATACCGTAATTGAGCGCGGATGCCTTGCCGCCGTTCACTTTCCTGAACAGACGGATCGACGGGTGATGCGCGAATTGTTCCGAGATGACGTTCCAGGTCCCGTCCGTCGATCCGTCGTCTACTACGACGACGTCGAGACGCGGATACTCGGATTTCAGGATGGAGAGGATCGTCTGCGCGATGACCCGTTCCTCGTTGTAGGCCGGAATGATCACGCTCACCTCCGGCTGAAAATCCGGACGGAACCGCCGCTTGAAGAGGAATATGTTCCTGAACTTCTGGATAAGCGCGAGCACGACGACGAACAGCAGCCGGCTGAGACCGAACACGATACCGATAAAAAAGAAGAAGGTCATGAAATCCCCGAGCCGGTCGATGAACCCGAAGCTGAACCGGTTCACGGCGATGGCGAACCGGTTGGCTGCGGATACGGGTGGCATGACCGTATCGCGATCGACGCCGAGGAGCCCCGAGACGCTCACGAGCTCGAAACCGGCATCCCGCAGTCCGGTGATGATGCCGGGAAGCGCCGCGATCGTCTGGTCGCGGTTTCCGCCCCCGTCATGCAGCAAGACGACGTTCCCATCGCCGCGTTTCGCACCCTCGACGACTCGGCTCACGATCGTGGCCGCGTCCGTGCCGGGCTGGTCCCAATCGTTCGGATCGATATGCATGGCGACGGTATAGTAGCCGAATGCGCTGGACGTGAGGATCGTACCGATCTGTGCCGGCGTCGCCGGTTCCACGTCCTCGGCATACGGCGGCCGGAACAGCAGCGTATCGCGGGAAAGTTCGCTTTCGAACAGTCGTTGCAAGGCGTTGAGCTCTATCTGATATTGACTGTTCCGTATACGGGTGATGTCCGGATGCGTGAACGTGTGGTTGCCGATCTCGCTGCCGTCGGCCACGGCGCGTTTCATCAGATCGGGATTCTGGGACGCGTTGATACCGACGACGAAGAACGTGGCCGGAACATCAAACTGTTCGAGGATCGAAAGCACCTGCGGCGTATACGTGGCGTCGGGTCCGTCGTCGAACGTGAGGGCGATCTTCTTCGGATCCTGACCCCCGTAGCGGGTGATGTCGTATCCGGACGGAAACGTGTCGATTTTTTCCTCCGTGATGATATTGCGACTTGCATCGTACGTACACATCGCGCTTCCGGTCTGCGGCGCACCGGTCACGCGCACCACCTCGCCCTTTCCCTCGTAATCGAGGTCATACCCGTACGGCATGGTTCCAAGCGAATCGGCGAGAGCGGCATCAAGCCGACCGGTGACGCCCGCATCAAAAACGCGCCACATACGCGGGTCCTCGGAACCCATCCGCCACACGGCGTATCCGGCCGGATGATATTTCGAGGCGAAACTCACCTCGTTGAACGCGGTCGTGGCGTCGATATACCACGCATGATGCAATATACCGTCCGCACCGCTATAGTCGAAGGAAGGATTGAGTTCGATCGGATCGAGCGCGACCGGGGACGACGACCCACGGGCGAGCCGCATCGCGTCTTGGAACGATATCTCGTTGCCGGCCGTTCCCCCGTCCGTCCAATCGTATCCGTATCCGCCCAAAGCGATGATGTATTTGTCCGCCGGAAGCTCTCCCAAGCGGGCCGTGAGCGCGCGCTCATACCATGGCTGCCCGGCGACGGGTCCGGCCGTATCGTTGCCGATCGTATGCTCGTCGTATGCCATGAGAATCACCTGATCGGCATACTGACCAAGGATCTTCGCGTTGAAATCGTCGTCATCGAGCGGGATATTCTGCGACACGACGAGTCGTTCCGCATGAAACGCCGCCGAAACCTCACTCATGAACAGCACGAGGTCAGGCTGACTGGCCGTGGGAACGTTTTCAAAATCGATACTCACCCCGGAAAGATCGTTTTGTTTCACATACTGAAGCAGCGTGGCGACCGTCGTCTTGCGGGCCACCGGATCGGCGAGCATGCCGGCAAGCGCCGCGCCGTCCCAGTCCTGTTTCTCGGGGCTGTAATTGTTCACGAGCGGCACGATCGCCAGGTCGGGCCTTGTCGCACGGAGATACGCGAGCACATCCGACTGGCGTTTCGCGTCGTCCACGATGACCGTCCCGTCCGCGCTCACGAGATGCAACCATTCGGGCATAAGCCCGTCGAGCGAACCGATATTGGCACGAAGCGAGGAAAAACTGTTGTCGTCCCAATTGACGAAGAATCCCCATCGTTTCGTCGCCTGGTCGACGGAAGCGTTTTTCTGCATCTGCGCGAGCCGTTGCGCCGCCAGAGTGTTCGGCGAAAGCGGCACGGTGGCCGGGGCATTGGACGGGATCTTCGGGACGGAACGAAGCACGGCGGCATTCGGGATGGACGGGATCGGAAAGATCACCCGCCGGAACATACTCCCCACGGTAAAGAAAAGCGCCCAAATGAGCACCGTCAGAAAAAGACGCGTCGCCAGACGATACACCAGTAGGCGACGTTTTGAAGCGTCATAGAAAACGGATTTCTGCATACGGTCGGAAAAA
Source organism: Candidatus Moraniibacteriota bacterium (assembly GCA_037133435.1). Taxonomy (GTDB): domain Bacteria; phylum Patescibacteriota; class Minisyncoccia; order Moranbacterales; family UBA1568; genus JAAXTX01. The sequence continues at coordinate 31,522 of JBAXOD010000009.1, read as the reverse complement.
CGGTCACTCTCTCAATTCCATTCGTCGCGATTGGCAGTCATCGGACGAAAAACGGCATGGCCGTCCATGTCGATCATTATCTCCCAAAATATTGGTAACTCCCCGAAGTGTTTTGTTTTGTATTGTGGACCGTGCCGGATTCGAACCGGCGACCTCCGATGACATTGTCCCGATGGATTGTGGTGGACCCTACCGGATTCGAACCGGTGACCTCCGCATTGCAAATGCGGCGCTCTAACCAACTGAGCTAAGGGCCCACCACAATCCACCGAGGATTCTCGATTTCTTTTTGCTATGTATTCTTCGACCTTACACCTACTTTTCCATGATTTCAACTGCCGTTCTCTTGTTGTCGCCTCTGACCTAGAAAACGACTCGCTTGCCATCAGCTCCCACGGCGCGAACGCCTTAGTCGATTTCACTGATCCGTTATTATGACGCCTCAGCCGGATATCGATATCCTCGCAACTTCCGATATAATATCTGCCTTTACTCAACGAACGGAGTACATAGCAATGATACATAGCAAAAAGAAATCGGAACAAATGCGGCGCTCTCACCAACCCCGCCCGCAACGCTGTACGCCAACACTGCGGGCAGGTGAGCTAACGGCCCGTATTTCTCCCCTATCCTAGCCGGAAACGTGGTTTTTGTCCATTATAGTAACTGACAACAGAGAAACGAGCAGAAATCATCTTTCAAATACCGAAACGAGAGACAATTTTGTTGTCTTCAATATTTTTACGCTTTATCTTCAGCACTTTTTTCAATAATTCTCACCATCTGAGCATCAAGATCGAGTTCGATGACGTCACCAGTCTTAATAAGGGTCGTTGCGACTTTGGTACCGATAATCGCGGGTTTGTTCAATTCCCTTGAAACGATGGCTGCGTGGCACAATACACCGCCCTCGTTGGTAACGATGGCCAGTGCTTTTCTGATTGCCGGCATGAACAAAGGCAATGTCTGACCCGCAACTAAAATATACCCCTCCGGGAACTCATAGATCTTATTCTCGATTTCAGATTCCCCCCACTTGAATACGTAAGCCTTCCCCCGAACGACACCTATGCCATTTGCCGTTTGTCCTTTGAATTCATCAGACAGTTCCAGTTTTTCAGCGATTTCAGAATCATACTTTTTAGAAGCTGCCTCTGAAAAGTATATCTCTTCTCCATTTTCAGGAGTGATGATGACAAGAATATCGCCATCTCTTCTGGATCGAATTTCCTCATCAATCAATAAATCCCCTTTCAATGCCTTCATGAATTCCGGATACGTCAGATTAAAAACATCAACGTCCTCTGCATCCAAAAGATTCGCCGCTCTATTCACCAATTTCGCACCAAACCATTGAAAAAATTGCCAGCCCCGTATATGAGCTTCCAATCGGAGCCACCCGAGATCTGCGAGTATTTGAATTTTATTCACCAACTCCAAAGGAATGCCGTATTTCTTCGTTATTACTTCCTTTTCTCCCACAACACGCTTCTTTTTGTTACCAATAAGAACAATCTCATCACTGAGTTTTTCAATTAAATTCTTGATGTCAGCCGAAAACAACTTCTCGTAATGCTGGACGTCCCATAAGCCGAACTGAGCACTTGCTGAAAGATATTTATATTTTTCCGCGTGACGTGCGATCCTTTTATTCACTTCCGACCGTTCGATTTCTCCTTTCAGAAAGGGTAGTATAATATTCGTCAACCAAGCATCCCTTTCCGCTTCAAGGCAGGATTTTTCGCCAGACTCCACCAACTTCGTAAATATTTCATAAACGGAATCATCCGGAACAAATCGCTTCAGATCGTTGATGAATTCGTCCTTGAGTTTTGCGGTATATTCCGGTTGGGAAAGAAAATAATAACCCATCGATTTGTTATAGATCGATTCCGCCTTTATGACCATTTCCAAAAGATCTTCTTTCGTTACCGAATCAAAATCAAACGTTTTCACGTATCGCTTATAATCATCCGTCGCACTGACAATAGCCAGGGTAGTTTCAAAATAATGATCAAAATTCGGCTTTTCCAGGAAATAATCATATCCGAAAATTCCCTTTCTTTCGTCTTCTGAATATCTGGTATGTTCACTCAGTACACCCTCCTTTCTGGAAACATACGACACATAACTGTCATGAACCCCGGTAATTTCCTGTGTAATCTCGATCGGTTTCTTGTAACAGAGTTCACCGAAGATAAACGTCGCGGAATGCGAAGGGCTCGTATAGTATTTGTTCCAGTTCATAATGTATATTGAAAGATCAATCAATTTTACCGGCCAGTCCTCGTAATTCCCCTTCGCTTACATCGTAATATTTCATTTGACCGCCTTCTTCACGATTCCGAAAACGAAATTGGATTTTCGCTTCGGATGGTGTATCGCGCTTGACATACATACGGAAGTCGTCAAAACCGAAAAACCCCAACGGACCGCCTATGGACTCCAGTAATCTCTCCTCTCCCCGTTTTTTCAACAAATCGATCAGGAAATGCTCGAATATTCCGGAGTGAACGATGTTCGGAAAAAATTGTTTCGACCCGGACGGTACTTTTTTGGTTGCATCGATCATGTCGAGAATGTCCTGTGAAACCATCCTGCTCATTTCGATGGAACTGGGAGTGTCTTCATCGAATCGCCGCTCACCTAATTGTGCAAAATATTCGACACCGCCGGATTCACTCGAGAAATTTCCTTCCGAGAGTTCAGCGTATTTCTTATCCGCTTCCTCGCTATATCTGTCGACGGAAGAATTGAGAATATTTTTCGTGGCTTCTTCAGAATGCTTATCGAATTCACCGAGCTTATCAAGATCGGTTGTCGGATTATCGATAAGAAACGCCGACCGAGCGGTTCTTTTGTGACCGGAGTGGGTTGCGGGAGCGATATTGAATTTCTTGATCGATTCAAGCCGCTTCAATTTCAGTCCGAACACTTTGGCATCTCCCTGGCCTTTCTCCGTGAGCCCACCGCTATGTGAACCTTTCTCGGCATGACGACCGAAAAGAATGTGCACTTCCACGTCATAACCTTCATTTCTATTCTGGTTCGTATCAATGCGAAGAGAAGATATGTCCGGTATTCGTTCCATAATCCGATAAATATTCATTCATTGCGTCAATCCAAATCGCAGAGCTTCTAAATCTTCAGATAGCCCGTATTTCTCCCCTATCCTAGCCGGAAACGGGGTTTTTGTCTATTATAGTAACTGACAACATACAACCGACAACAAACAACTTGGAATCAAGTCGTATTATTTTAGTCGTAGACTATAGGTTGTAAGCGGTTAGTTGTTTGTTGTACGTTATACGTTCGACGTATGCAAGATTCAATGTATTGGCACTGTTTCCGCAAGATACCCGGCATCGGACAGACGAGGCTCGGTTCGCTCATGGCGGCTTTCACGTCGGGCGAGGAGGCTTGGCATGCGGATATCGATCGGCTGGGACAGACCGCAATGAGTCCGGATACCCGCGATGCCATCGTCGCGGGGCGCAAAACGATCGATCCGGAAAAGGAACGGGAACTACTCGACCGTGACGGGATCCGCATTTTCCTTTCGACGGATGAATCGTTTCCGATCCTGCTTCGCGAAGCGCCGTTCCCGATTTCCCTTCTCTATGTCCGCGGGACATTCGAGGAGTGGAACGCCCCGATGGTCGCGATCGTCGGCTCGCGACAGCATACCGCCTATGGACGGCAAGCCGCGGAACGGATCGCCGAAGACCTGTCCCGCGCCGGAATAGTCGTCGTATCCGGCCTCGCATATGGCATCGACTCGGTCGCGCACGGCGCCGCGCTGCGTTCCGGTGGCGTCACGGTCGCCGTCTTGGGCGACGGGCTCGACGACTCGTCCATCCATCCCAAGGATCACCTTCCGCTCGCCTCGCGCGTGATGGAATCCGGAGCACTCGTTTCGGAATATCCGCCAGGTACCCCTGCCGGCCGGGGTACCTTCCCCGCACGCAACCGGATCATCGCCGCCCTCTCACTCGGCGTCGTCGTCGTGGAAGCCGCGGAGAAAAGCGGGTCGCTTATCACCGCGACCCATGCGCTCGAATGCGGACGCGACGTGTTCGCCGTGCCCGGATCCATATTCTCGCCGGCATCCCAGGGGACGCATCGGCTGCTCCGTGACGGCGCGAAGCTCGTCCGGGGCGTCGGTGATATCCTCGAAGAACTTCCGCTTCGTATGACCAAAGAGAACGCAGCCACGGTATCCGATTTCGGCAAACGACTAGTACCGGAGAACCTTTCGGAAGAGGAACAAAAAATCCTTTCGATCCTCACTCACGAAGCGATGCATATTGACGAAATCATCAAATCATCGCATCTTGGAACAAGCGAGGCCGGCTCGGCACTCACGATGCTCGAAATAAACGGGTATGCGAAAAACATAGGCGGAATGAATTATATCCGGGTCTGACCGACAACTAACCACTCACCACAAACAGCCAATCGGAAACCATTTCAAGCCGGAATTTGTGATTTTCACCTCACGCGTGTTACGTTGTACGTTGTACGTTATAAGTTGTAGGTTGTGAGTTATAAATTGTCAGTCACTCTCTCTATATTCTATGAAACTTCTCATCGTCGAGTCCCCATCCAAGGCGAAAACCATCGGTAAATACCTTGGGAAGGAATATAAGGTCGTCGCATCCGTAGGTCATGTCCGCGACCTCCCCAAATCCAACAAGAACGCCATCGACATCGAGGGCGGATTCGAGGCGCGTTATCAGACACTCCCCGGCAAGGAAAGCATCATCGACAATATCAAATCATTGGCAAAACGGAGCACGGAGATACTCCTCGCGACCGACCCCGACCGCGAAGGGGAAGCCATCGCCTGGCATTTGGTCGAAGCCTGCACATTGAAGGATCCGAAACGGGTCCTGTTCCACGAGATCACCGAGAGCGGCATCCGGGAAGCGCTCACGCATCCCCGACTCATCGACCAGAACCTCCGTCGCGCACAGGAAGCCCGCCGCGTGCTCGACCGGCTCGTCGGGTACGATCTCTCCGGTCTTATCTGGAAGAAAGTCCGCTACGGGCTTTCCGCAGGCCGCGTCCAATCCCCGGCGCTCCACATCATCGCCGAGCGTGAACGCGAGATCACGGCGTTTATTCCGATATCGTTCTGGAAACTTTCCGGCACCTTCCTCACGAAGGGCAAGGCGACGCTCGAACTGACCTGTTCCGAGGAACCGCGAGAGGAAAAACGGACCGAGGATATCCTCTCGATCGCGAAAAATAGTACATGGGAAGTCGTCGAGGTGAAAGAAACCGAGGTCGTGCGCAACCCGTTGCCTCCCTTTACCACGTCCACCCTGCAGCAGACCGCGAGCTCGCGACTCGGATTCTCACCGAGCCGGACGATGCGCGTCGCTCAGAAGCTCTACGAGGCGGGACACATCACCTATATGCGTACCGACAGCGTTTCCATTTCCCAGGAAGCTCTCGAGCATATCGCCACGTCCATCGCGTCTTCATTCGGAAGCGATGCGATCATGACGCGCCATTTCAAGACCAAGTCCAAGAATGCGCAGGAAGCGCACGAAGCGATCCGTCCGACCGCGTTCGGCAGACTGCCGACGCTCTCAGGCGATGCACTCCACCTGTACCGGCTCATCCGCACACGTACGATCGCCTCGCAGATGAAGCCGGCCGAGCTCCTGCGTACCAAGATTTCCGCGAACACGACCGATCGGGCGCTCCCCGACTTCTCGGTCACCGGATCGCGACTCATCACTCCGGGATGGCTTGCCGCGGACCCGGACGCGCGCCAGGGCGATGTCGACCTCCCGAAGACCGGCGCGGGCGAACCGCTCACGTTGCAGGAGATCCGCGACGAGAAGAAGGAGACCGAACCCCCGAAGCGCTATTCCGAAGCGGGACTCGTGAAGGAGCTCGAAAAACGCGGACTCGGACGACCGTCCACCTACGCCTCCATCATCAAGACGCTCCTCGACCGGCTGTATGTCGAAAAGGAAGGACGGTCGCTCAAGGCGACCGAGATCGGCGAGGTCGTGGACGGGTTTCTCTCGGAGCATTTTCCGGACGTCGTCTCGGACACGCTCACCGCGGAAATGGAGAACGAACTCGACGAGATCGCCGAAGGCAAGCGTGAATACGGAAAGACGCTTGCCGACTTCTACGGCCCGTTCAGCAAGGCGGTAAAACAAAAAGACAAGACGGCCCCGAAGGCCACCAATCTCGGCGAGGCGGACGAAAAATTCAGATGTCCCAAATGCGGCGCGTCCATGGTCATCAAACTCGGTCGGTCCGGCAAATTCCTCTCCTGTTCGAAATACCCCGAATGCGACGGCGGATTGACGATGGAAGGCAAGGAAATCGAGGGGCCCAAGGAAACCGGTGAACTGTGCCCCGACTGCGGCGGACCACTCGTGGAGCGCGAAGGCCGTTTCGGAAAGTTCGTCTCGTGTTCGAACTTCCCGAAATGCAAGTACATAAAAAAGGATTCGAGCGAACAGAACAAGACCGGCGTGAAGTGCCCCAAGTGCGGCAAGGGCGAGATGATCGAGAAGCGCGGACGCTTCGGCTTTTTCTATTCATGCTCGAACTATCCCGAATGCAAGACCGCCATCAAGGCCAAGCCGACCGGTGCGATCTGCCCCACCTGCGGCTCCCTCATGATGGAAGGGACCAAGACCATCCCGGAACGCTGCTCCAACAAGACCTGCCCGAACCACAACCCGCACAAGCTCGGCGATGCGGGGAAGAAATAGTTTGTTTGGAAAACGTACGCGATCAACAAAACAAAGCTTTAGGAATTTTCTAAAGCTTTGTTTTTTGGATTGAAAGCGCGTTACCGAGCAACGATCGGATACGAGACATCGTAGATATCCCGCCCTTTTCTTCCAACAAACTGGACATGTTTATTGTCTGGAGAAAATCTCAGATTAACAATCTCATCAAAGGTCTCTCTCGCATCACTTCCGTTCAATGCTACGTTTAGCACAGGAAGAGGCATTCCCCTGTTCGAATTGACAACATATGCCCCATTATCACCGAACCCATTCACTAATCCTACTATTTCTCCATCAATCGAATAACCTGTAACGCTATCAAAGACTGGGGTATCGCTAAAATATAGGTCGTTAGGATAGTCGTAATGCCACTTCATATCATCGGAAGTCACTTCACCTTTTACGATGTTCTTGTCATATTCCTCCGAAGTGATCAATCGATCGTTTACGTGGTATTCATACGAATTTGTACCATCGGTATTTTCACTTATACCGGCGATTTTATACAAGATATCGCTCTCATTTTGACTGCGGTCAAATGAAACTGAGGCATTTCCGCTATATCCTTCTGAAAATCCAATGTTTTTAGACTCCTGTATCTTCTTACCATCCAAAAAGATTTCGACTGTACCACCTATCGATTTTTCATAGACAAAATGCTTGCCATCGGCACTGAATCCCTCGGAAACACTACCTCCGTCATACTGTGGATGAAGATCATAGCCCTTATATACGTATATCTTTTCCGTACTCTTGCCGTTATAAATAACCAGATATGTTTTGCCTTCTGCAACGTCATATCCATGATAAACCAGAGTGTTTCCATCGGGACTGAATTGCAAGTCTCCGATGTCACTATAGACATCTCCGACCGCTTTTCCGTCCAGAATCAACTTTACCTCGCCCGTTCTTTTCACCGCGACATAGGCAAAATGATGAGCGCTATCCTGACTGACCGACCATGTCCAAGAGCCGACATCGATACCATCGCGAAGATAGTCGTTTTCCAGGTCCGCGTCCGCAGTCTGATTGAAATGAACCATCGGACTCTTCGGAATGCTTGTGATTTTTTGCATATTCACCGCACCGAGTCTCGCGTTCGGGACTTGATCCGGAACGGTTCCAGAAGTATCCGTATTCTGACCCGCTGAAACCGGAAAGTCCCCAGCATTCGTCCCATCACGCTGAGTCTTCGCGACTGGCACCACTATCGGCTTTTTCACATCCGACTGAATCACCGGCGCCTCCACTTTTTTCACGAACAGAAACACGAACACCGCGACCGTCGCCACCAGTATCGTAGCTATGACCGCAATCGCGACGATTTTTTTATTTTCCATATCCCTCGAAAATTATTTCTTACATTCTCATCGTACCCCATAGGTCAACCGCCTGGCCGACCCGGACACATTACACCCCTCCACAAAGTCCCGCCCGATTCATCACTGTCGGGCGATATCAGGATTGCAATTGGCATCCGCCGAACATTCCCCCAGATCCTGCCCGTTCAGGAACACATGTTTGACGCCGTCGACATTCCGCTGAGCGACGACATCGTCCCCGGAAACGACCGGATAACTCCATACGCCGATATCCTTCCCGTCGAGGATCGCATGCCACTCGGCACCGACCTGCCGTGCGAAGATAATATGATTCCCAGAAAGGCTGATGTCATCACCGGCTCCCATATCGTTCCCGTCATAGATGACGTGTTGTTCGCCGTTCACATCACGATAATAAGCGTAGTGTTCCCCGCTCATATAGGTGTTCATGATATCCCCCCTTACGCCGACATCATGTCCGTCATAGACCATCCGATCGACCGGGTTCTCTCCGGGAACAAAGACGTCCAGCAAATAGTGTTCCCCATCATCCGAAACATCGATGACATGCCCCTCCCCTAGCGATTCCTGATTGCGAAAGAACGGATTGTTCACTTGCCCAAGATTTGAATAATACACGTATGTATCCGAAACGGCCCAGATACTGTCACCTTCTCCGATATCTGTTCCGTTGAATATCACATGATCTTTCCCGTTTACCGTCCGATTAAAAGCAAAGCTGTTCCCATTGGCTGTAACAGATCCGCCATTCGTCTCGCCCTCGTCGACACCGTTGTAAAAAGCATGAAATTTCCCACCTACTTTCCGCATAATGATGACATTGCCACCGGACACGGAATACTCGTAATCCTGTCCCGAGTACACTTCACCCAGGTCGGCCCCATTATGGATGACATGCGGTTTTCCGTTGACCTCGCGGATAAACGTGATATTGTCGCCCCCGAGGTCGATACGCTCCCCTTCCCCAAGGTCGTTTCCATCATACATGACGTGATCTTTCCCGTTTACCGTCCGCGTGAAAGCGACATGACTGCCGGAAACTACGGGCCAACTGTCCGAGGATTCCCCAAAATCCTTACCATCGTATATCACGTGGGTTTTCCCGCCGACCTCCCTGGTGAAGACAACATGCAAAGTCGACGGATTCTTCTTCGGTATCGTCGTATCCTCTTGTTCCTGAGAAGTCTTCAAGCCGGCCGGTGACGGTCCGGTCGGTGACTGATCTGTCGGCACATCCGCTTTCAGCACGAACAAGAACACGAACACCGCGACTGTCGCCACCAGTATCGTAGCTATGACCGCAATCGCGACGATTTTTTTGTTTTCCATATCCCTCAAAAATTATTTCTTACATCCTCATCGTACCTCTCCTCCCCGCTGGTCAATCAATCAACGGGGTAATATAAAACTCTACCGAAGCACCCCGCCCCACTCGACCGCGGTGAATCCTTTCCGCTCCGGCTTCCGAATATCGAATCCTTGGGCCGGTATTTTCTCGTCGAGTCCCCTGTAATCCATCAGCACCCGGATGACCGTATCCGGCTTCGGACTGATATCTAGCGGCGCGAGCGCATCGATAGTCGCCCGATCGACGAAGGTCACGAGATAATACGGTTTGTTCTCGGAACGCATCTTCGGAATCCAGTATTCCTTGAAGTCGTTTATTTCCTTTTGAATAAGCCCCGATTTCGCCAATTTCTCATCGAAGAATCCGTTCAATTCACTGTTTCCGACCACGAATCCACGCTCCGGAGTATGATAGATCGAACTCCCACTCCCCTCCCAAAAAAGATACGGGTATGTCTTGTCGTCGGCCAGGTTACGTATATGACTCTCCGGGTCCGCCACGACGTTCCATCCGCCGTCATACGACGGGTCGGACACGCTCATACCACCCGAGGGTGAGACATGCACGGAGACGTTCTCGGTCTTCTCGGGATACAGGTAAATGACTGGCTTCCCGCATCCTCCCGAAAAGATGTAATGCAGGTTGATGAACCGGATGATACGACCGAACGCGTCCTTGACGAAGAACATAGGATGCGTCTGCAGGAACTGTTCATATGAAAGTTTCGCCGGCTTTTCATCCTGATAGTACCGCGCGAACATATTCTCGTTTAAGGAGAGTTTCTGATATTCCTCATAAAAATCCTTGAGAGCCTTGTCACTTACATCCTTGTATCCGTACACCGTCGTCTTGTTTTCCGACGATCCAAGCGGGATGAGATCGACATCGGAAACGGTGCCCGAGACGTCGCTCACGTAATCGGCCGTACCACATCCGCTTTCGGTCTTGTAGGAATACTTCGAGGTGTTTTTCGTCCCGTCATTCCAGGTCACGTTCGGCACGTCGCCACCAAGGTCAACGACCGCAGAATACGCCACGAACGTTCCGTCCGGCGCCCGCAGATAAAAACCGTTTTCCGCATACGCACCGGTATCACCCTCTTTCACCTTGCTCCGATCCGTCGTATAGACATCGCCGTACACCGGATCCGTGAAGGCGAACTTCACTGTGTCCGTCCGAAACAGCGCCCCGGAAAAATACGCGTCCTTTGCGGATCCGTCTTTCTCCCATGTTCCGGCGAACGGAAAACGATCTTCCTTCTTCAATAGCTGGCCGTTCGGCGCGACCAGAGTCCCAGGATACTCGAGCGACGCGATTTTCACGCCGTACGCGTAGTTCTCCCCGGAAAAGTATGTTTCGGAGAGCGGGCCGTTCTTATCCCCCTTGTTCACCTGGAGACCCCATCCAAAAATATCACTCGTCGAATAATCACTTAATAAATAGAGTTGTTTGTCACCCGGTTTCTGGACGAACCGGAACACTTCCGCTCCGTATGCCGCCGGGCCGTCCGGCGTCATGATCGTGAGCAACACTCTGCTCCCGGCATAGTCCCCCGTCTTCACCGTGCCCGTCTCCCATATCTGATACGTATCGTTCCGGTTATACTCATCCTTGATGAATAGTTTTATGTCTGTCACCTTTTTCGGCACGTCATACCACGAAACGTTCTCGTCGGCATAACTTTTCGCCGGCAGTCCCGACGGCGCCTCCGTGGCTTTCGCCGCTACGGGAACCGCGGATTCCGGTGCTACCGATCGTTCCACCGGTCCGGTCACGACCGGCGCTTCCACCTTCTTCGCGAAAAGAAGTCCGAAGATAGCCGCCGTCACCATCACAATCACCGCGATTCCGGCAACCAGCCCGACCCCGTTTTTTTTGATATCGATCATAGGTGTTTGTGTTTCGTGCCGTACGGAAATATTATATCACGAAAGCGATCACAGAATTCAAAACAAAAACAGCCCTGACTCTTTGGGACTGTTCTTGTACCTAATCGTATCGACGTACGGCCCTCCCCGTTCCTAACACGTTAACCCGTGAACGCGTTAACTGAACGTATCGCTTTTCACTCTCCGTTCCCCTTTCAAAATTCGAAATTCGAAATTAGAGCTACGCCTCCCTCACCATAAGGAAGTTCGTCTCGCCGCCCTTACCGAGCGGAGCACCGCCCGAGACGACGAACCGGTCGCCCTTCTTGGCGAATCCCTGTTTCTTGAGGATAATCGCCGCCTCGGCGACCGCCTGCGCGATCTCCTTGAAGGAATCGACGTGATAACCGTAGCAGCCGTACGAGAGGCAGGCGCGACGCACCGTCCGCTCGTTCGGGGTCAAGACGATGATCCGCTGGTCCGGCCGGTAGCGGGAAATGGCCCGCATCGTGAATCCGGATGCGGAGAGTGCCACGATGGCCGCGGCGTCGACGGAATACGCGACGGATTCGACCGCTTCGGAAACGGATTCCGCGACCGAATCGAGACCCAGTTCGTCGCCGTCGGTGATCGGTCGGCTGTCCGGCGCCGATTCCACCTCGAGCGCGATCTTGGACATCATAGAGACCGCCTCGAGCGGAAACTTCCCCAATGTCGTCTCCTCGGAGAGCATGACCGCGTCGGTCCCATCGAGGATCGCGTTCGCCACGTCGTTCACCTCGGCGCGCGTCGGCACCGGTGAATTAATCATCGATTCGAGCATCTGTGTCGCCACGACGACCGGTTTGCCGAGTTCGCGGGCCATCTGCACGATCCGCTTCTGCAAGATCGGCACCTGCTCCATCGGCATCTCGACCGCGAGGTCGCCGCGCGCCACCATGACCGCGTCGGTCGCCCGGACGATCTCCTCGAGATTGTCGATCGCCTGCGCCGTCTCGATCTTCACGATGATCTGCGCCGGGAGTCCCTTCTTCTCGAGTATGCGACGAAGCTCGATAACGTCCGCCGCGCGACGAACAAACGAAAGCGCCACGAAATCCACCTGATTCTTCACGCCGAACTCGATATCCTTCCGGTCCTTCGCGGTGAGCGAGCTGATCGACAAATCGGTCCCCGGAAGGTTCACGCCGCGGCGACCCTTCGTCTCGCCGCCGACGACGATCCTCGTCCTGATCTCGTTGCCCTTAACCGAAAGCACCTGGAGTTTCTTCTTGCCGTCGTCGACCATGATGAACGCGCCGGGTTTGATCTCCTGCGGGAGTTTGGGATAATTCACGGACGCACGGTGTTCGTCGCCCACGCACTTCTCGGTCGTCAGGACGAACTCGTCCCCTTCCCTGAGCACGACCCGTTCCTGATAAAAGTCGCCGATACGGATCTTCGGGCCCGACAGATCCTGCAGGATCGCGATCGGGGTCCCGAGCTTCTCGGACACCTTGCGGATATTGTCCACCTTTTCCTGATGCTCGGCGAAATCGCCGTGCGAGAAATTGAGCCGCGCGACGTTGAGCCCCGCCTTCACGAGTTTCGTGAGCATCGTCTCGCTCGTGGTCGCCGGACCGATGGTCGCCACGATCTTCGTCTTCTTCTGCTTATGCATACCTTTGATTCATTTACGGCTTAAACACATTCGGATATTATACGCCTGTTTTCGGAATAAATCAAGAAACCGTTATAGATGACAGAGGAGACAATCAACGAGTTCACGGTTTAACGTGTTCACGGGTTAGAACCCGTTCGCTCTCAATGAAAATTGAGAATTGTTCACCTCTCCCCGCTCCCCTGCCCGAGGGAAGCTGTCACGTCTTCGCGACTGAGGGGTGGGGACGTGCTCAATACCAACTGTTCTCTGGTTTCGTTCCCAGTTATCTGTTCCTGTTCCTGTCCCCGTTTCCCCACTCGTCCCTGCGAGCGGGTCCGTTCACTTCGCATAGCGAAGGTGTAGCGGAAAAATACGAAATTCGAAATTCGAAATTTTTTCTCCCTATCCGTGTTCCCAACTCGTTAACCCGTGAACCCGTTAACTGCTTGATAGACTTTATAGACTTTCGACCCCGTAAAACTAACAGACTCGTTCACGGGGCATTCTTCTCCCATTAACTTTCGACCCCGCAAAACCTCGCGAACTCGGTCACGGGGCATGCTTTATGGACTTTATAAACTATTTTCTCCGTGCTATACTGTCCCCGAAGACCTCCAGAACGGGGCGTTGAATACAATGGAACCCACCTGGCATTACAGGGAAAAAGTATTTTTTCCGACAATCGCTTTTTACGGGATCCATACGCGCCCCCGCATTGGGGGTTTTTCGTTTGCCTAAAAATAGTATAATTAGATTTAGAAAAATATTTTGAAAAATATTTGCATTTTTGCCCAATAAAAAGGGTAAAGGGACTCGTATATATTATACAAGTCCCTTTGGGTTTGTGGTTTTTGAGTTGAGCATTATGATTGCTCAGCTTTTTTTTGATTTTCTTTTAGCGTTCGAATCCATTGCCTCATGTGGACAAAAGACAGAATGCAACCTGAAAGAAGGGCAATTTCAGGAAGGATAAGTACCCAACTATCGCTGAGCGAAACCCACTTTGCAAAGACTGTAAAATAATGAAACGCTACTGAGAAGCAAAAGAGGGAAAAGTAGGCAAGAGCGAATGTTTTATTGCTTTGGATGCTCTGCTTTGCGAGCATATTAATCAGCTCTTTGATTTCTGAAGTCGCCATTGTTAATCCTTCTTGGTTTTTTGTGAGTAAAATGATTAAGGGCTCGCATCCTTAGATTTGAGCCCTTTGTTAATTTTTCGGATTTTTTTAGTCGACCGGCAGTTTGTATGTCATGGTGACGATTCGCGGTTCGATATACTGCGGTGATACTTTCTTTTTCACAGGATCCAGCATCAGTATCCAGGTTCCTTCAGCACTTGCTGGCTTGAAAAGTCCATTCGGATCAGCCTGTGGAACGACAGGATTATCCCCTGTATAATTCAGCTCATCATAGTTGGCTATTCGCTGAGGACTTGTAAACTGTGTTGCATACGGGATACCATAACCGATCGTTTGTCCGAGATATGTCAATTTTCCACCAAGCGCTGTGCTACCATGTACAATAACTGGATTCATATTCTCCAGATATGTATAAGTTACAAGACCATCTTGATCGCATAGCTCGATGATGTCCTTGAGAATCTTTTTTTCGCGGAAATTTTTAATGGCTGGCATGCTGACCTGAGCGACACTCTCCTGAAGGATCTTCTCCTGTTGAATGCGCTGTGTCTCATCGGCAGTCTGTGGTTGTTCTGACTGTTTTGCGCAACCATTCAATGTAATCATGAGAAATAACATTCCCACGATCCCCATAAAAAATCTTTTCATTTTTTCTCCTTTGAAATGACACCCTTATTATTTGAAACAAGGGTGTCGTGTTTGGTTGAGATTGAAATGCTACTGCGGATTTTGCAGTAAGCTGTTTGGCAACTTGAATGGTGATACAATAATCCTTGGCTCGACATAAATCGGCGATACCTTTGTACTGTTAGGATCCTTCATGAGAACCCAAGTACCCTCAGCAGCTGCTGGAGAGAACAAGCCATTTGGATCAGCCTGCGGAAGAGCATAATAACCATGATTGGACTTCCATTCCAGTTTCTGCGGATTAGTATACTGTGTCGCATATGGAATACCGTAGCCAATCGTTTGTCCAAGGAAGATCAATTTACCTGTAACCTCACTGACAATGTATGTGTATGTTACGAGGCCGTCTTGATCGCGAAGCTCAAGAATATCCTTGAGAATTTTCCTTTCCCGGAAGTTCTTGATCGCAGGCATTCCAGTTTGGGCAGATCCTTCTTCGAGAATCTTCTCCTGTTGTTCCCTTTGAATATCATCACTGCTTCTTTTGATCTCGCAGGACGATAGCAGGAACATTGAGCAAATAACTACAGGCATCACCCATGAAAAATATTTTTTCATTTCTTCTCCTTTTTTTTGGATAGATTGATTTTTATCGTGACATTGTTTGCTCACGCTTCAGTCCATCGATGAAAGACCTCAAATCTGGTGTCATAGCATCTTCTGGAAAATCAGCGGCACGATGAAGGATAATTGATGCCAAGGCGGCTTTGCCGGCAGGATCTGCTTGCACATACTGAAACTGCATATTCTGCAATTCCTGAACCATGCCCTGTCGATAGGCCTTCGTTTGTTCGAAGACTTCTCTGCGTGCAGCTTCTTGTTTTGGTGCCCAGAATCTGTAAATTGCCAGATCACCACCGGTGGCCAGAAATCCAAGTCCATAAGATAGAACCAAAAACAAAAGGAATGCTGGTATAACTTTGCCAAGGGTCCAATAACCCTCACGCTGAACTTCCCGCACCGTGTTCCTGTATTCATTGTTCATAACTACCTCACTATATTTTATTGTTTGTTTGCATACCTGCGGTCACCATGACCGCATTTTCACGGGAGCGAATTTCGTTCCGATGAAAATACGGTCAACAATGGACAGGATGCGACACAAACTATTGTCAAGGAGCAGAAATAACAATATAGTGCATATTCTCTATTCTGTCAAGAGCCAAAAAATGGCTTTTATAGGACGCGCTCTGAACGAAAAATTCGCTTCTAAGTGAATGTCTGAAGATTCATCATTCCCCTCTATTCGCCGATTTTTGTAGCAGAAGGCGAGATTGGAACCGGCGACACGAGGTCTTTTTGAGAATATAGAGAGAGGCGCGTGGTCGTTTCCACACGCCTCTTTTCGTCACCGTCTCGATTTGGAGCAACCGCAGAAATCCGGATACCATACGCTATCGCTGTGACATCTCCTTCCGAAGCGCCCCCTGTCTCTTTCCGACGAATGACATTCACCTCGAACAGTTCCTCCGACTTCTGGATCGCTTCCAATACGTTCCCCTTCCTGGAGACGAGGCGCAAATAGCCGAGTCGGTCGATCGGATATATGCAAAGATCATGTCTCGTAGCGATCCCACAGCATTCCGCTTTCGGAATACGTTGCGGGACGAGGATATTTCCCTCCCGGTCACGCACTTCCGGTCTTTTCTTCCCTCTTCGCGAATCCGGGATGACGATACATCCATCGGGGATTCCTATTTCATTCGGAAAGTGGAAAATTTTTCGCAGGCAAAAAACTAATCCTGCTTCCGTATACGATCTGGCACTGGTCGACATACTCCCCTCCGTATTTTATTGTTAACGAGCGAATCGAGAAAGGGAAACAAAAACGCCCTGGCCCTCTCTCGCCAAGACGTTCTTTCTTTTCCGTGCAGTCAAACCGCTAAAAAATGCCTTGGTGAAACTGGGTGTAGTACCAGGCGGTAAAAAATATGGAATGGGTTCGGTTCATTCGAATCATAATAATATTCACTCTATCGGGTCCGTGGGAAAATGTCAAAACGCCGGCTGAAACAATCATGCCTTAATAATAAAATCATGATGAAGAAATAAACTATGAACCGGATTTTATCGATTCTTCCGTTTTTTTTCTGTTTCCGAAAAATCGCACGCCGAGATCCTGATGGGCGAGGATCGATCCGGGTATGAGTGGAATCCAGAGCGTCAACCCGCGAAGGAGGAGTGTCCCGGCGAGCGCCCCTTCGAACGGGATGCCGAACCCGACCAAAGTCGTCACGGATCCGACCTCGAACACGCCGACGCCGCCCGGAATAAACAACACTGTCCCGGCGACCGTCGCGATGATAAACGCCGTGAAACAGATGGTCGGCGAGGCGTGCACCCCGACGGCCCGCATTGCGGCCCACAGGGTCGCCCCATCGAGAATGAAAATAGCCAGGTGAAAAAAGGTCGCCTTGAAGAACACGTTCCCGGCCAGGATCCGTTCCGAGGATACTTCGGCTACCGCGTCCACGAGCCGGGCGACTGTCTTTCGTTTCGAGAGCCACCGGGGAAGCTTCCGTATCCAGTCGCGATGTTGTAGGAACAAGACCGTGGTTATTAAAACGAAACTCGCGATGGCCGCGAAGACTCCAAGCGTCAGAAGAATGACCGGCGTAACATCGTGATGGAACAACAGCACCACGAACGCGGCGAGGACGGCAGTGGCATAGGCGGAATAATGCGCGAGCAGATCGATGAAGAGCGCCTCCATCGCGATCGTCGTCGGCACGCCGAAATGGCGCAAGCCTTGAAGCGTTCCGAGGTGACCGGCTACGCCGGCACTCGGCATGAACTGGTCGATCGTGAGCCGTTCGATGGCAAGTCTCGCGAGAACGATCGGGCGAAGCGGATGTTTCGCGGCTCGTACGGCAACGTTCCATACCTGGCCGTTGGCGACATAGGTCAACATCTGGAACACTACCGCCGCCACGAGCCACCATGGCTCCGCCTTGCCGACGATATCCAGGAATAGCCTAAAGTCGCCGAAGCGCTCGAACAATGCGACGGACAATCCGATGATGATGACAAGACTCGCGAGAAGCGGAACCAGGGGAAGTCGCAGCTGGCCGGACTCCTGTCGTTCCTCTTCGGAACCGATGTTCATACCTGGAAAACCATAAAAGGATGCTCTTCGATTCTACCACGAAATCAGCTCCGGTACGGAAACTACGAAGCGAGAATTTCCGCGATTTTTTCCGAAAGTTCGGGAAAGTCCTCGACCGCGAAATGTCCGCGGTCCTCGAAAACGGTCGCTTCCGCTCCCGATAACGCCCAGGCATACTTCTCGAGCTCCGTGAACGGGACGACCGGATCGTCCTTGGAATGATACAGGCGTATCTGTCCGGCCTGCCTGGTGATACCGTCGAGCTCGGCCGGAAGACGGAAATCACCGAGTGTGTATTCGGACTCGTCATTAAACGGGGCGGCGATAAGTACGAAAAGTCGGACCGATACGGGAAGCGTCCGGGTGGAAAGGTATTTCGCCAGAAAGAGACCGCCGAGACTGCTCCCGATCAGGATGACATCGTCACGCAGTAGCGGCACGTATCGGTCGAACCACGCCTCCCATTCCGCATATCGGGCATCCAGCTTGTTCGGCATCTCTGGTAGGAAGATATCGGCGCGATCGAAAAACCGGTTCGCTATCGTGACGTGATAGTGTTTTCTCGGTTCGGGCGTCCACAAGGGATCGCGAAGCTGTCGACCCGATCGGAGATACTCGAGCAGATCCTTCCGGTCGGCAAACACCTCTCCCCCGTGCACGAACATGATCTGCGGTTTTTCGGTCCGTTTCATATGTTTCAATCTTTTTTTCATCACCTCGATTTCCTTTTTTACTTTCAGTCCGTTTCTGCCGAATCCGATACTGACATATTACCATATTATATAATATGGTAATATCACCACGGACCGTTTCAACGGAGAATTTCGGAAATCAGATCGGTCAGGATGCGATGCTGCGGATACCGATCAAGCAACGACATGGAATATCCTTTTCGCGAACCGGTAGCTCTCACAGTTTTCTTCGGTATTCTTATCCGGCTGCGAATCAGTCCGGCAAGCCACGCGTCACGATCATCGTTTCCGGAGTGCAACCATCGATCGACTCCGTATATCGTCCGTATCCCGACACCGAGTTCTTGGCGGATCGATTCGACCGTCGTCCCTTCCTGGAGCAACCGCTCGGCGATCTGCAAACGCCGCGAAAGCATAAGCGCCTCGCTGGGAGTAAGGATACCGAGAAGGAAATCCACGGTCTCCGTTTTCGTCTTCAAATTCGTGACCAGATCAATAAATCCGTACACCACGCTTTCCCGGTCCCGTTTCGTCATCGATGACGGTCTTACCTTGGCCATATATGTTTTCTTATCGTTATAAAGCCGACACGTCCGACGGCCGTATCCCTCTCACTACCACCTCTACCGATATTACCATATTATATAATATGGTAATATTTTGAGTCTATCAAGAAGTTCTTTCCGGCCGGCAAACACCTCTCCCCCGTGCACGAACATGATCTGCGATTTTTTCTAAGTATCTCTCTCAAATCTCATGTCGAACTGAAATCCGAAAATTTCGAGCGAAAACACTGAAAAATGTCGAGGGCTACTATCGTAACTCGAGGAGATTTAAACGAGTAGCAGCCGAAATTTTCGGATTTCAGACGACAAACCGTATTTTTCGGCATATTATAGTGGTAAGATTTGAGAGAGATGCTGATCTTTATTCATGATATTCCCTTATACCGGCAATATCCAGCATTCGGATAATAGTGCACTACCGTTCATATAGACACAATTATTTGATAAAAAATGCACTGCCCGTTAATAGCAGTGCATTGAGATACATTCTCACAGTTATGCCAGCTTTTTCATACAAGGCTGGATATTATCTTTCGATAGTATGGGTGCATCCGGATACGCACCGATTACAAGAAGAACACAGGCGATGCACGGTATGCGGTCTGTCGCAACCGGCACTCCAATCCGTCCACTCAGAGAGGAGTAATGCTTTCCATTGTGACAAAATACCGTGTATGTCTTTGTTCCCTTTCCGTCAGATATACTGACGACCAGATCGACGACAATGCCCGATGCTTCAACGCCGTACTGACTTTTCGCGACAATGGCAGATTCTATCAACTGGGACTCCAGGAAATCATTCACTGATACGGGATATATTCCGAACCACAGCATTCTGCCGAGAATCAGGAAAATATCCTCCGTCGCGATTTCGACCGCATGTTCATGTTCGCTCGATTCGGCACCACGAATGGAAAAAAGGAGCAATCCATCTTCGGTTTGAGAAATCACATACGTTTTCTCTTTTCCGCCGATTGTAGCGGTAACGGTAATGTTCACTTGCTTGTACACGTCGGACATGTCGCATTCTCCGTCTAGGGTGATGGGAAATGAAATTATTAAATAAATCAATCATCAAGGTATTTTACAGTAAAAATACTATTCCGTCAAGGTGCTCGAATCAGGTGTCAACGGATCAGGTGCTCGAATCAAAACATCCAAGGAATCACAAATCTCTCTCGAAAACTATTTCAGCAAAATAAGTTTCGAAACATAAAAAACCTCTGAAAGGTTACGGGATGTGAAAAAATTTTCATATCAAAAGAGAATCCGAACAAAACCGGTCTTACCGATCTTCATAACCTTGCCGTCATGCGCGGACTTTTCCAGGATCAACGCCCAATCGGTCACTTTTTCTTCGGCGATCGATACGCCGCCCTGTTCGATCTTGCGCCGAGCGTCCGTCTTGCTTGTGGCGTTTCCGCTTCGGACGATGAAGTCCGTGATCCCCTCCGACCCGTTGTCGACGAATACCGTAGGGACATCCTGCGGTACCTCGCGTTTGGAAAACGCCGTAACGAAATATTCCTCGGCTTCCCCGGCGGCCCGGTCGGAATGGTACATGCGCACGATTTCCTTGGCGAGCCGCATCTTCGCGTCACGCGGATTGAGCGTCCCCTCACGCATGCCGACGATCATTTCCTCGATCTCCGCCATCGGGATACGCGTCGCGTGGACGAAATACGCCTCGATCAGCTGATCGGGAATGCTCATGACCTTGCCGTACATGTCGTTCGGAACGTCGAAAAGATCGATCGTATTCCCCCAGCTCGAGCTCATCTTGCGACCGTCCGTGCCGGGTATGAGATTCACCGTGAAGATGTCCTGCGGCTCCTGTCCGTACCGTGACTGGAGCGTCCGCCCGGCCAGAAGGTTGAATCGCTGGTCCGTCCCGCCGATCTCCACGTCCGCCTTCACCTTCACGCTGTCGTACCCCTGCATCAGCGGGTAGAGCATCTCACGGAGCGACACCCGTTTCCCGGCATCGAGTCGTTTTTTGATATTCTCCCGGGAAACGAACTCGTGGACCGAAAACGCGTCCGCCTGCTCGCCTATCTCGAGGTATCCGAGTTCACGCAACCATTCGGCATTGAAATGCCGCTCGACGCATTCCATATCGAGCACTTTGGACGCCTGTTCGAAATATGAGCTCATATTGGACTCCACCTTCGCGGCATCAAGCATCGGGCGCTCCGCGTCCTTGTCGCTCGTATCGCCGATCAGTCCGGTGAAATCCCCGACGATGAGGATGATCTGGCAACCGAGCTCCTGAAAATCACGCAGTTTGAGAAGTACCACGGAACGACCGAGATGGATGTTCGGACTCGTCGGATCGATGCCGAGCTTCACGCGAAGTTTCTCGCCGGAAAGAAGCCGTTTTTTCAGACGATCCCGATCGATCACCTCGGCGACGCCGCGGGTCAACAGTTCCTCGATTTTCACTTCGCGTTCATTCATATCGTTCTTTCGTCAAAAAGTGAGCGAATCCATTGTATCATGGCGGATCCGCCGAAAGGAAGTGAGGCGCATCATAAACGGATCAAAGGATCTTCACCACGCCTGAATCCGCGTCGACTTCGACCATATCGCCGTCATGAACGACTTTGGACGCCGATTTCGTACCGATAACGCACGGGATCCGCATCTCACGCGATATCACGGATGCGTGACTTAACACCCCACCCTCGTCCGTGACGATGGCGATCGCGCGGCGGATGACGGGAACGTAATCCGGCGTCGTGGAATGTGAGACCAGGACATCGCCATCTCGCATTTTCGAAAAGTCCTCCGTGTTCCGTATGACGCAGGCCGGTCCGGATACTCTGCCGGGATAGGCGGTTTTCCCCGTCAACTCGCTGTCTTTCACGACTCCGATACCCGTTACGTCGATCCGTTCCCGGGCGATACCGACGATCGGTCCGGAATACGCTTCCGTACGCTCTCCGTCACCATACAGCACATATCCTTTCCTTCTTTCATCGATAAGCGTCATGTCACATCGCGATCCGCTCCGAAGCAGTGCAGACACCTCGATCGGGAGCAGGTAATAGATCCCGCCCGACGGGTCGCATCCGATCCGCTCCGCGATCGTTTCGAGAAGCCCACGGAGATATTGGATATTCCTATAGAAACGTTCAGTCCTCCAACTCCGGAAATAGATCGCTTCCTGCAAGGTATCGATGGCAGACGCGATATCCTTCCTTAGCATTTCCCGATACCGTGCGACCGTCACTTTCACTCGTTTCCTTTCCCGTAGCATTTCGGCAAGGGTATCTTCCGGATGTTTCTCCACTACGACTGATATGCGGTCTAAAACATCCTTTTCCGAAAAGTATGACCCATCCAAAGCGGCATTGGAGAGCCATCCGAACATTTCGATATGCTTCGAAATATCGCCCCCGATATCCTCACCGCGCGCGTATCGTGAAGAAAGTTCCAATAATGCGATTTCTTCCTCTTGTGTAGAACTCGGGCGAACCGATGTTGTCAGCATTTGCATCACCACATCGGATTCTTCCTTAAACCGGTCCCGTACGGAAGCCGAAATACGGTCTTCCAGAATCCGTTCCATGAACAAAGGAAATATCATGAACGCCGAAGCTGAAACGGTCAGGGCGACGTATCGATCCAAAATGTCGGCCAGTTCGGAAGAATCGGTCGCGGAAAAATCGTGTATCGAAAGCGGTTTCACGAAACCGAGAATCTCCTCATCAAGCGAGTATGCCTCACGAAACAGACCGAGGATAAAATCGGGGTCTTCCTCCAACACCGAGAACACCGCCCGCTCGACCGCGACCCAGACGGATTCGGCGAATGCGATTTCCCCGTCGACATACAGCACGTCCTTCATCTCGTACGGAAACGACAGTTTCCCGTAATGATGTTTTGAAACGCCCTCCCAGAGCAGATAAGTATACCACGGAGTCCTAATCCGCCTATGAATATAATGCCATTGAAGAGAAGAAAGCTGTTCCACGTCCAAAACAGGATGACCGCATCCGTCCGACGACATCGTATTCCCTTCCGGATCCGAACGTTCCATGTTCATTTCCTGAAAATCTGTAGCCGTCTCCATCCTTTTTCCGCTCTGCTTTTCCCTTTTCTTTGTTCCCGTTCCCATTTCAAAATTCGAAATTTGTATCTTCCCTGCTAACTGCATCGCCACGCCGTAGCCTTGGCGTAGGCTTGTTATCTGCCTATTTCACCCCGTACTTCCGCTTCATCAGGCGATACTGGTCGTCGGAAATCATGCGATTCCTCCGCATTTCCTCGAGCTGTTCGATGATCTGTTTCTTGTTCTTCTCGAGGTCCTCGGGCTTCATCTTTTCCATAGCCTTCTCGGCGGCCTTCTTCTGTTCTTCGGGGCTCATCTTGAGAAACTGTTTCATGGCGACCCGTTCGTGCCATTTCATGTCCTCGAGCTTCGGCGCGCCCGGGAAAGCCGCGAGCTGTTCCTCGAGACTTTTTTCATTCTTCTTTTCCCCCTTCTTATTCCTGCCTTGAAAGATATTGAGCATAGGATCTAAAAATACGTATAATTTCTTCCACCCCTCACCCTCGACACGGTCGTTCGCGAACGACGTGCTTCGAGGACTCACGAACTCCTCTCAGGCAGTGGAGTAAGCCGAGTTTACAATTTTCATTTTATACTCTCGACCCCATTTCAGCTTTCGGTTTCATTTTATCAGTATTATTTCGACTCTCCCCGTTCCCGTTCCAAAATTCGAAATTCGAAATTCTAAATTTATATCTCCTCTATTCCCTGCCTCGACGGACTTTCGACCCCGTTCCGATTCCCAACTCGTTAACACGTTAACTCGTGAGCCCGTTAACTATGTTCCCGGTTATCTGTTCTCTCTCATCTTATACCGCGTCACGAGGAGCGCCGAAGCGACGAAAATCGAGGAATAGGTGCCGAAGGTGACGCCAAGGAGGAGTGCGATAGCGAACCAACGAACACCTTCGCCGCCGAAGGCCGCGACCGCGGCAAGCACGATGAGCACGGTGAGCGACGTATTGATCGAGCGCGACATCGTCTCGTTCACCGAACGGTTCGCAACGTCCTCGAAGTCGGACTTGGCACGCGTCCGAAGCAGGTTCTCACGGATCCGGTCATATACGACGATCGTATCGTTCACCGAGTAACCGAGAATGGTCAGAAGCGCCGCGATGAACGGTACCCCGACCTCGACTCCCATGAACTTCCCGAAGACGGCGAAGAATCCGGTCGTGATCAAAAGATCATGTGCGAGCGCGATGACCGCCCCCCAGCCGTATTCCCATGAACCGATCGGGTGCGATACTTTGCGGAACGCGAAGGCGATATACGCGGCTATTGCAATGATTGAGATGAGCGTCCCCCAGATGGCGTTCCTGCGGATGTCCCCGGAGACGGACGCACCGATGAAATCCGTCCGGAGAAGCTTCAGATCCGGATCGGTCTTCTTCAGCGAATCAAGTACCTGGCCATTCACGGCGTCGTCGGAGGCAAGGAAACGGATGATCGCACCGTTGTCACCGGTCTCCTGCACGGTCAGACTCCGCAGATCGAGCGTCAAGAGCGCGTCTTGGATCTCGACCACCTGCGGGGCGGGTGACTTCGCGAACTGCACTTCGATCATCGTGCCACCGTTGAAATCGAGTCCGAGCCGGAGACCGTACACGGCAAGCGCCACGACTGAGAGAACGGCGAGCACTCCCGATATCCAATACGTATATTTTCGTTTCTGAATGATTTGGATCATATGACAGACTTACAACTGACAACTTACTACTGATAGCGGATAACCGGGAACAGGATCGTGAGCGTGTTCACGGGTTAACGGATTGGGACACTGGAGAATATGGTACAAATAACGGGAAACGATACGACTATCGCTTCTTATGCTTCGGTTTCTTCTTTTTCGCGGGTCGGTGCTTTTCCTCACTCTTCTTCTCTTCATTCTTGATTCCTGTTTCCGTATTCTTGCCTTCCCCTTTGACTCCCGATTCCGTTTTCTTGATTTCCACAACCTCTTCCGGAGCCTTTTTCGGGGCGACCAGGATCGCCTGACGGGTCTCCGCCCAATCTCCCACCACGAACCGGAGCCAGGTACGAACCAAGACGACCGCGGTAAAGAGTGACAGGAGAACACCGAGCGCGAGTATGACCGCGAATCCCTTCACGAACCCGGTCCCGAGCATCGTCAAAACGACGGTAGTGATAAGGGTCGAGACATGTCCGTCACGGATACTCGGCCATGCGCGGTTGAAACCTTCCTCGAGCGATTTGTGGACGGACTTCCCGTACGAAAGTTCTTCGCGGGTCCGTTCGAAGATGAGCACGTTCGCATCCACCGCGATACCGATCGAGAGTATGAATCCCGCGATACCCGAAAGCGTCAGAGTGATCGGAAACGGTGTGAAGTCGGACAACCGGAAGATGGCAAGCAGCATGGCCGAATAGACCAACACCGCGAACACCGCACCGAGTCCCAGGAACCGATAGTAGAGCACCATGAAGATGGAAACCGCGAGGAGCCCGATCAGTCCGGCGAAAACGCTCTGCCGAAGCGCTCCTTCGCCGAGCGAGGCGTCGATAGACTGTTGTCCTACGAGCGTGATCGGCACCGGAAGCGCCCCTTCGTTCAACCGTTGGACCAATTGTTTCGTCTCTTCGAGCGTGAAATTTCCCGTGATAACCGCACGACCGTCGAGAATGGCATTTTGTACCGTCGGAGCACTCACGACCGTCCCGTCGAGGAAAATGGCGAGCGGCTTTCCGACGTTTCGCTTCGTGATATCGGCGAAGAGCTTCGCCCCTTCATCGTCGAACTGGATCGCGACCTGCGGCTTGCCGAATCCCTGTCCCTGATAATCCACGGCCGCGCTCTTGAGATTCTTGCCGGAGAGTCCCGTCGTCTTGTATTTATAGGCATCCGGAACCATGTCGATCGATTCCTTGGGGAACAGGATATGAGCCGTATGCACCTCGAGTGTGTCCCCTTCGCCGCGAGTCTCGATCTTCTTGATGATATGCCAGCCGAACTGACTCTCCACGAGCTCGGGATACACGGTCCCCGCCTTGAAATCGTCCTTGAAGATGACGGCATCGAATTCCGGTACGAACATCCCCTTTTTCACGAAGTCGAGATCGCCACCTTTATCCTTGGATCCGGGATCCTGACTGTACGTACTCGCAAGCTTCGCGAAGTCCTCGCCGGAAAGCGCACGAGCTAATACGTCCTGAGCCTGTTTCTTGGAAGCGTCGTTTTGCTGCGCGATCTGTCCCGAAATTTCCGCCTCGTTGGATTCGCGGAATTCGAGGAATGGGGTCTCCTTGAGCATCTTCTTGGCCTCTTCGATATCCTTCACACCCGGAAGTTCGACGATGATACGGTCTTCGGAACCGGATTTGGACAACTGGATGACCGACTCGCCCACGCCGAACGCGTTCACTCGCCGCTCGACGACCGAGAGCGCCGCCTGAAGTGCTTCCGCCTTCTTACCGACCGGCACCTGCGAGGTGTCGGCGGCATATTCGAGGTGGATACCGCCCTGCAGATCTAGTCCGAGGTTCAGTTTGAGCTTCTGTTCCAAAGACGCGACACTCGGAAACGGAGCGTACGAAAACACCTTTGGATATGCCAAAAGTCCCGAAATAAGCGCAAGCCCCAACACTCCGGCGAATTGCCAGCGGATTTTGTCCTTCTGCTTCATGATGGAATTACTAATATGCCCAGTATAAACGCATTCTTTTCCGTTGTGAAGAGTTGACACGATGAATGAATAGTGCTATAAACTGTTCAAGTATCAATTAACAATTTTCACTCACGAACAACCAGGAGGACTCACATGCCAGAATGAAAAGCCATTACTCTTCAACAATGGACAAATGAAAACATAACGGATCACAACATAGCCACAAACAAAGCATGGCTACAAACACGGTTCATAAATAACAGACTCTGCGGGGTACTCTCAACTGATTACGAAGACTGGGAAAGAAATATTAATAATATTTTCGTTGTAGCTACTCACCAATCAGCCGGGATTACGTTGCCTGTATACAAAATCCGACTGGACAACAAAACCATCTTCACCTTACTAGGCGAGTCAGATGATCGATGGGTGCTTTCGGTTGACTCTCCAGTTGATTTAGATACGGATTTCATGGGGCTCTTCGATCCAGAAGAGCAAATCAGCCGTTGCAACTGCACAAGAATTCCAGCAGGATCTTTATACGGATCATATTCTGAAAGCAGAAAACAATTTACTGTGTGGATCCGTAATCATTATATGATGTACACATTCTTCTGGATTTACGCTGACCAGGTTCTTGGCAATAAGAACAAGGAGAATAAGGGGCATTAATTATAAGAAATATATCATTTAATCAGCAGTCTGACTCAAAAAGTCACGACTGCTTTTTTTTTGGGTGATTTCGAAACAAAACGAAGTGCGCCTGTAAATGCTAGCTCGCGCGCTTGCCGTGCAAGAGCATGTCGACGGCGTGCTGCATGGAGCCGGCGTTCTTGATCGTCTTGGCGTTCACGAAGAATATCTCGTCGGCGTTCTCGATCGTGTTGAGCCGGTGTGCGATGATGACCTTGGTCGTCTTCTTGGGCAGTGCGTCGATGATTTCCTCCAACAACTGTTCCGTGACCGTGTCGATATTCGCCGTCGCCTCGTCGAGGATGAGGATGTCCGGATCGCGTAACACCGCGCGGATGAACGCGATCAACTGTTTCTGGCCCAGACTGATGGCGTCCCCTCCCGATGCGATACGAGTCTCGAGCCCGTCGGGAAACCGCGCGAGGAGCGTCGTCAGGTGTGCCGATTCCAAGACTGCGGAAAGTTCTTCGACGGTATACCCCTGATGGTCCCTGTTCCCGTAGAGAATGTTCTCGCGCACCGTACCGGTAAAGAGGAACGGCTCCTGCAGGATGAATCCGATCCGCTTCGCCCGCTCGGTCGCCTCGTAGCACCGGATATCCTTCCCTTCCAAAAAAATCGTACCCTCGCTCGGATCGTAGAGTCGGGCCATAAGCGATGCCGTCGTCGTCTTGCCGCCCCCGGTCGGGCCGACGAGCGCATACGTCTTCCCACGCTCAAGCGCGAAGTTCACGTCCGTCAACACATCTTTCCCTTCCACGTATCGGAAAGAGACGTTGCGGAACTCAAGAACGGCCGTCGACGGAATTTGCGGCGGGATCGCGCATTCCGGCATTTCCCGTATATCGGAGTCGAGCGAGAGCACCTCGGAGATTCGGTCGAGTCCCGCAAGCGCGAGCTGGAGTGAGGGCCATACCGAGGCAAGTTGCCGAAGCGGGGTATAAAACCCGTTGACATACAGCAGGAATCCTATCAGGAGTCCGACCGTGAATCGTCCCTCGCCGATAAGCGTGATCCCATAGGCCAGTACGGCAAGCTGCGCCAATGACGAGACGAGCACGTAGATCGGATTGAAGATATTGCTCGCCACGCCGGCGGCGACGGACGCCTTGTAATTCCGTTCGTTCGCTTCCCTGAATTTGTCCCGGAAATAATCGAGCCGGTTGAACGCCACGATCACCTTGAAATTATTGATGCTTTCCTGGATCTCGCCGCTCATGGCACCGAGCGTCCTCAGGCTCGCCAGGCTGGTCCGTTTGACCCACGGCGAAAGCAATCGTGTCGCGACGAGCGCGAGCGCCGCCGGCACGAGCGCGACCGTGCCGAGCCGGACATCGAGCACGACGAGAAACACACCTGTCCCGACGATGAGGATGATATTGCCCATGAACTGCATCAGCGCCTGCGCGAAGAACTGATTGAGTTTCTCGGTATCGTTGTTGATGCGAGAGATGATATCGCCCGCCTTGTTGCGGTTAAAGAACGCGACAGGCAGCTCCTGCAGTTTGTCGAATACCTTGTTGCGCAGATTGAAGAGCAGTCGGCGTCCCACTCCGCCCATGGTCTTTACCTGCAGATAATTCGAAACGAGCCCGACAAGGAAAATCCCCAAGAGCCACGCTGCATACGTACGGAGTCCGCCGTAGTCGCCTTGGGCGATCGCCCCGTCGACGGCTTGCGCGATGATGATCGGCACGGCAAGCGTCACGGCGGAGCTCACGAGAATCGCTATGATCGCGAGCGACACCGCGCGTCCTTCCTCTTGCATAAGCGGAACCAGCCGCTTCCACGCGGTGGACAGCACGCTTTTCTCCTTCTCTTTCTCTATGTCCGTCTTGGTGAGTGAATACTCCATAGTCATTCTTATTCGTACTGGCTCGTGCTTTTTTGCGACTCGAAGATCTGCACGTATTCGGGCGACGTCGCCATCAGTTCCTCGTGTGTCCCCTTCGCCAGAAGTTCCCCTTCCATGAGGAGGAGGATCTGATCATAGTGCGCGACGGAGGATATCTTCTGTGTGACCGATACCAGGGTGAGCGACGGGTATTCCCGCGCGACGTTTCGTAGGATCCTGCGTTCGGTATCGGCATCGACGCGCGCTATGAAATCGTCGAGCAAGAGCACTTTCGGATCGAGCGCGAGCGCACGGGCCAGCATGATCCGCTGTTTCTGTCCTCCGGAGAGGCTGGTCCCCCGTTCCGAGACGACGGTATCAAGGTGCTGCGGCAGGTTCTCGACATATTCCTGGAGCTCTGCGGTCGCGATCGCCTTCCCGAGACTCTCGTCGCTGACGGTATTACTGAACGCGATGTTTTCTCGCAGGCTCAGATTGAACATGATGCTGTCCTGGAACACGAAGCCGACCTGACCGTGCAGGCTCTCTTTGTCGTACTCGTCGAGAAGCCTGCCATCATACAGGATCTCGCCCGACGTCGGCGTAAGCAGTCCCGTCAGGAGATAGAGGAGTTGTGTCTTGCCAGCGGCCGTGGGACCGATAATGGCGGTCTTGCTTCCGGCCTTGATCGAAAACGAGATATCACGCAGCGCAGACTTCCCTTCGAAGTCGACCGTGACATGTTTCACCTCGATATCGCCGCGAAGCGTCGCTTGGAGTCCTCCGGTCTTCTTCTCGATGGGCGCGTTCAAAACCTGGAGTATCCGTCCATATGAGGCGGAAGCGGCCGCGATGACATTGCCCATGAACCCGATGATGAGGATCGGGAAGATGAGGATGGCGAGATAGCTGTTGAACGCGGTGAAATTGCCGAGCGTCATATCGCCCTGGATGACGAAATGTCCGCCCAAAAGAAGGATCGCGAGCGTCGCGATATTGGTGAAGAACGTGATGATCGGCACGAGGCTCGCGAACAGGCCCAAGATCCGAAGACTGATCCGTTTCGCCTCGGTATTGGCTGCGGTGAATTTGTCTCCCTCACGGTCGTGCGAATCAAGCAGGCGTATGAGTGACGCTCCCAGGATGCTCTCGCTGATCACCTTGTTGAGCCAGTCGATGGCTTCCTGCGACAATATGAACAGCTTCTGGACCCGGCCCAGGATGAGAAAGATGGCGAGGGCGATGAACGGCATCACGGAAAGTACCGCGAGTCCGAGTTTCCAATCGGTGACGAGAAGGAGAACCGCCACCGCGACGATAAGGAAGGCCGACGAGATGATCGACGAGATGGCGAGCGAGACGAACGTCTTGACCGCGTCGACATCCGACGTGAGATTGGTCAGGAGTCGCGCCGGCGTAGCGGTCTCGATATACGAGAACGGCTGCACCGAGAGCCTGGCGACGATTCCGTTTCGCATATCACGGGCCACCTTCTCGGACGCGAACACCTGCACGATATTTTGCAGATACGTGAAGAGGAAGATAAGGATCGCCACGACCAGAAACACGACGACAAACCTGGTCATGTCGAAACTCCCGGTAGCGTACGTGTCGATGGCACTCGCGATGATTTTTGGCACCGCGACTGAGAGCCCGTTCGCGATGACGGTCAGCACGACGAGCGCACCGATCAGCCCCTTGTATCCGGCAAGCAAGCCGAACAGGCCCGGTGCCGGTGCGTTACCGTTTTCCTCTTGCTTGCTCTCTTTTTCCGGTTTCGGCATAGATATCTTGAAGCGCACCTGAAAAATATCCGTATATCGGACATATTGCCATTCTACCCCGGCAACGGTTTGGCCGCAAAGCGCCACAGGCAGAAAAATTGACAAAAAAGACGATCCGAGACACTATGTTCCAAACGAGGTTTTTCACAATGTATCCGGAGACTCGAATGGAAATAGACGAACTGTACGGTTTACTCACACCCAAAGGAAAGGAAACTATTCAGTCGTTGCTGAACCTCCCAGCAATTCAAGTGTTAGCGGGTGGTGGCCCGGAAGGTAACTTCACCACGGTTCAACAGATATTCATATCGCCATCGGCCTGAACTGCCTGCACTTCCCAAGGCTTTCCCAAAACAAAAACAAGACCCTCTGT